>JBBQGE010000015.1:0-104397 GCA_038322675.1 Bryobacterales bacterium
TACGGATCCGAATCAGGTTGGGAACCCGGGGAATCCGCTGCGGACGGACTTTGTGGATATGTTTGGGTATACGCAGGCTGGGCTGGTGAGCGCGAAACGGCTGCGGGTGATGCGGACGTTGTGGAATCAGTACAACCAGCAAGTTGTGGTGCAGCGGGATCTGGATGGGAGTTGGACGTACGATAATGAAGGCAAGGCGATGGGAGTGACGTATCCATCGGGGAGCGCGGGGCCGGGGGGCGGGAGTTATACGATGGCGTACAATGCGCTGGCGCAGCCGGTGAGTATGACGGACGGGAATCCGGCGCTGGTGAGTTCGATGAGTTATGGGGTGGCTGGGGAGTTATTGTCGGTGAGCGGGTTGTATACGGAGTCGAGGAGTTACAACTCGCGTTTGCAGTTGACGGGGTTGAATGGGGTGACGTTTGCGTATGCGAGTGGGAATAATGGGCGGATTGCGTCGGAGTCGGCGTCGGGGGTGATGATCAGTTATGGCTATGATTCGCTGAATCGATTGGTCTCGGCATCGAGCAGTGCGGGTTGGGGGCAGGGGTTCAATTACGACGGATTTGGGAATCTGACGGAGAAGACGGTGTTGGCGGGGAGTGCGCCGGCGTTTTCGACGGCATTTGATGCGGCGACGAATCATGAGTGGGGGAAGAGCTATGACGCGAATGGGAATCAGTTGAACGATCCGGCGGGGACGGCGACTTTGAAATATGACATGGAGAACCGGTTGATTTGGGGAATGAACGGGTGGTCGTCGAACGGGAATGCGTACGGGTATGATCCGGATAACCGGCGGGTGTACCGGTCGGTTGTGTTTTCTGTTTCTTTCATGGAGCTTCTCCTTTTCACTTGTTGGTTACAGGTTGGCTCCGCCATATCGGCTGGGCCGAAGATTAGCGCGCCACCGGCCGCCAGGCCGGCCGCTTTCTTCGTACAGTCCGAAACAATTTACACAGAAAACGTTACAGCACCGCGTGACCTATCAACCAGGCCATCGGTTAGCATCTGACTTGGCGAGCCAGCAATCCCCAGCCGTTTGCGCCCAGGTACTCTCCGGCAAAGTTCTGCTTGCGCGCTTTTTGCTAATTTCCCCAACAACTTGTGAGGGTGCTGCCGCCTGCGGCGTTTCTCCGTTTTGCGCCGTCTTGCCTGGGCTCCGAGTGCAACCTTGGCGGTTGCAGTCGAGAGTCCGTCTTTTGTGCATCGAACTCTCCGTTTTTCCGCTTAGCGCGTGGCCTTATTTAACGCCCTGTCGCACTTGGATGGGCCGAGTGCAACCCTGGCCGCCAGGCGCGAGGCCCGACGCACCGTTACGGCCGCGGAATATTCACGATTCGGTCCTGCCACTCGTCTGCATCCGAGGCGGCCCAAATGAGCACGAGATCTTCGATCACATCCGCAATGGGTGCGTACTGGCTCACCAGAAACACGCCCGGACTGGACCCTCCGCTCAGCAGGAACTCGCCAAAATGCCACGGCATGGTTTGACGGTCGTGCGTGACAAGAATTCGATTCTGTTCTGCGGCAAACGCAAGCACTTCGGGGTCAGGAACTCCTTCCAGCTTAGCCTCGTTCGACGACAGAAAATTCAATGTTGGTTCCTGGCGCCGACAACCTTTGACGATCACGTGGTTGAAGTCGGCGTCCGCCAAAAAGCGAATCATCCGTCAGCTTCGTCGCGACGCCATTTGCCGCCGCATGCGCTCGAATTTCTCTTTGATATCGGGAGGCGTTGGATGGGCTGCGGTGTAGGCGTCTTCCGCACGCTGGCGTTCCTCCATCACTTGCTCCACTTCGCCTTTGTGGTTCAAGTAGAAGGTGATCGCACCATTGACCTGGTCCAGGCTCAGAGTCGGATAGTGCGACTGGATCGCTTCGGGATCTTCGCCATTACGGTACTCCCAAACGATGCGGTCAATCGGCACACGACTCCCGGTAAGGTAGAAGCCGCCATCCCGTCTTTCAACAAAAGCTCTGTCCATGGTCAGACCCACCATCAGTTTATCCCACTGGGACTGCCGGTCGCCAACGGAGAATATTTTTCCGGAAGCCCTCTACAAATGGGTATCGCGCGGCGTATATAACAAGCAGGAGCAGTTAACGGCTGCTCAT
The DNA here is from genome assembly GCA_038322675.1 of Bryobacterales bacterium. Classification (GTDB taxonomy): domain Bacteria; phylum Acidobacteriota; class Terriglobia; order Bryobacterales; family Bryobacteraceae; genus TMP-7. The sequence goes on from JBBQGE010000015.1 coordinate 2,122, forward strand.
CGAACCACCGGACAGCAGGACCGCAAAGCGGAAGTCGTTGTGGGTGGCGGAACGCTTGGTTACCACCAGACGAGCCGTCTGAGGCAAGCGACGCCGCCTGAGCGCGCCTCCCACCTTCCGCTGGCCACACACGATCCTCTGCCCGAAGTCTCCCGGAATGGAGATTCGCATGGAAGACCAACAAGACCCGTCTCAGAGCGTAATCGAAGAGGTCGCCTCCATCCTCGCCACCGGCTATCTGCGGCTGCGCAACACGCGGACGCCGGCGGATCGTGACGGCAATCAGGAACCCGTCCAAGGCGTTGATAGTGCGCCGGATACGAGCCCTCATAGGGCTGGCGTTAACGCCACCCGAGCAGGATAATGATTTGAGCCGCGCACTGAAAGCAGAGATCGAAGGCCTGCGGAAGATGACCGTGGGCCAACTCCGCCGCAAGCACCTGGAGTTGTTCGGCGAGGAGTCACGGTCGAACCATAAGGAGTTCCTGTTCAAACGCATCGCCTGGCGCATGCAGGCAGTGGCCGAGGGCGGCTTGAGCGAACGCACCCACAATAGTGCGATAAAACTGGCGAATGACGCCGACCTCTGGATTCGCGCGCCAAAGAACGTCTTCGAGGGCGGGCCGCCTCATAAAATGTTGTTCTCTTCCATTTCTGTGACTGTCTTGAGACCGACCGCGCTGTAAAATAGGGATGCGGGGTCGTGCTCGAGACACGGGTGCCCTACTCAAGCCCGAGCATTCAGCGGTTTTACCTTGTCGAGAGGGATCGCTGATGCTGGGGCCAAATTCACTGCTGTCTTCGCCTGGGGCGAAGGTTTCGTTTGCATGGTTTCCTGTACACCTCCTTTCGTTTCAGAAAGCACCAAAACTTCATGACAGCGGGCCCGACGGTGATCTTGACGTCTTCAACCGCTCCCAGCCTGGTGCAGGTCTCTGCCACGAGATGCGTTGGTTGTCGACTCGGGTGAACTCGCGATCGCGCCACCGGGAACCGGCCCTTTCGCCGGCAGCAATTCGTATGGCCGATCTCGCGGAAATTTCCATCGGCTCAAGCAACTGGATCTGGCGACCGGTCTTTCGCTTGATCGTAGCCGGATCGAGGACCAGAGGTAATTCCGTGCAGCCCAAGATCATCGCCTGGGCGCCCTTTTCGGCCAACTGATCGATGATCCGGCACAGGCCATCCTGGACTCCTGTCGGGCGACGGCGTCTGTCTCATGAACACCTGACTTTATGCCTCCCGAACGGTAGTGTCAAGCAAATTGTGTAACGCTGTGTCTTTCCGTTTCCCAGGTGGCAGCAAGAAGGAGGACTACCGATGGCACTTATCAACTGCCCAGAATGCGGCAACTCTCCCGTTTCGGACCAGGCTCCTGCTTGTCCGAAGTGCGGTTATCCAATAAAGAAGCCCGAATACAGATCTGTTTGGGTCGACCCAAGCAGAGCGGCTAGTCGCAACGAACTCAGTCGACTGCAGAATGAAGGATGGCAAATAGTCGATGAACACGACGAAGAAATGGAAATGCTGATGGCCAATTCACACTTGTCGTATATAAGTTGATGCGCTGACCAGCAATTCGGAGCAGCCACGATGTCGGTAGCTGAAAATTACCCCATCCGGTGATGACTTATCGCTGGATTTCGCTCAAAATAACTTCATGGCAGCGATCACAACCAGAGACGGCACCGAGATCTACTACAAAGACTGGGGTGCGGGGCAACCCGTCGTCTTCAGCCACGGGTGGCCCCTTACGGCCGACGCCTGGGATAGCCAGATGATGTTCCTCGCGTCGCGGGGGTACCGATGCATTGCTCACGACCGGCGCGGGCATGGGCGCTCGAGCCAGCCGTGGGACGGTAATGACATGGACACCTATGCGGACGATTTGGCCGCGCTGGTTGAGGCGCTCGATCTCAAGCAGGCGATCCATGTCGGTCACTCCACCGGCGGCGGCGAGGTGGCGCGCTACCTGGGCCGCCATGGCACGAAGCGCGCCGGCAAAGCGGTATTGATCAGCGCTGTCCCGCCGCTGATGCTGAAGACCCCGGCCAATCCAGGCGGACTGCCGATCGAGGCATTCGACGACATTCGCGCCGGCGTTCTGGCAAACCGGGCGCAATTCTTCCGTGATCTGAGCGAGCCGTTCTATGGCTACAACCGGCCCGGCGCGAAGATCTCGCAAGGAGTTCGCGATTCTTTCTGGCTGCAGGGTATGCAAACCGGGTTCAACGCCGCGCTGGATTGCATCAAGGCGTTCTCGGAAACCGATTTCACCGAGGATCTGAAGAAGATCGATGTGCCGGCGCTCATACTGCATGGCGATGACGATCAGATTGTCCCAATCGGCGCTGCGGCGATGCTGTCGTCAAAACTCGTCAGGAACGCGAAGCTCAAAATCTATCCGGGGTTCTCACACGGAATGTGCACGGTGAATCAGGATCAGATCAACTCCGATCTGCTCGCGTTTATTCAGTCGTAGACGGGCGGGACGGGGGCGCAGCCGTGAACGCGGCCTTCAGCTTCGCGTAGGTCGTCTCCAGCGCCTCCGGCAAGACGCGTGTCTCGCCAACCACGGTCATGAAGTTCGCGTCGCCGACCCAGCGGGGCAGCATGTGCATGTGGATGTGGCCGGCGATGCCCGCGCCTGCGCTCTCGCCGATGTTCATCCCGAGATTGATGCCGTGCGGACGGTACGCCGACCGCAGGTGGCCCTCGCATTCGCGAGTCAGCCGCATCATCTCGGCCAGTGTTTCGGGCTGAGCCTCTTCGAGGGTCGCCACGTGCTCGTAGGGGACGATCATCAGGTGCCCGTTCGTGTACGGATAGAGATTCAGCAGCACGAAGTTCCGGGCAGCGCGATGGACGATGAGATTCTCCTGATCGCGGTTCTCGGCGGCCTTCGCGCAGAAGATACACGGGTCCGACTGACTCGCACTTTGAATGTACGTGTAGCGCCAGGGACTCCAGAGCCGATCCATAACTATTGCGGAATGCCGGGGATGCGGGCCTTACTGCGCCGGATTGTCGCCGGGTACGGAATGCGCGGCCGGCTGCGCGTTCTGGGAATCGTGATTCACCAGGTCCTTCAGTTCCTTGCTCGGCTTGAAGTACGGGATGCGCTTGGACGGCACTTCGACACGGGTACCCGTTTTGGGGTTCCGGCCCACACGCGGCTGGCGCTGGCGGGTGCGAAAGCTGCCGAACCCGCGGATTTCGATCTTGTCTCCGGTACGGAGCGAGCGAACGATGGAATCGAAGATGGCCTCCACAATCACCTCGGAGTCCTTACGGGTCATTTCCACTACGCGAGATACCTCTTCGATCAACTCGGCCTTCGTCATATCCTGTTGTTCTCTCCTTGATGGTGCCGGGCGAGTCGCATTACGATTCGCCCTTACCGCGCATTACCTCTTCAATGGTCAATGTCGCAGCCGCGGCCTGGCGCTGATAATCCTCCAGGCGCGTGCGCTCCTCGTCGTGGGCCAACGCTCGCATGCTGAGACCGATCTTTTTCTCGGCCTCATTCATCTTAATGATTTTGAAATCGCACTCTTCGCCGATCGGCAGTGCCGGTTCATCACCGCGATCGAGTCCGGGAACCTCGGACTTATGACAGAGACCCTCGACGCCGGGCGCGAGTTCCACGAATAACCCGAAACTCGCCGCACGGCACACCCGGCCCTTTACCGCATCACCGACCTGATGCGTGCTGAAGAATGTCTCCCAGGCGTCCGGCTGCAGTTGTTTCATTCCGAGCGACAGACGGCGATTCGGAGCGTCGATGTTCAGGATCACGGCCTGGACGATCTGTCCTTTCTTGAGGGCCTCCGATGGGTGCTTGATCCGCTTGGTCCAAGTGATGTCGGAGATGTGAACCAGTCCGTCGATGCCCTCTTCGATCTCGACGAAGGCGCCGAAATCGGTGAGTTTGCGAACCCGGCCTTCGACCACCGAACCGATGGCGTAGCGATCCGCGACCGTGGTCCACGGGTCGGCTTCGAGCTGTTTCATGCCGAGCGAAATGCGGCGGTCCTTCGGCTTCACATCCAGCACCACGGCTTCCACCTGGTCGCCCACTTTCACGACCTTGCTCGGGTGCTTCATGCGGCGGCTCCAGGTCATCTCCGAGATGTGGATCAGACCTTCGACGCCAGGTTCGAGTTCGACGAAAGCACCGTAGTCGGTGACGCTGACGACGCGGCCCACTACGCGGCTGCCGGGGGTGTAATGCTCCACCGCCGCGAGCCACGGATCGGGCGCGAGTTGCTTGATGCCGAGTGAGATCCGTTCCTTGTCCTTATCGAACTTCAGGATCCGGACGTTGACCTGATCGCCGACGTTGAGCAACTCCGAGGGATGCGTTACACGGCCGTAGGAGATGTCGCTGACGTGCAGCAATCCGTCGATGCCGTCGAGATCCACAAAGGCGCCGTAATCGGTGAGATTCTTGACCGTTCCGGTGACGATCGCGCCTTCGTGGAGCAGTTCCAGCGCCGTGTTCTTGCGGGCGTTGACTTCTTCCTCGATGGCGATCTTGCGCGAGACGACGACGTTGCCGCGGCGGCGGTTCAGCTTCAGAATGCGGACTGCGATGTCGTGACCTACGAGGGAATCGAGATTGTGCACCGGCCGGACGTCGATCTGCGATCCAGGCATGAAGGCAGGAACGCCGACATCGACAGACAAGCCGCCCTTGGTGCGTCCGGTGACACGACCGGAGATTAGCAGATTTTCTCGATGCGCGCGTTCGAGCGTTTCCCAGGAGTGCAGGCGCGCCGCCTTCTCGTGAGACAGCAGCAGATATTCGCCGGGCTGGGGAGGGGCATTGCGCTCGATGATGACATCGACCACATCGCCGGGCTGCAAGGTGACGGTGCCGTCCGGCAGTTGGAACTGCTCGATGGGGACCATGCCCTCGATCTTGTAGCCGACGTCGACGATCACCTCTTTACCGGTGATCTTGAGAACCTTCCCCTGAAGTAGTTCGCCCTCCGAAGGCGGAGCCAGGTGGCTGTAGTCTTCGAGCAGATGCTCGTATTCTGAATCGTCTACCGGCGCCGGCGCGCCGGGTACGTTGAGCTCATCTGGATTGGTAGCCATGCGAACTTGCTCCCGAGTTTCACTCGAACTCAAACGGTCTCAGGCCGAGTCGAAGAGATCCAACCAGCCGAACCCAAACCGCAGCGGAGTCAGCCTGGAAGGGGTATGTGCAAGCGAGTTGGCTTTGGAACAATCCAGCCGTCACGAGCCCGTCTCGGAAATGGTTGCCGCCTTTCACCGACAAACCGTTGAGAAATCAATACTTCAGGAACTATAGCCGACGTTAGCGGGCTTGTCAACAGCACGGTCGGGCGGCAGGTGCGGTGAGGGCGGGGAAGCGGAGGCCGGTGGCGGGAATCGCCAGCGTTTTCAAAGGTCTCCGGGGAGGGCGCGGCGTCCGGAAGCGCGTGGTGTGCGGGGCGCGGTTCACGGCTTAGAATTCGGGAAACTATGCCATAATATAGGCGTTAGTTTGAAGTGCCAGTGTTGAGTCTCGGTCTAGCCTGCTCGTATCCTGACAGTCCGCGGTTCGGTCCTTGCCTTCAGCTACAGATAGGAGATAGAGTTTTCGAATGGCAAGACTTTTCGTAGGGAACCTCCCCTATGGTGCGAACGAAACCGACGTTCAGAATTTATTCGCGGACGCCGGATACAGCGTGGACAGTGTGAACCTGATGCGCGACCGGTTCAGCGGTGAAGCGCGCGGGTTCGGATTCGTGGAAATCAACGACGAGCAGCAGGCGCAGGCGGCGATCAACGCGTGCAACGGCAAGGATCTGATGGGCCGGGCACTGGTAATCAACGAAGCGCGTCCGATGTCTCGTGAGGGCGGCGGTGGTGGTGGCCGGGGTCCACATCAGGGTGGCGGCGGTGGAGCGCCGCGTCAGAGGGACTTCGGCGGCAGCAAGAACCGCTGGTAAATTGAAGTGAGGGAGGGGCGGCCCCTGGAGGCCGCCCTTCGTGTTTCAGTTCCTGCCGCAGAGGCCGGGCATGCCGCACATGCCGGAGCCACAGCCGCCGGGCATCGGGCCTTCGGATTGGCGGGGGCTGCCGTTGGCATGGGCTGCGAACGTCGACAGTTCCATCTTCAGATGATCCTTGCCGCACGACGGGCATTCCACGGAATCGCCGGAGCGCCGCACCAGCTTCTCGAACTTCGAACCACAGTCTTCGCAAAGGTACTCGTAAATCGGCATTCGTTTCCTCACACGTTAGGATGCACTTTATTGTATCAAGGGGACAACGGCCCTCACCGAGCGGTGTTGCATGAAGGACGGAGCGTCTAAACTGAAACGAAGGAGGCCTCATGCCCGGTTGGGAACCGAAGCCCTACAAAGACTATCGGTGGATAGTTGCAGATCCCGAACTCCTCGGCGGGAAACTCGCGGTCCGCGGCACGCGGCTGTCTGTTTCTCTAATTCTTGAATGCCTTGCCAATGGGATGACTCTCGACAACATCGCTGAGGCCTACGACGATGCCTTTCCTCCCGAGGCCCTGCCCGAGGTTCTCAAACTCGCTTCCGAGCTGACCGATTCCTTCCATGTGGCTGCTTGATGCCAACATGGACGTGCACTCGCTACGAGATCGAAACTGATACGACTGACAGCAGCGGATGGAGATCGCCTTCGAACCGCCAACTCGTGGCGGAGGCGGTAGTGAACGGGTTCCTGCACGTGACCGGCTATTCGGCGAGGTTGCAAGCCGCGCCCGCACAGTTCATCCGCACTTTGCGATCGTTGTGGTCAACTTGCCACAGCAATGTTCGGATCTCTATTGCAAGCAGTTCAGCGAGGTTTGGCTTATCGAGTGGCCCAGTCGCTCGATGGAGCCGCCGAAACCGAATCACGAGTAGCAGCAGAGGCGAGTCGGCTGACCACACTCCCTAATCTTCGGCCAAGTGCCCTATTCAGCCTGTCGTGGGACGACGCTACAGCCTGCTAAACTCCAAGCATGGACCGGGTTGAGGAAATCGAGGCCGCAATCACCAGCCTCCCATCGGAAGAGTACGGGCGCTTGGTCGACTGGATCCGTGCACGGGAGCAAACGCGCTGGGATGAGCAGATGGACCGGGATTCAGTCGCCGGAAAGCTCGAGTTCCTGTTCAGGGAGGCGGAGGATGAATCCGCGCAAGGGCTGGTTCGCGACTGGCCGCCGCCAAAGTGAAGTCCGTTGGCACCCGTCGTTTCTGGGCGTTGTTCGAAGCGCTTCCCGTTGGTGTTCAACAACTCGCCGTCAAGAATTATCAGTTGTGGTGCCACGACCCGCATCATCCATCGCTCCACTTCCGCCGGCTGCAGGGTAGCTCGGATCGCTTCAGCGTTCGCGTCGGAGACCACTATCGCGCGGTCGGCACGTTAAGTGGGGATACGGTTACGTGGGTTTGGATCGGCACGCATGGCGAATACGACCGGCTCGTGAGTTTCTGAACTGGCGGCCCCGTGAAGCTTCACTCCACGAGCGTTATACGACCACATACCAACGCCCGCACCCAATTGGGCGGACGACAGCTTCAGCCTGACCTTCTATGCACTGAGCAGCGCCGTGACTTCAGGCTTGGCGGCATGGCACCGCAATCGAAACTCAATGTCAATCCTACCCATCCTCCTCGCCCTCGCATCTTTCATTTCTTGAGACTGATGGTGGATGCGTGTGGTTCCGACGAACTGTACCCTCGCCGCCGCGAGGGTTCACACTGCATTCAACTCACACGGTCGGTGTCGGATCGTCACCTCATTCCAGGCCCACCATCGCCGACATGCTGGGGCAGCGCCTTTCAACGAACGAGTCGTCGAATCTGCCCACAGGACCTGGTGGCGGTTGCCACTGCCGCTCTATCAGCCGTTCCGCTTCGGATCGGGCGCACTGTGTTTATCGAGCTTCTGCGGCCAGCCTGCCCGTCCCGGCCAGTTCTTTGGTTAAGATTGGACTGTTCTCGGAATAAGCGGTCGCGGCGCTTCCGCAGTGTCCACCAACGCCGCAAAATGCGTTCTCGGCGGCCATAGGGAGCAAAGGGGCACGCGCAAAGCAGGTTACATGGCAGGCATCAAGCTGCAAAAACGCAAGAACGATTTCTTCGTAAGCTATTGGACACGGTGATAGTTCCCGGGTAATATCGTTGGTCCATTTCCTGAAACATGTGTGCGGCTTGAACATCGGTTTCGACGCGATAGACGGCAACGCGGCTGTACGCTCGTCGGAGTTCCTCGCAGGAGAGATCGGAAGCGCGCGGGGCGTGCTGTTCGGCCTGTCTGACGCCTGGAACCGTTCGACTTGGTGCAAAAACGAGTACGAGGTCTCGCTATCGGAACAACGGATGTGCGACGGATTCGAGATTGTCGGCATCAGGCTCGATGACGTGGAGCCTCCCCGCTGGTTTAGCGTTGCCGAGATCATCGACATGCGCCAGCCAAACATTCAGTCTGTGTCCCGTCTGCTGGGGTCGTTGGGCTCCGATCTGCCTCACCGCTTCGACAATGCCGGTGACGTTTATCTAGCAGCGCCATGGAGCCGTCCGTCCTCGCTGACTCGCATAGCATTCGAAGCGTTGCGAGAGATAGGATGGCGTCTCGTCGGCGATACGCCAACATTCAAGCACCTTGGTGAACGGCGCATTGCTGCGATCCAGCGCACGACACGAGGTGTGGTCGCCATTCTCCCGCACGAACCAGCCGAGGCGAATGGGCAGACCTCGAAGTACATATTGGAGGAAGCCCGGCTTGCGCTGACAGTAGGCAAGCCTCTGCTGCTTCTCGCCGAACCGGGTGTTGAGCCGGCGACGGACATTCTCAAAGGCGCATTTCGCGCGGCAGCCGTCCCGTTAGGATCGACTGCAGCCCAGCGTGAGGAGTTGCTCGCTGCCCTACAGGATTTCGATGAGCACTTGCAGCGTACCCCACACGACGATACCGGTGCTTTCATCTTCTTGGCTGCGTCGTTGCGAGGCGATCTTGCGGAGATGGACGGTCTGACTGCCGTCATTGAACGATCGAGCAACATGCGGTGCGTCCGCGGGGAGCGCCTCTCAGGTGACAATGTCCAGACTGCGATTGTCGATCTCATTCGTCGTGCAGCAGTTGTCATTGCAGAAGTATCTGACGATCATCGCAACACTCTTATCGAGGCTGGGATCGCGATTGGAAGCGGCACGCGACTAAAGCTGATGTGCCGCGAGCCGCGAGACGGAACGCCAGTCAAGAAGCGCTTTATGTTCGAAGGACAGGAATTTTTCTGGTACAAAACACCCGAGGAACGGGTTGGGCTGTGCTACTATTTTGCGCGGCAGTTCCGACGAAGAATCTATGTTCTCCGGTGACGCCATCATCGCGCCCACCGCGCTAATCGATCTCGGGGACACGTTGTGCGAGTGTTCGCCGGCGCTTCGTGCCGGGCTGGCGCAAGTGCGGCAGGCGGGAGAATGCGAAGCGGACGAGACCGTAGTTCCGCTCCCTGAATATCTCGAAGCGCGGCGCCGACGCGTGATGGCCGTACCTGGTTTCTGGCGCGGGCTCAGGCCGCGAGTAGAAGGTTTCGAACTGCTGACGCTTCTGCGCGAGGCGGGGTACCAGGTCCATGTCCTGACCAAAGGGCCTTACGAAGCTCCTCACGTCTGGGGAGACAAGGTGGCGTTGGTGCCGGCAGCATCTCCCGCAAGTGCCCGTGATCGTGACCGACGATAAGGCGCGTGTGCATGGTGACGTGCTCGTAGACGACTGGCTTCCCTATGTCGCGCGCTGGCAGGCTCATTGGCCGGACGGCCTGGCAATCGTGCCAGCGCAGCCCTGGAACATGGACGCCACCCCGGGCCCACGACTGATCCGATACGACGGCAACGACCGGCAGATCCTCAGCGCCGCTCTTCGACGTTGCCGGGGGAAATGGAGGGGAGTGGCGATTTGGTAACGCTCTCGATTATATCGCTCATAGCCAAGCAGAGAAGTGGTCGGATTAAGAAGCATGGGCATCCCGAAACGGTTTGGTTTGGCGTTATTCCGGCGCCTGCACCATTGACCGGGTTAATTGAGCTCTGAAGATTGCCACGATAATCGTAAGACTTGACACATTCGTGTCCCGAGTCAAGTACCTAATGGCCCATGACGAAGGCGCTCCGGTAGACTGGACGGCGTCCACGTCGATTTGACACTCGGCCAATGAGACTACCTCTCGCCAGCTACGCGGCGTTATCGGAATTTGCGTACCGGCATCCCGGCCGAATCACGCGACTGGGAAGCCGCGTTGGTAACCTGTGACTATGAAGCTCACGATCGAGTTGGATCGAGAGATCGACGGTCGCTGGATTGCCGAGGTTCCGGAATTGAATGTACTTCTGTATGGGGATTCGAAACCGGACGCCATTCAGCGGGCTCAGTCGGCGGCCCCCGAGATCGTGCTCGATCGGATCGCTCACGGCGAGTTGCGTCCCGATTCTGTGAATCCCGTATTCGACATCGCTGCATGAACTCCTGGCCTTCGGCAAAGGCGCGGCGCGTCTTCGCCGCTGAAGCGCATCGGCCAGCGTCATGATCGGACGATAGGTTCGCACAAAATCGTAAAGAAGAGTGGATGAGCGGACCCGCAGCGACGCCCGATGCTCGCCTGACTACATTCCGCGTGCCGGAGAAGAGTTGACGCTGCCCTCATTCCACCAGCGTCAGAGCAATCCCATCCATCAGCGCCTTAACTTCCGCCGAACTGGCGAGCGTATCGTTCAAAATCATCGAGAACGCCACCTCACCATAACTCCCACTGCGAACGTAGCCGGACAGCGCGCGGACGTGCGACAGCGTGCCCGTCTTGGCATGAATCGCGGAAGCCTCGGGATGATGGAGGAAGCGGTCGTCGAGGGTGCCGTCGACCCCGCCGATTGGGAGCAGATCGATCCATAGATCGCGGAGGGGAGAGTTGTACAGGGCCGTCAGCAGTTGGACGATCGCGCGCGGTTTCACGAGCGTCATCCGCGAAAGACCCGAGCCGTCGGTGAAGTGGTGATCCGTCTCCGGAATCCCGATTTCTGTCAGGAATGCCGTCAATTCCTTAAGCCCCGCCTCGCGAGATCCGTCGCCGGTGCGGACGCGTGCCACTTCGCAGAGCATCAGTTCCGCCCACAGGTTCTGGCTCTCTTTGTCCATCACCTTCAGGAGTTCGGCGAGCGGCGGCGATGCGCGTTCGGCCAGCGTGACGCCGCTCTCGGACCCGGGTTCCGGCGGTCCATACCGGTGCAGGGCCGAAGGGTGCCCATCCACTGCAATGCCGCGGCGGGTCAGCGCGTCGTACAAGGCCGTTGCGGCGAACAGCGCAGGATCGTCGACGGCCAGTTTCAGCTTCACGGGCTTATGTCCCGTGGGAATTGCACCGGCGAGTTCCAACTGCCGTTCGCCGAGCCGCCGTACCGAGATCTTCGCATCGCCCGATTCGGTGGTGACCACTCGGTTGTCGATGACGTAGTAGCTGAAGCCGGGAACGACGTCCAGCACGGCCAGTTCGCCGGCGGGGGCGGGCGTCAGTTGCACCTGGATGAAATTGCTTGCCAGCGGTAAGGCACTGACCGGGGCGCCGTAATCGAAGAGCGTATCGTCGATGGCCCAGCCGGGCGGGAACGGATCGCCGCGATAGGCGGTGTCGTCGCCGATGATGTTGCCGGTGATCCGGCGGACTCCCGCCGCTACCACTCCGTCGGCCACCAGTTCGATTCCCGCGAGCGGATTCGCGGGATCCGCGTTGTGCGCGTACGGTACGGGTTCGAACGACATGGTCGGGTCGCCGCCGCCGGTCAGCGTGAGATCGCCGGCGATGCGGCCTTCGGAAGTGGGAGCCTTGGCGGACCAGAGTCGAGTCTTCATGCGGTAGTCCGGCCCGAGCCGCATCAGGGCCAGAGCGCTGGTGAACAGCTTGGTGTTCGAGGCGGGAACCAGGAGCCGGTCGGCGTTGCGGGTGTAGAGCACGGTGCCTGTTGAGAGTTGGACCACCTGCAATCCCAGGGTAGCGCCTTCCAGCACTGGGGAGGTGTCGAGGAGGTGGTCGAGGCGCTCGTCGAGAGCCGCCGGGCGGGCGAGCCATACCATCGTGAAGAAGAGAAATGCGCAGCGAAGCATGAAGCCCGGATTATACTCTGAGCAGATGCTTCGGCGAGCACTGGTGATTTTCGGACTGTCGATATTGGTGTTAGCGGACGATATTGCGCGCAAACTCGACGACTATCCCGCAAAACTCGTCGCCGGGCCGGTGACTTTCGGAATCGAGAACCTGGGGCCGGGGGTTCCGTCGCCTTCCGGGTCGATATACCTGGACCAGCACATCGCAATCGAGGTTAGCGCCTACTCGAACGGCAAAGCAAAGCGCGTCGCGCTGAATTCCGGCCACTTCACGCTTCGCATCAACGGGGCAAAGACGCTGATTCCGGCGGACACGCCCGGGGCGGTGGCGGCGTCGGTGAAGTATCCGGACTGGGTAAGCCGCGGGCGATTGGAGGGAACGGCGGGCGTTGGCGACGCGGGCGTGATTTTCGGGCGGCCCCGGTCGGTGGAACGCTTTCCCGGAGACCCGCGGACGCAGCAGCAGGACGGGGGAGTCAATCGCGTGCCGCGGGTGGAGAGTCCGGTGGGCCAGCAGGCTCCGGAGATGTCGACCGACGAGATCATCCAGCGCGCGGCCCTGCCGGAGGGCGACGTCGCGCTGCCGGCATCCGGGTGTCTGTTCTTCCCGTTCCACGGAAAGATGAAGAAGATCAAGAAACTGGAACTGGTCTATGACGGGCCGCTGGGCCGCGGGTCGGTTCTGATTCCTTGAGCTTCCGCTCGGGATTCGACCCAGATTGCAGCCAGCAATAGCAGAACCATGATGCTGCCGAACAGGGGCAGTAGCGGTACCACCTGAACTCCGCTGAACGACGCCAGGAATCCGAGCGTGCAGGGCGCCAGAAAAGCACCGGTCAGGGCGATGGAAAAGATGCCGTTGTAGAGTCCCGGGTGATAGTCGGGAAAGCGATGGCCGATCTTCTCGGCCACCAGCGGGTAAATGGATGAAAAGCCCGCGCCGACGAAAATGACCCCGATCAGCGCGCCGAACCGGCTGTCGGTAAGGGAGAGCGCCACGCATCCGAACAGGGCGGTGAACAGGCTGGCCACGAGTACCAGTCCGCGCCTCAAGCGTGGCAGCCAGGACTGGATCACGATCCGGCCCACCACCAGCGCCAGCCAGTAGACGGCCAGTAGCAGCAGCGACTTGGTGGGACTAATGCCGAGCCGCTGAACGGCGAACAGGGGCAGCCATCCGGCGATTGCCCATTCGTTGCCGAACTGGAAGAACAACAGGACGGCGAACAGTACGGCCGTGGGACTGCGAAGATCGCCGAGCACCTCTTTGATGGGCCGGCGAAGTTCACCCGTGACCGGCCGATAGCGGACTTTCGCGAATGCGATGGTGAAGAGTCCGGGGATGATGGCCAGCAAAATAAGGATGCTCGGGACAGTGTAGATGTAGAAGGTCCCGGCGAACACGAGCGCGGTAGTGATGCATCCTAGGCCGAACAGGGTGGCGCCGAGGTTCGCGGTGGCGACGGGATCGTGCTGGTAGATCGCCGAAATGGCTTGGAAGATAGCGGCTTGAAGGAGTCCCCCGCCGACGCCGATGATGAACATGCCGATCATGCGAGTCCAGGCCGGCGCGGGTGGGCAGACCGCGGCCAGGTAGAGCAGGGATCCGGTGGCAATTCCGCAGCCCAGTACCAGGACGAATCTAGGACCTTTACGGCGAAGCAGCCACACGCTGAGGCGCAGAGCGGCGGCGATGCCGGCGGAGGCGCAAAAAAAGAGCGCGCCGACTATCTCATAGTCGGAGCGAAGGTGGTGCCCCCACGATGGGAGTACGGCTCCGAAGAACGAGAACAGGACCCCGCAAACGAAGAATCCAGCTAGCGCGCGGCGTGCGCCGGGGCTGGACAGGAGACCCTCAGGCACACTAGTTGCCGGGGTGGACGCGTTCGAGGGCAAATCCTATTGTAATGGATGGGTTACATTCGAGAGGACAATTCCAGTAACGGAATCGCGGATCCTGGAAAGCGAAGAGCTGGGTCAGCGACGACGTTTAGTCAATAACTTACGGGTTGGCTACCCGTGTGCATATAGGTAATCGGATTTGCGTTAGGGTCTCCTTTCGTCGCTTTGGTGTCAGTGCCTCCCGGTAGGTCGTTTTACTTGCCCCATGCGTGAGCATGGGGCTTTTCATCGTTTGGTGGACAGATTCCCGTCTGAAAATTGCGACCGTAACTCTGTTGACGAATCAGCAGAGTGCGTATAAACTGGAGGCATCACTGAGAAAGGAGGTGGTTCAGTCGAATATATGAGTACTGGTAGCGATTGTAGTAACAAAACCATGCGTGAGGTGGCCGACTGCTGAGTCGACCGCTCTAACTGTTCAGGTTTCGTTCAGTGTCGAGACCGCTGTTCCTACGGACCGGCCCCTCACGCGAAGCTGTAGAACCTAGGCTACCGAAAGACCCCCGAAGTGCTGAGGCGCGTCGGGGGTCTTGCCTTTCTGGCCAACCCTGGCCGATGTTATACTGAAGTTTCGTACCTACCTGAAAGGAATCACCACAGCATGAAAGCAGGGATCCACCCCCAATATGAGGAGATCAATGTGAGCTGCGCTTGCGGGAACACCTTCCGCACACGCTCCACTCACAAAGGCGATATCCGCGTGGAAATATGCTCGAGCTGCCACCCGTTCTTCACGGGACGTCAGAAACTCATTGACACAGAAGGCCGAGTTGACCGCTTCAATAAGCAAGTAGAGAAGAGCAAGCAGATCCAGGCCGAACGCGCCAGTCGCAAGGCATAAAGATAACGCGGGTGGCGGCCTTCCGGAAAGGCTGCCCCCCGCCGAGATCTAGTGTTTTTCGTGCTGCTTGCGCTCTTCGCGCATCTTCTCGTATTCCACGCGCTGCTCATCGTTCAAAATCGCCCGGATCTTTGCTACCTGCTGCTGCTTGATAGCTTCAATCTCGGGCCGGTGCTGGATGTGCACCTGATCGAACCGCTTTCGCGTGTCGTCGAGGATCGTGTTGAGCTGCGCCAACTGCTGCGGCTCAAGACGGAGGCGGTTCTGCATCTCGACTGTATAGCGTTTCCGCCACTCTTCGGGATTGCGCGCCGTCTTGGCTGCAACCGTGTTCACGGTGTAGAGCCGGTGACCGAATACTCCAACAACCATTCCGCTAGCGAAAATTAATGTAATGTACAGCGCAATGGTCAAACGCGGCAGCTTCATTTGTTCGCTACCTCGGGGGTTGGGTTCTCCGTGCGGGCTATGTCGGTGTAGTCGAGCCCGTCGGCACTACGTTCAGCCGAAAGGACATCGACGTAACTGGCGCTATAAACCGGCGCGGTCTGCATCCTGGGGATGATGAACATCCCGATCAGGAGTGTCACCACGGCAGCCAGTGCGACAAAGGCTTCCGCCGCGCGTTTCATCAATCGAACGGGAAACCGGCGCGACTCGATTCTTTTCCAAACGCCCGGCGTAAAATTCGCGGACGCGTCCGGGTCTGGTAGCGCTGCCCGGTACTCGTTGAACAGATGTTCCAGTTCGTCCATTATCAGCCTCACACACTATCGATAAGGGCGTAAGAGCAGGTGCCGGGGTTACTCAGGTTTGGAAACGGCATGGCCGGTTTCCTGACCGCGACGGCTCTCGAAAGCTTTCAAGACCCGCTGGCGCGCCCTGAACAGCCGGACCTTTAGCGCGTTTTCCTTCACGTCGTAGATCCGCTCCAGTTCTTTGAGCGACAGCCCTTCAACTTCCTTCAATGTCAGTAGTATTCTATCTTCTTCCGAAACGCAAGAGAGCAATTCGTTCACTTCTTCGCGAACGCGTATCCGGTGCTGATCCTCCGTGTTGCGCAGGCCCCCGGCCGCGGCATCCGCCATCGTTACCTGCTGTTCGGACAGGTCCGACATTCGCGACTCGTGGCGCCGCCGCTGCCGCCGCAGGTAATCGTAAGCGGCATTCACCGTGAGCCGGTAAAGCCAGGGTTCAAACACTTCGGGGGTGCGGAGCTGGTCGAGGGAATAGTACAGCCGGACAAAAACCTCCTGACCGACGTCTTCGACATCTTCAGGCCGGCCGATGAGACGCGCGATGGTGCCGAGGATGCGCTTTCGATAAGCATGAATCACCTGATTGAACGCCACATCATCGCCATCGCGCGCACGCTCGATGAGTTCGAATTCAACCAGCATGAGTCAGGACGCACCAATCCGCACACTTTCGCCTGCCGGGATTTCCCGTGCTGCGGATTACCGTAACTCGCAGTGTACAAGCAGATGGGAGAAAACGCAAAGAGCGTTGCGTTTCCTGCGCGGGGGCTTATGACAAGCCGGCAACGGTGAACATGGAGAATTCCGGTTCGTGGAGCTCGGAACACGCGCCGTTGTCGTATGTAGCGTAACGCTCCAGTGTCTCGATAAGCAGATCGAGCACCTGTCGTTTCTCGTACAGCCGTGTCAGCTTTGTTTCGAGCCTATCGGCCGTTGGGGAAGGGATTCGAACCATACCACAATTCTAGTACTGGTACCAATGGCGTACAATCCCCACCGTAGCGGGGCTAACGGTTCGCGTATGCGCCACCGAAAGAAGTAATACACCCGCGTGTGAGGGTAGGGTGTGTCTACTGTGACGAGTTTTCGAGTCCGGCTGGTAAACTGAATCGTAGTGGACTTCCTCGAAGGTCTCAATCCCCAGCAAAAAGAAGCCGTTGCGCACGTCCAGGGTCCGTTGCTGATCCTGGCCGGAGCCGGTTCGGGGAAGACCCGCGTCATTACCCATCGCATCGCCCATCTGATCCGGACCGTCGGGGCGCCGGGACCCTCGATCCTCGCCGTCACGTTCACGAACAAGGCTTCGGGCGAGATGCGGGAGCGTGTCCACAAACTGTTGGGCGACCATTCCACGCAGTCCAGCCCGTTCGTTTCCACGTTCCACTCGTTCTGTGTCCGGCTGCTGCGGCGGAGTGGGGCCCCGCTGGCCGACATTCGCCCGGGCTTCACGCAGACTTTCAATGTCTACGATGATGACGACCAGTTGGGGCTGATCAAGGGTATTTACCGTCAGCTTGGACTGGACGAGAAGTCGTTCATGCAGTATCGCGCGGCGCTGTCGAGGATCAGCCAAGCGAAGAATAAGAATGAAGGGACGGAGGACCTGTACCGCTCCGGAACCGATCCGAAAATCGTGCGCCTGGCCAAGATTTTCGAGAACTACGAAGAGGGGCTGCGGCGGGCCAACGCGTTGGACTTCGACGACCTGCTGTTGGAGAGCGTCCGCCTGCTGCGGCACGACGCCGATACCCGGCGGGTGCTGAACCAGCGTTTCGAATTCCTGATGATCGACGAGTATCAGGATACGAATCGGAGCCAGTACGAGCTGATGCGGCTGCTGACCCAGGGTCACAAGAACATCTGTGCGGTGGGAGACGAGGACCAGTCGATCTATGGCTGGCGAGGTGCGACCATCCGCAACATCCTCGACTTCGAGCGTGATTTCGCGAACGCCGCCGTCATACGCCTGGAGCAGAATTACCGATCGACGAAGAACATCCTGGAGGCGGCCAGCCACCTGATCTCGCGCAATCTGGAGCGCAAAGGAAAGTGGTTGTGGACCGAGCACGACACGGGTCCCAAAATCGGGCTGTACCAGGCACCCGACGGCGAGAACGAGGCGCTGTTCATCGCGGACAATATCGAGAGTCTGCTGCGCCGGAATCCGAAGGACCGCGTGGCCGTGCTGTACCGGACGAATTCGCAATCGCGGCAAATCGAAGAGGCGCTGCGGCGGTACAACCGGAGGTATTCGGTGGTCGGCGGGCTGAGTTTCTATCAGCGGGCCGAGATCAAGAACCTGATTGCCTATCTCAAGGCTCTGACGGGCCCGACGGACTCCATCAACCTGCTGCGGATTATCAATGTCCCGGCGCGGGGGATCGGCAAAACGACCGTCGAGCAGGTGGAACAATACGCGACGCAGCACAATCTGTCGTTGTGGGCGGCCATTGAGCGGATGATCGATGAGCACGCATTTTCCACTCGTGCGGAAGTGGCGTTGAAGGTGTTCCGCAACATGATTGAGGACTTGCGGCAAGGGGTGATGGAACGCTCCGTGCGCGACACGCTGGTGGACGTGGTGGAGCGGACCGGGTACAAGCGGAGTCTGGAATCGGATGGAACGCCGGAGTCCGAAGGGCGCATCGCCAACATCGACGAATTGATCAACGCGGCCGCCGATGCGTCGGAACGGGGGGAATCGATCACCGAGTTCTTGGATCACACGGCTCTGGTGGCGGATGCGGATTCAGTGGACGAGCAGTCTCAGGTGTCGCTGCTGACCGTGCATAACGCGAAGGGTCTCGAGTTTCCGATTGTGTTCATCGCGGGAATGGAGGAGGGACTGTTTCCCCACATCCGGTCGATCAAAGTGGATGAGGGATCGCCGCAGGAAAAGATGGAAGAGGAGCGGCGGCTCTGCTATGTCGCGATGACACGGGCGGAGAAGCGATTATTTCTCACGTGGGCGAGGACGCGGCGACGGTATGGGGGCGGATCGCCGGAGCCGTCGGTCGCATCGCGCTTCCTGGCGGAGGTGCCGAGGGAGTTGGTGGAAGCGCTGCATTCGGGTCCGGTGACGCAGGGCGTCGACTTGTATGCGGAGCGTTACGAAGTCCGCCAGAGCGTGAACAAGACGCTGTACTCGGGAAAGACGTATAATTCGGTAGATAACATTGCGCAGTTCTTCAAGGATCGTGGGATGCCCCCGCCGCGAGGAATTGCTCCGCAGCCGCCTGCCAGTCCGGTCCGAGCGTCGATGCCGGCCGGTATGGCACCGGCTCCGCGGTCCGGCGGCGGGACGGTCCCCGCTCCGCCGAAAGCTGCGATCTCGAGTTCTGGAGCAGCGCCGCCTCCGGCATTGAAGCCGCCGGTAGGGGCGCCAAAGCGGAAGAAGCCGTTTGGACCTGGTTCTTCCGTGAATCATCCGAAGTATGGCCGCGGTACCGTCCTTCGCCGGGAAGGCGACGGCGAAGATGCGAAGCTGACCGTCAGCTTTCCGGGGCACGGCCTGAAGAAACTGGTTCAAAAATACGCGGGGATTACTGTCGACGAATGAATACGAAACATATCACTGATAAAACTGAACGGAAGCAGGCCAAGCGGTCCGCGCGCAAGGAAGCCGCGCCGGTGGCCAAGCGCGACTCGAGCGTGGCTCGTGGATCGCAGAAGCGCAAAGTAAAGAAGATGGTCAAAGGCCAGCGCAAGCGCTAGCCAACACGTGTAGGGGCCGGGAGGTGCCCGGCCCGGTTCCCTCACATGTCCCAACTCTTTCGCACCAAGTCTATTGATGCTCTGATCGCGGCATCGGAAGAACCGGGGCACCGGCTGCGGAAAACGCTAGGGCCGCTCAGCCTGACGGCGCTCGGAATCGGAGCCGTCATCGGGTCGGGAATCTTCACTCTCACGGGCACCGCCGCGGCCGGGCACGTCGAGAAGATCGAGTCCGTGCTGAACGCCACGGTGCTCGATCTGTTGATCAATGGCGCGCATTCGGGGGCCCAGATGGGCCGTCCGGGCGCGGGTCCTGCGATTACCGTGTCCTTCTTGTTGGTCGCTCTAGCGTGCGGATTCGCCGCGCTCTGCTATGCCGAACTGGCGTCAATGATCCCGATTGCGGGCAGCGCCTATACCTACTCCTACGCCATTCTGGGCGAGATCTTCGCCTGGATCATCGGGTGGGATCTCATCCTGGAGTACGCGGTCTCGAACATGTCGGTAGCCGTCGGGTTCTCGGCGTACCTGCAGGATTTCCTCGAGAACGTCTTCGGATTCCATTTGCCGGCTGCGCTGGCGTATCCGCCGTTTCCCGCGCCGGGACAGCCCGGTGGAGTGTTCAACGTGCCGGCGCTGGTCATCACGATGGCGGTGACCTGGATCCTGGTACGCGGAGTCCGCGAGAGTGCGGGTGCGAATACGACGATGGTGGCCATCAAGGTGATGGCCATCCTCATCTTCTGCTTTGGGGCGGCGCGCGCGGTGAATCCGCAGAACTGGCACCCGTTTGCGCCGAACGGCTTCTCGGGCATCCTGACCGGGGCGTCCATCGTCTTCTTCACGTACATCGGGTTCGATTCGGTATCGACGGCGGCGGAGGAGTGCAAGAACCCTCAGAAAGATCTGCCGATCGGAATCATCGCAACGCTGATTGTGTGCACGATCCTGTACGGATCGGTGTCGCTGATCCTGACGGGGATGGCGAAGTACAACCTGCTGGGTAGCGACTCGCCGGTGGCGGATGCGTTGAAGTGGGCGGGCATGAACCGGCTGCGAGTGGTGGTGACGGCGGGCGCGTTGATGGGGATGCTGTCGTCGCTGCTGGTGTATCAATACGGGCAGGCTCGAGTGTGGTTTGCGATGTCGCGGGACGGTCTGCTGCCGAAGATGTTCTCGGTGGTGCATGAGCAGTTCAAGACTCCGCACATCTCCACCTGGATCGCGGGATTCTTTGTCGGGATTCCGGCGGGTCTATGGGACATCGCGACCTTCGCGGAGTTATCGAACATTGGGACGCTGTTTGCGTTCGTGCTGGTGTCGGCGGGAGTCATCGTGCTGCGGAAGAAGCAGCCGGAGCGAAAGCGATCGTTCCGGGTGCCCTTCGTGCCGCTGTTCCCACTGATTTCGATCGCCTGCTGCCTGGTGCTGATGCTGGGATTGCCGGTGCTGACCTGGCTGCGATTTTTCTCGTGGCTGCTGATCGGGTTGGCGATTTATTTCTTCTACTCGAAGTCGCGGAGTTCGCTGGCGGATCCGGCGGGTCAGTAACACAATGAGGAACGAGTTCACCGCCATAGTCGAGCGGGATGGCCCTGGCACATCGCCTACTGCGCGGAAGTGCCGGTCGCAAATGGTCAGGGTAAGTCGCGGGAGGACTAAATCTCCGCGAGGCGATTGTTCTAATTCCCGATCAGCGGCGCCGGTAACTCGCGGTGGATCACAAAGCGAACGTCGCTCGCAGCGGCGCGTCCACTTGCTCCATCGGCGCAATACGACCAATGATCCCATCTATCTCAGAATCGCGGATTGTCGCGAGGTTATCCGTCATGATTACCGAGTCCAACAACAATCCTGACGACTTACCGGCTTCATCGGCCCGCCGGACAAGGACGCGGCAGGTGTGCCCCGCACGATTCAAATTGCTGGAGATCATCGCCACAACAGCCTGCGGTAAGCCGGTTCCAAGGTCGTCCGCCTGGACGACTAACGCCGGGCGCCGCTTCGCCGTTCGCAGGTTCGAGTCAGGGAACAGCACCAGGACAACGTCACCGCGGTGGCAGTTCATCGTAGATAGCCATTTCCGGCCGCTCCCAATCCTCAGCGAATGCGGCTAACCTGCTACGCAGATCGGCGGCCTGTGCTTCATCAATGCCTTTGTCACCAAGGCTGACTGTAGGCGCGGCCGGTATCCACGTGACGATCACCCGCGAACCTTCGGCTTCGGCGAGAGGTTCCAATAGTTCCACTTTGCCGTTCCGGTAGATTCCTTCCACTGACTTCACCATGTATCCAGTATCCCGCTCCGGCGGCCGCTAACACATTCGCACTATTTCAAACCTTCACCCGTCGCGCTAGTCTACTGAGATATGCTCTCGATTCTCCTGCTGGGTTTCCTGTTCCAAACCGCGCATCAGCATCACCCTCCGCTGGATGCTGCCGAGTATGCGCACATCCTGGAGGATCCGTCCCGAGACCAGTGGCAAAAGCCGCATGAGGTGATCATGGCGCTGAATTTGAAATCGGGCGAGAGCGTGGCCGACATCGGGGCTGGGTCCGGATATTTCTCGCGGCGGTTCGCGAATCATGCAGGGAAAGTCTACGCTGTCGATATCGATCCGAAACTGCTGGAGATGACCGCGAAGAATGCGCCGCCGAATCTGGTGACGGTTCTGGCGACGCCGGACGATCCGAAACTGGCGCCCGCGTCCGTTGACCTGATCTTCTTCTGCGATGTGCTGCACCATATCGAGAACCGGCCGGCTTACTACAAGAAACTCGCCGCCGCGCTGAAGCCGGGCGGGCGCATTGTCAATATCGACTTCTACAAGAAGGAACTGCCAGTGGGGCCGCCCGTGTCGATGAAGATTCCGGAGCAGATGGTCATTGATGAGTTCGCCGCCGCCGGATTCAAGCTAAAGCGGAAGCTCGATTTCCTCCCGTATCAATACTTCCTGGAGTTCGGGCGTTAGAATCGGAAGAATACGAATGCGTTACGCGCCGCTGTACGCCGCTGCGCTGCTGCTGATGCTTCAGGCCGCCGACACCCGGCAGTCCACCGAACAGCAGTTGTGGCACCATCGCAATCTGGGCAAAGCGTTTTACGAGAACCCGACCACGCAAGCCGAAGCCGTCGCCGAGTTCAAGAAAGCGCTCGATCTCGCGCCGCAGTCCGCGCGCGAGCAGATCAACTACGGCCTCGCTCTCCTGCGTGCCGGCAAGACGAAAGAGGGTGTGGCCGAGTTAGAGAAGGTACAGAAAGCGCATCCCGAGATCCCGCACACCTACTTCAACCTGGGCATCGTTTACAAGAAGGAAGGCGATTTCGCGAAGGCGCTGCCGCAGTTCGAGAAGATGGTCCAACTGGCGCCCGATGAGCCCGTGTCGCACTACAACCTCGGCGTCCTCTACCGGCAGGAGGGCCATCAGGGAGATGCGATCCGCCAGTTCGAGGATGCTATCCGGCTGAACCACAACCTCGCGGCGCCGCATTTTCAGCTCTACAACGTGTACCGGACCATGGGCCGCCGCGATCAGGCGATGGCCGAGTTGAAGAAGTTTCAGGAGTTGAAGAAGTCGCAGGAAGGCGCGGCGATTCCCGAAGACATGGAATGGTCGGACTATGCCGAGGTCTACGATCCGCTGAATGCTCCCGGTCTCGCGCCTGAGCCGAAACTCACGTTCGAGGCGAAGGCGTTCCCGGCCAAACTGGACGGGTGGCTGCTTCTGGATGCGTTTGGCGAGGGCCGGTCCGATGTGTTGGGTTGGGCCGGTGGAAAGCTCACGTTGTACCGGCATGGCGTGACTCCGGTGAAGGACTCCGGGCTGCAGTCGCTCAGCGGCGTGGTGTCGGTGGCGCCTGGCGATTTCGACAACGACGGGTTGATGGATCTTGCCATCATCACGACGTCGAAGCCGCTGCTGTATCGGAATAAGAAAGGGCACTTCGTCGCGCAGCCGGCCGATCTACCGGCGCGGGCGTTCGATGGGGCGGTCTGGCTCGACTACGACCACGACTACGACCTCGACCTGTTCCTGCTAGGCGCCGATTCGGTGCTGATGCGCAATCAGGGCACGGCGGGGTTTGCCGATCGGACCGCCGACTTTCCGTTCGTCAAGGGGCATGCCACTGCTGGCGCTCAGTTTCGGTTGCTGCCGGATACGAAGAGCTTCGACCTGGCGGTGGCGTATCAGGAGCGCGGAGGCGTCGTTTACCACGATTTGCTCGGCGGCAAGTTCGTCGCGCAGGATTACGAGGTTCCGCGCGCATCGCAGTTGCAGGTGGTGGATAGCGATCACAACGGACGGCTGGAAGTCCGGCCGAAGGAGTTGAGCGCTACGGACCTGAACGCCGACGGACGGGTGGATCTGATTACGCACGAGCGCGTCCAAATCAACACCACGGCGCCGAAGCCGAATTACGTCACCGTTTGGCTGGACGGCATCAAGAACCTGAAACTCGCGCAAGGGGCCGAGGTGGAAGTGAAGGCGGGTCTGCTCTACGAAAAGAAGCTGTACAACGGCGTCCCGCTCACGTTCGATCTGCGCAACTATACCGAAGCCGATACGGTCCGCACCACCTGGCCGAACGGGCTGATCCAAAACGAAATCCACCAGGCCGCCAACAAGGTCTACCACTACAAGGAAGCACAGAGGCTGTCGGGATCGTGCCCGATGATCTGGACCTGGAATGGTTCGGGATTCCAGTTCATTACCGACGTGCTGGGCATTGCCCCGCTGGGTGCCATGTCGGGCGATGGCACCTATTTCCCGGTGGATCACGACGAGTACATCAGGATTCCGGCCGAAGCGTTGGCGCCGCGAGATGGCCATTACGAAATCCGCATGACCGAGGAGTTGAGCGAAGTCTCCTACATCGATCAGTTGCGGCTGTTAGCCGTGGATCATCCCGCGGACGAGGAAATCTTCCTGAATGAGAAGTGGAAGGCACCGCCCTATCCCGAGTTCCGTTACTACGGTGCGAAGCAGCGCATTCATCCTGTGTCGGCGCACGACAGCGCGGGACACGACGTGCTGGCCGATGTGATGGCCACCGATCGCCACTACCCGGCGCAGTTCCAGCGAAGCGAATCGGGCATTGCCGAACTGCATTCGTTAACGCTCGACTTCGGCAAGGCGGCGCCGGACAATCGCGCCGTGCTGATCCTGGATGGATGGGTGGATTGGGCTGACGGCTCGACGTTCCTGGCGGCTGCGCAGGAGTCGAAGCAGGGGCTGACTCCGCCGTACCTGCAGGTGAAAGACTCCGGCGGGCAGTGGAAGACGGTGATCGAAGACATGGGCATGCCCGATGGCAAGCCCAAGACTATCGCCGTCGATCTCACCGGCAAGTTCCTGTCGGCGAATCGCGAGGTCCGAATCGTCACGAACCTGTGCGTGTATTGGGACGAGATCTTCCTGAGCGATTCGAGCACGCGCCCCGAAGTGCGGCAGCGTGCGATTCCCATCGCGTCGGCCGAGGTCCACTTCCGCGGCTTCTCCGATTCGAAAATTCACCTCGAGCGCAAACAGCCCGAACAATTCTTCTACGCCGTGTCGTCGCCGCTGTCGTATTGGAATCCGACGCCGGGCCACTACACACGCTATGGCGACGTTCGGCCGATCCTGACGACGGTTGACGACCGCTACGTCATTATGGGCGCGGGCGATGAGATACGGCTTCGCTTCAACGCCCAACTACCTCCCGCTCCAGCCGGCTGGCGTCGCGATTTCGTTCTGAAAGTGGACGGATGGGCGAAAGACCGCGACGCCAACACCGCGTTTTCCCAATCCGTCGAGCCACTGCCGTTCCATGCGATGAGCCGGTATCCCTACCCGGATCGCGAACGCTATCCCCGGGATGTGTTACACCGGGAATATCGGCAGCAGTACAACACGCGCCCGGCGTTACGTCTCATCCGTCCTCTGGTGCATCCATGAAGTCGCGTTTGCTCCTCATTCTGTCGCTGGTGTTTCTTATCAACACCGGATACGTCGCCGCGTTCGCAACCCCGTCGTTGTTCTACATGGGCAACGTCATGCTGCATCTGGGCTTGGGCCTGGTGCTTACGGGAGCCGCGATCTGGTTGTTCCGTCGAAATCCGGCGACGGCGATTCTGGCCGGTTCAGCACTGCTCGGGTTGTATCTGGCGAAATTCGGGAACACGCGCGACCATCGATGGATTCTGACGTTGCATGTCGTACTCGGGGTCTGCGCTGTTGCCGCGTTTCTGATGTGGGCCTGGCGCTCGAATCATCGGACGGCGTTCAATGCAGTGCTCGCGGCCGGCTTGGTTGCCTTGGTTCTTCCGGCGATGGTCCGAACCTGGAATCGCATCTCCCCGGACCCCCGGCTGCACGTACGCAATCCGCTGATCGTTCCCACGTCGATGGAGCAGGAAGGCGCGGGGCCGACATCGCCGTTCTGGCCGTCGTCGTCGAATACGAATACGGGCAAGATCATCCCGGCGAATTTCTTCATGGACTCGAAGCTGTGCGGCGAGTGTCACAAGGACATCTACGAGCAGTGGAACAGTTCAGCGCACCATTTCGCTTCGTTCAACAATCAGTTCTATCGGAAATCGATTGAGTACATGCAGGACGTCGCCGGCACGAAGCCGACCAAGTGGTGCGCCGGCTGTCACGATCACGCGGTCTTCTTCAACGGCCGCTTCGATCGTCCGATCAAGGAGCAGATCGATACGCCGGAAGCCCAGAACGGACTTGGCTGTCTGTCGTGCCATGCGATTTCGAGCGTGCATAGCTCGATGGGCAACGCGAGTTTCACCGTCGAGTACCCGAAGCTGCACGAACTGGCTTCGAGCCGCAATCCGTTCATCCACGGTGCCGATTACTTTCTCACGTTCATGGCGCCGGAGCCGCATCGCCGCACGATGATGAAGCCGTTCATGAAGACGCCCGAGTTCTGCTCGGCGTGCCACAAGGTGCATCTCGACGTTCCGGTGAATAGCTACCGCTGGCTGCGCGGATTCAACGATTACGATAACTGGCAGGCGAGCGGCGTATCGGGTGAGGGTGCCCGATCGTTCTACTATCCGGCCAAGTCGATGGCCTGTGCCGATTGCCATATGCCGCTGGTGAAATCGAACGACCCCGGCAACATTGACGGGCAGGTACATTCGCATCGCTTCCCCGGCGCCAATACCGCGCTGCCGTTCGTGAATAAAGACGAGGCGCAGTTAGACACGGTGGAGAAATTCCTGAAGTCGGGATTCATCACCGTGGATATCTTCGCAGCATCGCCGGTGGACGACACCGCGGGGCAGGTCGCGATGCGGCGGAGGACGGGCGAAGGTCCGGAACTCAGTTCCACATTCGCGGTCGGCGAAGAGGCCGAGCAGAGCGGCGCTGTCGTGATTCGTGAAGTGGGCAAGGTGGCCGCGCCCATCGATACTTCTAACGCGAAGTTTGCGCCGGGCTCGACGGTCCGTATCGACACCGTAGTGCGAACGCGCAAGATTGGGCACTTCTTCCCGGGCGGCACCGTCGATGCCTTTGACGTCTGGCTGGAATTGGTGGCGAAGGACGCGACGGGCAAGACGATTTTCTGGAGCGGCAAGGTCGACGACAACGGGCGCGGCGATGTGGAGCGCGGCGCGCACTTCTACCGGTCGTATCAGTTGGACGGCGAAGGGAACATGATCAACAAGCGGAACGCGTTTCAAGCGCGGAGCGTTTTGTATGTCCGCCTGATTCCGCCGGGCGCCGCCGACGTGGCCCACTTCCGCCTGCAGATTCCCAAGGACGTTAAGGGTCCCATCACGGTGGAAGCGAATCTGAATTATCGGAAGTTCTCGCGGTACTTCACGAACTTCGCCTATGCGGGGGAGCCTAAGTCGCCATCACCCGAGATGGTCACCACCAGCTTCGATAACCGCGAGTTCAATTTCGACAAGCACAATATTCCGCCAAATGTTTCGGGCAAGATCAAGGGCGAGATTCCGGATCTGCCCATCGTGACGCTGGCGCATGCAACCGCGAAGTTGGGCATCGGCGAACCCGATTGGAAACCTGTCGTCGAGAAGAAGGATCGCGAACGCTGGAACGATTGGGGCATCGGTCTGCTGCTGCAGGGCGATTTGAAAGGCGCTGAGTATGCCTTTAAGAAGGTCACCGAAGCCAAGCCCGAGTATCCGGACGGCTGGCTGAACGCGGCCCGTGCGCTCATCCAGGAAGGCGAAACGAATGCCGCCAAGCCGTACGTCGAAAAAGCGTTGCAGTTGAACCCCAAACTCGCGCGCAGCTACTTCTTCCAGGCGATGATTCAGAAAGCGGACGGCGATTACGATGGGGCGCTGAAGAGTCTGCGCACGGCTGCATCGATGTATCCGCGCGACCGCGTGGTATCGAATCAGATCGGGCGCATCCTGTTTCTGAAGCGCGATTATGCAGCGGCCGAGCAGGCGCTGCTGAATTCGCTCAGCGTGGATCCCGAGGATCTACAGGCACACTACACGCTGATGCTGGTTTATCGCGGGCTCAGGCAAATGGATAAGGCCAAGCGCGAAGAGGAGTTGTTCTTGCGATTCAAGGCCGACGAATCGTCGCAATCGATCACGGCGAAAGCCCGCATGGTGAGTCCCGAGGATAATAACGAACGGCAGATGATTCACGATCACGAGAGCGTACCCTTGGGGCCGGCGAGGCCGAGACCAGCGTCGAATACCATGCAGGCGGGAGGTTCGCATTGAGGTTGTCTGTTCTTGCGATCGTCCCTGCGGCGATGATGATTGCGGCCACCGCACCAAAGGAAGGCGCGGCGGTTCGATTCACCGACATCACCGCGCAATCGGGCATCAAGTTCGTCCATAACGCGGGCAAGGCTGGAAAGAAATATTTGCCGGAGACGATGGGCTCGGGAGTCGCATTCTTCGATGCCGACGGTGACGGCTGGCTCGACGTGATCCTGGTCAATTCGAAAAGTTTCACCAACAAGACGCACCGCACCAGCACCAAGCTTTTCCGCAACAACCACAACGGCACGTTCACCGACGTCAGCGCCGGCAGCGGAATCGATCTGGAAGCGTACGGCATGGGGGTAGCTGTCGGCGATTATGATAACGACGGGCGCGACGATGTCTACATCACCACGCTTGAAGGCGACCGCCTGTTTCACAATCTCGGTAAGTTCAAGTTCCGCGACGTTACAGCGCAATCCGGCATCCGCAACGCCAGCTTCGGGACTAGCGCGGCCTGGCTCGATTACGATCGCGACGGTAAGCTCGATCTGTTCGTGGCGAATTACGTCGCGTGGACGCAGAAGGGCGATCTGTGGTGTTCGCTGGATGGGGCGACGAAGTCGTATTGCACACCGGAGTCGTACAAAGGGCTGTCGTCGAAATTGTTCCACAATCTCGGCAACGGCAAATTCGAAGATGCGACGCAGCGCGCTGGACTGGGAGACCCGACCAGCAAGTCGTTAGGCGTGACGGTCCTCGACTTCAACAACGACAACTGGCCCGACCTGTTCGTCGCCAACGACACGCAGCCCAACAAGCTCTACCGCAATAAGCGCAACGGCACGTTCGCCGAGGAGGCTGTCTCGGCGGGCGTCGCGTTTGGAGAAGACGGCGTCGCGCGCGGGGCCATGGGCGCCGATTCCGGCGATTACGACCACTCCGGGCGGACGCACCTGCTAGTGGGCAATTTCTCGAATCAGATGCTGGGTCTCTATCACAACGAAGGCAACGGGCTCTTCGTGGATGAGGCGCCGCGATCGTCCGTCGGCCGCGCCAGTCTGCTGAATCTCACGTTCGGCCTGTTCTACTTCGACTACGATCTCGACGGCTGGCTCGATATCTTCACCGCCAACGGTCACATCGACGAGGAAATCGGCCGCGTGCAGCCGAAGATCCAGTTCAAGCAGTCGCCGCTGTTGTTGCACAATGATGGGAAGGGCCGATTCGATAATGTCACCGCGCAGCAGCCCGCGGATTTCCAGCGTCCTGTTGTAGCACGCGGCGCGGCGTACGGCGACTTCGATCACGACGGCGATCTCGACATCATCGTGAGCACCAACAACGGTCCCGCGTACCTGTTCCGCAACGATGGCGGCAATCGCAACCACTGGCTGCATCTAAAGCTGGTGGGCACGAGGTCGAATCGAAGCGCGATCGGTGCGAAGGTATATCTCGAAGCGCCCAGCGGAAAGCAGTGGCAGATGGTTCGCTCCGGCTCGAGCTATTGCTCCCAGAGCGAACTCGCGCTCACGTTCGGACTCGGTGCGGACACGAAAGCAAACAGCATCATCATCGACTGGCCGAGCGGCATCCATCAGCATCTGACGAATGTCGCCGCCAACCAATACATGACCATCCAGGAACCCGCTCAATGACACCCAAACTGCGCATAGCCGCCATTACCGACGAGTTTTCGCCCGATCTCGAGACGGCGTTGAACGCCATGAAGCCGATCGGCATGACCGGAGCTGAACTCCGGGTCATCGGCGGCAAGAACGTGATGGATCTCAGCGATGATGAACTGAAGCGCGCGAAGGATCTGCTCGACTCGAAGGGGTTCGAAGTGATCGCCATCGCGTCGCCGCTGTTGAAGTGCGTGCTCCCCGGTGTCTCCGATGTGGACACGCGATTTCAGCAGGATGTTTTTGCCTCCTCGCACACCTTCGACGATCAGCCGCGTCTGGCCGATCGCGCGTTTGAGCTCGCGCACTTCTTCAATGCGAAAATCATCCGCGTGTTCTCCTACTGGCGGACGGTGGAGCCGGACCGCGCGTTCGACGACGTCACACGCGCGCTCGAAGGACTGGGGGCTAAAGCCGCCCATGCCGGCGTGATTATCGGACTCGAGAATGAGCACGCGTGTCACTGTGGCACGGCTCTCGAAACCGGACGGGTTCTGCGCGCTGTGTGTCATCCGAACGTCAGACTGGTATGGGATCCGGCCAACGCTTACGTTGCGGGAGAAGATCCATATCCGAACGGCTACGAGATGCTGGACAAACAGCACATCGCGCATGTCCATGCCAAGGACTGCCACATGGAGGGACACAAGCCGATTTGGGGTCCTCTCGGAACGCGCTCGGTAGACTGGAAAGGACAGATTGGAGCGCTGCTCCGCGACGGCTATTCGGGGTGGCTTAGCCTGGAAACCCATTGGCCCGGACCTAACAATGACAAACTCCTGGCGTCCATTATATGTGGCTGGAACCTTCGAGGGTTGGCGGCAGCTTGACCGTGTTATCCTCATAGCAACCGAGGCGATTCTGTGCGCCCGCGTATAGTTGTAATTTCTGCACTCCTGATCCTTGCAATTCTGGGCACCATCTATGCTCAGAAGCCTTTTCGCGAGTACCCGGGCACTGAATACGAGAACTTTCCGATCCCGCCGGATTGGAGCGAGAAGACTGAATTCACCCGCGCGCGCTTGATGTATCCCGGTTTGCGTTCCGGATGGGGACGCTATCAAAGCTGGACCATCGACTATCCCCGCTCGGACCGCCACTTGCTGGCCGGCATTCGCCGCCTGACCCGCATCCACACGCGCTCGGTAGAAGAATGCGTGAGTCTCGACGATCCGGATGAAGTCTTCAACTGGCCATTTCTCTACGCGGTTGAAGTCGGCCATTGGGACTTGACCGACACCCAGGCGAAGAAGCTCAGAGAGTACCTGCTCCGCGGCGGGTTCCTGATGGTGGACGATTTCCACGGAACGCAGGAATGGGAATGGTTCATGGCGAGTATGAGCCGTGTTTTCCCGGACCGTCCAGTGGTGGATCTGGAGAACAAGGATCCCATCTTTCACGTCCTGTACGACCTGGACGAGCGTTTTCAGGTGCCCGGTGCGCAATATTTCCAAACCGGTCGAACGTATGAGAAGGATGGATTCGAACCACGCTGGCGCGGCATCTACGATGATAAGAACCGGCTGATGGTTGCTATTTGCCACAACATGGATTTGGGCGATGCGTGGGAATGGTCGGACGATCCGGCGTATCCGGAGAAATGGGCATCGCTGGCCTATCGAATTGCTATGAACTACACCATCTATGCCATGACGCATTGATGCGGCATTGATCGCCGCTGCCCTGTCGCGAATAATCCGAAACCCATCAGAGGCACATGTTCGAGTTTCTGTTCAAATATCCACCAGCCGTCTTCTCCAAGGGCCAACTGGTCCTGTTGGGGTCGTGGCCGGTGTGGGTGCTGCTGCTCGCGATCGTGGCGGCCGCCGCAGTCCTGGGCTGGCTGGTATGGCGAAAGCGGTACACGATGGGCAGCCGCGCGCGATCGGCAGCCGTGTGGGTGCTGCAGACAGCATTCCTGGCACTGCTTCTGCTGATGCTGTGGCAGCCGGCGTTGAGTATCGCCACATTGAAGCCGCAGCAGAACATCGTGGAAGTCATAGTGGACGATTCGCAGAGCATGGGCATCGCCGAGAACGGAACCACGCGGCGCGATGCGGCGGCGAAAGTGTTGAACTCCGGGCTGATCGATAGCCTGCGCAAGCGGTTCCAGGTGCGGCTGTACCGGGCCGGCGACACGCTGTCCCGGATCGGGGGCGCGAAGGATCTGAACGCAAGCGCTCCGGCGACGCGTCTGGCCTCGGCGCTGAAGCAGGTTGTGGCGGAGTCGTCGAGCCTGCCGGTGGGTGCGATCGTGTTGCTGAGCGACGGCGCGGAGAACGCGGGCGGCATCGATCTCGAGACGATCACGGCCCTGCGCCAGCACCGGATTCCCGTTCACACCATCGGATTCGGATTGGAGCAGTCGCCACGCGATATTGAATTGACGGACCTGCAGGTGCCTAGCCGCACGCTGGCCGATTCGAGAGTGCTGGCCGAGGTGAGTCTGCGGCAGCGTGGATATTCCGGCCAGCGGGTGCACCTGACGCTGCGCGACGGATCGAAAACGCTGGGATCGAAAGATGTTTTATTGAAGAGCGACGGGACGGAGCAGACCGAAGCGATGCTGTTCAACGCCGGATCGGCCGGTGTGCGGAATCTCGAAGCCGTCATCGACCCGCAGCGCGATGAGCAGAACGCAAAGAACAACCAGATCACGCGGGTGATGGATGTCGACGGCTCGAAGCCGCGCATTCTGTACGTCGAAGGCGAGCCCAGGTGGGAGTTCAAGTTCATCCGGCGCGCCATTGACGACGACAAGTCGCTCCGGTTGACGACGATGCTGCGCACTACGCAGAACAAGATTTACCGGCAGGGAATCGACAATCCGGAAGAACTCGCCGAGGGATTCCCGACCAAGCCCGAGGATCTGTTCGGGTTTCAAGGTCTGATCATCGGCAGCGTGGAGGCGAATTGGTTCACTCCCGCCCAGCAGGATCTGATCAAGGAATTCGCGGACCGTCGCGGCGGTGGCGTGCTGTTTCTCGGCGGCCGTTTCGGACTCGCCGACGGCGGTTATCTGCAGCCCCCATTCACGGAAATGCTGCCGGTGGATCTGCCTTCGAGCAAGAATACCTACCACCCGCAGAGCGCGGCGATGGTGGAATTGACGGGGCCGGGTCGCGAAAGTCTGCTGACGCGGTTGGAAGACAACCCCGATACGAACGTAACTCGATGGAAGAAGCTGCCGTACCTGATGAACTGGCAGGATCCCGGCTCACCCAAACGCGGCGCTCTGGTGCTGGCGGAGATGATGCCGGCCGGGAGTACTCGCCGGATTCCGGCACTGATCACGCAGAATTACGGGCACGGACGCACGGCGGTATTCGCCACCAGCGGCAGTTGGCGGTGGCAGATGCAGCAGCCGCTCGGCGACCACTCGCACGAAATTTTCTGGCAGCAGATGCTGCGCTGGCTGGTATCGGGATCGCCGGATCGGGTTGTCGTATCGGCTCAGAAGACACTGCTGGAGGATGAATCGAGGTTGAAGCTCCGGGCGGATGTCCGCGACAAGTTGTATCAACCGGCGGCCGATGCGGTGGTGCAGGCTCACATCATAGGGCCGGACAATCTGAGTGAGAACGTGACCATGCAGCCTGACGCCAAGGACCGGGGCGCGTTCAAGACCGATTGGGAGGCGCCGAGGGCGGGTTCATATCTGGCTGAGGTGGTGGCGCGGCGCGGCGATGAGGAACTCGGGCGCGGTGTCCTGACGTTCCGTCGTGAGGACGGTGTGGCGGAGAACTTCCACACGGAGCAGAATCGCGAACTGTTGGAGAAGTTGTCGAGCGAGACGGGTGGACATTATTATCGTCCGAACGAAGCCAACCGGCTGGCGACAGACGTCGAATACTCCGAGGCGGGTGTCACGGTGCGCGAGACGCGTGACCTTTGGAACATGCCGATCGTCTTCTTTCTAGCGCTGATGTTGCGTGGATCGGAGTGGTTCCTGCGCCGCCGGTGGGGAGTGATATGAAGTGGATTCTGGCTCTGGTCGCCGCCGGACTGTCGGCGCAGGCCGCAACCTATTACGTGACCGTGGCTGGACTCGGCGGTGAGCCCGAGTACGACCAGCGCTTCCAGGGGTGGGCGCGCGACATCGACAAGCTGGTGCGCACGGGGCCGGATACGAAAGTGACTACGCTCGTGGGTCCGGGTGCCACCAAGGCGCAGTTTGAAGCGAAGCTGCGCGAGATCGCATCGGGTGCGACGAAAGAGGACGCGCTGGTGCTGATGCTGATCGGCCACGGCACCTACGACGGCACCGAGTACAAATTCAATCTGCAGGGTCCGGACATGAGCGCCGTGGAACTGGCGACGCTGCTCGATCGGATTCCCGCGCGGCAGTTGGTGGTCAACATGACGAGCTCCAGCGGCGGCTCGCTGACGGTTCTCGAAAAGCCGAATCGGGCGCTGATTACGGCCACGAAGTCGGGGAATGAGAAGAACGCGACCATCTTCGCCCGCTACTGGGTGGAGGCTCTGCGCGATCCGACCGCGGATACGGATAAGAACGAAGTGGTGAGCGCGCTCGAGGCGTTTAATTACGCATCGCAGAAGACGAACAAGTTCTTCGAGTCGAATAATCGCCTTGCGACCGAGCATGCGGTACTCGAGGATACCGGCAAGGGGGAGGGAACGCGCACGCCGTCGCCACAGAATGGCGAGGGACTGCTGGCATCGCGATTCGCGTTGTTGCGGCTGGGTGCGGAGTCGCCGGGTGCGGCGCAGAATCCGGAACTCGTGAAGCGCAAGCAGCAACTGGAGGAGCAGATCGATCAGTTGAAGTATCAGAAGGCGGCGATGGATGTGAGCGAGTACCGGCGGAAGCTGGCGGCGCTGCTGACGGATCTTGCGCGAGTGCAGGCGGAGTTGGACAAGTGAGGTATCTCGCGATACTTCCCGCGACGCTGCTGCTGGCTGCCTGCGCCCAGGCACAGACCGGGTCGCAAACTCCGGCTGCGCTCGAGCAATGCCAGACGGCGAAGCATCATGGCAAGACCGCGGAGGCTCACGCCTGCTATCAGCGGCTGGCGCAATCCGGCGATCCGTATCTGCGTGCCGAAGGACTGTGGGCTCTCCGAGACTACAACGGCTCCAACGATGCATTTCGGGCGGCGATCGCGCAGCACCCGAAGAATGCCGATTACCGCGTCCGTTGGGGTCGCATGTACATCGAGCACTGGCAGCCCAAGGATGCGGCTGACCTGTTCGGCGAAGCGCTGAAACTGCAGCCTGAGCACGCGGGAGCACTGCTGGGACTGGCGCTGATGGCCGCCGACAACTGGGATCCAAAGGCGGCTGAGTTGGCCAAATCGGCGCTAAAGTCGGATCCAAAATTGGTGGACGCGCAGGAACTGCTGGCGCGAATCGCGCTGGAGGATAATAATCCCGAGCTGGCGGCGAAGGAAGCGGATCGTGCCATCGAGATGTCGCCGGAAGCGTTGGATGCCATGGCGATTCATGCCACCATCGACTGGCTCGATGACAAGACGGCTTCGCCCTGGATGGATCGCATCGTGAAGGTGAATCCCGTATACGGGGAAGCCTACTCGACGGCCGCGCATTTCTTCGTGATCAACCGGCGGTACGAGGAAGGCATTCAGTTTTACCGGAAGGCGTTGGAACTCGATCCGCAATTGTGGGACGCCCGCGCTGAACTCGGTGTGCAGTTGATGCGCATGGGCAAGGAAGACGAGGCTCGGCCGCTGCTGGAGGAGTGTTATAAGAACGGCTTCCAGAGTCCCGCGACGGTGAACTCGCTGCGCCTGCTCGATAGCTACAAGAACTTCGTGACATTCCGCACTCCGACGACGATCGTGCGGCTGAACAATAAGGAGGCGGATCTCCTGCGGCCGTATGTCGAACCGGAACTGCAGCGTGCCATCGCGACGTACGAGACGAAGTACAAGCTGAAGTTGAATGTCCCGGTACAGGTGGAGTTATATCCGGATCACGAGGACTTCGCCGTCCGGACGATGGGCATGCCGGGACTTGGCGCATTGGGTGTGACGTTCGGCACGGTAGTCGCGATGGATAGTCCGACGGCGCGGCCACCCGGCACCAATCACTGGGCCAGCACGATGTGGCACGAACTTAGCCACGTGTATGTGCTCACCGCGACGCATCATCGGGTGCCGCGCTGGTTCACCGAAGGCATGGCAGTCCACGAAGAGACGGCAGTGGCGCCGGACTGGGGCGACCGGCTGAGTCCCGAGGTGATCAAAGCGCTGGCCGAAAAGAAACTGCTGCCGGTGTCCGAACTCGATCGCGGATTCATTCACCCCTCGTATCCGGCGCAGGTGATCGTGTCGTACTACCAGGCGGGCAAGATCTGCGATTACATCAAAGACGAGTGGGGTTACGACCGGCTGCTGAAGATGATTGCCTCATTCGGCGAGCGTAAGTCGACGCCTGAAGTGATCGAGCA
The DNA here is from genome assembly GCA_038322675.1 of Bryobacterales bacterium. Lineage (GTDB taxonomy): Bacteria > Acidobacteriota > Terriglobia > Bryobacterales > Bryobacteraceae > TMP-7. The sequence continues at coordinate 38,280 of JBBQGE010000015.1, forward strand.
GGATCTCGGCATGAAGCCCGAGGCATTCGATAAGAAATTCATGGCGTGGCTGGATGCGCAGACGGGCAAGACGGTGAAAGGCTACGACGACTGGCGAAAGCGCGTGGGGGGTGTGGCCAAATCGCTCGAGGCGAAGAAATATGATGACGTAATCCAGGAGGGCAACGCGATCCTGGGCATCTATCCGGATTACGTGGAAGTGCACAGCGTGTACGAGATGCTGGCCGACGCGTACATGGGGAAGAACGACAAGGCCGCGGCGATGCGGATTCTCGAAGCGTATGCGAAAGAGGGCGGCCGCAGTCCGGCGCAGTTGAAGCGTCTGGCGACCCTGCAGGCCGACGCCGGTCAGAAAAAGGAAGCCGCGGTAACACTCGCGCGCCTGAATTACATCTACCCAACAGACGAGGACTTGCATCGCAGGCTCGGGGCGCTAGATCTGGATCTGGGCGATCACGCGGGGGCGATACGGGAATACCGCGCCGTGCTGGCAATGAAGCCGCTGGATCAGGCGGATGCGAATTACCGGTTGGCGCTGGCGTATCAGGCCGCGGGCAACAAGGACCAGGCGCGCGATTCGGTGTTGAGTGCGCTGGAGGCGGCACCAGGATATAAAGCCGCACAGAGATTATTGTTACAACTGGACGGGAAGGACTAATTCATTGTCGACATCCACCATTCCGGCAATCGACTCCGCCGAACTGAGCACGCGGATTACGCGGTTTCAGCAGGTGAATCGGGAGATCGTGAGCCAGGTTCGTAAAGTGATTGTGGGCCAGGACGAGGTGCTGGAGCAGGTGATGATTGCGCTGTTTGTCGGCGGACATTGCCTGATCACGGGTATGCCCGGCACCGCCAAAACGCTGCTGGTCCGCACCATGGCGCAGACGCTCGGACTCGAATTCCGCCGCATTCAGTTCACGCCGGACCTGATGCCGTCGGACATCACGGGCACCGACATCATCGAAGAGGATCCGACGAGTGGCCGCAAGACCTGGACCTTCGTAAAGGGGCCGATCTTCGCGAACGTGCTGCTGGCCGACGAGATCAACCGCACGCCGCCCAAGACGCAGTCGGCACTGCTGGAAGCGATGCAGGAACTGTCGTGTACGGTGCGCGGTAACATGTACACCATCGCGCCGCCGTTCTTCGTGCTGGCCACGCAGAACCCGATCGAACTCGAGGGTACGTATCCGCTGCCCGAAGCGCAACTCGATCGCTTTCTGTTTAACACGCTGCTGGACTATCTGCCTCTGGATGAGGAACTGCAGGTGGTGGCGATGACTACCACCACCGCGCGCGCCTCGGCCGATCCGGTGACCAATGCTTCCGAAATTATCGATTTTCAGCAACTGGTGCGAATGGTGCCGATCGCCGATAGCGTCGCACGGTACGCTGTTGAACTGGTGCGCGCCTCGCGCCCGGTGGATGTGCTGGCGCCCGAGATCGTGAAGAAGTATGTGAGCTTCGGAGCCAGCGTCCGCGCCACGCAATTCCTCGTACTGTCGGCGAAGGCGCGCGCGCTGATGCACCACCGATATCACGTCACGTATGACGATATCGCTTCCCTTGCGCGCCCGGTGCTCCGGCACCGCGTGCTGATCAACTTCCATGCGGAATCCGAGCGGCTGTCGTCAGACGACATCCTGAAGAAACTTATCATTGAGAGGCCCGCGCCGAAGGCTTAACCGCACCACATGGGAACTTCGCAGCGATTTCTGAATCCGTCTGTCCTCGCCGGGATCGCGCATCTCGAACTGGTGGCGAAGACTGTCGTCGACGGGTTCATCTCGGGACTCCACCGGTCGCCGGATTTCGGCTTTAGCCAGGAGTTCGCGGAATATCGCATGTACACCCCGGGCGACGATCTCCGGCATGTCGATTGGAACGTGTACGCGCGCACGGATCGCTGCTATTTGAAGCGTTATCGGGGCGAGACCAACACGCTGGTGACGGTGATGCTGGACGCGAGCGCGTCGATGGCGTTCTCGTCGCAATCGACATCGAAGATCGACTATGCCCGTTACCTCGCGGCGTCGCTCGAGTACCTGGTGCACCAGCAGAGGGATGCCGGCGGGCTCATCGTGTTCGATGACGAGATCCGCGACTACGTTAAGCCGTCGAGCCGGCAGGGACAACTGCAGCGCATCCTGCACGCGATTGAGAAGGCCGAACCCGGGGCGCGCACCGACTTCGCGAAGCCCTTCATCCACTTTCAGCAGTTCCTGTTCCGCCGCGGGCTGTGCGTCGTCATCTCCGATTTCTACGAAGAGCCGAAGCGCGTCATCGATACCATGCTGCCGCTGCGTTACCGCGGTAATGAAGTAATCCTGTTTCACGTGCTCGATCCAGGCGAGTTGCGGCCTGATGTGCGGAGTCCCGTCCTGATGGTGGACATGGAAACCGAGGACACGATGGAGGTGTCGCCCGACTACGTGCGGCATGAGTATCGCGACAAGATCGACGGACACATCGCGGCGCTCCGCACCGAAGCGCAGAAAGCTGGAATCGATTACTTTCAGGTGCAGACCGACCGTCCGCTCGACTCGGCTCTGCGCGAGTACCTGGCGATCCGGCAGGGGAGGATGTAATGGGACTCTTCGCTCCCTGGTTTCTGGCTGGATTGTTAGCCGTCGGCGTGCCGCTGTGGATCCATCTGCTGCGGCAGCACAAGAACACGCCGCGCCCGTTCGCGTCGTTGATGTTCTTCGAGCGGCGCACGCAGAGTTCGGTGAAGCACCGCCGCCTGAAACATTACGCGCTGCTGGCGTTGCGGCTGGCGGTGATCCTGCTGCTGGCGCTTCTGTTCGCGAATCCGTTCATCCGGCGCAATCCAACCGCGGTCTCGGGACGCAAACTGGTGGTGGTCGCGGTCGACAATTCGTTCAGCATGCGGTACGGCGATCATCTGCAGCGTGCAAAACGCGACGCGCTGTCCACGATTGCGGGCGTCTCGGGCGGCGATGTGGCCGAGGTGGCGTCGGTGGGCGATCATGTCGAATTGCTCACACAGCCTGTCAACGACAAAGCCGCTTTGCAGGCCGCCGTGCAATCGATTCAACCAGGCGACTCCACCAGTTCGTACGCGGAATTGTCGCGATTCCTTCGCGCGCTGCCGGCCTCGACAGGGCTCCCGGTGGAAGCGCATTTCTTCAGCGATTTGCAGCGCTCCGCGATGCCGCCGAGTTTCACCGATCTCGCACTGGCCGATCGCATCCGCCTCCAGTTGCATCCCATCACGGACCGGAATCCGGTGAACTGGGTGGTGGAGAACGTCTCCGCACCCGATCGAGTATTCGGAACGGCGAAGCCATCTATCGATGCGACCGTCGCCGGACTCGGCACCTCCGCCGCACGCCGCACGGTGACGTTGATGGTCAATGGGAAAGTTGTCGAAACGAAGCCAGTGGACGTACCGGCGGGTTCGCGCGCGACGGTGCGATTCGAGAAGGTCGATGTGCCGTACGGCCAGAACCGCGGCGAGGTGACCATCGATGGCGGCGATTCCCTGGCGGCTGACAATCACTTCAACTTCTCAATCGAACGGGCCGATCCCGCGAAGGTTCTGTTTATCTACGATCCGCATCAGTCGCCTGCGTTCTTCCGCGCCGCGCTCGAAGCGGGTGCCGACTCTGCGTTTGAACTCGATAGTCTGACGCCGGAACAGGCCGCGAACGTGAATCTCTCGCGGTATGCGTATGTCGCGCTGTCGGGAGTCGGATCGCTCCCGGCATCGCTCGAGTCGGGGCTGAAGCTGTTTGCGAATAATGGCGGCGGGTTGTTGATCGCGCTCGGGCCGTTGTCGGCGGGCGCCGGCAAAGTCCCTGTACTCGGGACGCGCATCTCCGGATCCGAATACTACACGCGCGATGGCGATCGCTTCCAAACGGCGTCCAGCGTTGACGCGACGCACCCCGCGTTAGATCGTGCCAATGGGTTTGACGGTGTGAAGTTCTACTGGGCCGCCCGCGTGGATCCGGGTGCTGACCGGGTGCTTGCCAGACTCGGCGACGGTACGCCATTGCTGCTGGAGCATCATCTGGGAGAAGGGCGAGTCCTGATTCTGACGTCGTCGTTCGACAATGCCACCAACGATCTGCCACTGCACGCGTTGATTGTGCCGTTCATCGAGCGCACATCGCGGTACCTGGAGGGCGGGGAAGCTCGGCAGTCGAATGTGGCGGTGGGAACCGCGATTGAACTGCGTACAGGCAAGGATCGAGGGGGCGCCGCGGCCGAAGTGACGGGACCCGATGGCAAGCGTGCGTTGTCGCTGGAACAGGCATCGACGGAGCTTGCGTTTCCGGCTGCCGGTGAAGGGTTCTACGATGTGCGCACGGCGGGCGGCCGTCATGAGTTGGTGGCCGTGAATGCGGATCGGCGGGAATCGGACCTGACGCCCGTGCCGGAAGAGACGCTCGCTTTGTGGCGTGGGACCAGCGGTGCCGTGCCCAATGCCGGTATGCCGGGAACCGTGCCGGAACCTGTCCCGCTGAGTTTGTGGAAGTATGTGTTGATCGCGCTACTCGCCGTTGCCGCCGCGGAGTCGTGGCTCGCGGATCGCTTCACTCCGGCCGCGCGTGAAGAGCGTGTCGAGATAAGGAAACAAGCAGCATGAACACCGTCGAGATACTCAATCAGTACCTGCACGCTGCCGAACGCCGGTTGAAGATGTTCGCGCTCTCGCGCGGCGCTGCCGTCGTCGCCATCGTCGCGCTCGCGCTCACCGTGGCGCTGGCGTACATCGCGAACGTCTTCACGTTTGCGTCGTGGATCGTGCTGGTTTCGCGGATTCTGCTGTTCGTTTCGCTTGCCGGCGCCGTCGCTTTCGGTGCGGTCATGCCCATACTTCGTCTGAATCGCCGCAACGCCGCGCGCCGCATGGAGGAGAAATACCCCGAGTTTGAACAGCGGCTGTTGACGTTTGCCGAGCGCCATGACGACAACCCGTTCCTGGTGCTGCTGGCGAAGGAGACGGCCGAAGTGGCGCAACGCGCTGAGCCAAAAACCGTCGCACCGCGCAATGCGCTGCTCACGTGGCTCGCATCCGGGGCTGGCGCGGCGTGCCTTCTGGCGTGGCTCATTATCGCGGGACCTGGATATCTCGGGTACGGTGCGTCGCTGTTGTGGGCGGGTCCTCCGAAAGCAGGTACGCCTGCGCTGTACGATATCGTTGTTTCTCCGGGCGACAGGACGGTGCGCCGCCGCGCCAATCAGTTAGTGACCGCGCAACTCGTCGGCTTCGATACCAAGCAGGTGCGGCTGAAGGCGAAGTTCGGCAGCAGTTCGAAATGGGAAGAGGCGGCTATGCAGCCGCAGCCGGAGTCGGGCGCGTATGAGTTTCTGTTCGCCGGTCTGCCGGACAGCGTGGAATATTATGTTGAGGCACGCGGAGTCCGCTCGAAGACGCACCGGCTGAACGTGGTGGATCTGCCCGGCATCAAGAGCTTTCGCGTCACCTATCATTACCCATCGTGGACCGGCATGAAGCCCTCGGTGGAAGATCCAGGGGGCGATCTGCGCGCGGTGGAAGGCACCACCGCTGAACTGACTGTTCACACCGATGCGCCGATTCGAACGGCAGTGGTCGCGCTGGATGACGACTCGAAGATCCAACTGTCGGGCGAAGGGACTACGCTGCGCGCCGAAGTGCCGATTCAGAAGGACGGCATGTATCACTTCGCCGCCATCGATCACGATCAGCCGGTGCGGCTCAGCGAAGACTATTTCATCGAGGCGCGAAAAGACAACGCTCCGGTGGTGAAACTCACGCGTCCGGGCCGCGATGCGAAGGTTAGTCCGATCGAAGAAGTGACGCTGGCCGTGGATGCCGAGGACGACTTCGGATTGCAGGACGTGGCCGTGCACTACTCGGTGAACGGCGGCGAGGAGAAGACGGTCAACGTGCTTCCGCGCAAGAACACGAAGCAAGCGGAAGGCAAGACGATGATCTCGCTCGAGGACTTCAAGCTGGTTCCGGGCGACATCGTGTCCGTCTACGCCACGGCGCGCGATGCGCGAAACACGTCGAAGACCGATATCTACTTCATCGAAGCGCAGCCGTTCGAGCGCGAGTACTCGCAGTCGCAACAGGCAGGCGGTGGAGGAGGCGATGGGCCGCAGGAGGCGCAGATCTCGAGCCGTCAGAAGGAAGTGATTGCGGCGACCTGGAACGAGATGCGCGACAAGGTGAAGAATCCGACGGAGTCGGCGGAGAACGCGCGTTTCCTGGCGGAAGTGCAGTCGAAGTTGCGCGACCAGGCGAAGTCGCTTTCGGAACGCGCCAAGAGCCGTGCGCTATCCGGGGTGAACCAGGAATTTCAGAGCTTCGTGAAGAGCATGGACTCGGCGATCCAGGAGATGTCAGCGGCCACCGATAAGCTGAAGGCGCAGAACTGGAAGGATGCGCTAGGGCCAGAGCAGCGCGCGCTTCAGCATGCGCTTCGGGCAGAGTCGGTGTTCCGGCAGATTCAGGTGGCGTTCGGAAAAGGCGGTGGTGGCGGCGGAAACCAGGGTGCCGGCCGCGATCTCGATAATCTGTTCGACCTCGAACTGGATACTGAGAAGAACCAATACGAGACAGGCCAGCAGAGCGGCTCCGCCGAGCAGCGTGAAAAGGATGTCGACGAAGCGCTGCTGAAACTGGAGCAACTCGCGCGGCGGCAGCAGGAACTCGCTCGCGAACAGCCGAAGCAGCAGCAGAGCTTCCAGCAGCGTTGGGAACAGGAGCAGTTGCGTCGCGAAGCCGAGGAGTTGCGCCGCAAGATGGAGCAACTGGCGCGGGTCCAGCAGGGCTCGCAGTCGCAGTCCCAATCGCAATCGCAAAGCGGGAGTAGTTCAGGCCAGCAGTCGTCGTCAGGATCCACGCGGCAGCAGATGCAGCAGCGCATGCAGCGGGGATCGGATCAGCGGATGCAGGAAGCGTTCAACCGGTTGACGCAGGCCACCGATGACATGCGGAAGGCAGCCTCCGGCGATCAGGGCAATGCGGGCGCACGCCGTGCGGCGGAGCGGTTGCAGGAAGCCAAGGACATGTTGCGCGGAATGCGCCAGCAGCAGTCCACGGATCAGGTCGGCGATCTCGCACAGCGTGCGGATCAACTTGCCGAACAGCAGCGCGAGTTTGCGAAGAAGATGCGGCGCGCATTTGCCGGAGTTCAGCAGAATGCGGATCCGCACAATCCGAGCTGGAACAAACTGCCCGGACCCAGCCAGCAGGAAACGCAACAACTCGCGGGTGAGAAGGAGCGGATGGGGCGCGATCTCGAGGGGTTGGAGCGCGACACGCAGAAGGCTGCTCGCGATCTCGCGGGGACGTCGCCTGGTGCATCATCGAAGCTGCGTGACGGACTCGGGCAGTTGCAGCAGGACGAGGTCCGGCTACGGATGAAGTACTCGGCCAATTGGATCCGGCAGGGCAAGGGCGCATACCTCGTATCGGGTGAAGCGATTTCGACGATGGCGTTGGACAAACTCGCCGATGCGATCAAGGCAGCGCAGGCGCAGGTCGGCAAGGGCGGCGATAAGCAGGGCAACTCGGAAACCGAGAAGGCTTTGGCGCGAGTGGAGAAATTGCGCGAGCAGTTGGAGCGTGCGACGCAGGGCCAGCAGCAGGGCCGCGGCCAACAGCAGGGTCAGCAGCAAGGTCAGGGTCAGCAACAGGGTCAAGGCCAACAACCGGGCCAAGGCCAGCAACAGGGTCAGGGTCAGCAGCAGGGCCAACCAGGACAGCCAGGGCAGCAGGGACAGCAAGGGCAACGCGGTCAGGGACAGCAGGCAGGCGGAGAGCGCCTCGGCCAAGCAGGCGGTAGCCACTGGAGCGGAACGGGCTCGCTGAATCGCGGCAACCTCGATCCCCGGGGAGTCGACCCTGAGCGGGCGCTGCGCGAGGCGGCTCGGGATTTGGCGGGTATGCGGCAATCGATCGGCGGTGAAGGCGGAGATGTCGGACGCCAACTCAACGACACGATTCGCGAGATTCAGCGCGCGAGTTCGGAGTACGCACTGGCCGGTCCGGCGCTCGAGGAGCGTATCGAACACGAGATCCTGCCTGCGTTGGAACAACTCGAGATGCAGTTACGTTCGCAGGTGAACGGCGCGTCTGCTGTGGTTCGCAATCCCGCCGCGGATCGAGTCCCGGCTGGTTACGGCGAGAAGGTAGCGGATTACTTCCGGCGTCTGAGCAAGAGCAAGTAAGCGTCGCTCACGACGGCGTATCCGGGCGGGCGGGGTCGTGCAGCCGCGAGAACGCCGCTTCCACCCATTTCGATGGAAGCTCCTGCACCGACGCGCGCATACGCTCCTGCCACCACGCGGAAATCTGGCTTAAGTCCTGGCGCTGGAAGCGATGCTCCACCAGTTCGTAACTCCCGCGGCGGTAGAGCAGCACGTCAATTGGAAAATCGACGTTGGACGCGCAGATCCGGGTTGCGTCGAACGCCAGAATGCCCAGCTTGAACGCGTACAGGATGGGATCGTTGTATGTGATCGATCGTGCGAGGATCGGTTTACCGAATCCGGAATTCCCGATGATCTGATACGGCGTGTCGCGCGCGACTTCCACCCAGTTTCCTTCCGGATACACCATGTACAGACGGTGGGTCGAATCGCCGCTCATCTGTCCGCCGATCAGGGTATGGATGTTGAAGTTGAAGTCGGCTTCCCGCAGCGCCTCGCCATCTTCGCGGGCCACTCGGCGGATTTGCGCTGAGTACAGATTCACCAGCTTGAAGAGGCGCTCGCGAGCCTGAATATCGCGGCTGAAAGCTTCCTCGAACCAGAGGAGCGTCTTATCCCGGAGCGATCGCAGGCCCGAGTTCAGAATGAAGAAGGAAAATCCGGGCCCTTGATAAGTGGCCACTTTGCTCGCCGTCGTGACCTCGGATCCTGAAACCACCATTGTGTCGGCGATCCCCACGAGTCCCTCTTCCACGCTAATACCGAGGCAAAAAGTCATCCCTGTCCTTTCGGAGTTTTTGATCAGCTATTCACTGCGGCGCCGAACGATTGAAAAATTCGAAGTTGGGCGGCATCGCTCGTCACCTGATTTTCGGGATGCCATTGCACGGCGAGCACGAAACGGTGGTCTGGCGATTCCAGCGCTTCCACGATTCCATCCTCGGGGTCGGCGCCCGAGATCCGCAGGTTGCGTCCGACGGTGTTGACGGCCTGATGATGGCGCGAGTTCACGGACAGTTCGGTTCGCCCGGTCGCGGATTCGAGCAGCGTTGCGGGTTCCACCTTCACTTTGTGAACGGGCACGCTGCGATCCGCCGACCGGCGCCGGTGATGCTCAAGCGGTTCGAGATGCTGCACCAGCGAGCCACCCATCGCGACGTTCATCAGTTGCAGGCCGCGGCAAATGGCCAGCACTGGAAGATCGCGGTCTAGTGCCTGATGCAGAAGAGCGCATTCGAAATCGTCGCGTTCGCGGTCGGGCTCTTCGGTCTCCGGGTGCCGGGTCTCGCCGTAGAGAGCCGGATCGACGTCGGTGCCACCGGTCAGCAGGAGTCCATGATATTCCGAGAGCGAAACGCTGGAACCGGCTTCCACCAACTGCGGAGCAATTTCCGTGGCGATCAACGCATCGCGATACGGTGCCACGTCATCGAGTTCGCGATAGACTACCAGGACTTTTCGAGCGGATGCCAAGCGTTCATTGTCGCAGCTTTTATCCGCGCACGGCCATTCTCCTCCTCACGTTACAATGAATGACGATGGTCGGTTGAGACCTGTCCTGCTCCGTGCCTCGCCGCACAAAACGCCCATCGAACCCCGATTCCGTGGAGGCTCCCGTGTTCATCCGTCTGGGCTACGACATACAATTCGATATTCCAGCACCGCTCGCGATGGTCGCACTTCTCCACGTGCATCCCTCGCGCACCGGCGACCTGCGCGAGCCCGACATCCTGCGCACCGAACCGGAGATTCCGGTGCAAATATATCTGGATAGCTTTGGGAACATCTGCTCGCGCTTCGCGGCCCCTGCCGGAACGCTGCGGCTTTACAACAGCACGCTCATCGAGGATTCGGGCGAGCCGGATGCAATTGCGCTTGACGCTCCGCAGATTCCGGTAGAGGCACTGCCGACGGAGACTCTGCGATTCCTGCTGGCGTCGCGATATTGCGATGTGGATCGGATGTCGAACACGGCTGTGGAACTGTTCGGCCACACAGCGCTCGGATGGGCGCGCGTGCAGGCCGTCTGCGCTTGGGTTCATGGAAAGGTGGAGTTCGGGTATCACCATGCGCGATCCACAAAGACGGCGCTCGACGTGTATACCGAACGCACCGGCGTGTGCCGCGACTTCCAACATCTGGCGATTACATTCTGCCGGTGCCTGAACATACCGGCCCGGTATGCCACTGGATATCTCGGCGATATCGGCGTGATAGTCGCGCCCTCGCCGATGGATTTCAGCGCCTGGTTCGAGGTGTATCTCGGCGACCGCTGGTGGACCTGCGACGCTCGCCACAATGCGCCCCGAATCGGGCGTGTGCTGATTGCCACCGGGCGCGATGCGGCGGATGTCGCCATCACCACCTCGTTCGGCAACGCGCCGTTGCGAGTATTCACTGTGGTTTCGGACGAAGTGCAATCCGGTTAAGGCGCGTAAACTGGTTAGCAATGAAACTGCTCCTGCTCGCTCTTATGGCTGCTTCGCTTTGGGCTCAAAGTGGCGCCGATGAAAGCAGCATTCGCGCGATCGTCCAGAAGTACGTGGATGCACGCGATGCCCAACAACCCGCGGCTGTGGAGAAGTTGTTCACCGCCGATGCCGACCAGCTTGTTTCGACCGGAGTATGGCGCAAGGGCCGCGATGAGATCGTGAAGGGAACGCTCGCCAGCACCCGCAATAACGAAGGCAAGCGCACTCTGACCGTTTCCTCTATCCGGTTTGTCACTCCGTCGGTTGCCATTGCCGACTGCGATTACGAGATCACCGGTCCGGCAACACGCAAGATGTGGTCGACGTTCGTGTTCGTGCGATCGAAGGGCGAGTGGCGGATCAGTGCCATCCGTAATATGCTTCCTGCTAAGTGATACCGATGCGCAATTTACTAAGCGTCTTTATGGCATTGATGGCCGTCGCGGCCGTGGCTGCTAAGCCGGTGGTGCGGGAGAACATCGAATGGCTCGATGTCTGGCTGCCGAATACTAACGATCACGATCTGTCGCGCGTGCTTCTGATCGGCGATTCCATTACGCGTGGATATGGCAAACAGGTGGAGGTGAATCTTCGGGGAAAGGCCTATGTCGGCCGCATGGCGACTTCGAAATCTCTCGGAGATCCGGCACTTCTGGACGAGGTCGCGCTGGTGCTGAAGGAGCAGTCGTTTGACGTCATTCACTTCAACAACGGGATGCATGGCGACGGCTATACCGAGGAGGAGTATTCGGCGGCGCTGCCCGATCTGGTCACAACTCTCCGCAGGATGGCGCCGAATGCGAAGCTGATTTGCGCCACCACCACCGACGTCCGGAAGCGTGACCATCTCGAGGAAACAGATGCGAAGACGAAGCGCATCGTGGAACGCAACCGAGCTGCGGTGGAGTTCGCGGGCAAGCAGAGTATACTCGTCGACGATCTGTTCGGTGTCGAGCACGACCATCCCGAATACCACGCGAACGATGGCGTTCACTTCAACGAGCAAGGGTCGGCGATGCTGGCGCAGCACGTCAGCCGGAGCATCGAATCGCTGCTGGGAACCGCGATGCTTCAGAAAACGGCCGCGGACGCCGCGTGGATCGATATTCTTCCGGATGAATCGCTGAAGGGCTGGACGCGCGTGCCGATTCCACCTGTCGCCGGACTCAAGCCCGAATCCCAGTGGCATGTTGACAGCGCGCAGAAGACGCTTACGTGCACCGGCAACGCCGGCCATGAGTGGCTCCGGTATGACAAGGAACTCGGTGATTTCGTGCTTCGGGTGGAGTGGCGCTTCACTCCGAAGTCCGAGGAACCCAAGCGCTACAACAGCGGCATCGGCATTCGGTTGTCGAAGTATGGCGAGTTATGGGTGCAGGCGCAGACCGGTCTCACGGGCGGCTACCTGTTCGGCGAGAATCTCGTGGATGGCGCGGTCCAGCGGTTCAACCTGAGCAAGGAGATGAAAGAGAATCGGGTGAAGCCGGCGGGCGAGTGGAATCTATATGAGATCCGTGTGCAGGGCGGGAAGGTGAGCTTGTCGGTGAATGGGATGGTGGTGAGCGAAGTCGATCAGATTGCGCTGCGCCGTGGATACATCGGCCTGGAAGCGGAAGGGTACGAGATCACGTTCCGGAACCTGCAACTGCAGCCGCTGGATTGATCGTAAATCGGCTTATCCTGGGGATTGGCAAAACAGAAATACTATGTCGTCTGGCGCGGCGTGCAGCCAGGAGTTTACGACAATTGGAACGATGCTTCCAGGCAGGTGAACGGCTTCGCCGGTGCCCAATACAAAAGTTTTGAATCGCGCGCTGAGGCCGAATCGGCGTACCGGGGGGCTTACGGCGACTACGTCTCGCGAGGAGGCGGCGGTGCGCCCAAAAAGTCGAAGCGCACCGTCACGGCGCCGGAGGCCACGGCACTCGGCATCGACATGGGCGCGCTTGCAGTGGACGCCGCGTGTGCCGGCGTTCCTGGCCCGATGGAGTACCGAGGTGTGTGGGTGGCGACGGGCGAAGAAGTATTCCATGAAGGTCCGTATGATGACGGCACCAACAACATCGGCGAATTCCTGGCGATTGTCGATGGCTTGCGATGGCTGAAGGAGCACGGATACGCATCGTCCGTGGCGATCTACTCGGACTCCTACAACGCGCGGAAGTGGGTCCGCGATAAGGTGTGCAGGACGAACGTCCAGCCCACGTCGCGCAACGGCGTGATCTTCACACTTATAGAACATGCGCTTCAGTGGTTGAAGTCCAACGATGCGAACAACCGCATTCTGACCTGGGATACGGAGCGCTGGGGCGAGAATCCAGCCGACTTCGGCCGGAAGTGATCGACTCTAAAATGACCACGTGAGACTGGTATATCCCGTACTGGCCCGGAAATTTCGAGCCGGATAAAATCTCGCGCGATAGCCGTAATACTGATACCCCGCGTTCCACACGAGTTTCTCCGCAATTCGGAATGACACGCGGGCCAGCGGCGATTCGAAGGTCATCGGGAACGTCTGCGCGGCCGCGAATATCGAATCCGGTAGCTGCGACCGGCCGTCGCCCAGGTCCTGGCTCCGTACATACGCCGCATACAGTGTGGCGCGGCGGCCGGGGGCAAGTTGGATTCCCGCCGTCACAGTATTCAGGTTGCTCACGTACGTCGACTGCCCTTCGATCAGTTTGAAGTTAGCAAAGTAGGCGATGCCGCCGACGGAGTCGAGATGAGTGCGCGAAAACGATCCATTTAGCGCAACCCCTCGGCGAACGGTCCACGATCCGTCGGCAAAATACTTCCGCGACCGCGAACTGAACGACGAAAGCGTGACGGAGTTAAACCGGTAGCCACTCTGGGCGCCGGCACTCAGAACCAGCGCTTTCGACCGGTATTGAACCCGCCCGTTCAGGCTGTGATAGTTGCGCTCCGAAATGGGTGTGAAAGGATGCGACGCTCTTCCGATCTCGGCCGACACGAGAATGGACACCGGTTTCAACGGCCGTAGCCGGAGTCCAACCCGCCCGTCGTTCAGGTGATGGGTCTGCCGTCCTGGCAGCGGGAAAGTGGTTCCCGACACCGTCACCTGTTGCGACGATTCGATTACTCTCTCGGAGTATTCATAGCCGGCGAACGCTCCAATAACGGGCGAGAACTGATAATTCAAGCTCGTCTCGTTGGCAAATGTTCGAATCTTGAGAAACTGGTAGTACAGCGCCGCGAAGGATTCGGTTGAGTTATCCAACTCTGTGAATTGCGAGTCTCCACTGGTGCTCGCTTTATAGAACGACGTACTATTCCCGAAAGTTAATTTCGAGCCGGGAGTTACCGCGACATTGAGGTTTCCCGTCGCGACTGGACGCTGAGCGTTCCCGGCGCTGAGAATCTGCCGGCTTTGACCCAGCGCCGCCGGTCCGAGAACGGTTTCGTCCACCAGGAATGCGCGGCGCCCCGCGGTGTAGGTGAACCGGCCGCTCAGCGAAAAAGCGGAGTGGTCGTAGAATATGCCGGCGCGCCAGTATGGGCTGGTTCCGTGGTACGGTTCGAGATGTTGAACTGCTGAATCGGCGGCGATAGGCGGAGTATCCTCCTTGAAGTCGTCCCAACCCCGTGTCCAGTTGACGCGAAGTCCTAACACGTGAAACTCATTGCCTAAGCGGTATTCGCGGCGAACGCGGCGCACATTTGCGAAGAGTGGAAGGACATCCCCGCGGTCGAGTGGTTGCAGGGTCGTAATGGCGGCACCCGTTTGCGACGTTCCGGTGAATCCAAAGAAGATCTGGAAGCGGGAATCAGGGAATAGGGTGAAGTCATGATCTTGCAGGTGGTACTCGGTATCTAGCAGGTGGTTGCCTGATGCGCCTGCGGTGACCAATCCTGGGTTGAAGTAATCGTTGCGACGCCAGTCGAAATCGTAGGAGTAGACCCGGTTCTTGCGAACGCGCAGGGAGGCGTTCTCGTAGGGGTCGTTGCCAAGACCCTGCGTGGTGATGACCAGGGAATCGAACAGCACCGATTTCCCGGTTGTCGAGTTCATGGCGAAGTAACCGCCAAGCAGTCGAATTCCGTTGCCGTAGTTCACCGAGCTCCGGTACATCGCGCGGTCGCCATGGGAGATTGCGAACCGGTAGCCGGTCTCGACGGAGTCGACGATGTTATAGCCGTTCCAATTCTCGCCGCGCGGTAATCCGGCCCGTTCCGGCGACGGCGCCAGGGTTTCCTGCGCAACCGCGAGACTGGCCAGTAACAGAAATGGGATGGCGATTCGCATCGGGTTCTCAGCGCAGGAAAGTGGCATCGGAGTTAGAACCGTGAATTCGCAAGTGGCACGCCGTGCAGTTCTGATAGCGCGGGTCCGCCATATTGTGCGACGCGCTTTGAATGGGTACTCCCGTGTTGGTGCGTCCAAAGGCACCGGCTCCGTTGTGACACTCCAGGCACAACGTGAACACCACTGGGCGGCGTAACAGGCGCGAATTTGGAGAGCCGTGCGGTGAGTGGCAGGCTTCGCATCCCTCGACACGAACGGGCGGGTGCTCGAAGAGGAACGGCCCGCGTTTTTCCGAGTGGCACTTAAGGCATGGCTCCTCATTCGCCGGCGCTTGCGCAACCATTCGAGGCCGCGCCGAAATTCGCCAGGTGGGGGCGAATGCGCCATGAGGATTGTGGCAATCGGTGCAGTTCATGAATCCTTCGTTAACACGATGCTTGAATGGCAGATCGAATTCCGCGCGCACGTTGGAATGGCATCCGTAGCAAAGCTCGCGCTGTGGCTTGGCCAGAAGATTCCTAGCGGTTTGTGATTTATGAATGGAGTGGCAACTGGTGCAGACGAGCCCATTCAGGGTGTGTTCGGAGCGGCGGATATTCGCGCGGCTTAGTGTCTGCCCGTGGCATGAAAGGCAGGTATTGAGAATCCCTTCGGGTGGGAGTTGTGAAAAGGCGATGATGGTCGCCTTTCCTCCATGCGCTTCGACGTGCGCGCGCCCGGGTCCGTGGCAGCTTTCGCATGCTTCTTGCGATGTGCGGAAATGTGGATTCCGATAGAAGGTAGACCAGACATCGGCGTGACAGACCTTGCAGGCATCGCTACCGGCGAATCCGGTGGCGGCACCCTGTAGGGCGCATGCGGCCAAAAGAGCCAGGACGAGTAGTTTCATCTTTGTTCTGACAGACCAAAAAAATCGCGGGCCGGAGCCGGAAGGAAGGCGTCGGCCCGCGAGGAGGGTCCGCTAAGGCTGGACCGCCAGAAACAGGGTGTCCTGCGTCTGTTTGCCGTTGATGCTGATGGAGATTTTCTGATCTCCTGCCGGAAGACCCGGCGGTACCGTAACGTTGAACTGATAGAGGCTGGTGGCGGAGAGTCCTGCGAAGGCAACGTCGGCATTGACTCCGCCAATGCTGACCGCGACGGAACCGGCAAGGTGCGCGGCGCCGGAGAAGGCCTGTCCGGCGGGCACGAACGGATCGGTTGGTCCGAAGCCGTTACCGAACAGCACGATTGTCTCACCGGGTCGCGCGGGCCGCGTCGTGACGGACGTCCCGAACAGTTCGGGTGGGCCTAGAAACGCTCCATCGGCGGACACCGCTGCCGGATATCGGGAGCTTTGAGGAGTGAAGGCGAACAGGGCCGGAGCCTCTTTCTGGAGCATCACCGTAACTGGATCGCTGGCGCCGTCCGGCGTTGTTACTACGACGCTGACGATTCCCGTCCCATCGTCGTCAGGCGCTTGCGCGTTGATCTGGGTGGGACTTATAAAGTAAATGGCGGCGGGTTTGCCATTCACGGTCACCCGGACGCCATCGAGCGACTCGGGCAGTTTGCCATCGACGATGTCGTTGCCGGTCCAGAGCCTGGTGGTGGATCCGAAATTCGATCCGAAGATGGCGAACCAGGAACCTGGGGCGATTGTGGTTCCGAAATCGGCGCCGTTGAGAACTCCGCTCTGAGCGATGGCCGGGCGCGCGGCGGCAGCGGCAGCCGTGAGTTTCGCAGTAGTGGTGTAAATGTGGTCACCACTCGAAGTGTTGTCGCCATTGGCGGCATTCGCGGCCACATAGAAAATGACATCGCCCAAGTTGGAGGCGGGCGGGGTCCAATCGAATTCGAAGGTAATGCTATTCGCCGTGCCGTTGCGGGTTCCGGCGAGGGTATGCTCAATCCACTGGATGCTTCCGGACGGAGGCACCACTTGCGTGTTGCCGTTGATTGAAACGAGGGTCCCGGCGCGCGAGTTCTGGGGATCGCTCACCAAACGGGGAGACGCCTCGAAGCCCCATCGCCTTTGGCCGGCGTCGCTGATTTTGACGGTGGCGTGCACCGTCAGACCTGGCGTGTAGTTCGTCGCACCGCCGAACGAGATGCTAACACTCCCGCCGTTGGTGTTTTCACGTCCGCCATGACACGCGACACATGTAGTATCGCCGGGCGCGCCGGAGTATCCCGGACCTGGTCCGAAGGGGAGAGCGAACGCGGCGCCGGCCGCTGTCATCAGGATAATCGCAAGATGGCTGGGTTTGGTCATACTGTCCTCAAGTTCGAGCGTAGGGCAGAGGCCTGTGCGCAGTTGTGCGCATTCGGTAAATTGGTTGTGAATTCGCCGATGCGCTCAGACTGTAAATTAATTGTGAAAACGCCGTTGTTTTACGAGTGCCGGGATACAATCGAAGCATTTGGAATGCAACTGATCCTGGTTATTGACGACGATGACAGCCTGAGAGACACGATCGGGTTGATGCTGGAGAAAGAAGATTTCCGGCCCATCCTGGCCGCGGACGGCACCACCGGATTGCGGGAGGCACTGGCATCGAATCCCGCGCTGATCCTGGTGGACTTGCGAATGCCCGGACTCGGAGGCGTCGAGGTCTGCAAGCGCGTTCGAGCGGCGGGAATGAGAACGCCGATCATCGTGCTGAGCGCGATCGGCGATGAAGTGGATAAGGTGTTGCTGCTCGAGATCGGCGCCGACGATTATGTCGTGAAGCCGTTTGGCACTCGAGAATTGCTGGCACGAATCCGGGCTGTACTCCGCAGGTCGGCGCCGGATGAGCACCAGATGGTTTCCTTCTCCGATGTCGACATCGACTTAGAACGGAGGGTTGTCAGGCGCCGCGGTGAAGAGGTGCGGATGACGCGGGGCGAGTTCAATCTGCTGTCGTTTTTCGTGCAGAATCCGGGGCGTGCGCTCAGCCGGGACATGTTATTGAACTCGGTCTGGGGCTACGATTCGTTTCCGAATACCAGAACCGTTGATGCGCATGTCGTGCGTCTCCGGCAGAAGTTGGAAGAGCATTCCGAGACGCCGCGTCACTTCCTGACCCTGCACGGCGTCGGCTACAGGTTCATGCCTTGACCGATCAGAAACTGATCCTGGTGGTGGAGGACTCGGCGGACTGTGCCGCGACGTTGGAGATGACGCTGGCTCCGATGGCCGGCATCGAAGTTCACGTGGTTCGGACTGCGGAAGCCGCACTCGCGGAAATGGCGGAGTTCAACGTGGCCGCCGTAATTACCGATATTCAGCTACCCGGCATTACCGGCCTGGAACTGGTGGCGCAACTCCGGTTACAGGGCAGTTATTCCAGGCTGCCGGTGCTTGTCATTAGCGGCACGGGAGATCATGACGTGGCCGCTCGCGCGCTCCAGGCGGGCGCGGCTGCTTTCTTCAGCAAACCATTCTCGCCGCTTGCGGTGCGGCAGAAACTGGAGGCTTTGCTCGATGCGCATTAGATGTTGGGCTGCACTCATTGCCATCGCCGCTACAGCGGCGGCCCAGGACCGGCCGGAATCGCTCGAGATTCTAAAGCGGCTCGACCGGTTGGAGCAGCAGAATCGCGAGTTGATGGAAGAAGTTCGTGAACTGAGGAAGGAACTGGCGGCAAACAAGCCGGCCGCGACGCTCGAAAAGACGCAGGTGGAATCAGCGGAGCCTCCTCTCAGCGAGCGCGTCGCTGTGACGGAACGCCGCATTGACGAGTTGGATCAGACGAAGGTAGGCGCCGAGCATCGTCTGCCGGTGTCACTCACTGGCACCGTCCTGTTCAACGGATTCCTGAATGGGCGGCATAGCGGTGAGCAGATGAACCCGGTGGTTGCGTCGGTGTCGTCGGGTTTGGCAAGCGGCGGCGGATCGCTGCGGCAGACCATCCTCGGATTGCGGTTCGGCGGTCCGAGGCTGCCGGGAGGAGGGAAAGCGTCGGGCGCCATCCTGTTCGATTTCTTCGCCGGGACCGGAACTTCGCTGAATCAATTGTTTCGGCTGCGAGTGGCGACGTTGGATTTGGTATGGAAAAACACGACGGTGACGTTCGGGCAGGACAAGCCGATCTTCGCGCCTCGCGAGCCGGATTCGCTGGCTCAAGTCGGACTATCGCCCCTGACGGCGGCGGGTAATCTTTGGATCTGGCAGCCTCAGGCTCGGGTGGAGCACCGGTTTGCCTTCGGCGACAGCGGCGGGCTGAATGCGCAGGTAGGCGTGTACCAAACGAACGAGGGAGGCGCCGGAGTGCCAGCGGAATACTCGGCGACAACGCCTCGGGCGCGGCCTGGATTTCAAGGGCGCTTTAACTTTTGGGGAGAGCGGCCGGGCGGCGGCCGTTTCGAATTCGCGCCCGGCTTCCACACCAGTGAGAGCCGCGTGCTGGGCGCCGGCGTGTCGTCGCGAGTGCTCTCAATAGACTGGCTGCTGCAGCCGCTGCCGAAGATCGAGTTTACAGGCCAGTTGTTTCGCGGTCAAAATGTGGGTGTGGTAGGCGGTCTGCAGCAAGGCGTCCTGGTATCGTACGGAAATGTGCGCGCGGTGCACGCCGCCGGTGGATGGGCTCAGCTAACGTACCGGCCGGCAAGCCGTTTGTGGTTCAACGTGTATGGAGGGCAGGAAGATGATCGCAACTCCGATTTGCGTGGGAATGCCATCGCGAAGAACCAGGACTATGCAGCGAATGTTATGTACCGGCTCGGCTCCAATCTCCTGACGAGTTTTGAGTTTTCTCGAGTCCGGACCACTTATCTGGCAACGGGTGTCCGGCTCAATTCACACTATGACCTGGCTCTCGCTTATCTGTTTTAGCGCCGTGCTATCGGTGTCACTCGCCGCCGCCACGATATCCGGTAATGTGCGGCTGCGGGACTCGAATGAGACCAAGGTCCGCAAGAAGATGGACTACTCGGGTGTGGTGATCTGGCTGGAGGCGCCGTCCGGAACCGCGCCGGCGGCGCCCCCGCAGCATGTGAAAATGACGCAGAAGAACAAGGCTTTCACGCCGCACGTACTGGCTGTTACGGCTGGGAGTACGGTAGATCTGCCGAATCTCGATCCGATCTTTCATAATGCCTTCTCGACCTATGACGGCCAGATTTTTGACGTCGGACTTTATCCTCCAGGGACGTCGCGCAGCGTCCGGTTTACGCGCCCGGGTATCGTTAGGGTATTTTGCAATATTCACGCAAACATGAGTGCAGTAATCGTCGTTCTCAACACGCCGTATTTCGCGGTTTCGAACGGCAACGGCCAAGTCACGATCGCGGATGTACCTCTGGGCGAATACACGGTCCACTTCTTTCATGAGCGTGCGACAGCGGCGACCCTGCGTGCGCTGTCGAGGAAGTTGGAAGTCAACGAGTCTACCGTCCACATCGGCACCATCGAGGTCTCCGAGACCGGCTATCTTGCGATTCCGCACATGAACAAATACGGGCGGGACTACCCGGCACCGGCCAGTACGGCTTATCCTTCGGAGCGATGAGGGCGATCGTCAACATGTCGCTGCTTTGGAAGATTCTGCTGTCCACGTCTCTTGCCATTACGCTGCTGTTCGCGGTGATTGGATGGATCGTGCAGGATCAATTCGTGCGGATCGCGTCGTCAACGGTGGAGGAGGAGGTCCGGAATAGCTTCCAGGCTTATGAATCGCTGTGGAAGGCCCAAGCCCAGCAACTCGCGTCGGTCAGCCTGGTATTGAGCCGGATGCCGGACGTTCGCGCTGCATTCAGCACTCGGGACGATGCCACCATTCGCGATACTGCAGGTGAGATCTGGGACAAAATCTCACGACCGGGCACACTGCTCGTCGTGACCGACCCCAGGGGAGTGGTGATTTCGTCCCTCGGGGGAGCGCGGCAGTTTGAGGTACAGAGCTTTCCGTCGGTATTGGCGGCGGCGAGCGATTTTCCGAAGCAGGCCGAAGGACTGATCGAGCGGAACGGGGAGTTATTCCAGATTGTCGAGACTCCGGTCTACGTAGCTTCCGGACAAGGCAGCGCATTGCTGAATGTGCTGATTGCAGGAGTGGCAATTAACTCCGAGTTGGTGCAGACTCTCAAGCGTACTACTGGTGGCAGCGACTTCGTATTCATGCTTGGGGGCCGGCCCATCGCCTCCACGCTGCCCGGAGGTTCGGCCGGCGAGACGGGGGACTACACCCGGTTCGCTACTCCTTTGCTGGACGTCGGTGGCCGGGAGATTGGCGAGTTACAAATCCTGCGATCGTTCGATGCTGCGCGGAACCGGATCTCCGGATTGCGGACGCGGATCGTAGCGCTGTGGATTGCGGCAGTGCTGTTGGGATTCGCGATGACCTACGCTCTTGCCCGGCGGTTGTTGAGGCCCGTACAAGCTCTGGACTCGGCGGCGGTCCAGATAGCAGCCGGTAACTACGACGTCGAGGTGAAGCCGGAGAGCGGCGACGAGATCGGGCGTCTGGCGCAGACGTTTAACTCCATGTGCGCATCGATTCGGGGCGCACGCGACGAATTGATTCGTAAAGAACGAATCTCGACCATCGCGCGGCTATCCACTTCGATCGTTCACGATCTTCGGAATCCTCTGGCGGCGATTTACGGAGGTGCGGAGATGCTGGTAGACGACGACTTGACGCAGCCCCAGATTCGCCGGCTGGCAGCGAATATCTATCAGGCGTCGCGGCGGGTGCAGGACTTACTTCAGGAGTTATCGGACTTACGGCGCGGCCGCGGTCATCCGCGCGAGACTTGCCGGTTGCGGGAAGTGATCGAGGCCGCATTGGAGGCGGTTAGGAGTGAGCGCGGACCTCAGGACGTGGAACTTCGGGTCGACGTGGCCGATGGCCTCGAACTGCCGCTGGACCGGTCTCCAATGGAACGCGTATTTCAGAATCTGTTTGCCAATGCGCTGGAGGCGATGCCGTCGGGTGGTATTCTGCGCGTGACGGCCGAACGGACGAACGCCGTGCTGACAGTCGTGGTGGAGGATAACGGGCCGGGCATTCCGCCGTCGATCGCGAATCAGCTCTTTCGTCCATTCGTTACGGCGGGTAAATCGAATGGAGTGGGCCTTGGACTTGCGCTTTCCCGTGAGACGGTCCTCGACCACGGGGGCGATCTGTGGGTGGATCGGAGTACAACAAAGGGAGCCCGATTTGTTCTGAGACTCCCCCTGAGCGATCCGGGAGCGACCCCTTAACTACCTCGGATCACTAAGCCCTTCCGGCGGAGTATGGCGAGTACGCCGCCGCCCAATGCAAGCAGTCCGAACGTTGCAGGTTCCGGTACCGGATCGAGTTGGCCGAACAATCCGTTCGCCTCGTTATTCAGCCCGGCGGTGAAATACAGCGAGTTGACCTTGCCGCCGTTACCGCCGTTGCCGAACTTGAGCGCCCACAATCCGTCGTTGACAATGGGGTTGCCGTTCGCGTCGGAGATGGTGCCGACGAAGTTGCCCTGCGAGTCATAAGCGTTGATGGTGCCATCGCCGAAGTTGCCAATGAGCACATCTCCGCCAAAAGACCCCCACATAGCGGGCGCTTGAGCGAGTCCCCAAGGAGCGTTCAGGTTGCCCTGCGAGGCAAATCGCCGGATGAAGTTTCCGTTCAGGTCAAACACACTGACATAGCCGAATCCGGCGCCCGCGATTTCGTCCGCGGCGTTGGCGTCCTGCTTCGCGTAGGCGATGTAGAGTTGGCCGTTGATGTTCTGAATGTTGAAGGGCGCGTACCCGGCCGGGAGGTTGGGATCGGTGAAGTTGCCGGAGATGCCGGGGGCGCCTGCGCTCGGTACTACCT
Organism: Bryobacterales bacterium; assembly: GCA_038322675.1. GTDB lineage: Bacteria > Acidobacteriota > Terriglobia > Bryobacterales > Bryobacteraceae > TMP-7. The sequence continues at coordinate 60,959 of JBBQGE010000015.1, forward strand.
CGATTTTGTTGTTGTGGAAGTCGGCTGCGTAGAGGTAGGAATCTGAGTTGATGGATCCGATGGCGAGGCCCTTGTAAACGGCGCCAGCTCCAGTATTGTCGATCAGGACTTCGGCCAAAGTTCCAAGCGCGCCGCGCCACCCGGAGATAGAACCGGTCTCGCTGGCGAAGATGAACAGGTCTGCGTTGAACTTCCCGGTGCTGTTAAACACTTGGCCGGTGGGGGAACCTCCGGGTACCGTTACCACCAACGCCTGCGGTACGCCCGCGCTGTTGTAGAGCGTTGACAGGCCGGTGCCGGCATCTGAAATCCAGAAAGGTGAAGTGGCAGACGATGAAATTCCCCACGGGTTCTGAAGATGTGGATCAGTGTTAACGGCGAGTCCGGGTATGTCCGACACCAAGTTTGATTGAGTGAATCCGATGGAACTGGCAAATCCAGTTACCGTCAGAGAAATTGCAGTCAGTGTAAGGCTGATGCTGCGCTTTATCCGCACTTGCTCCTCCTTGTACTACAAGCAGAGTAGTAGGTTAGAGGCCAGTCGTTGTACCGGAATTGTAAATTGATTGTGAATTCCAGGCGACGGCTCTACTTCGATGCACACGGGTTCGACCAAGCATCGAATTCGGATTGCGGCGGAAACGCGACGGCGAATTCGTTCCGGGCCAGAGGACGCGTGATGCGGCTGCAGATTTGGCCGGCAAGAGTCGCGGCGGTAGTAGTCCCGATCTTGCCCTTGGCTGCTGTATTCGGGACGATCAGATTCGCTGCGGCTTGCGGGTCGAGGCGTTCGAGCGCTCTCCAGAGCAGGTTGTAGACGGCAGGGTTAGAAGTGTCGTCGGGGTCGTCCGGCGTCAGATGGAGGGCGGAAACGGCGAGCAGTCCAGCGAGATCGGGGTTAGTCGATGGTGCTGTCGCGGCCTTCGTAACCCGAGCTATGGCATCGTTGATGCATACCAGGCTTAGACGGATATATGAGTTATCGTGATCGATCTGCCGCTGCAGCCGAGTTATGTCAGCGACGAGAGAGTTGTTCTTCTCCCGAATATCGGCGGTTGATTTTCGGAGTTTCTCCATAGTCGCTCTCACCGTCTGGAGGCCGGCATCCATGCGGTCCGCCTGCTGCTTCAGCCTGCTGTTCTGCGATTGTGCCAGCTCTAATGCGGACTGAAGATCCGCGGCGCGGCGCTGCAGTTTCGCGTTAGTCTCCTTCAGTCTGGCGACCTCCTGACCCAGCGAGTCCTTCTGCTGTCGCAGCAGAGGATTCTCCTGGTTGAGCCACTTCACTTCGTTCTCCTGCTTTGCTCGGCTGGCGCGCAACGCCGCAATCTGATTCTGAAGATCGGATATCTTCTTCCGCAACACATCATTTTCGGCGATATCCGCCGGGATTTTGGCCAGTTGGGGAATCGAGGCTTCCACCGCGAGCTGACTAAGGAGCGATTCCCGGCCGGGAGTAGCAGTTGCTGGATACACGTATCCTAACTGCCGCGCCTCTTCTTCTAAACGTGACCTGCGTGCTCTAATGGCGGCCGCCTCGCTGGTCAGGCGGTCCTTCTGGCTGGATAGTGCGCTGGTCTGCGCGGGCAGCGTGGAAGCCAACGTCTCCAGTTCCGATGCTTCCCTTTCTAGCACCGCCTGCTGGTTCTGCAGGTCCAGGATTCGGCCATTGAGCTTCGTATTCTCCTGGTTGAGCGCCTTGATCGCGTCCTCAGCGCCGGCATTCCGTTTACGTAACTCCGTGTTAGCGGCAGTTAGTTGATCGCGAGCGGCGGTAGCAGTGCCGATATCCGCCATCAGCGCCTCATGTTCGGTCCGGAGTTGTTGTACGCGCTGGGCGGTTTCCTGCGTTTGCGCCGACTCGCTACTCTTGAGGCCGGTCAGCCGGGCTACTTCGGCCTGCAGTAGCAAATTCTCCTCGTATTGGCGATAGCCCCAGCCGGCAAGCAGCAGCATAACTCCCGCAAGAGCGGCGATCATGACCCCGCGGCGGAATCGGTGCGCGTTCCGGCTTCGATCCAGAAACCGCATCGATTGCTCGAAGTCCGCGGGATCGCCGGTCCATGCAGCATCGGGATGATTCTGCTCGCGCCAGCGGAGGCCGATTGCTAACTCGGGGTTTCGCCAAAGACTCTCCTGACCCGCGGCATGATTGCCGGCACTGCGGGCCAGTCGGTGGTATACCTCAGTGGATCGCGCCTCCTCCTGCGTCCATCCGATCAGACGCTGCCAGAGTCGCATCAGGCTTTCGTGCGATATGTCGATGATGGAGCCTGAGTCGAGCGGAACGCTTTCGGGAGGTTGCAGGAATGCACGCCCGGGTTGGCGGAAGAGTTCGATGACCTCCACGACTTCCGCTTCCGTCGCGCGGCAGATCGCAGCGATGCGCGACAGCGGCTCCGGGCGGCGGACTCCGCGGCCTTCCTCCGTGGTGTCCGTGATGGTCTTAAACAGGCGCTCCGCAATCGCCTTCCCACGCGGATATCTCCCGGCATCCTCGTAGGCTTCGTCAGCATGATTCGAGAGCGCCGTTTTCAGAGTGCCGATCGCTTCGTAGTGACGCACATCAATGGGCTCACCCGTACGGTGGTCGCGAGCCCACTCGTCCCAGGTCCGCGTCAACGCGTGCTGCAGTACCGGCAGCCGGTCGGGTTCATCAGCCGATTCATTCAGGAGGCGTATCACCAGCCGCGGCGCGATGCTGCCACCCGCGACGGCAACCGGCTTTGTGATGGCCGCCCGAGTTTCGTCGCGAGTCATGCGGGGGATGAGATACAGCCCTTCGTTGATTGACTCGGGGAGCCCTGGAAACGGCATGCAGTCGCCAATGAATTCCGACCGCATGGTGATTACCACGAAAAGGGGAACGTAGTCCTGCCTGACGGCGTCCAGCAGCAATTTCACAAAAGCTATCGATTCGTTATCGGAGTTATTCGATATGCGGCTGCGCTTGAAGCGGAATAACTCCTCGAATTGATCCACTACTACCAGAACGTTTTCGCCGGGAGGTAGCATAGCCTGCTTGACTGCCTCAGCTACGCCAAGACTACTGTCCCGCAGGGTGACGTCCAGAACCGTGTCGTGGCCGCTGCTTGCTGTGCTGAGCGCCGGCACCACTTGCGACTGTCTGAGTGCGCGCACCAGATTGCCGATGGGATCTTCGCCGGGACGAAGCGTCGCAATCCGCCAGCCCGATCCGGCACCGGCCATGAATCCGGCGCGCAGAGACGGGATCAGGCCGGACTTCACCAGTGAGGATTTGCCGCTCCCAGAACTCCCAATGACGGCGAGAAATCGCGCGGTGCGGAGGCGCTTTCGCAGTTCGTCCGTTTCTGTTTCGCGGCCGAAGAAAAGATAATCCTCGTCGGGTTCGAAGGCCCGCAAGCCGGGAAATGGATTGCGCGCGCAGCCGTTGGTCATGCTCCCGCCTGCTTTCTCACGGCCGGCAGTTTGGACATGAATTCACTTAGCGATTCCGGACCGAAGGCATCTGGGAGTCGCATCACGATGGCGGTTTTGCTATCGAAGTCCTCTTTCGAATCGGTTGCCGGCGCCGCGATGATAATGCCGGTTACGAGCGGTGGTGCCGGGCGTCCGAGAACGGCAGTGGTGCCCGCGTCACGCAGTTTCTGACGCTGCCATGCGGGACTACCTTGTCCCCAGTAGATCAGGATCGCGTCGCAGCAACGCAGGTTACCCTCATGATCGGAGCGTAACTCATCCTCGGTGCCTTCGAACAGAGTCGGAATTACCTCGAATCCCTGTTGTCGCAGATAATCGCGGACTGGTTTCACAGCTTCGCGATCGCGCTGCTCGGATACCAGATAGATCTGCGCGACCGCATTGGCAGACGGGCGAGTTGGCACAGGGGCGGGTGGTTTCTCGGCGGCTTTCAGCCTTTCATAGAGGACGGTTTTCAGCTCCTCCAGGGGAGTTTCCAGAACGTCCGCGCCTTCGTCGAGTCCCGGGTCGGTACGGATCTGATTCAGGAAATTCTTCTGGCGGGCGTCCGCGGTATCTGGCCCAGCAATCCAGATCAGACGTGCCAGCGCACCCGTTTTGCCGAACTCACGGGCAATGCGATTCTGGACGACGGCGAGCGACTCATCGGTTCCCTCGGGCACGACGCCGTAGACCGATCCGAGGAGATGGACCGAAACTTTCGAACGGTTCAATTCGGATTTAACGAAAGTTTCGAGTTCATTACTGACGAGCGGTAGATTGCGATCCGGCAGAACGGTGTAGCCATGGCGCAGCAGGTCGCGCCGGATGGCGTCGCGTTCATCGCGGAGTTCCATCGTCGTTTCGGCCAGAAATACGGCGGGCTTACCGGCATTGTTGTCGGGGTCCGTCTCGAGAACTTGAAGAAGGTCGGCGATGTCGTAGGCCAAATCGTTGAGCCGGACCCAGAACTCGCGCTCGGAGTCGGGGCCGTATAACTCATCTAACTCCTGCGGACGGCCTTTCTCGTCAATACGGAAGAAATCGTAGCCGATTAGAGGCTGAACATCTTCCGGCATCCGATCGAGCGGGAGTTTCGTCTTGGAAACCTTGAAAACCCGTGTCTTGTGATCGCCGACAATCAGCGTTCCGGTGTTTTTCAAAGCCGTGCAGAATTCGGCTAACTCTTTGGAGCACCACTTGGACCGGAGATAACCTTCGCTCAGGACGGAGACCAAAACGCCGGTCTTGCGGAGACGATCGACGAGGACGCCGGCGAAGTCGTCGTTGCCCTGGAGTTTGGGATCGCGAAAAATGCGCGCGCGCTGACCACGGACCTCGTTGATGCGGGTCTCCAGGCGTCTGTGAAAACGCGAGATCCAGCCGTCGAGACCTTCCTTGGGAGGATTATTGTCCAGATGTGAGTAGCTGATGAAGATCTCATCCTCGAAATCCGCGCCCATTGTTAGGGAACAGTAGCACATTTTTGGGAGTGCGGCGCGCTGCATTTTCGCCGTCAGTTCCTTCGGCTAGAATGCAGATGATGGGACGGACGTTCGGCTCGCGCGCACTGGTGGCGACTTGCGGTGCTCTGGTGGTGCTGCTGGCCGCATTGGCCGCGGTCCAATACCGTTGGTCGACGCGAGTTGCGGCGGCGGATGCTCAGCGAGAGAAGGAGCATCTGCAGTCGTCCGCGAGTCTGTTCGCGAACCAATTCAATGCTGCTGCGGCGGAGGCGCTGGAGTTTCTGCAGAACGACGCACGGACGGCTCTGCAGTCATCGACCCAGCTCACGCGAGTGCCGAAACTGATCGCGGAGGTGTATGCTGTCGATCTTCACGGGGCGGCGACTGCACGAAGGCTGGCGGCCGACGGGACGTTCAAGCCCGCCGCGATTCCCGCGTGGATCGGCGTGCCGCATTGCGCCGAAGTGATGATCGACGATCCACCCGCTATCATTGCGCCAATCTTTGACATCGAGACGACCGAACGTCGCGAAGCCGGAGAAGTGCAGGTGATGAAACGATTTCGCCGGTCGCCGGACCGATGCTTCGTCGCGCGGATCGACCAGGTGTACTTGCGCGAGACACCGTTTCCGCAACTCATCGGCCAGAGCTTCGGCGTGACCGCCGCAAGCGACTACGAGTTCTCCGTCGTATCGCGCAACTCCCCGGCCACGCCGATCTACGGCAATCCCGTGAAACCGGACCTGACGAAACCGTTCTTCTCGACGCTCGATGTGATGCTGCCGAGAGGTCTGGCGGGACCCCGGCCGCAAATGGCGATCTTCGTGGAGCACGTGGAATCGACGGTTGTGACGACCGGGCCGAACCATCGTGCGAGTCTGATGGGGCCTGGAGTTTGGGAGTTGGACGTTGCCCATCGGGGCATGCCGCTTGAGGCCGCATTCGAGCAGAGACGCCGCCGCGATCTTCTGCTCAGCCTCGGCGTGGAAGGGCTGCTGGTGGCCGCGATCTCTTTCCTGGTAGTCGGCGCCCGGCGGATGCAGCAGCTGGCCGATCAGAAGATGCAGTTCGTAGCCGGTATGTCGCATGAGTTGCGCACGCCCGTATCGGCTATCGCGATGCTGTCGCGCAATCAGGCCGACGGGTTAGTTAGCGGCGAGAAGGTGAAACAATACGGCGAATTGATTCATCAGCAAAGCCGCCGGTTGAACGAGATGGTGGAGCAGACGCTGCAATTCGCTGGAATTCACTCCGGACGGCGCCCGGCGCAGATCGACGTCGATGTGGCTCGTTTGATTCGTGACGCAGTGGATGAGCGACGGGACGAGTTAGCGCGCGCCGGGTTCGAAGTGGAGATCGCATTGAGCGAGGAGTTACCCGCGGTGCGAGGCGATGCGAAACTGCTGCGGACTGCCTTCGATAACTTGCTGGATAATGCGCAGAAGCATGCAACCGGTGGCCGGTGGATGCGTGTCACTGCGAGTTACCTCGCGCCTGCGCAGGAGTTACGGATCAGCGTGGAGGATCGAGGCGCGGGAATCGAGCCTGCGGATCAGACGGAGATCTTCGAGCCTTTCTGCCGCGGACGCGCCGCCGTGGACGCCCAGATTCCGGGATCCGGTCTGGGGCTGACCCTGGTGCGACAGGCGGCCGAAGCGCATCGAGGCACCGTCACGCTGGTCAGCGAACCGGGCCGGGGCAGCACGTTCACGATGCATCTGCCGGTATGAAGCGACGGATTCTTTTGGTGGAGGATGAGGCCGCGTTCGGAGTCGGCATCGTCGATCGCTTAGAAGCGGAAGGGTACGAGGTCGAGTGGGCGAGGACCGGGCCGCAGGGTTATGAGCGAGCGTTGGCCGGTGGAGTCGATCTGGTTGTGCTCGATGTGATGTTGCCGGGCAAGAATGGCTTCGATATCTGCCGCGACTTACGGCGCGAGGGCGTGAATACTCCGGTGCTCATGCTGACTGCACGCGGCGAAGTGGTGGACCGTGTGGTGGGGTTGAAACTCGGCGCCGACGATTACGTAGTGAAGAATTGCGAACCCGTGGAGTTGATGGCTCGCATTGAAGCGCTGCTGCGCCGGTCTGGCGGAGGTCCGGTGGCACCGGCGGATCGTGCCGAATTCGGCGATTTGCGTATCGATCTGCGAAAACACGAAGTAACTCGAGCGGGTAGACCGGTGACGCTGTCGCCCGTCGAGTTTCGATTGCTCAAGTATCTGCTGGAACGCCGGGGGGCCGTGGTCAGCCGCGAAGAGTTACTCGAAAATATGTGGAGTTTGAGCGGCGATACGCTCAGCCGGACGGTAGACGTGCATATCGCAGCGCTTCGGAAAAAGATCGAAACAGATTCACGGTATCCGCGATTCTTGTTGACAGTGAAAGGCTCCGGCTACAAGGTCGCGACATAGAGTTTTACATTCCTTACATAGATTTTGCGCGCCGTACCTGCAACTTACTCCATGCTGGATGCATGAAGACTTGGGCGGTATGCACATTCATCACGGGATGTGTGGCTTTCGGCCAGCAGCCGGCCGGGAAACTCGCGTTCGAAGTGGCGTCGATCAAGCCTGCCAAGCCGATGGCGATGGGTGAGATGCGGATCCGTATGCAAACCGATGGAGGCATGTTGCGGTACGAAAATGTCTCGCTGAAGGATTGCATCCGGAATGCATACCGCGTTAAGGATTTTCAGGTGCAAGGTCCGGATTGGCTCGGCGGCGCGAGGTTCGACATTGTTGCGAAACTGCCGGACGGATCGTCGGAGGAGCAGGTACCAGAGATGCTGCAGGCTCTGCTTGCCGACCGGTTCAAACTGACGCTGCATCGCGATACCAAGGAGCACGCCGTGTATGCGCTGGTACAGGCAAAGAGCGGGCCGAAGTTGAAGCCGGCCGAGGTTCCAACTGGAGAGGCCAAGCCGGGCGCACCGCCTCGCAACGCCATGATGATGATGATTGAGGATGGTACCGCGCACTTGAAGGCACCGTCGGCATCAATGTCGACACTGGCGGAGATGCTGTCGCGGTTCTCGGAGAGGCCGGTAGTGGACAATACCGGGATTAAGGGCCAATACGATTTCGATCTTGCGTTCTCGCCGGAAACGTTGGCTCACATGCCGGGCGGAATGCGCGGGCCGATGCACCCGCCGGGCGGAGGCGAGCACGGTGCAATAGAGACACCATCGGAACCGGCCGGTTCGATTTTCGATTCGGTGCAGAAGTACGGCTTGAAGATGGAGCCGAAGAAGGCGGCGATGGAAATGCTGATCGTCGACCACATCGAAAAAGAGCCGACGGAGAATTGAGAGTGCTGCCGTTCGTCGCGCGAGGTCTGCTGGGCTTCTGTCTGGCGGCTTCAGTTGGCATAGCCGAGCACCGCGGGCGAGTCACGTTCCTCGGCTTGCCCGTTCCCGGGGCTACTGTGACGGCGACCGGGACTCTCGGGAAAGTCGTTGCGATTTCGGGGCGCGATGGCGGATATTCGCTGCCGGAGTTAGTGGACGGCGAGTGGCGCGTGACGGTGGAGATGTTCGGATTCACACCCTTGGAGCGGGAGATCAGGGTACAGCGCGACGCGGCGCCGGCATCGTGGGACTTGCAGATGCTTCCACTCGCTCGAATCAAGGCCGCCATTCAGCGACCGCCTGCGCCACCCACTGTCTCTGCAGCACGCCAGGAAGCGCCTCCGGCCGAAGATGAAATGAAGGAACAGGCTGCCGACGGTTTCCTGATCAATGGCAGCATGAACAACGGGGCCGCTTCGCCCTTTGGACAGGTGGCGGCCTTCGGCAACAATCGCAATCCGAACCCGCTCTATAACGGCGGGTTTGGTTTGATCGCTGCTAACTCCACTTTCGATGCACGGCCCTTTTCGCTTACTGGCCAGGATACGCCGAAAGCCTCGTACGCGCGAGTGACGGGCGTAGTGACGCTCGGTGGTCCGTTGCGAATCCCGAGTTTGTTCGAGAACGGGCCATTTTTCTTTGTGGGATACCAGTGGACACGGAACAACGCCGCCACCAATGCTTCCGCTCTGATGCCCGACTCAGCGGCTCGAAGCGCGATGGAAATGAATCCCCAGGCTCGTGCGCTGCTCGCGCTGTATCCGCTTCCCAACTTTACCGGCAGTACGCGGTATAACTACCAGATTCCGATTCTGAATCCGACCCACCAGGATTCGATGCAGTCGCGTTTGAACAAGACGCTCGGGACCCGCGATCAAGTGTATGGCGGATTCGGATTCCAGAGCACCCGGTCGGATAACTCGAATGTATTCGGATTTCTGGACAAGAGCAGCGTATTGGGAGTGGATGCGAATGCTAACTGGTCGCACCGCGTGGAGCAGGGGCTGTTCCTGAATGTAGGTTTTCAGTTCAGCCGCCTGGCGTCGCGGGTACGGTCGAACTTTGAGGGCCGCGTGAATGTTTCGAGTTTGGCCGGCATCGCGGGAAATGCGCAGAATCCGATGAACTGGGGACCGCCGGCACTGCAGTTTGCGAGCGGCATAGCCGGATTATCGGACGTACAGTCTTCGTTCAACCGGAATCAGTCGGCCGGAATCTCGTACTCGATGTCGTGGAGCCGCCGGGCTCACAACATCACTTGGGGCGCCGATTTCCGCCGGCAGGAATTCAACTACCTGACTCAACAGGATCCGCGAGGCACTTTTACGTTCACCGGCACGGAAGATTTCGCTAAATTCGTGGCAGGAACTCCGGACGCCAGTTCCATTGCATTCGGAAACGCGGATAAGTACTTTCGGGAGTCCGCGTACGATGCCTACATCACGGACGACTGGCGGCTGAGTTCCTCGGTCACGCTGAACGCAGGGGCGCGGTGGGAATACGGGGCACCGATCACGGAGTTATACGACAGGCTGGTGAATCTGGACATCGGCGCCGGATTCGCGGCCGCAACGCCGGTGCTGGCGAATGATGGCCGGTATCCGCGATCGCTGGTTCGGCCGGATCGGAACGGATTCGCGCCGCGCATCGGGCTGGCATGGCGCCCCGTAGCTGGATCGTCGCTAGTGGTCCGTGCGGGTTATGGGTTTTACTACGACACGTCGGTCTACCAGAACATCGCTCTACGAATGGCGCAGCAGCCGCCGTTGTCGAAGACTGTCCGAGTTCAGAACAGTCCATCCACTCCGCTGACCCTGGCCGATGGGTTTCCTGCCGCGGCGTCGAGTAACACGTTCGGCATCGATCCGGACTTTCGAATTGGCTATGCACAAAACTGGCGGCTATCCGTACAACGCGATCTACCGTGGTCCTTGCAGATGATCGCGACCCATCTCGGCATTAAAGGGACTCGCGGAATTCAGCAGTTTCTGCCGAATACGTTCCCGATCGGCGCGCCGGGTTGTGTTGAGTGTCCAGTTGGATTTGCCTATCTCACATCCACGGGTAACTCCACCCGGAACTCGGGGGAACTGCAGTTGAGACGGCGATTGCGGAGCGGGCTTACAGCGACAGTGCAGTACACCTACTCGAAATCGATCGACGACGTAGGTTCGGGCATCGCGCAGAACTGGCTGGATTTGCGCGGCGACCGCGGATTGTCGGATTTCGATCAGCGGCACCTGTTGAGATTCGACCTCCGCTACACCACCGGAATGGGCTTTGGCGGGGGCAGTTTGCTCAGTGGCTGGAGAGGCGGACTATTCAAGGACTGGGCGATCGCCACTTCGATTACGGCCGGTACGGGATTGCGGGAGACTCCCGTGTATCTCGCAACTGTGCCGGGTACCGGATTCACGGGGACGATTCGGCCTCACTATACGGGGGCTTCGTTGTACTCGGCGCCGGACGGTTTATTCCTGAATCCCGCGGCCTACGCAGCACCCTTGCCGGGACAGTGGGGGAATACTGCGAGAAATTCAATTACCGGACCTGGCACGTTCAGTCTGAACGCGTCGCTTGGGCGAACGTTCCGGGTCGGCGACAGGCTGAATGCGGATACACGCCTTGATTCCAGTAATGTGCTGAACCGCGTCAACTATTCCGCGTGGAACACGACCGTGAACAGTGCACAATTCGGCGTTCCCGCGTCGGCCAGTGCTATGCGAACCATGCAATTGACGCTGCGAGTGAGGTTCTGAGCTATGCGCATGTTCGCATTAGTGGTTCTGATAACTCCGGCAATCGCGCAGCAGGCGCCAACGACACCGACATTCACCGCCGGCGCGCAGTTGGTGATTGAAACCGTGACCGTGACCGACAAGAAGGGGAATCCTGTCGAGGGGCTTAGCGCGAAGGAATTTACGGTGTCCGAGGACGGCGTTGCGCAGGCAATTCGAGTATTCGAATACCAGAGTGTGCCGCAAGTTGGCGCGATCCCGAAAGCCCAATCGGAGAACGTTCGCATCTACAACAAGCTGGGGAGGGCGCGGATATCTCCAGAGCGGCCGGGGGACACGAAATACAAGGATCGGCGATTATTGGCGTTGTATTTCGATATGAGCTCCATGGCGGCCGCGGATCAGTTCCGGGCATTGGGTGCGGCGCAGACGTTCATCCGCACGCAAATGGGTTCGGCGGATCTGCTGACGATTTTGCGATACACGGGCGGCGCCGTGGACGTGCTGCAGGACTTCACGAGCGATCGGAACCGCCTCCTGAGCATCGTCCAAACCCTCATTGTGGGTGAAGGGCGCGGATTCGATGAGTCGACTAGCGACGCGAGCAGTTCCGACACCGGGGCTGCTTTTGGACAGGACGACGCGGAGTTCAACATCTTCAATACGGACCGGCAGTTGGCGGCGCTCCAGACAGCGGCTCAGATGCTGGGTCAATTGAGCGAGAAGAAATCACTGGTCCATTTTGCGAGCGAACTGAGGTTGAACGGCCTCAACAATCAGGCGCAACTCCGGGCGACCATCAATACCGCGATTCGCGCCGGGGTATCCTTCTGGCCGATAGATGCACGTGGACTCGTAGCCGAAGCGCCGCTCGGTGATGCGACGCACGGATCGCCCGGCAACATCGGCATGTATTCCGGAACTGCCGCGGAGGCCGCCGCCTCGAACTTTCAGGAGTCGCAGGATACGCTGTACGCGCTGGCTGCCGACACCGGCGGGAAGGCGCTGTTCGACAACAACAATCTGACCAAAGGGATCGTGCAGGCGCAGCAGTTCATCTCGAGCTACTACATCATCGGGTATTACACGACAAACCTCGCGCTGGATGGCAAATTCCGGCGAATCAAGATCTCGGTCAAGACAAGCACAGCGGTGGATCTCGATTATCGTCAGGAATATTTCGCGGAGAAGGAGTTTTCGAAATTCACAGCCGCGGACAAGGAACGTCAACTCGAGGACGCACTCATGTTACCCGATCCGATAACTGAGTTGACCATCGCGATGGAGATCGACTATTTCCAGTTAAACCGTGCCGAGTACTTCGTGCCGATTGTGGTCAAGATCCCGGGGCGCGAATTGGCACTGGCGAAACGGGGAGGCGCGGAAGTGACGACCATCGACTTTATCGGCGAGATCAAGAACTCGTTCGGCACAACCGTGATGAACGTACGGGACAAAGTGAAGGCGAAGCTGAGTGAGGCCACAGCGGTCGAGTTAGCGAAACGGCCCATCATGTACGATGCGGGGTTTACGCTGCTGCCGGGGAAGTACACAATCAAGTTTCTGGCGCGGGATGCGGAAACGGGGCGGATCGGTACGTATGAAACGCCGTTCGTGATTCCTAACCTGAACAAGACGGTCCAGCAACTACCAATTAGCTCGGTAGTTCTCGGCAGCCAGCGTGTGGATTTGAAGGACGCGATCTACAATGCGGTGAAGACTAAGAATTCGGAGGAAGCAGTCAACCCGCTGGTGCAGAATGGTCTGAAGCTCATTCCCAGTGTGACGCGTGTCTTCACCACGGGTCAGACCCTGTACGCCTATTTGCAAGGCTACGATGCGCAACCACTGGTCGCGAGGGTGGGATTCTACCGCGACCGCGAGAAAGTGTTCGAGACCTCGCCCATCGAGGTGATTGAGGGACTGAATGATCGACTCAAGACAGTCCCCCTATCGTTCGAGGTTCCCCTTGATAAGCTACCCGCGGGCAAGTATGAGTGCCAGGTCACTGTCCTCGATCCAACGGGACAACGTGCCGCGTTCTGGCAGGCAGCGATCGTCTTGGTTCCGTAGTTACTTCGCGGCTTCAATACGATCGACGGCTATGATGCCGGTCTTTTCGTACAGCGTACCGGTCACCTTCACGCGCTGACCGGCGAACTTCTCCGGCGTCTGCTGATCACTGAGCTTGTACATCTTCTTGCCGTCGTGCAGAACGTATTTCACGTTCTTATCGGCCTTGACGCAGGCGCGAATGCAGGCGGGGTCAGGGCCCATGTTCATGGCCTGGTGGTCCGTCTTGCACATCGATTCGGTAACGACGCCTTGAAACGTAGCCGCCGATGCGAGCAATGCAAAAGTTGCGAAAGATATAGCGAATTTAGTCATGATGGTGATTCTCCAGGGATGAATGAAATGTTTGGAGGCCATTGCCCTCCCAGATGCGGCGCCAGAGATCGTTATAACGATCCTCCGGCAGCACCTGTTTCAGTTGGAATCGCGTGTCGCGATCTGCTGAAAAAATCGTTAACTCGAGCGGACCCTCGCTCGTGATGTTGCGGATGTCGCTGTAGCGCCAAGTGCGCGATCGTGACGGCGAGTCGAAGACAATGCGGCCGGCGCCGACTGTCAGCGTCCCATTCGCGCCAGACCGTCCGCGCAGCATCTTGGCGGGTGACGACCATAGTGTTTCGACATGCGGGTCGGCCACGGATGCCACGAAACGCTGATCGAGTCTGGCGCTGAGCAGGGGATATAGCGACGCGGCCATGTGCTCCGGAAGTCGGTCGAAGGTAAAGCTGCGATCGCGTCCTAACTGCCATCGCACATCCTGATACGTCGTGATCTCCAGGCGCTCAGGACTCAGTTCGAGCCGCTGAATGTCTGCATACTTCCAGCTATGCGACTCCGGGCCGCGTAGTTCGACGCCCTCGCCGGTGAAAGTCAGCACCGCCGGCGCGGGCCGCGGAAAGCGGTGCATCCGAACCGGAAATTCGAATTGCTGGGCCGATACCACTGCCGCAAACATCAAGCAAGCTGCCGTTTGACTTCGAAATGCCATTTCCAAACCTCATAAATTGCGGGATAGACCACTAACTCGAGTAAGAACGATGTGAAGATTCCGCCGATCATTGGCGCCGCGATTCGTTTCATGACATCGGCGCCGGTGCCGGTGGACCAGAGAATAGGAAGCAGGCCGGCAAACATGCAGGCCACGGTCATCAGCTTTGGGCGAATTCGTTTCACGGCTCCATGCTGGATGGCTTCCTGCAGTTCGCCCAGATTACGCAGGCGTCCGTCGGCGCGCGCCTTATCGTACGCCAGGTCGAGATACAAGAGCATGAACACGCCGGTTTCCGCATCGACGCCCATCAAAGCAATCAGCCCGACCCAAACGCCGATGCTCATGTTGTACCCGAGCGCGTACAGCAGCCAGATAGCGCCGACCGCCGAGAACGGCACGGCGAGCACAATGATCAAAGTCTTGACCACCGATCGCGTATTCATGTACAGCAGCATCAGGATCAGGAACATCGTCAACGGAAGCACGATCAGAAGCCGCTGCCGCACACGCTCCATCGATTCGTACTGGCCGCTCCACGCGATCGAATAACCCGCGGGCAGTTTCACGCGATCGCGCACGAGTTGTTTCGCCTCTGCGACGTAGGAACCGACATCACGTCCGGCGATATCGACGTAGACATAGCCGCTGAGCAATCCATTCTCATCGCGCAGCATGCCTGGGCCGGAGCGAACCCGAATCGCCGCCAGTTGGGAGACCGGCACCTGGGCTGTCGAATTCACGGGCACGAGAACCCGCCCCAACTGCTCGGGGTCGCTGCGGAAGTCGCGCATGTAGCGGACGTTCACGGGGTAGCGCTCGCGCCCTTCCACCGTCGTCGTGACGGTCTCGCCACCCACCGCATTCATCACTATCGCCTGAGCGTCATCGATGGAAAGGCCGTAGCGCGCCAGGGCATCGCGATTCCAATCGAAGTCAAGGAAATAGCCGCCGCCAGTACGCTCGGCGAAGACGTTGCGTGTGCCCTTCACAGATGGCAGCAGCCGCTCCATCTCGGTACCAAGGCGCTCGATGGTGTTGAGGTCGGAGCCAAAAATCTTAATGCCGACCGGTGTTCGCACGCCGGTGGTCAGCATATCGATGCGAGCCTTGACTGGCATGGTCCAGGCATTTGAAACGCCGGGTAACTTGAGCGCTTCGTTCATCTCGTCCACCAGTTTTTCGGTGGACATCCCTTTGGGCCACTGGTTGTGTGGCTTCAGCAGAATGGTGGTCTCCATCATCGAGAGCGGTGCGGGATCGGTGGAGGTTTCGGCGCGCCCGGCCTTGCCGAACACGTTGGCGACTTCGGGAAACGAGCGAATGATCCGATCTTGAATCTGCATCAGCCGCTGGGCTTCGGTGAGCGAAATTCCGGGCAGCGTCGATGGCATGAACAGCAGCGTGCCTTCATCCAGTGGCGGCATGAACTCGCTGCCGAGCCTCTCGTAAACCGGCACCGTCACGGCTACCAGCGCGACCGCACCGGCAATCACCATCCACTTCCAGCGCAGCGACCAAGCGCACACCGGCTCGTACACCCGGATGAGGATGCGGCTGATGGGATGCTTTTCTTCGGAATGAATCTTGCCGACGAGCACCGCATTCACAACACGCGCCAGCCATCGGGGCCGAAAGTCGAAATTGCGTGCATGCGTGAACAGCAGTCGCATCGCCGGGTCGAGCGTGATGGCGAGCACGGCCGCCACGATCATCGAGATGGTCTTCGTATACGCGAGCGGCTTGAAGAGACGGCCTTCCTGCGCTTCGAGCGTGAGCACGGGCAGGAACGCGACCGCGATCACCAGCAGTGCGAAGAAACTCGGGCCGGCGACTTCCTTCACGGCGTCGATCACAACCTGTCGATAGTCGCGCTGGCGGCCCTCGCGATCCCACTCCTCGAGTTTCTTGTGCGTCTGCTCGACGACGACGATGGCGGCGTCCACCATCGCGCCGATGGCGATTGCGATACCGCCCAGCGACATGATGTTCGACGTCAGCCCCATGGCCTTCATCGGAATAAACGAGATGATGATCGCGACGGGAATAGTGATGACAGGGATGATGGCGCTCGGGAAATGCCAGAGGAAGATGAAAATCACCAGCGCGACGATTGCGATTTCCTCGATCAGCGTGTGCTTCAAGTTATCGATTGACCGCAGGATGAGATCGGAGCGATCGTACGCGATCGCGATCTTGACGCCTTTCGGCAGACCTGGCTCGATGTCGTGCAATTTCTGTTTCACGCGCTCGATCACCTGCAACGCGTTCTCGCCCTGCCGCATCACGACGATGCCGCCGACAACATCCCCCTCGCCGTTCCAATCGGCAACGCCGCGGCGAAGGTCCGGACCTAGGGTCACATCGCCGACGTCCTGCACGCGAATCGGGACACCGCCCGGCGTGGTAGCCAGCACGATGTGTCCGATATCATCGGTGCTTTTCGCATAGCCGCGGCCTCGCACCATGTACTCGGTGCCACCCGATTCGATCAGCCGGCCGCCGACATCGTTATTGCCGGCCCTGACCGCTTCCACCACTTTCATGATCGGGACGTTGTAGGCCTGCAGCTTTTGCGGATCGACGTTGACCTGATACTGGCGCACGAAGCCGCCGATGGGCGCTACTTCCGCGACGCCGGGCACCGCACGCAATTGGTATTGGAGAAACCAGTCCTGCAGCGACCGCAACTCGGCGAGGTTGTAGCGATGGCTGTTGTCGATCAGCGCGTACTGGAATACCCATCCGACGCCGGTTGCGTCGGGGCCGAGTTCGGTCTTGACTCCTTGCGGAAGACGCGGAAGCACAGCCTGCAGATACTCCATCGTGCGCGAGCGCGCCCAGTAGATGTCCACGCTGTCGTCGAAGATGATGTAGACGTACGAGTAACCGAAGTCGGAGAAACCGCGGACGGCCTTCACGCGAGGCGCGCCCAGCATGGCCGTGACAATCGGGTAGGTGACTTGATCCTCCATAATGTCGGGGCTGCGGTCCCAACGTGAATAGACGATTACCTGCGTGTCGCTGAGGTCGGGAATGGCGTCGAGCGGCACGTTGAGCATCGACCACACGCCTGCTGCGACGGCAAATGCGACCAGCGCGAACACCGCGATGCGATTGTGTGCCGAGTACTCGATGATGCGGTTAATCATGCGCGTGCCCCATCGGGATGGCGTTCTTGAGTTGCGCTTCCGAGTCGATGAGGAACGCGCCGGATGCGACCACGCGCTCGCCCGCTCGCAACCCAGCGAGTACCTGGACGGTGTCGCCGAACTGCGGCCCGGTCTCGACGGCGCGTGGTTCCAGATCGCCGTTGCCGTGATCCACAAACACCGTCTTGCGAAGACCCGTGTTGACCACCGCCGCCGCTGGCACCGTCACACGATCGGCGGATCCGATGCGGAACGAGACATCGACGAACATTTCGGGCTTTAACTTCAGTCCTGGATTCGCGGCTTCGAGACGAACTTTCAGCGTGCGCGTCGCGGGATCCACCTGCGGTTGGAGATAGCTGACCTTTGCGTTGAACGACCGGTTGCCGTTAGGAATCGATACGGTCGCGGTCTGGCCTTCATGAATCTTGGACAGATCGGCTTCGAAGACATCGGCCATGATCCAGATGCGGCTCAGGTCTGTGATGGCGTAGAGTTCGGTGTCGGGGCCGACGCGCTGGCTCGGGAACGCATTGCGCGATGTGACGTAGCCCGATGCGGGTGAGTAAAGCGTGATGGTGCGGATGGGTTTGCGGGTGTGCTCGATCTCGTCGATCTGCTCGGCACTGAGGTCCCAGAGTTCGAGGCGCCGGCGCGAGGCGAGAATCAGCAGTTCGGCATTCTCATAGGCATCCTTGCTGGGGCCGCCCTTCAGGGTATCGCGCGCGCGCAGCGCCAGCAGATACTCCTGCTGGGTGGCTAGCATGTCGGGGCTGTAAATGGTCAGCAGTGGATCGCCTTTGTTCACGTACTGGCCAGTGAAGTCGGCGTGAACCTTGTAGATCCAGCCTTCGATGCGTGGATGAACTCGCGTGATGTTGCGCTCGTCTTCGGCGATCTTGCCGACCGCGCGCACCGTTTCCAGATCGGATGCCAGGGTCGCGGTGACGAACTTCACGCCGATCAACTGCTGCTTGTCGGGGCTGACGTGGAAAGTGCCGCCCGGCTGCCGGCTACCTGTGGACTCGGGTGCCGCGGCGCCGCCGTCCTCATACACCGGCTCCAGATTCATCCCGCAGTCGGGCGCGATGCCGGGCTTATCCGACTTATACGCGGGATGCATCGGATCCACCCAGTACAGGATCTTGCGCTCCTTCTTTGCGGGAGTCGCGGCCGCCGCGCGATGGGCATACCAGAATCCGCCGCCGAAGCCGGCGCCTGTCAGCACGAGCAGTAACAAAACCAGCCCAATTCGTCTCATTTCGTCAACTCCATGCCGGTCATTTCTTCCAGGCGAGTTACCGCGAGATGATACTCCTGCATCTGCTCGTGGTAGTTCATTTCGTAATCGAAGACGGCCACCTGATTCGCCAGCACGGAGGCGAAGTCGATACCGCCGGTTTGATACGCCGATAGCGACGACTCGACGGCCAGCCGCGCCTGCGGCATCACGGTTTTCGAGTACAACTCCAGTAACTTGTGGGCGGTTTCGGCTGCCGCGAAATCGTCCTGGATGCGGTATTCCAGATCTCGCGCCGTAGCCTCGTAGGAGTGCTTTGCCTCGGAAACCTGCTGCGTGCGTTCGGCAACTTCGGCGTGTGTCTTGCCCAAGCGAATCGGCAGTTTGATATCGGCGCGGAACATGTACATGGGCCGCATCGAGCCCATATAGTAGTAGCCGCCGTTCACAGCGAAATCGGGATAGTAATCCTTACGGGCGAGCGACAGGGCAGTCTCCGCGCGCTCGATCATCTTTTGATCGCGGGCTAGGACGGGCGCACGCCGTGCCGCGGCAGCCAGTAGGTCATCCAAGGTGAACATCACCGGCATGATGTGCGGATCGGAGGGTCGTGCCACGGGCGCAGTGGGCGCGTGGTTGAGTAGTGCATTCAACTCGGCAGCCCGCGACCGGCGTTCGCGATCGATCTGCGCGAGCCGAGTCTCGATGAGAGTTAGTTGGGTCTGGGCTCGGAAGACGTCGGCCTGCGCTGTCTTGCCCACCGAGTAACGTGCCTCAGTTACACGAAGCAGCGTTCGCAGAACGTCCTGGTTACTGGCGAGTACGTCCCCCATCGCATACGCGTGCTGCAGACGGTAGAACGCGGCCTTTACCCGCGCGATAACCGACAACTCGACTGTCCGATACTGGTGCGCTTCGGCATCGGCTTCACGTGCGGCCACTTCGGCGCGAAGCCGGAGCTTGCCGGGATACGGAATCTCCTGCGTGGCCATGCCGCCGATGTTCGACGTCGGATCTACACCAAGACCGGCGCCCGGCAGCGGATTGCCGCTGGCGTTCCAGCCGAGCGAAAGCGTCGGATCGGGCAGCGCGCGTTCCTGCGCGGGACGTTGGCGCGCGGCTTCGTACCGCTTCTGCGCGGCAAGAATCTCCGGGTTCGCGTGAAGCGCCTCGGTGACGAGTTCGTTGACGGTGAGCGGGCGCGCTGCGTCTTGCGCGATGGCGCCTGCCGCTGACGCGAACGCCAGCATATATGCGGCGAACCGCATGCAATCCTCCCTTGAGTCAGCTACAGAAATTGCAGTTGGACGGAAGGGTGGCGATCAGATAGTGAGAACGGAGTTGGCGATACAGAGATCGGGTGGAGTGAACGGTCGCGAGCCAGGAGGCGCGAGACGCGTCTGTACGACAGGCGCGGCCGACACGATGGCGACCGGCATATCGGCCACGATCAGTGAGGCAATCTGCACCGGCTGATTCGCATCCGGGATGGATGAAACGGGCGCGACGCAATGCTGATGAGCTGTCTTGACCGGCATCGGGCAATGCGAAGAGGACGACTTCTTGCAGCAGTCGTGAATCGTCGTTGATGCTGCGGGCTTGACGCACGCCAAGCAGCCAGCCGCCGTCAGCGCGGCGATGAGCGCGAGGACGATGCCGGTGCTGAGGAGCGAGCGAATCATGCGCGAGTGTATCTCCATCTTACACCCGTCCAGCGGCTCCGCACCACCGACCCGAGATTGACGCGGCCGCACGCGCGTCACTATACTGGTGTTTTGATCCTGGGAGATTCTCGCCTGCCCGGGCAACCACACGAAACACAATGCCGAAGAGAACTTTTCAACCAAATAATCGCAAACGTGCGAAGACGCACGGTTTCCGGGCGCGCATGAAATCCAAGGACGGCCAGGCCGTGCTGTCGCGCCGCCGCGCCAAGGGCCGCTGGAAGCTGACGGTGAGTGATGAACGCGCCGTCCGGGCCACCAAGGCTGTCCAGTAATCCACTACGTTCGAACCGGCCGTTTCCAAAACAGAGCCGACTACTCAAGCCCAACGAATTCCGGCGCGTGTACGATAACGGAGCGCGCTTGAACGCGCGTCTGTTCTCGGCCTTCGTGCTCGACACTGGCGACGCGACCCGTCTGGCCGGCCCTCGAATCGGACTCACGGTGCCACGCGCAATCGGCAAAGCTGTAACCCGTAATCGCATCAAGCGCCGGATGCGGGAGGCTCTCCGTTTCGAACTGCCCGAGTTCGGACCGCAATGGGACGTGGTTGTGAATCCCCGCCGTAGCGCGCTCCGAGCCACGTTCGCCGAGTTGCAGGCTGAAGTGCGAAAATTGAGAGATAGATGCAAGCCGTAGCCATCGCCGCACTGCGCTTCTACAAGCGATGGGTATCGCCGTTGCTGCCGTCGGCTTGCCGTTACTACCCGACCTGTTCGGAATACATGCTTGATGCGGTCGAAAAGCATGGGACCGCCAGAGGCATTTTGATGGGCCTCCGCCGGTTATCGCGATGCCACCCGTTTCACGAGGGAGGCTTCGATCCCGTTCGATAGGTTCGCGACACCGTCTCATTAGATAAGAAATGTCAGATCCGATATCTCCCAAACAACCGGGCGGCAAGAAAGAACTTCCGATGGAGGCGCGCCTCCTCATCGCGTTCGTTCTCATGTTCCTGGTGTTATTCCTCACGCCCTACCTGTATAAGCCCGCCGCGGGGCCGAAGAGCACCACCAACGTAACGCCGCAAAAAGCCGAGCAGGTGACGAAGCCTCCGGAGCAGACGCCGGTTATCGAGCCAGCCCCCGCGCCGACGATCGCGCCGAGTGCGCCCGTCGCAGGGGCCGTTCAGGCGCAGGCGGAAGAGTCGTTCATCGTCGATACCGCGACGTACCACGTCGTGCTCTCGAATCGCGGTGGGGTGGTGAAGAACTGGGTGCTGAAGAAGTATAAGGACACCGACGGCAAGCCGCTCGAGTTGGTGAACACGGCTGCGCTCGACAAGATCGCGGCCCCGATGTCGATGACCTTCAAGGATCGCAAGCCGGACTTCGATCCAAACAAGGTGCTGTTTGCCGCTAAGAGATCCGAGGATGGACTCGGCGTCGATTACGAATATTCGAACGGCCAGACGACAGTGCGGAAGTCGTTCCAGTTCGGCAAGGACACCTACCGGACACGAGTCACATCGGAGGTGGTTTCAACCGGCGGCACGATGCAACATTTTCTGGTGTGGCGCGGCGGTTTCGGCGATCCGACCATTCACAATGCGCCATCGGTGGAGCGGACAGTTTACTACAGCACCGCCGACAACCGGTTGTTCACAAAGACGGCTCACGATGCGAAGAACGGGCCTGTGGATGCATATGGCTCCTTCACGTTCGCGGGGCTAGAGGATCAGTATTTCACCGCCGTGTTCCTGCCTCTGGGCTCCGGCAACCTGGAACTGAAAACCGTCTCGGACCCGCTGACGTACGTCGTCGACGGGAAGACGGAGCCGTTTGTCGGAGCCGAAATCGGCGGCAACGGAGTGAATGCATTTACGGTCTTCGTCGGACCCAAAGACACCGACATCCTGAAGGCCGTAGACCCCAAACTGGAAAATTTGGTCGATTGGGGACGCTGGTTCGGGTTTCTCGCGAAACCGCTTTTCCTGGTGCTGAACTGGACCAACGACCATCTGGCGCACAACTACGGTTGGGCCATCGTGCTTGTCACTATCGCCATCAACATGCTGACGTTCCCGCTGCGGCTCACCAGCATGAAATCGGCAAAGAAGATGCAGGCGTTGCAGCCGCAGATTGCCACGATCAACGCCAGGTACAAGGGCCTCGGACTCCGCGATCCCAAGCAGCAGGATAAGAACCAGGAAGTGATGGACCTCTACAAGAAGCACGGTGTGAACCCCCTCGGCGGGTGTTTGCCGATGGTCCTGCAAATGCCGTTCTTCTTCGCGTTCTACACCTCACTGACGGTCGCCATTGAACTGCGGGGAGCGCACTGGCTTTGGGTGGGCGACCTTTCACGGCCGGAGCAGTTGCCGATTCGCATCCTTCCCGTGGTGCTCATCGCGACTCAGTTTCTGATGCAACGGATGACGCCGGCATCCCCCGGCATGGACCCCGCGCAGCAGAAAATGATGATGTTCATGCCGCTGGCACTAGGCTTCATGTTCTACTATCAGTCCTCGGGCCTGGTGTTATACTGGTTGACCGGCAATCTGGTGGGTATTATTCAGCAGTGGTTGATTAATAAGTTGACGCCGGCTGTGCCTGTAATTGACGTGAAACCCGTTCCAAAGAAAAAGACGGTCAGGACATAACTGGTGAGTGCCAAATATACGGTGAGCGAAACGGGTCCGAAGGTGGATTTCTTCCTCACGAGGATCATTCAGGACGCGGGTCTCGAACTGACTTATCGAATCGAATCCGGCGACAATGCCTTCTCGGATTTTGAAACTCCCGACATCATCGTCCAGTTCGGTGGGCGGGATGTCGAGTTACTGCTCGAGAACAAGGCCGAGTTGCTGCTCGCCATCGAGCAGTTAACCACAGAGGTTCTGCGGATGTCTTCGGAGGAGCACTCGCGACTGTGCTTCGATGCGAACGATCATCGCGCGCTTCGAATCGAAGAGCTTCGCATCAGCGCCACGACGGCGGCCGAGAAGGTGAAGAAGACGCGGGTCCCATTCCACTTTAGCCCGATGAACAGCCGCGAGCGCCGCATTATCCATCTCGCGCTTCGCAATGAGACGGGAGTGCGAAGTGAGAGCGTCGGGATGGCGCCGCACCGGCAAGTGGTAATCGTACCCGCGGACATGAAGGAAATGCCCCCGCCGATCATTCCACCGCCTCCACCGCGCTCGTCCGGAGGATTTGGGGGACACGGCGGCTACGGCGGTGGACGTGGTCCAGGCCGTCCTCGGGAACGCAGTGGCGGACCCCCTCGCGGCAGGCGTTGAAACCGAAACTTCAGGACACGATCGCGGCTATCTCCACTCCCGCCGGACGCGGCGGGCTGGGAATCGTACGCCTCTCGGGCGTCGAATCGACGCGAATTGCGGAACAGATTCTGCGATTTCACGGCGGCGCTGAGTGGCGTACGTGGACAGCCACACTGGCGGATCTGGTCGACGAACACGGTCAGATCGTCGATCAGGTGGTGGTCACCTACTTCGCGGCGCCGCGGTCGTACACGGCGGAAGATGTCGTGGAGATCTCGTGCCACGGCGCTCCCGTCGTGCTGCGATTCTGTCTGGAGCGGGCGTGTGCTGCGGGTGCACGGATCGCTGCGCCCGGCGAGTTCACACTACGCGCCTACGTCAACGGACGCATCGATTTGCCGCAAGCCGAAGCGGTCCGCGATCTGATCGACGCGACCACGTTGTACCAGGCGCGAGTGGCGGCGCAGCAGGTGGAAGGTTCGGTGTCGGCGCGACTGCGGCCGGTCAAAGAGCAACTGCTCGAGTTGATCGCGCTGCTCGAAGCGGGCATCGATTTCGCGGACAACGACGTGGATGTCGCGCCAGCCTCGGAATTGCTGCGGCGGATCGACAACATCAGCGCCGGCGTAACTGGGCTCGTCGCGACTTTTGCTTTCGGAAAACTCGTGCACTCCGGATTCAGCCTGGCGATTGTCGGCCGTCCTAATGTCGGAAAGAGCAGCCTGTTTAACCGCCTGCTGGAACAGGATCGCGCGATCGTGACAGAGATACCGGGTACAACGCGAGATCTGGTTTCCGAGACGGCGTCCATCGCCGGGCTGCCCATCCGGCTCATCGACACAGCAGGCATTCGCGCGGGACAGGATCGTGTAGAGACACTTGGAATCGAACGAAGCTATCAGGCGATTGCCGATGCCGATGTCGTCGTCGCTGTCGTCGATCTGTCGGCAACCGCGACCGGGGATGACACCGCGATCATCGAGCGCGCCAGGGCGGGCGGCCATACGCTGGTGGTGGGAAACAAGTGCGACCTGCCTCGAGTAGCCGAACTCGCCGTCGACTTGCAGGTCAGCGCGGCCACCGGTGCGGGTACCGAAACCCTGCGGCAGCGGATTGTAGAGATCGTAGCGCCGGAAGGCGGCATTCCTCAGGAGCCGGGATTCATCACGAGTCTGCGGCATGAGCAACTGCTGCGCGAGTGCGCCGAAGCACTCGGGCACGCTCGTACCGCCGTCGAGTTGCAAATTCCGCACGAGATGGTGCTGCTGGACTTGTATGCGGCGCTCGGCCCGCTCGACGCCATCACAGGCGCGACGACAGCCGACGACATTCTGAATCGTATCTTCTCGACCTTCTGTATCGGCAAGTAGCAGATACACTGTTAGTAAATGAAAACCAGTCTGCTATTGCTTCTGCTGCCGATGTGCGCCGTTGCTCAGTTAGCACCGCCGAACGAAGCCGGCGTGTCGATGGGGCATTTCCATTTCAATACGGCCGATCCGGAGTCGCACCGGCGCTTCTGGACGATGCTCGGCGCGAAGCCGGCGAAGAACCTCGGAAATAACGAGGTCTACAAGGTTCAAAATGCCCTGATCCTGGTTCGAAAACAGGAGCCAACCGGAGGATCGGAGGCGTCCATCGTTCATCACATCGGATTCCGCGTGGCGGATCTGAACCACACGCTCGATCTGTTGAGGTCCGCGGGCATCCGCATCCTGACACCGCCGGAGACAACCGCGAAATCGCACAAGGCGAACGTCATGGGCCCGGACAATGTGAATGTGGAACTTGTGGCGGATTCGACAATGAGCGTGCCGATCGCGAGCCATCATATCCATTTCTACAATCCGCCGATCGAAGAAACGCGCGCCTGGTACGTGAAGACATTCGGCGCGGTACCGGGCAGGCGCGACGTATTTGAAGCCGCCGATCTACCGGGAATCAATCTGACGTTCTCCACCGGAGGGTCGCCGTTGCCCACCAAGGGGCGGGCCCTCGATCATATCGGATTCGAAGTCCGGGGTCTAGAAGCATTTTGCAAAAAACTCGAGGCGCAGGGTGTAAAGTTCGACCGGCCATTCACGAAAGTTCCGTCACTCGGTATTTCGCTGGCATTTCTAACTGATCCGTGGGGAACTTACATCGAATTAACCGAAGGTCTCAATCAGTTATAGCTCGTGTTTTCACGATTTATCATTCGCGGAAAAGCAGCGCTCGGACCCATCTGGTATTTTGTCAAGCCGACAATCCGCTTCTGGATGGAGACTGAGATCCACGTCTACGGCTTTTCCATTGCCGCGAACGTAGTGCTTTCGTTCTTTCCGTTCGTCATCGTGATGGTATCCGTCTGCCGCTATGTCCTGCATTGGAACGCGGCCGTGGATGCGATCTTCGTCGCTATGGCGGATTACTTCCCGGCGGATATTATCAACTTCATCCGGCCCCGCGCGGCGAATCCGAGGCCGCTCGAGTGGCTGTCAATACTGCTTCTGCTATTTACGGCCAACGGCATATTCGAGCCGATGGAGGTGGCGCTGAACCGGATCTGGGGTATCACGCGGAACCGGAGTTACTTCCGGAACCAAGTGGTGAGTATCGGACTCATCTTCCTCTGCGGAACACTCGCGCTGATCTCCGCCATCGCCACGGCGCTCAATCAGTCGATTGTGCGGAACCTGGGTTGGGCCAGCGAAGAAGTCCAGGCATTTCTGGGAGTGTTTGTGTTCAAGCTGGCTGCGATTCCGCTGATGATGGTGATGCTATTTATCGTTTATTCCGTGCTGCCAAATGGGAAAATTCCGGTAAAGCGCGCTGCTCCTGCGGCCATTATCGTCGGGCTGTTACTGGAGGTCCTGAAATATATCAATCTTCTAGCCTGGCCCTGGCTGCAGGTGAAGTTTCGGAGGGAGTACGGACCCTTCATCTACTCGGTTACGATCATATTTTGGTCGTTCTTTGCAGCGATGCTGGTGATGGCCGGCGCCGAGTGGTCGGCGCGCGGCAGACCCGCGTTCGAGGCGACGGCGGAACCCGCGGAGGCGGTGCCTCTGACGAAAGAGTGAAGCGAACGGTTGCAGTTAGCATTATGATGGTGACGCACGTGGACTACATGACGGAGATCGCGACTGCCGCGCTGCCGCTGTTGAGCGGCGCCGGAAGGACTACGCGTTCGCGTGGCCGTGGGCGTGAATGCATGCCGGAGGCCCAGCGCCTGACCGATGAAGTGGAATCGGCGCTTAAGAGCGAATTGGGTTGGAGCCGCTTCCTCGACATCTGGCGCGACGGTGCACCAGCGGAACGCCGCGAACTGCTGGTGGACCTGCTGTATTGCCGTCCGCAGATTGCGGTGGAACTGGTTCGAACTCTGCTCCGGAACCGGTATCCGGACTTTCTGAAGCAACTGGCGCAGAGGATTCGGGGCCACGAGGCAAGCTCCAACGTGATGGTCTACCGGCAACTGCCCGAACCTGAGTTGCTGCCGGCTCTGCTCGGATCTCCGGAGCGCGTGTTGTCGCTCGCCGAATTCTTCTCGATGCCCATTCCGCTGAGTACGGCGGAGCATGTCTTGTGGTCCGCGGCACAGAAGGCAAGTTCAGCCGACCGCGACCGGCTGACGCGCCTCATGGCGCGGTTGATGCAATTGAAGCAGCAACTGGATAATCTGTCCGTCGTCGTGGCAGGGTCACTGGATGGAAACACCGGACATCGCAGCGCGGTGCAACGGGAGATGGAGCGGACCGAAGACAGTATGCGCCGGCTGGAAAAGCTGCTGACGGAACTTCGTGATTCCGCACCACCGGAGTTGCCCCACCGGAGAGATTTTCATACGCGCTGCCGCCGTTCCACCGCGCGAAGCTCGATTGCGGACTGTAGGAGTTTGAATTGGCGGTCCGGAGTCCGATAAACTGAGAAGAAAGGTCCCCAAAGGAGTTTTCCCCGACATGTCCAACAACGACGATCTGACGCGTCGAGATGTAGTTAAGATGGCGGGCGCGGTTGGAGTGGCAGCCGCTGCCGTGTCGAAAATCGATGGCTTCCCTGGCATCCGGACGGTAAAGGCCGCGAACGATCAGGTCCAGTACGGCATGATCGGAACCGGCAGCCGCGGATCGTATCTCCTGAAGCATCTGGCTCAGATCGATAACGGCCGCTGCGTGGCCCTTTGCGACCTGCAGCAGACCGCGCTCGACCGGGGTCTGAAGACCATCGGCGGAAGTCCAAAGACCTACAAGGATTACCGCGAACTGCTGGCGCAGAAGGATATCGACGCCGTGTTCGTGATCGTGCCTTTGTTTGCGCACTATCCGATTACCTGCGATGCGCTTCAGGCCGGCAAGCACGTGTTCTGCGAAAAGGCTTTGGTGTTCAAGCCTGAGGAGGTGCACGGACTGCGGGCATTGAAGGCCCAGCATCCGAATCAGGTTCTCCAGACCGGTCTGCAGCGCCGCTACAGCAAGTTCTATCAGACCGTGAAGGACATGGTGGATAAGGGCGTGCTCGGGCAGGTGAAGTACATGCACGCCCAATGGCACCGGAACATGATCAACAAGCCGAGTTCTCTGTGGACCATGAAACCAGGCGGCGACACGAACCTGGCGAACTGGCGGCTGTACCGCAAGTACTCGGGTGGTCTGGTGGCGGAACTGACTTCGCATCAGGTGGACGTGGCGGACTGGATGTTCGGATCGGCGCCGGAATCGGTGACAGGGTTCGGCAGCCTCGACGTCCTGATGGACGGCCGCGACGTTTACGACAATGTGCAGTTGATCTACCGCTACCCGAAGGGACAGCAGTTGACGTGGTCGGGGATCAGCACCAACTCGCATCTGCCGTTGTTCAACGCAAGCCGAACGGAGATGGGCGAGATCATCATGGGCACGGAAGGCACCATCCACCTGACGGTCGGTGAGGACGTGCACCATGCGATTGCCTGGTGGTATCGCGAACCGCCCAAGGAAACAGCAGTGCAGCCGGGCGCGAAGAAGGAAGCGGCGGTGGCGGGCGCAACCATGGTGGCCGGCGGCGCCACGCGGCCCATTCCGCTGCTGTTCAACGATCTGAACATCACCAAGAACGACAGTTTCCTCGAGAAGGAAGTGAAGTTCGCGCGGCGCTGGTTGTACTCGAAGGGTGTTCTGGTCCAGGAAGAAGATACCAATCCGGTGGATACCGAATTGATCACGTTCTTCCAGGATTGCCGCGACGGAAAGCGGCCGCTTGCCGACATCAACGTGGGCATGAACGATGCGATCGCGGTGATTCTGTCGAACAAGGCGATGGACGAGGGCCGGAAAGTGAACTTCAGCGAAATCGAGAAGCTGGGCACTGGCGCCGCCGCTGCCGCATCCGGCAAAAAGGCTTAAACAGCGCGCCGGCGGCGGCTCGATTCTGCTGCCGGCGCGATTTCAGTCCGGCTCTGCCGCTGCACAGCCTCGAGAGCGGCGGAGACGGCCTCCCGCAGCGATTCTCCTGTCGCCTCAGACGCTCCACACTGGATCAGACCGGGCGCCGTGGCTGGACTCTCCGGTTGAAACTCACACAGCTTTTCCCTGAATTCCTGCATCCGGCGCTGATTGGCTCCGTCGCGTTGCGTGGCCACGATCACGTACCGGTCCAGCGTGCATTGACAGGCGAAGTCGCCGGGTTCCAGTAACCCGCGAAGATGGTCGACCACTGCATCCACCAGCGAGGCGGCGGCCAATTCTCCATCGCGGGCTCGAACCTCTTCGATCTGATTGACGCTGACAGCCAGCACGAATCCCCGAAGCGGAGCGCCGTTGTCGAGTAGGCGCACAATCGGGCCTTGGGCGTGATAGCCGGCGGGCAGGTGCAGCGCGTCTTGAGCGCCCGGTAGCGATTCGAACGGGATCAGTTCGCCTCTCTGCCTTCCGAACGCGGGAGTGATATCGATTGTCGGGCCATTGTGGCGGCGCGATCCAGCGCTCTTGAGGAGCATGTCCCAATTCTTTCGTTTCGGGGACGGCGCTGGCGGGTCTTCCACTGCCGCGTCACCGCGCCCGGCGGAACCCGTGCGCGTCGCGAGCAGATTCCGAGCGAGCGCTCTCGCCTCGGCCAGGGTCTCGCCGGGCTTGCGATCTGGAAACTCAGCGGCAGACTGTTCGAATTCCGGCGGTTCGATCCGGCGTGGTTCGCGCCGCCTGCCATTTGCTGGGGGGCCCTCTTCCAGCGCGGCGGTTGACGGCGGTGGAAGCGCCCGGTTGGCGGCGACGAGGGTCAATTGTGCCAATTGTTCGAGCGCCATGTCGCCGCGGCGGCGCTCTTCTTCGCGCCGGACCCGCAGTTCCGTGTTGGCGTCGCGCAGACGCTCATTGTTGGTCTTCAGCAGGTCACATATCAGCGCTACTGCGCCGGCGCCGATGATGATTACCACCGTCAGAACTATCTGTAAGACTTGTCCCGTTTCCATATCGGTGACCCGATTCTAAGTTGCAGCGCCATTCTCTAGAATAGGCGCTGGCTCCCAAATTGGGCGGTACGGTTTAGCCAACTTCGTTCCGGGACTTTGGTACTGGTAGTCCAAAGGAATCGCGGTTCCATACGGCTGGAACTGCATCCGCCCAAAGATCCTCATCGGCAGTTCCAGCGATTGTTTGAATGGTTCCGTTTCTGCCGCATTTCGCCCGGTGGAATCTGGTACTGTCCACGCGAGTCTCGGTGAACTCCAAACATGATGGCGACGAGGGTCGTCCACGGCCGGCTCGGGTATATCTCCTGAGCATGGACGGCGGTGAGGCGGCATCCGAACCAACGATCTGCAGTAGGCACTACTTGATGATGCGTAGCAGGTTGCTGTAGTCGTCGGTCCACAGTGTGGGCGTAGGCGCCGGCATGGCTGTCCGCTGCGGGACCTGCCACTCCGGTCGCTCGAGAACGTGCGGATCTGCCGCCATGATCACCCAATCGGATCCATAGATGCCGGCATCGTCATTATCGGAATTGCTGATGAGCATCGCGGGTTTGTGTAGGTCGGCCCCGGCACGGGCGAGCACGGACCCGAGCCGCAGGAATTTGTTCGAGACGTGTATCGCGAGAATGCCGTCGCGCTTCAGGTTCCGGAAATCTTGCTGGATCGCCTCGGCGGTCAGCAGGTGAATCGGAATCGCATCGCCGGAGAAGGCGTCGATGGCGAGTACATCGAACATCCCGGGCGGCTCCTTCTCGAGCGACAGGCGTGCATCGCCGAGCACGATGTCCCACTTGGCGGGGCATTCCCGCAGGAAGTAGAAGTCGGACTCGGCGATCTTAACGACTTCGGGATTGATCTCGTAGAACCGGTACGTATCGCCGGGCCGGGCGTAGGCGGCCAGCGTGCCGGCGCCGAGACCGACGATGCCGACGGTCCGCGCCGGCTGACTCGCCCGGTCGGCGAGAGCGATGCCGGCCCCGGAAGCAGGCCCGTAGTAAGTAGTCGGCTTTCGGTGGAAACGCGGGTTCAGAAATTCGCTGCCGTGATCGATGGTGCCGTGCTGCAGCCGCCGCATGGGTTCGGTTTCATCGGTCTCGGCGATGTCCATCACACGGACGGCACCGTAGAAATTGCGCGTCATCAGTTTGTATTGCGACGCCCAATGCGGGTATTCCCAGGCGAGCAAGTAGACGAATCCGCCGGTGAGCGCTGTCAGGAGCGCATACTCGAGGTAGCGTGCCACCGGTCCGGGCAGCGATGGCACGTCGTGATGCAGGACTGCTGCGAGCAGAAGCACCGTGATGAGGAGGCCAATGGGGAGTTCCAGGTAGTCGTGGAACAGGTAGGGTGCCGCGACGCCGACGAAGAGCCCACCCAGCGCGCCGCCGATCGAAATGGACAGATAGAAGGAGGTCAGCCATTTCGAGGGTGGACGCAGGCGGTACAACTCGCCGTGGCAGACCACCGCGCAGATGAAGAAGCCCAGCGTGAACACCGGGATCACGAATCGGAGCCCAGCGTTGCGGTCCTGCGGAAACAGAAACGCGAGCATCACGGCGACGGCGAACACGAACAGTGGTAGCCAGACCCGGCGTCCATACCAGCGAGGGCTGTCGAAAGTCAGGATAAAGCTGACCAGGTAGAGCGCCAGCGGAATCACCCACAGGAGCGGGACTGGCGAGACGTTCTGGGTCATGTGGCTGGTGACCGCCAGTAGCAGGAGAGACGGGCAGAAGGCGAGTGCCACCCACACCAGTCTCCGTCCGGCGGTGGGCGCGTCGACGTGGACGTCGCCGATCGGCGCGGTGGCGGCTGTGCCTTCACGCGATACCCAGGCGATCCAGCCGGTCAGGCAAACGAAGACGACGTATCCTGCCGACCAGACGTAGCCCTGAATGCGTAGAAATAGGGACGGCTCGATCAACGACGGATAACTCAGCAGTGCCAAAAGGGACCCGGCATTCGAGAGCGCGTAAAGGCGATACGGGGATGCGCCGGAATGCCGCCGCGCAAACCACGCCTGGAGCAGGGGACTCGTCGTCGAAAGCAGAAGGTAAGGGATCGCAGCCGTGGCGGTCAGGAGTTCGACAATTCGAAGCGCGGGATTGAAGACTCCGGCCGGTTTCCAGGACGCTGCCGGGATGACGGGGAGCAGAGCGAGGCTGAGTGCCAGCAACGCGAGGTGGACGATCGTCTGGGTTCGTGGGCGCAGAAACCGGATCGACGCATGGGCGTAGGCGTATCCGGCGAGCAGCGTGAGCTGAAAGAACATCAGACACGTCGTCCAGACGGCCGCCGACCCGCCAAACCAGGGGAGAATCATGCGAGCGAGAATGGGCTGAATCAGGAACAGCAGGAATGCGCTCAGAAAGATCGTGATGCCGGGCAGCAACATTTGGGGGGTGTTCAATCTCAAGGTCGCACGTCTAGGATCTTTGTGCCAGTCCCCGGCAGGTTCGCGGCTGTGATAAGAATGGATGCCAGGATGACACGACGCACCTTACTTCAAAGCGCGGCGCTGGCGGCGGCTGGCCGCACGGCGCTTTTCGGTGGCCGCACACGGCTGCAAATCGGAGTGACTGACTGGAACCTGAATCAGACCGCGAAGCTCGAAGCTGTCGGTTTGGCGAAACGCTTGGGGTTTGACGGAGTTCAGGTCAGCCTGGGACGAGACGCGGTGGGAGGCAAACTGCCGCTCGCGGATCCGGAGTTGCAGAACAAGTATGTCGGCGCTTCGAAATCGGAGGGGATCCCTCTGGATGGGACCTGCCTCGACATACTGCATGTGAACTATTTGAAGAACGACCCGCTCGGAAAGAAGTGGGTGGCCGACAGCATCCCGATTACGAAACGGCTGAACGCGAAGGTCATCCTGCTGCCGTTCTTTGGCAAAGGCGCACTTACCACTCCGCGGGACCTGGACTACGTCGGCGACATTATGCGGGAGATGGGGCCGGAAGCGGAGAAGGAGGGCGTAATTCTCGGACTCGAGAACACGAATTCGGCGGAGGAGAACATGCGGATTCTGGACCGGGCCCGGTCGAAGGCGGTGCTGGTGTACTACGACATCGGGAACTCGACGGCGAACGGGTACGATGTGCTGCGCGAGATTCGCCAGCTGGGGCGCCAAAGGATCTGCCAGTTCCACTTCAAGGACAATCCCCATTACCTGGGTGAGGGTAAGGTCAATCTGGCGGACGTCCTACATGCGATCGGCGAAATCGAGTTCCGGGGATTCGCCAATCTCGAGACCGATTCGCCGTCGAAGTCGATCGATGCGGACATGCGCCGCAACCTCGCGTACGTGCGTCGCATAATGTCGGAAAACCGGATATAGGAGTCCGTTTCACGAGCACACCTAAGAGAGGTGAATACGGCAGAGCCGGATTTCGATGCGGTGGGCCACGAAATCCAAAGATACATCGCTGTAACTTCTTGATCCATAGTGTTTATTTGAAGTTGCTGTGTGAAAGTATTGACAAAGTATCCAGTTCGGCTTAACATTTGGTTTCGCGCTTTAGTCTGAATCGTATCAACTACTCGGAAGTGTACGGGTCCACGCATGACCTTTAATATCGGCGAAAAAGTCGTCTATCCGAACCATGGAGTGGCGACGATCGAGAACATCAGTACGCGTTCTTTTGGCCCCAAATACGAACGCTTCTATTTGCTTCGGCTGAGCTGCAATAATATGACCGTGATGGTCCCGTTCTCCCATGCCAACGACGTGGGCCTACGGAAGGTCACTAAGAACGCGGAGATTGCGCGAGTCCTCTGCTACTTGGCGACCGGGTCCTGCGTTCCGGTGCCGGACTGGAAAGACCGTTACAAAGAAAATTGCGAGAAGATGCGCAGTGGCGGCCTTCTCGAGATCGCCGAAGTTTTCAAGGCCCTACTGATCGTACAAAGTGAGCGTCCGTTATCGTTCCGGGAAAAAAAGATGCTGGACCGGGCGCGGCAGATGCTTCTCACTGAGATCTGCATTTGCAAGGGTCTAAACGAAACAGTAGCAGTCCAGCTTCTCGATGGTGTTTTGGCTCAGTCCTCCTTAAGAATGCCGGCGGCCCTCTAGGAGGGCCGTCGCACTAGTCCTGTTCCCGTCTCAGTCCTAAGGCAATCCCCCGAGCGTTCCACATTCAGTTGCTCTGGAAATTAAGTACTTCCCTGAGTACTGTATCCCGCCAGCGAAGCCGATCTCATAAGTGATGCCGAAAGGCCGCGCCCAGTGTCTTCAGTGTGGAACCCGTCTCGCGTTGTTCAGGAAACTGAAGGACTCGGAGTTCTGTTCGGAGGAGCATCGCGAAGCCTTTCAGCAGGATCAGCAGCGGCAGGCACTCGACCGGCTGATTGAAACGGAAAAGCTGCTCACCGCCGCATTAGCGACGCGCAAACCCGTGGAGTCGGACGACGTCGCAAAGCGAGGACTGGGGCCCGGTCGGGATACTCGCCAACTGGGTGGCGGAGTGTCGGCGAGCACACCCGGGCAGGCAGGTGTGATTCCCAATCTGCCGGGATTCGCAAAACCGGCCGACGTGGCGCTCTCGAGTATTGGGATGCTTCCGTGGCTGGCCTCGGTTGCGATGCCCGTGGGTCCTCCAATAGAAGACCGCTCCCTCAGTGTCACGGCTCAGAATCAGCACGTTAGCGAGCGGGATACGGGAGATCAGGCTAGCGCCAACCGAGTGGAAGAAGCCTCTGCGGATCCACCACAGTGTGGGCCACTGATCGACCAG
This sequence comes from Bryobacterales bacterium, assembly GCA_038322675.1. GTDB lineage: Bacteria > Acidobacteriota > Terriglobia > Bryobacterales > Bryobacteraceae > TMP-7. Next base: position 95,512 of record JBBQGE010000015.1, read on the forward strand.
ATTCGCTTCGCCCCAGCGCCGGACGCCGTCCCCACGACAGCCCTGGAGCCGGTTTTCGGGCTGCGTCCGTTTGTTCCCGCTGGTCCCGGCATCAATAAGAGAGTCCCGGAGACGCGGCGACATGCTTCGAACGGTATCTCTCATTCCGATGTTCCAGGGGTTATGGCCAGCCAACTTCGCCGCGACACCCCCGGTTCGGGTCCGCTCATCGAACCCAAGCCCGAATTTCGGCCGATTGTACGGGTGCCGCAAGGTCCTGAAATCGAAGCACGAGTGAGAGTTCCGCAACGGGAGATGCCGGATCCGGTAGAGGCCGGAATGCTTCCTCTGGCGCGGCCGAGCCGGGCATTGGACAGTGCTTCGCGGAAAGTTCCGCGTGAGGCTGTGCCGGAGGCGTGTCCTGCCACGATTCTCGTGCCGTGGATTCCGGCTCTACAGCGGCCGGTGCTGGAGCCATCCGGTTTGGTTCCCTCGCTTGGAATAGCGGCGGTACAGGCGAAGTCGAGTCCAGCTTCGGCGCCTTGGACAGCCGCCGATCTCCTGCCCGTCTGCGCGGTGCAAATACGGCTGGCGGGGCGTGAGGTTGCCGGGCGCCCGCTGCTTGCGAGATTGCTGGCGGAGGTTCAGCTACAGCCTTTTGGAGGTCCGGGCGTTCCAGTGGAATCGGTGCCGGTGCGGGCTCAGCCGGCGTTGGCCGAGATCCGTACGGCGATTCCTCCGGCGTTCCCAAAAACCGCGATTTCTCACATTGCGACGCCTGGTTTGCGCGACCCCCTCGTGTTCTCGTTCATTCCGGCCGATATGGAAAGAGGATGCCGCACGCGCAGCGCCATTTTCGACCCGCCGCCGGCGATAGCGATCCCGGGAATTGCCCGCGAGCGGCTAACGGACCCGGCTTGGGCGGACCTACAGCGAACGGAATCGGATTGGCCGGTGCCGTCCTCCGCACCGCTTCGGTCGCATGCGCCCGACCCGGTGGAGTACCCGACAGTCCCGACGCAATCGGGGCTGGTCGTGGATCCGCGCCGGAGGGACTTCGGACCGACAGGATCGTTGCTGGATGTCGACTGGACGGTTTCGCCCCGGGCGCCCGCCGACGGCCCGGCCAACGGAGGAAGCGACCCTCTTCCCGCGCAGTCTGCGGTGGAACGGCCGCGGCTTGCTCCCGCGACAGCGCTGTTGGACCCGCGGGCGGCAGCGTCGGCCTTGCAGATGCGGCCGCCCTCGCTGTTGAAGCGAATGAGTTGGGCTGGTTCGGGGCTGTACCACCGGCTCAGCAGGCGCACGCTACTCGGGGCCAGTGTAGTCGCGGTCCTGATCGTGCTGACTGCGTCGGCTGCGAGCCTGAGCAAATCGGCCGCCAGCGGTTGGTGGAAGGACAGTCTCAGTGGTTTTCGCGTGCGGGCAGGGGAGCGGGCGAGCATCCGTCTGTCAGAGGATTTTCGATCCGGTCTGGACCAGTGGAAAGACGCCGACGGGGCAACGGCAGCCTGGACGTTCGATCCCAGCGGGTTTGTGCAGCCAGGGAAGTTCGCGATTTACCGCCCTTCCGAGGGGTTAACCGACTACACCGTGGAATTCCTCGGCCAGATCGACAGCCGGGCTATGAGTTGGGCCATGCGGGCTCGGGATGCCAGGAACTACTATGCGGTCAAACTGATCATTACGAAGCCGGGGCCGCTGCCGACACTGGTGCTCAGGCGGTACGCGGTTTTGAACGGCAGGGAGACCGCGCATCATGACACGGTGCTGCCGATGACGGTGCGCGGCGACGCAATCTTCCGGGTGAGGGCGGATGTGGTGGGCCCGGACTTCTCAATCCGCATCCAGGATCATCTGGTTGATTTTTGGACTGACGTGCGGCTCTACTCGGGCGGCGTCGGTTTCTTCAGTAGCAAAGGTGAGCGAAGCAAGATTAAGTGGGTTCAGGTGGCGCACAACGACGATCTGCTCGGGCAGATTTGCGGATATCTTGCGCCGCGGGGACCGGGTTCGAACGACAGGGTTGTACGGGAGTCAGGGAAAGATGGCGAAACACAGTGAATCGGTAACGACGAGGATGTACCCGGCGCCGCCAATGCCGGCGGAGAGCCGCGCTTCCGCCGCTTTGGCGCGGGCGGCGGCCTTGCATCTGGAAGACAGGCGCGACGACGCAATTGAAGCACTCGACGGAGCCATTGCCGCCGGGGAATCGGAGCCGGACCTGTATTCGGCGCGGGCGCTCCTGCGTTACGAGTCGGGCCGGTTTGCCGAAGCGGCTAGTGACTATGAGCAGGTAATGGCGGCCTCGCCACAGCATCCGGGCGCACCTTACAATCTGGCGGTCTGTTATGAACGTCTAGGCAAATGGACGGAGGCTTCGGCGGCGTTTGCCAAAGCGGTGCAACGCGATGGGCAGCGCGTGGAAGCACGCCTGGGGCTCGGTATCAGTCTGCTGCATCTGGAGAAAGCGGCTCCGGCATTGGATGCCTTTGAGAAAGTGCTCGCGGCTAGCCCGGAACACGAAACGGCAGAATTCGGCAAGGCAGTGGCGTTGCAGCTATTGGGACGCACCGACGAGGCGGCGGCGATTTATGAGCGATTGCTGGGCCAGAATCCAAGATCCGAGGAGTGTCTGACGAATCTGGTGGTGATCGCGATGGCTCGCAAGGATGACGCAATGCTGCGCCAGTGGTCCGAGACGTTGCTCGAGTTGCGGCCCAACTCGCAGACGGCGCTGGAAGGTCTGGCGGCACATGCGTTCTCTACGGCGGACTACGAAGCGGCGGCGGCGTACTGCGGCAAACTGGTGGAGTACTCGCCGGCTCAATTCGAACGATGGTTCAACCTGGGCGTCGCCTATCAGCGGACGCAGAAGTTTGATCAAGCGGCTGAGGCATACAGCGAGGCGCTGCGGCTCCGGCCGGAGGCCAAGCAGGCGCACGTGAATCTTGGAGTGGTGTTTCAGGAGAAGGGCGATCTCACGAAAGCTCACGACTGCTACCAGCGGGCCCTAAAACTGGTGCCGGATCTGCCGGACGTGCAGTTCAACCTTGCTTCGGTGCTCGAGAAGGAAGGCTCTCGCGACGAGGCAGAGCGCCTTTACGTGAAACTGCTGGCGCGCGATCCGGAATGGGAGGACGCCTGGTTTCGCCTCGGGTATTTGCGACTGGAACGGCAGGCCTGGCGGGAAGCCGCGGATGCGTTCCAGGCGTGTGTGAAGAAACGTTCCCCATGGCCGGAGGCGCAACTGAATCTGGCTCTGGCGTTCTGGAACATGGGTGATCGGGATTCGGCGGCGAAAGCTTTCAATGCCGTGCTCGGACATCAGTCAAATTCGTTGGACGCGTTGCGGGGATTGGCTGCGCTGGCGATTGAGCGTCAGGACTACGAGCAGGCGCTGGATCTGCAGGCCCGGCTGATCGAGGCAGGCGAGCGCTCGCCCGAGTTGTTCTACAACACGGGCTTGCTGTTGCAGAAATCGGGGCAACTGGACGATGCCGTGCGGCTCTACAACGAAGCTCTCGCGGAACGTCCCGACTTCCCGGAAGCCCTTCTGAACCTGGGACACGCGCTGAAGGCGCAAGGCCATGAAGATGAGGCTCGCAAGTACTGGCGGCAGGCGCTGGAATCCCGTCCGGAGTTAGCGCACGGATACTTCGACAAGGCCTGACCGAGGTCATCGTTTGAAGCCACGCGAATACGACAGGCGCGGCTGGCGAGTCCGAGCCTCAGCGGCGGCTGATCGCAACCGCAGTGAATGAACGTTCCGCAACCCCTGACGGGCGAATACGGGCGTGGTCATGAGTTCGCTGCACGCTTCACGAGTCTTGCGTGGCAAACTGAAGAGTCAGTGCACATCGAACGTGTTCGCGAGATCCTGAATCGGGCTCGGGCGTGCCGCGTGCTGGTCGCGGGCGACCTCATGTTGGATGAGTACGTCTGGGGCGAGGTGACTCGGATCTCTCCGGAAGCACCGGTGCCCGTGGTGCGGGTCACCGGCGAATCGTGGTTTCCAGGCGGCGCGGCGAACGTGGCGCGCAACCTTCGAGAGTTCAGCGGGTGGACTGGAGTGATGGGCGTCGTCGGTTGCGACGATAGCGGGCGGCGACTCACTGAATCGCTTCGCTCCACCGGGATCGACGTTACCGGTCTGATCGCCGATCCGGAGCATTCCACCATCGTGAAGACCCGGGTTATCGCCAAGCACCAGCAAGTGGTCCGGGTCGACCGGGAGGCAATCCCGCGGAATCCGCAGAGCTCCGCTGAGTCCGCACGTTCCGCTATTTCCAAACTCGTGCCTGCCGTGGACGGCGTGGTCCTTTCGGATTACGGCAAGGGGTTTCTCTCGCAGGCTCTGGTGGATTCGCTAATGTCAGCAGCCGCCGGCCGGAGCATCGTAATCACGGTAGATCCAAGCCCAGTGAATCCTGTCGCCTGGAACGGCATTACCGCGATTAAGCCGAATCGCAGCGAGGCGCTTCGAGCCGCAGGCTTGCATGAGTTAGCAGACCGGGCGGGTTCGGCGAATATGATGGCGGTCGGCAGCCGCCTACTCGAAATTTGGGGTACTGAACTAGTTCTGTTGACCCTCGGCGAAGAAGGCATGATGCTGTTCGAGCGCGGCCATCCGGTGTTTCACACAGAATCGAAAGCGCGCGAGATATTCGATGTTTCAGGAGCCGGTGATACAGCGATCGCGGTGTTCACCATTGCCCTTTGCGCGGGGGCCACACCTGCGGAATCGACGGAACTCGCGAATATAGCGAGTGGCATCGTAGTCGGCAAACTCGGCACCGCGACCGTTGCGCCGGACGAGTTGCTGGCTCAATACGAGGGCGGACGCTGACCGCGCGGCGAATGGACGCGTACTGGTGCGGATCGACGCCGATCTGGACGAGGGTCGCGCTGCCGCTCGAGGATTTCGCTGCCCGGAACGCAAGGGGCAGAGGCGCACGACAGCGGACGCTGATTACTGCAATGGCAACACGCGCCTGCCTCTATATTTGCGCTGACTCGGCGGATACCAGGAGAGCGCTCCTGCGAAGTACCGCCAATCGGGTTCGATATGCATGAACTGTTGAAGCAGAGGATCGCCCAAGGTCTTCCAGCGACGCTCCGGGTAAAGGTACTCCCGAAGAGTCCGAAAACCGAGATCACGGGCGAGCTTGCGGACGGAACGCTGAAGGTCCGGGTTGCGGCGGCGCCGGAACGCGGCAAGGCAAATGCCGAGTTGTGCTCGTTTCTTGCGAACGAGGCCGGTATTCCCGCGTCTCGGGTGGAAGTGATCAGCGGCCACACTTCCTCCTTGAAACTGGTGCGCATCTCACGGTAGAACCTTCGTCTTTCGTGCACGCTCAATGTCCGCCAGCAGTTGTTTCGTGACTTTATCGGCGACATCGGCGCTGGCACCGCGGAACTTCCCCCCGTTGCTCTCCTGCGTCGTTGACCAGATCACATCGCCGTCCTTGGTCACCAGCCGCACTGCGGCCATCGCTTCGTGCTTCCGCTCTTCAATGTGCACCGACTCGCTGTCGCTCAGGCTCAAGCCGCCGTATGCTCCTCCCTGCGCCGTCGTTCCCGAGCCGCTGCGGCCGCGCCCGGTGTTCGTGCGAGCCCCAATACTCTCCGCGCTGTTGAACTTGTCTGTATAAATCAGATCCTCGGCCGCGCCTCGCAGGAAGGCATCCGCGCGCTGGTCGTTCTCAGTGATCACGAACAGCTTGGCCGCATCCAGCGCATTCATCAGAAGTTCGCGAATCTGAGCCGCTGTTTCGCCGCCGGTGAGCCGGTCAACGTAAACACGGCGGACTTGCAGCAATGCGGAAGCTGCCGGCTCCGGGACCGTCGGCGTAGTAATCTCAGCGGCGAGCGCCACCAGGAGAACGGCCGCGATCATCCTTTCCCTGCCTTCCGGGCTTCATCATCCTGAAATTGCACGCGCCGGCCAGTGCGAGCCTCTAGGGTCACCAGAATCGCACGGATATCGCCCTTGTCTACCTTAAAGATGAGTGCCTGCTCTTTTCCAGCGTCATCGATATATCCGACCGTCAGGAAATGTTGCCGGCGTTTGCTGAGGATGAACACCGGCGAGATGAGAACAGCCATCGCGTAACGGCGGTCCACTTTTTGACCGTATTCCAGCAGATTAATCCGGTCGTACGGTACTCGTAGGTTGGCGTGTTTTGCGTAGAAGACCATGTATTGGTCATCAATCGCCTGCAAATTGCCCGTGGTTGTACCGGAGATATCCGGCCGTGTACCACCTACGTACTCCACGTGCGCTCCCGGTTCTTCACTCCACGCCGGGTATACCAGGGCGGCAACAGCGGCCAACCCGGCGATACATAGCATAGCGGTTCGCATAAAGTTTCTTCTCTAACAACTAGTCGGAACGCTGTGAGTTTTCTCTCAGCATGCGAGGTAGAGCGATATGCTGGAGCAGAATGCCTCGTTACTCGTTCGAAGAAATTGTCGAGTCCCCAACAGACGGCCTGTACGATGTACGTACGCGGGTTCCGGGTCCGGCCGGCGCTTTGCCGATCACCGAAGAGATGCTGCTGAACCGGCCGTCCGGCGACTTGTTCGGACTCTCGCAGGACGCCGGCATGGGATGGGATCCGGCGAAGCTCGGAGGTCCGGAAGTGTTGCTGCTGTCGACGCACGGCGGATTGCGGGCGAACGACGGCACGCCGATCGCGTTGGGATATCACACGGGCCACTGGGAGGTCTCGCTGTTGATGGAATCGGCGGCGAGGGAGTTGAAAAGCGCGGGCGCGGTGCCGTTTGCCGGTTACTGCACGGATCCGTGCGACGGCAGGACGCAGGGCACGACAGGCATGTTCGATTCGCTGCCGTACCGCAACGATGCCGCGATCATATTTCGCCGCTTGATTCGATCGCTGCCCACCCGGAGCGCCGTGATCGGCGTGGCCACTTGTGACAAAGGTCTGCCGGCGATGATGATGGCGCTTGCGGGCAGCGGCGATCTTCCCTGCGTGCTGATTCCCGGCGGCGTCACGCTGCTGGCCGAGGATGGCGAGGATGCGGGACGCGTGCAATCCATCGGGGCGCGATTCGCACACTCACAGATCACTCTGGAGTATGCCGCCGACATGGGATGTCGCGCCTGCGCGACCCCCGGTGGTGGCTGCCAGTTCCTGGGTACGGCGGCGACGTCGCAGGTGGTGGGCGAGGCCCTCGGCATGTCGTTAGGACATTCCGCGCTGGCACCGTCCGGCCACCCGATCTGGCTGGACATGGCGAAACGGTCCGCGCGGGCGGCGCTCGAGTTGCACGCACGCGGTCTGCGGATGCGAGACATCCTGACCGATGCGGCGCTGCACAACGCGATGGTGACGCACGCGGCGTTCGGCGGATCGACGAATCTAATTCTCCACATGTCGGCGATTGCGCATGCCGCAGGTTTGCGCCGGCCGGTGGCTGCGGATTGGACCGCCATCAACCGGCAGGTTCCGAGGCTGGTGGATGCGCTGCCCAACGGTCCGAGGAACTTCGCGACCGTGCAGGTGTTCCTCGCCGGGGCCGTTCCGGAGGTGATGCTACATCTGCGGCGGGCGGGCCTACTTGATACGAGTGCGCTGACGGTGAGCGGCGATTCGCTGGGGCGCGTGCTCGACTGGTGGGAATCGTCGGAGCGGCGGTCGCGTCTGCGTGCGGTACTGAAGCAGCGTGACGGAATCGACCCGGACGAAGTGATCATGGACCCCGATCGAGCGGCGCAGCGCGGGCTGACATCGACGGTCTGCTTCCCTGCCGGAAATCTGGCGCCGGAGGGCTCGGTGATCAAGAGCACGTCGATCGATCCATCCGTCGTGGGAGCCGATGGCGTGTATCGCAAACTCGGTCCGGCACGAGTGTTCACCTCCGAGCCGGCGGTGATTTCGGCGATCAAGAGCGGCGGCATTCATGCGGGTGATGTGATCGTGCTGATCTGCCGGGGCCCGATGGGATCCGGGATGGAAGAGACGTATCAGGTGACGTCGGCGCTGAAGTATCTCGAGTTCGGAAAGCACGTGGCGGTACTGACGGACGCGCGGTTCAGTGGTGTTTCGACGGGCGCGTGCATAGGGCACGTATCGCCCGAAGCACTGGCTGGTGGGCCGATCGGCAAGGTCCGTGAGGGAGACATGATTGAGATCGTTATCGATCGCACCACGCTCGAGGGGAGTGTGAATCTGGTAGGCGCGGGAGGAGTTGTGGAGGGCGATGCGATTCTGGCTGCGCGCGGTCTGCGGAACGATCTCGCGCCTGATCCATCACTGCCCGCCGATACCCGGTTGTGGGCCGCCCTGCAGGACGTGAGTGGGGGCACTTGGGGCGGCGCCGTGTACGATGTCGAAGCGATTCTGCGTGTCATTGAAGCGGGGAAGAAAGCCCTAGGTTCCCATGAAGGCAGTAATCTCACAAAGGCCGTGACACCGTCGCGTTGGAAGTAGCCGGATCCGAAAACGTGCTGTTACGATAACTCGAGAGTTACGGGATGGAGGGGCTCGAAGTTCCGGTTGCGGCAGGTTGTTACCTGGCGTGCCACGCCGTCGTGAAAGTGAGCTTTCGCGGCTTCGGCTCGCGCACCTTCAGGCTAGGAGAATCTCCCGTATCTCCTTTCCGCGTGATGATAGCCGCCCTGCGTGTCTTTGTGCTCGTATTTCGTTTCCAGGATCGTGACGGGCGTCATCTCCGATATCGACCTTCAAGTCCTCCGGTTTGATACCGGGCAATTCGGCAGTGCGGCCCTATTTCAGCTAAGTGGGGTATTTACTTGACTCAGGTAGCCTCTACACGTTGTGGTCAAGGTCGGCCCCCACGGCGGCGCACCGGACCAGCGATTTGTACGGGGCGGGGTCAACGATGACGGCCTGCTGCACGAGCCGGTAGAAGAGCTTT
>JBBQGE010000016.1:0-103525 GCA_038322675.1 Bryobacterales bacterium
AGCTTCAGCGACAACAGCGCCAACGCCTCCTCCCCTGCATCGGACCCGCCCACTATCCATCCCTGCACAGCCGCGCTATGTTGTCGACAACTCAGGCTCATGTCATGTCAAAGGACTTCTGACGCACTACACTAGCTAACGGGCTTGGCAGCTCCATTGCTCGACCGACCTTAACTGTCGCCGATGCCCCACCAATCGCGATCATAGCTGCTGCCCACGTTCCTTGCCTGCCATGACCCGTGCAACGGGTCCCCGGGCTTCTAAGGAACAACTCGCCCCAGCGTTGCCGCCGGGCAGCCATTTCCCGCATATCCGCTGGTAGCAGTGGATTCTCTGGTGGAGGTGAGGGTGAACGGGCGATCTGCCATCGTCCTGGGATCAGTGGGACTTCCCGGTGCCATAGCCGGCTACCAAGTGAACTTTCGTATGCCTCCCGACACGGCGCCAGGCTTGGCGGCAATTGAAGTGAGCGCAGCTGGAGTGGCGGGACCGCCGGTCAACATTATGGTCCGGTGATACAGGGTTGGGGGATGCGTGCAGCATCAACCGCACCGCGGGAAGTAGAACCGACGGGGCGCGATGAGCGGCTGGTTTACTGGCTGAAAGGTGGCCCTTTTCAGAAACCTGCCCCCGGATAGATCGCGACTGACGGCGTAGCGTTTACGAATCCAAGTTGACGGTTTGTCGCCATCTCGGACTTTGGTAGCCGTGGTCCCGAACCGGTGTCCTCGACGATAGGTCTTCCCTCGGTCGCCCCAATGCGCGTACCAGTCGAGATCCATCGAAATCAATCGGGAGCGGCACCGGACTTCCAGTCACCTGATCGCCTCAAGCACTGCGGCTCAAACTCGCCAACCCGCGCGGCCACCTGCTGCCAAAAGTCTCCCGACACCTGCAGAGCGCCAACCTCGAAAGACGAACTGACGCCGAACCATTCCCACCACGAAAATCAGGCAGGCTTCCTTTCCAACGGCAAAAAATCCACCATCCCCAAACCCCCGGTGACAAAACTCGAAAATAAACCTTCGCCCCCGTAACTCCCCACCCCTCAACCACCTGCCGCCCAAATCGCCTCCGCCGACCCCCGCCCGTTGCACGCCCCGCCCTCTACCCTGAAGACGAAATGAGCAACTTCATCCCCGTCCCCCAGCACGAGGACCAGGCCGCTTTCGACCGCCTGCTCGAAAGCTATACCTCTGAATTCAAGCCCAACTCTGCCCACCAGCAGTTTCTCGTCACACAACTCGCCACTTCCCGCTGGCGGCTCGATCGCGCTCGTCGCCTGGAGGCTCACGCCCTCGATCAAATCATCGATCCCACGCAAATTGACGAAACGAACCCAAGTGCGCGCATCGTCGCCCACCTTGGTCACAATGCCCTCGCCATCCTCGATCGTTGGGCCGCCGCCGCCGAAAGGTCGTACTTCCGCGCCCACCGCGAGCTCACCCAAGCGCGCGTCGGCGAATTACGAAACCAAGCCAATGAAGCCGAAGTCTGGTTGAAACAACAGGTTGAGGCGGTTCGCACGCCCGCGCCGGATCCCTGGATCCTCAACGGCCAGGCCCCCGTACACAACGAACCCAAATCCGCCCCTGCCCCCTCGGGCAAGCGCCTCTCCCGCAGCGAAAGGAAACGCCAGCGAGCTCTCCGGATGGCCGCGTAACTGCCTCCGACCCCGGTTTCGCCGTACGGGGATCCCTCACGGCCGGCACGATGAGCGCAAGCCGCCGGCACCACTACCCGTACTGTGCCCGGAACGGCCCTACTCCACGCCGCCGATGCACTGCTCCAGCAGATCCATCGCGCAATCCGCCTGCTCCACAGTGAGCACGAGTGGAGGCGCGAGTCGCAAGGCGCTCGGACCGGCTCCCAAAATCAGCAGACCACGCTCAAAGGCGCAATCCACGATCCGGTCCCGAACCTTCGGTGCCCTCGCCCGGGTCTGCTGATCTTCGACAATCTCGACGCCGATCATCATCCCGAGCCCGCGTACCTGCCCGACATGGCGGAATCGCGACGGCCATCCGTCCATCCGCTGCCGCATGTGCGCCCCGATGGTTGCGGCATTTTGAAGGATCCCGCCCTCCAGCAACCGGATGGTCGCGAGCGATGCTTCGACGGCGACTGGATTCCCGCCAAACGTCGAAGCGTGCGCACCGGGTGTCCAATTCATCACGTCTGCCCGCGCAATCATCGCGCCGAGCGGCAGTCCACTCGCGATTCCCTTGGCGGATGTCAGAATATCCGGAACGAAGCCAAAATGGTCGGACGCCCACCACTTGCCCGTGCGCCCCATTCCGCTCTGCACCTCATCGGCAATCAGTAGGATGCCGTGACGTCGGGTTATGTCGGCCAGACCGTCAAAGAACTCCCGGCACGGAACCACATAGCCGCCCTCGCCCTGGACTGGTTCGACGATAATCGCTGCCACTTCGCCCGGCGGCAACACGGTCCGGAACAGTGTATCTTCGATGTAGTTCAGACAGTCGTTCGCTGCTTCGACCGGCGATTTCCCCATCCGGTAGGCGTCCGGATACGGCGCATGGTACACGCCCGAAAGCAGTGTCCCGAATCCTTTTTTCTGAAGGTACTTGCTAGCCGTTAGCGACAACGAACCCATGGTCCGTCCATGGAATCCGCCGAAGAACGAAATGAATTTCTCGCGACCGGTCGCATATCGCGCGAGTTTGAGGGCCGCCTCCACTGCCTCGGTCCCCGAGTTGCCGAAGTACACCCGCCGCGGCACGTCTCCCGGCGCGATGGCCGCCAGTTTCTCCGCCAGCGCCACCATGTTCTCGTAGTAAAAATCGGTCCCGGACATGTGGATCAGTCGGGCGGCCTGGCGCTGGATGGCTGCCACCACTTCGGGATGGCAATGACCCGTCGCGACTACCGCGATTCCGGCGTTCAAGTCAAGAAACCGGTTTCCGTCGGGATCCTCGACGATTGCGCCTTCGGCATGATCGGCGACAAGCGGATAGCTGCGCGTGTAGGACGGCGAAAGTACCTTCGCGTCGCGTTCGATGATGGCCTTGGCGCGAGGGCCAGGCAATGGGGTAACGATCTGCGGCAGATCGGTGCGAACCGCTTCCAAGCTCTGCATGGACACTTCTCCCGTGGTCTGAAATTCGAAGAGTGCAACGAAAGAGACGGTGGCGAGCGGTCAGTCGCAACCGAAGAGGAAGGGTCGGGATGTTCGTGGCGTAAACATCGTATTATCTCTATTTTAACTCGACTGACGGACGGATACCAGAGTTTTCTGTTCCAATGGCCGAAGTGCCTTGCTCCGGCGCTCGGATTCCGGCGCAGAAAACGCCTTATATCCCGCCCCGGCGAGGTGTTTTACCGCACATCCCCTTAACGGTGTAGTATCCTGGAAGAGAACACGTATTCAGAGCCGGAGGTCCGCAATGGACAACTTCCCCTACCAACAAACCTTCCGAAAAATAGCCCTTTTCTGTGGCGCAGCCCTGTTTCTTTCCACCGCCGCGATGGCCCAGACCACAGCCATCGAAGGCAATGTAAAAGGCGAGGACGGAAACGGCATCAAAGATGCCCTCATCAAGATCGAACGCCTTGACATCAAGGGCAATTACAAGGTCAAGACCGACAAGAAAGGTCACTATATCCACGCCGGACTGCCGCTTGGCACCTACAAGATCTCGGTGGAAGTGGACGGCCAGCAGCGCGACGTCGTTAACAACGTTCGCACCGGACTGGGCGACCCCAAGGTCGTCGACTTCAACCTGCAGGAGCAAAAGCAGCGTCAGGTCGCCATCAACAAAGCCGCCGAAAGCGGGCAGTTGACGAAAGAGCAGGAACGCTCGCTTACTTCCGAGCAGAAGGAGGCCATCGAAAAGCAAATGAAAGAGCGGCAGGCCACGCTCGCCAAGAACAAGGCCTTGAACGATGCGTTCAACGCCGGACGTGAGGCGATGAATGCCAAGCAGTATGATGTAGCCACTCAGCAGTTTGCGAAGGCCGCCGAAATGGACCCGAACCAGCATGTGGTTTGGGCGCAACTGGCGGATGCCTACTCGGCCTATGGCGCGACCAAGACCGGGCAGGAGCAGACCGACCTCTACGCCAAGGCCATGGAGTCTTTCGAGAAGGCCATCGTTCTGAAGCCGGATGATGCAGCATACCTGAACAACTACGGCTTGCTGCTGGCCCGTGCAAAGAAAGTGCCGGAGGCCGAAGCGCAGTTGACCAAGGCCGCCCAGTTGGACCCGCCTAACGCCGGAAAGTACTATTACAACCTCGGTGCCGTGCTGCAGAACACGAGCCAGTACGACGCGGCGGTGGAGGCCTTCAAGAAGGCGACCGAAGCCGATCCGAATCACGCCGATGCGCAGTATTGGTACGCGACGGCGCTGTCCTCGAAGATTTCGATGTCCGCCGACGGCAAAGTGCAGGCGCCTCCGGGAATGGCGGAAGCGTTGCAGAAGTATCTCGAGTTGAAACCGGACGGGCAATTTGCCCAGGCCGCGAAGGAACTGCTGACCACCATCGGCGGTCAGATCTCGACGAAGTACGAAAATCCGAATGCGCCGAAGAAACCGGCCGGCCGGAAGAAGTAGTCGCGGTTAAAGCCGCAAAAAGGGAGGACGGACGTCTCCGGGCGGCCGTCCTTTTTCTATGCTCCGATTCATTGTCATACTCCTGGCCGCCGTCCTGCTGATATCCGTTTTGCGCTCGGTGATCGGTCTCATCCTCCGGGGCTTTTCGGAACTTCTCAACAGTTCGACGGCCGCGCCCCAGGCCAAGCGACCGGATGTGCCAGTCGCCGGCGAGTTGAAGAAGGACCCTGTCTGCGGAACGTTTGTGCCGGCCGCAAGCGCTCACAAGAAAGTGCTGGGTGCCGAGACGGTTTACTTCTGCTCGGAAGAGTGCAAGAGCAAATACCAAAATTAGCTGCAGGCAAGCACATGAACACCCTCGACTCCCGAAACGAGCGCGGCGCCAGCGCCGCCCTGTTCACCATTGCTGCGCTCATTATCATCGGCGCAGCATTCGCCTGGTACGTGCAATACACCTCGACTCATCAGCCTCGAAATCTCGAGCTAACTCCCGAGGCGAAGCAGTACGTTCACAACCTGAAGCTCAGCGACGTTGAGATGAAGGCCAACGAAAGCTACATGAAGCAGATGGTGGTGGAGATCAACGGCAAAATCACCAATAACGGCGATCGCGCAGTGAAGTTGGTTGACCTGCACTGTGTGTTCTACGATGCCTACGGCCAACTGGTCTTACGCGAGCTCGTCCCCATTGTCAGCACCCGCATGGGGCCGCTGAAGCCTGGGGAAATCAAGCCATTCCGGCTGCCGTTTGACACGGTGCCGGAGAGTTGGAACCATCAGATGCCCAGTCTGGTGATCGCCGGGATCCACTTTCAGTAGCTCGCGCTACTTGCCCGATAACACGCCGATCGTGTGAAGCCAGGTTTCCACTGCCGACGGCCATCGCGTTACCGGCAGTTCGGTGCGCCGCAACCCGTACCCGTGACCGCCTTTCGCATAAATGTGCAGTTCGGCCGGGACCTTCGCATTTTTCAACGCCATGAAATAGTTGACTGCGTTCTCCACATGAACCGGATCGTCCTCTGCTTGCACGATGAACGATGGCGGCGTATCGGCGGTTGGCTTGACGTCGGGATTGGACGCGAAGTTCTGATCGGCCAGCGCCAGGTAGCCCGGGTAAACGATTACGGCGAAGTCCGGCCGGCAACTCGCGGAATCGGCCGCATCCACACGGCCGTATAACCGCTGCTCGAAATGAGTGCTGACCGCGGCCGCCAGATGGGCTCCGGCGGAAAATCCGAGGACGCCAATCCGCTTCGGGTCGATGTGCCATTCGGCCGCATGAGAGCGCACCATCCCCACCGCCCGCTGAGCATCCTGAAGCGCAGCGGACGATTTCGGATACGGCCCCGTATCGGGCACGCGGTACTTCACCAGCGCGCAAACAATACCGCTGGAACTGAGCCAATCGCAGACCTCGGTCCCTTCCAGATCGATGGCCAGAATTTTATAGCCGCCACCGGGGAACACCACCACGGCAGCGCCTGTGCTCTTGCCCTTCGGCTGGTACAGCGTCAGGGTGGGATTCGACACGTTGCCAAGGCGGATCAGCGGTTTGCCCGCGATCAGGTTGTCCTTGGCGGTGGTCATGTCAGCCTCGGCCGGCGGATTCGACGGAGCTCCCGGAGCGCCGTTCGGCCAAAGCGGCATAGTGAGACGTCCCGCCGGCGGCTGCCACGCAGGCTTCTGAGCAGCAGCGGTAGTGGCGGCAATTGCGAGAATTACAAGAAGCTTGCGCATGGCTCTCCTATCGCGTCTCCGCGAGACTTGGCTCGCCCATACCGCACTCGGCATGAACGGCGCGGACCGCGGGTTCCAGACCATCGCGGCGGACCACAACAGCGATGGTCAACTCGCTGGAGCCCTGAGCGATGGCGATGATGTTGATGTTATCCCGCGAGATCGCGGTAAAGATGCGGCCGGCGAGTCCCGGAGTGCCGCGCATGCCCTCGCCGACAACCGCCAGCAGCGCTACGTTGAGATCCACGTCGATCGGCTTCACATACCCGTGCGCCAGTTCGATGGACAAGTCCTCTTCCAGATGCTCGGTCACCAGTTCGAGTTCGTCCTGCCGGATGAGGAAACAGAAACTCTGGCGGTAACTCGAACTCGTCAGGGCCAGTACTTCCGCGTTGCATCGGGCCAGAGCCGCCAAGGCACGTGCCATCAGCCGCGTTCCACTGAGCGCAGCGCTGTTCGATTCAATGGACACCAGCGCTACCTTCGTCATCGACGTGACGGCGCGGGGCCCGAGTTGATCGTGGATCTCCGGAACAATTTTCGTGCCCGGCTTCTCGAGTGCGAAGCTGTTCTTGCTCCAGACCGGGATTTTCCGTTCGACCAAGGGAGCCAGCGTTCGTGGATGCAGCACCTTCGCGCCATTGTAGGCGAGTTCGGCGGCCTCGGCGTAAGTTACCACCGGCAACACGCGGGCATCGGGAACCGCCCTCGGATCGGCGCTCATGATGCCGTCGACATCGGTCCAGATCCACAACTCGCTAGCATCCAGGACGGCCGCGAGAATGGATGCGGAGAAGTCGGAACCACCGCGCCCAACAGTAGTGGGACGGCCGTCGACGGTGGCGCCGTTGAATCCAGTGACCACGGGAATGATTCCGGCCTCGATCATCGGCTTGAGCACCTCGGCGGCTTTGGCCGTAGTGGGCCCCATCAGCGGACTCGCGTTGCCGAACACCGCGTCCGTCACCACCACCTGCGCAGCATTCACGGCACGCGATTTCACGCCGCGGGACTCCAGGTGTGCAGACAGGATCAGCGCCGACAAACGCTCGCCTGTTGCGACGGCTTCGTCTACGGACTTTGGTGGCCGCTCGCCCAGCATGAACATGCCGCGCGCGATCCGTTCGAACTCGGCGATCAGCCGGTCGATCTCCGTACGCACCAACGGGCGCGCTTCGGGCGGCAGCAGTTCCTGCATTGCGTTCAGGTGCCGTTCGCGCAGGTTCTGGATGTCGGTCTGGAGCCCGCCTTCGTCGCCGCCTTCGGCCCGGCGCATCGAATCCAGCAGCAGGTCGGTGACTTTGGACATGGCGGAGACGACGCACACCACCGGGCGAGTCGAGCCTTGCTGCTCCGCAATATCAGCGGCGACGCGCATTCTTTCGGCGGAGCCCATGCTGGTGCCACCGAACTTCATCACAAGTAAATTGGTCAACGGGCAACTTCCTTTCCATTGGAAACCCGGGCTCGAATAATTCGCAGCACCGTTTCCTCCACCTCTTCAATAGTCAAACCGCTGGAGTCCACCATCACGGCGTCGGGGGCTTGCATCAGCGGCGCTTCGGCGCGATTGCGGTCGCGGCGGTCGCGTTCAGACAATTCGCGGGCGATGGAATCGAGTTCGGCGGATTGTCCCTTGTCGCGGAGTTCGCCCGTACGCCGTCCGGCGCGGACGTCCGGTTCGGCATCGAGGAAGATCTTCACATCGGCCTCGGGGAACACGACGGTCCCAATATCGCGGCCCTCCATCACGACGGATGCGTCGGAGGCCATCCGGCGCTGCTCATCCACCATCGCGCGGCGGACTCCCGGAAGCGCGGCCACTTTCGATGCGGCTTCCGACACCTCCGCCGAGCGGATCGCCTCAGTGACGTCCGCGCCGTTCAGCAGAATGCGCGAGGACCCGGCAGCAAACTCGATTTGCGCATGTCGCGCGAGTTCATCCAGCTTATGCGAATCGTCGAGAGCGATTCGCGTTTCAATCGCCCACAGCGCGACGGCGCGATACATCGCACCCGTATCGATGTAGATATAGCCGAGCCGGGCGGCGACGGCTCGGGCGATGGTGCTCTTTCCCGCCCCAGCGGGCCCGTCTATGGCGACAATCACTCGGCGCGACATCAGCGGGTGCTCGCGGACCCCCAGTCGTTCCGGATGACCTGGCCCTCCTTCATCACGAACCGGACCTTGCCCATGTTGCGGATGTCGTCGAGCGGGTTGCCCTCGATTGCGATGACATCGGCGAAGTGGTTCGACTCGAGCACGCCTACCTGCTGCGACATTCCAAGCAGGTCGGCAGCGGTCAGCGTGGCGGACTGAATGGCTTCGATGGGCTTCATGCCGTACTCCACCATAATGGGAAACTGCTTCCAATTATCGCCGTGCGGATAGACGCCAGAGTCCGTGCCGAAAGCGAGTTTGGCGCCCCCCAGATAGGCGCGGCGGAAGTTGTCGCGCTGCAGTTTGCCGATCTTGCGCTCCTTCTCGATAGATTCGGGCAGCATGCCCACCTTGGGGCCTTCCTGCAGGATATAGTCGTCGTTATAAATATCGAAGACCAGAAACGTTCCGTGCTGCTTGGCGAGTGCGATTCCCTCGTCGTCGATGAGACTCGAGTGCTCGACGGAGTCGAAGCCGGCGCGAATCGCGTCTTTGATCGACTCGGTGCCGTGAGCATGGGCGGCGACCTTGCGGCCGAGTTTGTGCGCTTCGTCCGCGATCGCCTTCAGTTCCTCGGGGGTGTATTGAGGAGTGCCGGGTTGATCGCCCTTGGACAGCACTCCGCCGGAGGCACAGACCTTGATGAGATCGGCGCCATACTTCACGTTCTCTCGGACTTTCACACGCGCGGCCCAGGGGCCATCGGCGACACCGTCGCCCGTCGCGTGATATTCGGGTGCCAGCAGGTTGTTGTCGCAATGGCCGCCCGTGATTCCGAGCGGAGGACCGGACGCCAGCATGCGAGGGCCTTCGATGTCGCCGGCTTCGATCCCGTCGCGGAGCGCGACATCGGCAAAACCTGACGCGCCGACGTTCCGAACCGCGGTAAATCCGGCCTCGAGGGTGCGGCGGGCGTTCTTCGCGCCGGTGATCGCGCTACGAGGAATGGAGACGCCCAGGTGTTTGTAGCCGGCCGTGGTCGGGTCGGAAGTGAGATGTGTATGAACGTCGATCAGTCCGGGCATGCAAGTGCCGTTCGGCAGGTTGATTACGGTCGCGCCGGTTGGAATCTCAAGACTGGAAGCCGTGCCCACCTGGTTGATTTTGCCGTTGACCACCAGAACGATGCCGTCTTTGTGGACGCTGCCGGTGCGGACGTCGAGCAGACTGCCGCATCGCAACGCGAGTGGCGCCGCGTCGGCAGTGAGGCCGCAGAGCAGGAGCGGGAAAGCGAATCTGTGCATGTTGAAACCGGCGGCGAAACATCCAGGATATCGCAAGGAGTTTACGCGCACCGGCCTCAACAGGTATCGGCGAAGCGGTTACGACCGCGCTTCCAGCAGATACTGCGACTGCGCCCGCTCGCCGGTTCCGGTGAAGTCGGTCATGGCGACCAGCAGGCTGATTGCCGCTGCCGCGCCGTAGAAGAACTTGCTCTCGGGTGTCTCGGAAAAGCCCATGAACCCAGGCATGGACGCGAGCAACGCCGAATTGCCCATATCAATCCGGCCATGCAGCGGAAAGCTGATGGATTTGGTGAGTCCCCCCGGGATGTTGGTCATTGCGACGTTGGTCAGTTCAGCGGTGGTGGCGACGAATCCGGCGATCGCGGCCGTCTTGTTGTGGCGCATGAAGTAGATGGCAGCGCCGAGGGTGACGGCCGCCAGGGCGTAGTCGATCTTCGCGTGATTTGCCGCGGAGATCGTGCTCGGCATGCGATCGATCGCGGTATTCGAAATTCTCTCCAACCAGGTCATCAGGAGTCCTCCGCTTTAGGGACGCGGCAGAGCCTCGGGATTCATCAACGCGGCTTGCGAAAGTTACCGTTTCCAGGCGAGTGTGACTCCGTCGCGCAAAGGCAACACCATCGCTTCCACACGATTGTCGGCGGCCACCATGCGATTGAAGCCGCGAATCGACTCGGTTTCGGCGTCGCTCACGGTGATGTCGGCAACCCTTCCGGACCACAGTACGTTATCGACTAGGATGACGCCGCCGCTGCGCACCAGTGTTAAGGCA
The DNA here is from genome assembly GCA_038322675.1 of Bryobacterales bacterium. Classification (GTDB taxonomy): domain Bacteria; phylum Acidobacteriota; class Terriglobia; order Bryobacterales; family Bryobacteraceae; genus TMP-7. The sequence continues at coordinate 10,500 of JBBQGE010000016.1, forward strand.
CGTTCCCAGTAGTTCGAATAGTTAGGTTTGTCGGCGTCGATGAAAGCAAAGTCGTATGAACCGGCGAGTCCCTCGTCGATCAGCGAATCCAGAGTCTCAACCGCGGGAGCGAGGTGGAGATCGATCTTGTGGTCGACGCCGGCCTCACGCCAATAACGGCGTGCGATGGAGGTCCACTCGACGCTGACGTCGCAGGCGGTGATGCGGCCGTCGTCGGGAAGCGCCAGAGCGACGGCTGTGGAACTGTAGCCGGTAAAGACGCCGACTTCGAGGCAGCGGCGGGCGGCCGTCGCGTGGATCAGGAAGCGGAAGAACAGCCCCTGGTCGGGTGAGATCTGCATACGGGAGTCGGGCAGTTTGGACGTTTCCTCCCGGAGTCGCGCAAGGACGTCCGGTTCGCGGAGTGAGACGTTCTCGATGTATTCGCCGAGGTGAGGGGGCACGAAATCGATGGCCATTGAGATCCAGCTTACCCGAGGACAGTTCTTTACAATGTTTTACAAACCGTCGAAAGTTTCCAGTTAACACTGTTAAGAGTGGATAGGCCGTTCATTGGGCACGGTCTGCGTTAGCTGGGATACTACGAATTCTGAAAACTTTTGACGGGCCGACTTCGTACCTACTCAGGAAGTTCGAGACTGGGCTCAATTTCTGGAGGTTGCATGCGATTTATCGCACTGGGTATAGTTTGCGCAGCGGCTGGGCTGGCTGCGAATAGTATTTCCACACAAGTTACATTTTATAAGGACGTTCTTCCCGTCCTTCAGAAGAACTGCCAAAACTGCCACCGGCCGGACGAAGCGGCGCCGATGTCGTTTCTGAGTTATGAGTCGACGCGACCCTGGGCGAAGGCCATGAAGACGGCGGTGCTGACGAAGAAGATGCCGCCGTGGTACGCCGATCCGCATTACGGCAAGTTCGCGAACGACCGCACGATGAATGAGAGCGAGATTCGAACCCTGGTATCTTGGGCCGATTCGGGCGCAAAACCGGGGAATATGAAGGACGCACCGCCGCCGGTTGAGTTTACCGAAGGCTGGGCGATTCCGCAGCCGGACGTGGTACTCGAAATGGCTCAGGAATTCGCGGTCCCGACGGCCGGCACAATCGACTATCAGTACATCGTGGTGCCGACGAACTTCAAGGAAGACAAGTATGTCCAGTTTGCCGAGGCGCGTCCCAGCGATCGCGCGCACGTACACCACATCATCGCGTTCATTCGCGAGCCTGGTTCGCCGTGGCTGAAGGACGCCAAGCCGGGCGTTCCGTTTGTGCCGGCCGAGTACATCCGCGAAGCTGCGAAACGGGGTGAACGTCCTCGCGGCGGAGGCGACGGCGGCGGATTTGGCGGCGACTTCCTTTGTGGATATGCGCCAGGCGCTCCGCCGCAGACGCTCAAGCCGGGTCAGGCAAAGCTGGTGAAGGCGGGTTCCGACCTGGTGCTGCAATTGCACTACACGGCGAACGGCAAGCCGGGTCACGACCGTTCGAAAATCGGATTGGTCTTCTCGAAGGAGAAGCCGACCCAGCGGGTGCTGACTCTCGCGGCGGCGAATGACCGGTTCGCGATTCCGCCGGGAGATCCGAATTACCAGGTGGAGTCGAAGTTCACGCTGCAGGCGCCGGCTACGCTGACCAATTTGCTGCCGCACATGCATCTGCGGGGCAAGGATTTCGAATTTCGAGTGATTTATCCGACGGGCGAGAAAGAAGTTCTGTTGAAGGTTCCGAATTACGATTTTAGCTGGCAGTTATGGTATGTCCTGGCACAACCTAAGCTGCTTCCCGCCGGGACGACTATCGAATGTACCGCGCATTTCGATAACTCTCCGAATAATGCGTCCAACCCCGACCCGAAGAAGGAAGTCCATTTCGGCGAGCAGAGTTGGGATGAAATGATGATCGGTTTCTTCGATGTTGCCGTGGATATGAACACAAATCCCATGGAACTGATGAGACCGAAAAAGAAGCTATCCGACTAGGAGGCCCCGTTGTTACTCCGAATTTCGACTTCTCTTCTCACGCTCGGTGTTGCCGCTTTTGCCGGCAACACCGGGGCCACCCAGGTTACGTTCCATAAGGACGTCCAACCGATCCTGCAGAATAACTGCCAGGGCTGCCATCGCCCTGGCGAGACAGCGCCCATGTCGTTCATGAGTTATAAAGAGGTGCGGCCGTGGGCGAAGGCGATCAAAGCGGCGGTGGTCACCAAGAAGATGCCGCCATGGTTTGCCGACCCGCATTACGGTAAGTTCTCGAACGAACGGTACCTGCCGGAGCAGGATCTGAAGACACTGGTAGCGTGGGTGGATGCCGGGGCGCCGGAGGGCAAGCCGTCGGATGCCCCGCCACCGGCCCATTTCGTGGAAGGTTGGAACATCCCGAAGCCGGACCAGGTGTTCGAGATGCCGACCGCCTTTCAGGTGCCTCCAGAGGGGACAATCGACTATAACTATGTCGTGCTGCCCACCGGTTTCACGAAGGACACTTGGGTTCAGGCAGCCGAGGTTCGGCCCGGCAACCGGCAGGTGGTGCATCACGTAATCGCGTTCATACGTCCGCCGGGTTCAGCGTGGCTGAAGGATGCCAAGCCTGGCGTTGCCTTTGTGCCCCAGAAAGGGGGCCAGGGCCGCGGCGGTGACGGCGGAATGGCGGGAGTGGAGTTACTGGTGGGTTATGCACCGGGACTCCAGGAACAGAAGTTCTCGGCGGGCGAAGGACGGTTGGTCCCCGCCGGGGCGGACATTGTTTTTCAACTTCACTACACGGCGAACGGGAAGGCTGCGACGGATCAGACGAGAGTCGGCCTGGTCTACTGCAAGACCCCGCCCGCCAAGCGCGTAGTCACACTGACGGCCACCAATGCGCGATTCGCGATTCCTCCAGGCGATCCGAGTTACGAAGTGAAATCGGAATTCACGCTGCAGGCTAGCTCGGAGTTAGTGTGGTTGATGCCCCACATGCACCTGCGCGGTAAGGACTTCGAGTACCGCGCCGTGTATCCCACGGGCGAGACCGAGGTACTGTTGAAGGTTCCACGCTACGACTTCAACTGGCAGCTTGCCTACGAGACGGCCAAACCGATTCTCCTGCCGAAGGGCACTAAGATTGAGTGCACCGCGCATTTTGATAACTCGCCGAATAATGCCGCCAACCCCGACGCGACCAAAGAGGTTCGTTGGGGCGATCAGAGTTGGGAAGAGATGATGATCGGCTGGTTCGGCGTGACCATCGATGCAAAATCAGACCCGATGAAGCTGTTCATCGGAGATAAGAAACGTTCGAGCGATTGATCACGATTCCTATGAAGTTAGTCGTTGCCTCCCTGTTGATCCTGGTGCCGGTGCTCGCTGCGCCGGCACCTACTTTCACGAAAGATGTGCTGCCGATTTTGCAGGATAACTGCCAGGGGTGCCACCGTCCCGGCGAAATCGGCCCGATGAAATTCATGTCGTACAGCGAGGTCCGGCCCTGGGCCAAGGCCATCAAGGCGGCTGTGCTGACGAAGAAGATGCCGCCGTGGTTCGCCGATCCGCACTATGGCAAGTTTGCAAACGACCGGTCGCTGTCACAGAAGGACATCGATACGCTGGTGGCGTGGGTGGATGGCGGAGCGAAGGAAGGGAATCCCAAAGACGCACCCGCGCCCCGGCAATGGCTGGAGGGCTGGAACATAGCCGAGCCGGATCGCGTGATCGAACTGCCGGTAGAGATCAAGATTCCGGCGAAGGGCGAAGTCGACTATCAGTATGTGCTGGTGCCGCTGAACCTGAAAGAAGATGTGTGGGTGCAAATGGTGGAAGTGCGGCCGTCTGTTCGCACGGTTGTCCATCACTGCGTCGTATTTATCCGGGAGCCCGAATCGAAATGGCTGCGGGGTGAGATCGAGTACGGCAAGGCGTGGGAAGCGCCTCCGAAGCGCCGCGCGGCAGAGACATTCGGCGGCGGGAGTGACATCCTCACTATTTATACGCCGGGAATGATTCCCGATGTGTGGCGGCCCGGCCTGGCGAAGAAGATCCGCGCGGGCTCCGATTTGATCTTCCAGATGCATTTCACGGTGGATGGGACCGAACACGTGGACAAGACCAAGATCGGACTCGTATTTTCGAAGGAACCGCCAACGCAGCGCGTTCTGACACTGGCCGGGGTGAATACCTCATTCACCATTCCACCTGGAGCACCCGACTACAAGGTGGAGGCGGCGGCACCGCACGTCAATCAGGGGCAGTTACTAAGTCTGTTTCCCCATATGCACCTGCGTGGCAAGGCTTTCGAATATCAGTTAGTGCAGCCCACCGGCGAAACACAAACCCTGCTGAAGGTGCCCAATTACGACTTCAACTGGCAGCTTTCCTATAAGCTCGACAAGCCCATCGACTTAGTGCCCGGATCCCGCATTGTTGCCACCGCGTGGTACGATAATTCTCCGAACAACCCAGCGAATCCGGATGCGACTGCCGCGATTCGCTGGGGTGAGCAGAGCCGGGAAGAAATGATGATCGGGTTTTACGATGTCGCGGTGGACGCGAAGTTCGACCGCCGGACTTATTATAAAAAATCCGGCGATTAGAGGTTGCATGTTCCGTTTCTCTCTCCTTGTCTGCGTCGTGGGCGCATGGGTTCCCCTGTTCGCCCACGACGTGATTTCGACTAAGATCACCTGGTCGCGCGAAACCGCGCGAATCGTCTATAAGCGTTGCATCACCTGCCATCGCGAAGGAGGCACTGCCTTCTCATTGGTGACCTATGAAGAGGCACGGCCGTGGGCCAAGGCGATCAAAGAAGAAGTGCTGGCACGGCGCATGCCGCCATGGAACGCAGTGAAGGGATTCGGCGAGTTCAAAAATGAAGTGGGACTTACTCAGGAGCAGATGGAGATTATTGCGGACTGGGTAGAGGGTGGCGCGCCAGAAGGCAACCCGCGCTACATGCCGCGTTTGCCCTATATTTCAAACAAGCCGAAGAAAGAGCCTGCGTCGGGCGGGATCGTGAAGGTGCCGGGGAGTCTGGCTTTGAAACAAGCGGCGGTATTCGCTGGCATTCGGCCCGGTAAGTTGGACCCGGGCGCCGCGGTGCAGGTGGTTGCGGTTCGCCCTGACGGCAGCGTGGAACCGCTGTTGTGGGTGGAGAATTTCAATCCCGACTACGATCAGCCGTACTGGTTTGCGAATCCGCTGAAACTGCCGGCCGGCTCGCGCATTCAGGTGACGCCGGCGAACGCACCCGCGGTGGAACTTCTTCGCAGGCCCGCGCCAGAGCCGTCCACAGCCGGCCAGTAGTTACCCTCGAGCGCTGCGGAATCTGAGCGCCGCCGGGAACCTTTCGCCCGGTGGATGCGTACCCCTAACTTAAGGGGGATGCATGAGCACGCGCGGCAATCATAAGAAACACAAAATTCGCAACCGAATTATTATTCTCACAGTAACTCTTCTGGTCATCGCGGGTGCGGGATTCGCCTTGATGGGCTCGCTACGCCGGACTCCGACCATCGACCCGTCGAAGATCGCAACGGTAGAACGCGGCAGCATCGCAAGGTCTGTCGTGGCGACGGGTAAGGTGCAGCCTCGAACGAAAGTCGAGGTCAAGTCGAAAGCCAGCGGGATCGTGAAGAAGATCCTGGTGGACTACGGCCAGTACGTCAAAGAGGGCGACGTGCTGGTAGAACTCGACAAGGAGGAGTTAGAGGCGCAGGTGCGCGAGGGCCGCGCGATGATGCAGGCGGCTCAGGCGTCGGTAACGGCCGCGCAGGCAAATCTGGAGCGGAACAAAGTGGACGCGGAAGCGCCCGATCTGCCGTTCCTGAAGAGCGGCATGGAGCGCGCCACCAGCATGTACAAAGAGAAGCTGGTGTCGCAGGCTGTCGCGGAGGACGCCGAAAAAGCCTACCAGATGGCGGTCAACAAGCAGAGTTCGGCTCTGCGGAATCTGGCAGTGAGCCGCGCGGAAATCGCGAAAGCGCAGGCGCAGGTGGCGCAGTCAAAAGCTTCGCTCGATCAGGCGGAAGAGAACCTTCGTAACTCGACGATCGTGAGTCCGATGAGCGGTCTGGTGCTGTCGCGCGATGTGGAGGTGGGCGACGCGGTCAGTTCGATTCTCGTGATGGGCTCTCAGGCGACGCTGATAATGACGCTCGGCGATGTGAGCGAAGTGTACGTGCTCGGCAAGGTAGATCAGGCCGACATCGGCAAGGTGTACATCGGCCAGCGCGCGCGAATAGTAGTGGAGTCGTATAAAGACCGGCGTTTCGATGGCGCAGTGACCAAGATTTCGCCGCTCGGCGTCGAGAAGGATAACGTCACGACCTTCGAGGTCCGCGTCTCGATTCGCAATCCTGGCGGCGTGCTGAAGGCGAACATGAGTGCCAACGCCGAGATCATCCTGGAAGAGAAACACGACGTGCTGCTGGTGCCGGAAACGGCGCTGGTGTACGACAAGAGCCGCAACGCTTCGGTGGAAGTGCCGGACATCACGCAGCCAAACGGGAAGCGCAAGGTGGGCGTGAAGACGGGCATCTCAAACGGGCTTAAGACCGAACTGGTGGCGGGAATCAAAGAGGGATCGAAGATCGTCCTCCAGTAGGCGAGCAACGGCCATGACGACACGCGATCTGCTTCTGGACGCGTTACGCGCGCTCTGGGCACACAAAGTCCGCACGGGTTTGACGATGTTCGGCATCGCCTGGGGAATCGTCTCCATCACGCTGATGGTGGCGGCCGGCGAGGGTCTTCGCGTCGGACAGAAGAAGCAGGCGGAGGCCCTCGGCAAGGACCTGATGATTATCTTCGCCGGGAAGACGAGCCTTCAGGCAGGGGGCCTTCGCGCCGGCCGTCCCATCCGGTGGACGGACACTGACTACCTGCACGTGCAGGCGGAAGCGACTTCCTGTTCATACGTGCTGCCGGAACTCGGACATGGGGACACGCCGGTTCGGAGTCTGTATAACAGCGGGTCGCTACTGGTGACGGGTTCGCTTCCGGCGTTCTCCTATGTGCGCTCGATAGAAGTGGGCGAGGGCCGATTCTACAACGAGGAGGACCAGGCACAGGTCCGGCGGGTGGCGTTCCTCGGCAGCGATGCGAAAAAGCAGTTATTCGCGGAGCGGCCCGCTATTGGTGAGACCATCCATATCGCAGGTTATCCGTATAAGGTGATCGGCGTCATGCGGCCGAAGGAGCAGGACTCGAGTTATGACGGCCGCGATATCTCGAAGGTATTTATTCCGTTCAGTGCAATGATGCGCGATTTTCCCGAGAAACCGCCTGCACTGCCGCACTCCATCGACCAGTTACTGGTGAGTCCTAAGTCGGTGGAACAGGATGAAGCCTGTAAGTCGGAGGTGCGCCGCGCACTCGCCCGGCTCCACCGTTTCGATCCGCAGGATAAAGAAGCCGCGCACATCTGGGACACGGTAGAAGATGCGAAGGCATTCCGGCAGATGACGGACGGCATGAAATACTTCCTGGGCGCGGTTGGCGTGGTGACTTTGTTCCTGGGTGGAATCGGTGTGATGAACGTAATGCTGGTGGCGGTGCGGGAGCGCACGCGGGAGATTGGACTGCGCAAAGCGGTTGGCGCTACGGCGGGAGCGATTCTCGGGCAATTCTTCGCGGAAGCGATGGCGGTAGTGCTGGTGAGCGGATTCGCCGGGTTGGGCATCGCGTATGGAATCTGCTGGCTGGTGAATCTGCTGCCCATGCCGCCGTTCTTCGCCGGATTGCTACCGACCTGGAAAACGAGTCTGCTGTCGTTCGCGATGCTGGGGACCGTCGCGCTATTCGCGGCGCTGTATCCGGCGAACCGGGCCGCGGCGATCGATCCCATCGAGGCGCTTCGATTCGAGGCGGGAGGCTGAGATGCTGCGCGAGTTATTCCTGCAATCCTGGGACGCTTTGAAACGGAGTCCGGCACGCACCGCGCTGACGATGCTCGGAATCGTGTGGGGGATCGTGGCGGTGACGCTGCTGATCGCGTACGGCGACGGGTTCCGGGCGGCGTTGGTACGTGGGTTCAACGCGTTCGGTAAGAGCGCGGTGATCGTATGGCCGGGGCAGACGAGCGAACAGGCGGGCGGCGAGCGTGCCGGAAAACCCGTGAAAATCGAACTCGCGGATCTGGACGCAGTGCGTGCCGAGGCGACTCTGGTGAAGCAGGCGTGCCTGGAGACGGTGCGCTGGAACTCGATCCAATACGGCGAGCGCATGGTGAATACGGCGACTCGCGGCGTGTACCCCGAGTACGGCGAAATCCGCAATGAAATTCCATCGGAGGGCCGCTGGATTTCTCCGGAAGATTTTCAGGAGCGGAGGCGCGTGATGTTCCTGGGCGGCCGCGTTGCCCAGCGTCTGTTCGGGGGCCGCATGCCGATCGGCGAGACCGTGATCGTGGCGGGAGTCCGGTTCATCGTGATCGGTGTGATGGACACGAAGCTGCAGTTCAGCAACTACTTCACCAGCGATGACGACTCGGTCTTCATTCCGTACACTGCGGCGGGCGATCTTTGGAATACGCGATACGCCAGTGTGATGGTGTTCAGTCCAGTGGCGGCGCAGTTTGAGAAGGCGGCTGAGGCGCAAGTGCTGGCCGCGCTCGCAAAGCGTCAGAATTTCTCGCCGACAGATAAGCGCGCGCTGCAGATGTTCGGACGCGAGGAGTTCCGGCCGATCATCGACGGACTGACCATTGGCTTGAAAGTGCTGCTGATGTTGATCGGCGCGTTGACGCTGGGAATTGGCGGAGTCGGCGTGATGAATATCATGCTCGTGTCGGTGGACGAACGCGTGCGCGAGATCGGACTGCGAAAGGCGCTCGGCGCGAAGAAGTGGCACATACGGCTGCAGTTCCTCATGGAAGCGCTGACCATCACGCTGGCCGGCGGTGCGATCGGCATTGCGCTGGCGTACGGTATAGCCGCAATGATTGGGACTCTACCTCTGATGGGAGCGCTGTTCGAAGATACTTCCGGCAAAGGCGATCTGCACATGAGCGTGTCGGCCGCCACGGTGATGCTGTCGACGGCGATCCTGCTGGTTGTGGGTGTGTTGAGCGGATGGATTCCGGCGATCCGGGCGTCGCGGCTGGATCCGTGCGAATCGTTGCGGTATGAGTAGGTAGTGCCGACTCACACCGGAAGTTCCCGCCGCGATGCGCTCAAAGCGATTGTCGCGGGGACAGCGGCCGGCCTGTTACAGGGTCAGACGCAACATCGCGACTCCATTCAACTCGACCAAGCCTTCCAAACCATCGAGAATTTCGGCGCGTCGGATTGCTGGAGCATGCAGAAGTTGGGGACGTGGCGCACCCCGAACCGCGAGCGTGTGGCGGATCTGCTGTTTTCACAGGATCGCGGAATCGGACTTTCGTGTTGGCGATTCAATCTCGGCGGCGGAATCACGGATCGAATCAACGTCCCATGGCGTACGGCTGAAACGTTCGAAATCGGCGAGGGCCGATACGATTGGTCCAGGCAGGCTCCGGAGCGCTGGTTCCTTGGTGCGGCGAAGGCTCGGGGCGTTCCGCGGTTTCTGGCTTTCGTGAACAGTCCGCCCGGCCGCATGACTCGCACCGGGATCACGTACGGGCAGCCCGGACCGGATACCACGAATTTGAAGCCTGGGTTTGAAGGGCAGTTTGCGCGGTACCTGGTAGATATTCTCGAGCATTTCCGCGCGAATCCCGAGGAACGCGACCGCATCGCCTTCGATTACATAAGTCCGGTGAACGAGCCGAACGTGGAGTGGAATGGAAAGAGCCAGGAGGGGTGCCGCGCCGCGAACAAGGATGTGAAGGCAGTGTTGCTCGCGTTGGATGCGGAGTTGCGCAAACGCAAGTGCCCAACCGAAATCGCAGGCATCGAAGTGTCGGGGTTGCCACCGCTGTACTCGGTGGCGGAGAAGATGTCGAAGACATACGGCGCTCGATACGGCGATTACATCGATGACTTTATCGGGGACAAGGCCGTCGCCGCCACGTTGAATCATCGATTGTCATACCACGACTACGGGTCAGACCGCTTGAAGGGAGAGTTGGTCGAGAATCGGGAAAGAGCCCGCCGGAAATTCGATCAATATCCGGGCTGGAAGCCGTGGATGTCGGAGTATTGCATCTTGACCGGATCGGAGGGGAAGGGTGGCAACAGGCGCGATCTCACCATGAGTACGGCGCTGGATGTGGCGCGCATCATCCATTTGGATCTGACTCTGGTGGGAGTAACGGCGTGGCAGTGGTGGACCGCTGTTTCGGGCGTCGACTACAAGGACGGACTGATCTACACGGACTGGCGGAAGCCGGGCGACGAGGAGTCGATCATTCCTTCGCGGTTGCTGTGGGCGTTCGGCAATTACAGCCGTTTCGTGCGGCCGGGTATGCAGCGGGTGGAACTCGCTGGAGACGGGCACGATGTTCGGGGTCTCATGGGCTCGGCGTATAAAGACGAGCGGAACCGTCGAGTGGTGGCCGTTTACGTGAACATGGGCGCGGAGTCGCGAATGCTGGGGATTGATTTTGCGCTGGGCGCGCGGCGATGGAAGGTGCAGTCGCTGATTCCGTACGTCACGTCGGACCGGTCGGGCGATGAGTTGAAGCGGTATGCGGCGACTGCGCCCGGTGGTCTCATCGAGATTCCCGCCCTCTCGGTGGTCACCTTGGTGGCGGACTTCGCTTGAGGGATTAGCCCAGGCCGAGGTCGGCGGCGCGTTCGGTCATCGCGTGGATGCAGAATCCGATATGTTCGTCGAGATCGAGGCCGAGTTGTTCAGCGCCGTTGATCACATCGTCACGGCTGACGGTCCGTGCGAAGGCCTTGTCCTTGAGCTTCTTGCGCACGCTCTTCACCTGGACATCGCGGATGCTGCGACTCGGCTGCACGTAGGCGCAAGCGGTGAGGAATCCGGCCAGTTCATCGCAGGCGAATAGCGTTTTTTCGAGCAGCGACTCGCGCGGAACGCCGGTGAAATCGGCGTGTGATAGGATGGCGCGTCGAATCTCTTCATCGACGCCGTGCTGCTCGAGAATGGGCTGGCCTTTCAGGGGATGGTCGGGCACTTCCGGGTGTATCTCGTAATCGAAGTCGTGCAGCAGGGCGGTGACTCGCCATTTGGTTTCGTCTTCGCCGAATTTGTGTGCATAGGCGCCGACGCAGGCCTCGACGGCGAGCGCGTGACGGCGGAGGTTATCGGTTTTCGTGTATTCGCAGAGGAGGTTCCAAGCCTGGTTTCGTTCCATGGTAATATCGTCTTTAGATTCTCACAGTGGGCCTGTGGCGCAGTTGGGAGCGCGCTTCCATGGCATGGAAGAGGTCAAGGGTTCGAATCCCTTCAGGTCCACCAAAACGTTTCAAAGACTTAGCGCCCACTGGTTGCCTTCGTCGCTGTCACGGAGTCCATTTGGAGTCATAATTTGGACGCCGCGCGCCGGAGTCGCACCCAAGATTGCGCGAGATTCAGTTTGGTTGCCGACGCGCCTCCGTTTGACCCCAGGCACCCGTTATGCGCTTCGGTTCTCGTTTGTTCGAGTCTTTCCACTTCGTGGCAAAAGACGGCGCGATCGGCGACGCTTCCAACCGAGCGTGCTTGGAAATCGCATGACACCATCACAACCGGACCGGGGTGGCGTTCACTGCCATGTCCCGAACTCCGCGTCTGGGGAAACTGGCTTGGACTGCTGGGGTGCCCGCAACTGGGTCAGTCGTTCGTCTCGATTCATGCGGCACCCCTCCGGCTAGAAAGCATCTATCCTAACATGGCGGTGTAGATGCCTGAATGGAAACAGCAACAGAATGGCGGTAGCCAATTGGTTGTTCGCATTGTGGAACCGCCAGACTCAGACCTGTAGGCCCCCCTGAAGCGAGATTGTAATCTGACGGTTTGCGAAATCAATCTCGATCAACCCCGCGTTTGACAGTCTCACGACTTGATTCGGTCGCGTTTGGCGTGCACATTTTCCAGGCTATGCCGACCGCCGAATCGGTACGAAACGGATCTCGACCCGCTGATTCAACGCGCCCGCGATCCTGCGCAACATTGCCAGGGAGTGGCCTTCGTAATCGGCATCCTCAAGGCGGCAGATCACCGATGCAGTGGTGCCGATGAGCTTGGCAAGTTGAGTTTGGGTGAGGGCCGCCGCCGTCCTCAGTTCGTGGATTTTGCGGGCGATCTCTTCGTTGGCGCGCGCCTCTTCCAGGTTTTTCAGCCGCGCCGGTTTGCCTTCGTAGAACCGGCGGTGAAGGATCTCCACCGCATCGCTAGCCGGTTTCAACGTCTTTGCCATGTTCAAGCCTCCTCATAAGTGTGCTTCACCGGATTCGCCTCAAACCGCTTCTTGCGCTCGACGGCGTGATCGATCTCCTTCGACGGGACCATCCGTTCTTTCACCAGCCCGTGCGAGATCACGGCCGCCATTGCGCCGTGGAAGAAGTACAGTATCCGGTGGTGAATGCCTCCCAGGCTGACGCGCAGTTCGTAGATCCCGTCGCGCAGAAAGTCCGCTTCGGGCCGCCGCAACTCGTGTCCCATCTCGCGCAATCGCTCCAACCGAAGGTAGCACTTGTCCTGTACCTTGGCAGGCCACTCGTCGAACCACTCCAGGAACGGGCATGAGCCGTCTTCCTCCCGGTAGATGGCGACTCTGGTCTTAGGCACCAGACCCCAGTTTATTCGCAATATTGCGAAATTGCAAGTTGGCGTGAAGGATTTTCTTGCCGCCAGGCCGCAGATCACATCACAATCCCGGTGGCGGTCAGCAAGGGCGTCGGGATGGAGAAATTCCCGCGCGACAGGTGCAGGCAACCGCTTCATCGCAGCCGGGTTCACGCCGTAACTCCGCGATTACGAAATACGCTGTAGATTCCCAGACCCCAGGACTCGTGGCTGGTTACATTACCGGCTACCTTAAATGAGGCCCAGCCATTGACTCCCGGCGCGCTCGTGTAACTAGCCTGGTTGGGAGGATCGTAGGGTATTTCCGATTGATAGAAGTACACTCGCCCGCCGTTGCCGTTCCAGAGCACCTGGAATTCCTGGTAGTGTTCCAAGAACAGGCCATAAATGGTGACGCCGTTGCCATTGACGATCAGACCGTTCGCAGCGGGATTGGTGGTCCAGCCGACGCCCGAGCCGTGGTCCGCTCTCCAAATCCACGTGTGATCGACGATCGTGCCGTTGCTGTTGATCCTGACGCTGACAGACGCACGTCCGGGTGCGGCACCTCCCACCCGCACAAACACATCGTGAAGCGAGATGGGGTTGGTCCTGTGCTCGGCTTTGGCACCCTGCGGTCCAATCTCGAGCAGCACGGGCGAGTTGATCGCGCCGGCGTCGATGAAAAGCCCGGCGAGGATGATCCCGTCTGCGTCGGCGGATGTCATCGCCGGCGTGCCGTTGGTGGGGCGCAAGGTTGCGAACCCGAGCCCGAGCACCACCGTGTTGGCCCGAGTTACACAGATGGCGTCAGCCAGGTCGTAGATGCCCGGCAAGAGAAGCAGGTGCTTACCCTTGCCCAATTGGGCATTGATCGTGGCGGCCGTGTCGATGAGTGGGTTGGCGATGTAGAAACGATCGATTGGAATTGACTTGCCCGGAGTGGTGCCGGCATGCCAGGTAATCCCGGCACTCTCGGTACGCAGCGCCGGAATGCGTACGCTGTAGCGGCCTGCTGCATCGACTTGTAGGAAGGGCTTCTCGCGAACTCGGGGCGTTTGGGCGATCTTCGTATACGGTGGAGTCGGCCAACTACCCTGAAGCGGCTTCACCGTGCCAACGAAGACCATGTTCCAGTTCGATCCGGTCCAACGGCCCCATTCGGTATTACGCGAGATCCATTGCTGCTGCGACCCTGAGTCGACGTTACTGTCGATCAGGCTGTCCGACATCCAACCGCCACTCGCCCATCCGCGATTCTGATGCAGCACGATGCTGCCCCGTACGTGCATGCGCCGGAAGGGGGCGGCCTGTGAAACGGCCCATTGCATCGTGCCCCCAGCCGGGATGACAGAAAAGCCTTCGGCGGCTTTCCAAAATGTGCACGTGGCGTTGTTTCGGGGTAGAGTTGCGTCTGAGTGAACATTGCCCGCGATCTGTACATCGTCTGGAGACGCCCCCAACCCCAATACCTTAGTGTAGTACCCAATTGGAATGTCGAGGTGATAACTCCCCGGCGCAAACAGAATCGCGTTCCGCTCCGAGCCGAATTGGTTGTTCTGCTGAGTTTTGTAGATCCGGTCGATCTTCGTCTGAATCTCCGTTGCCGGTAGCGACGGGGTAACTACCAAGACATTTGGTCCAAAATCTACCGTCGTTGCGTCGGCGGCGAGCACGGGAACGGCCCACAGCGCGACGAAGGCAAGCATCAGGTCACGTCCGGCTGGCGTTCCCATCCGGCGATCTCCTTGGGCAAGCAGTCTCATCGTCTTCGTAAGGACCGCGACTGGCCCAACAATATCACTTCGGTTTGCTAAGGGAAGATCCGCTGTGGCTGGCTGGACCTATCGAAACTCCACCCGATACGCCCGGTCCCCCGCCAACCGAGCCGTAACCACCTCCCCCGACTTACCCCCCACAGCCAACCGCTGCCCCGCCGGAGCCCGCAGCCGATACGACCCCGACGCATCCGCGCGCACCGACCCTCGCACCGCCTTCCCCGACTTCCACTCCACCTCTACCGTCACCCCGCCCCTCGCCCGCAAACCCCGCACACTCCCATCCCGCCAAGCCGACGGCAGCGCAGGCAAAAACGCGATCTCTCCGTCATGACTCTGCAACAGCGTCTCCGCCACCGCTGCTGCCGTCCCGAAATTCCCATCGATCTGGAAAATGCTCCCAGTCGTGGCCGGATGCGTGTCGAACAGATTCGGTCCGGTACTGTGCTTCATCAGCATCTCGAGCGACTCATGCGCCATGTCGCCATCCCCGAGCCGGGCCCAAAACGCAATCGCCCACGACCGGCTCCAACCCGTGTACGCGCCGCCCGCCTTCAATCGCCGCTCCAACGACACGCGGGCCGCCTTCGCTAACTCCGGAGTGCGCCGCGGCGTGATCGCATCCCCCGGATACAGCGGATACAGATGCGACATATGCCGCTGCCCCGGTTCCGTCTCCTCAAAATCGCGCGACCACTCCTGTAACTGCCCGTACTTGCCGACCTGAAATGGAATCAACCGCGTCCGAGCCGCCGCCAACTTCTCCACGAATTCCCCATCCACACCCAGCGCCTTCGATGCCTCACCGCAGTGATCGAATAACTCCCCGATCAGTGCCATATCCATCGTGCAGCCATCGCTTGTCTCCGCCCGCCGCCCATCCGGACCCCGAAATGAGTTCTCCGTCGAAAATGATGGGCACGTCGTCAGATGACCGTCCCGTCCCTCCATGAGCCACGCCAGACAAAACTCAGCCGACCCCTTCATCACCGGCCACACCCGCTTCAAGAACTCCCGATCTCCCGTGAACCGGTAATGCTCCCACATATGCGCGCACAGCCACGGTCCGCTCATCTCCCAATTCGCCCACGTCGGCGACCCGCCGCCATAATTCCCCACCGGCGCGCTCTGCCGCCATAAATCGATGTTGTGATGCGACACCCACCCCGGCATGCCGTAATTTACTTCCGCCGTTTTCGCTCCATTTTTTGCCACGCCTTCCACTAACTCGAACAGCGGACCCGCGCACTCGCTCAGATTGCAGGTTTCCACCGGCCAGTAATTCATCTGCACATTGATATTCGCCGTCCAATTCGAACTCCACGGCGCGCGCAACTCATGATTCCAAATTCCCTGCAAATTCGCCGGTTGCGACCCCGGCCGCGAACTCGCAATCAACAGATATCGCCCGTACTGAAAATGCAGCGCCAGCAGATTATCATCGGTCCGGTCCGCGAACGCTACCAGCCGCTGATCCGTCGAACGCTCGCCCGCCCTGGCATCCCCCAATCGCAACTCCACGCGCCGGAACAGCCGCTGATGATCCTTCACATGATCGTCGCGAAGCCGCGCATACGTCAGTCGAGCCGCCGCCTTCACGGCGCTCTCGCACTTCGCCATGATCGGCGCCTGCGGCAGATCCGGATCCCGATCGAATCCCCGAAAACCCGTCCCCATCCCCACCAGAATCACAACGGAATCGGCACCGGTCACCTCGACGCGATCCTCCGCCGCCCGCATCGACCCACCCTCGGGAATCACCAGCGCCACAGCCGCGAAGCGCATCCCCTTGCCCTCGGCGTCGTCGTAAACCACCGGGTTCTCCGACCGCACATAGTTCGGCTCCACATGCGCCGGAGCCTTCCCCGTCAGCCGCACCCACTCATCCGCGCTTGCCGCCTCCGACCGCAACAGACTGTCTAGGCCCACCCCGCAGTTCACCTGCCCCGTGCGCGAACACGCGATCCGCACCACCACCACCTGCGCCGGGAACGACACAAATACCTCTCGAGTGAACTCCGCATCCCCCACCCGATACGTCACCCGAGCAATCGCCGAATCCAGATTCAACTCCCGCCGGTACCCCTCCACCTTCTCGGCCTTCGGAAACTCGATCCGTAAATTCCCCAACGGCAGATACGTCTCGTTATACGGACCCTGCATCTTCTTACAAACCTGATCGGCCTCGACATACTTCTGCTCCTCTAACACGAGCCTTCGAACTTCGGGCAGATGCCGTTTCGCATCCGGATTGTTCCAATCCCGCGGATGGCCCGACCACAGCGAGTCCTCGTTGAGCTGCAACAACTCCTTCTCGATGCCGCCAAACACCATCGCGCCGAGCCGGCCATTCCCCACCGGAAGCGCATGCTCCTGATCGGTCGCCGGTGCCGAATACCACAGAGACGGATCGTCAGCTCCCGTCTGCGCCCAACCCACTTGCGCCGCACCAATGCCGGCTAGAAAATGCCGCCGCGAGAGTGAACTCATATCGTTCCCGATTATATCCGCCCACAAAAAACATTCTCACCGCATGTCGAGAACCGGCCCCCGGCTCCGACTCCACTACGCAAGCGCGAGAAAACATCGCAAAATGAAAGGAACCAAAACCATGAAATACCTCCTCATGATGAACACCATGAAGTCGACCGCCGCGCCCTTCCCCGGCTGGTCCGAGCAGGACATCAAGGCGCACATCGCATTCATGATCCGCCTTAACCAGGAACTCCGCAAATCCGGCGAACTCGTCTCGGCCGATCGACGCACTGGACGCCTCCGGCAAGCTTGCCAGCCACCACCGCCTCGCCGTCGTCCGCGGTCATCTCCTCGAAATGGCGGGCGATTTCGAAGCCGCCATCGTCGAGTACCGAACCGCTGCTTCCCAAGCGACTAACATCGCCGAGCGCAATTACTTGCTTGCCCAAATCGCGCGCTTGGCTTCACTCCACGAGTAACCGTAATCAGATGGGGCTTCCCCTGGGAAGGAACCATCCCAAAGTGAGGTACCTTATAGTCAAAGCTTCATCGCCTGTAGAGGCTCAAATGTCAGCAGGATTTTCCATACCCGACGGCTCCTTGCCGCTCCGCGTTCACGATCTCGAACGTAAGCTACAGGTCTATGAACAAATCGCCAACAACGCTGCCGAACCCATCTTCCTGCTCGATTCAGCGGGCAACATCACGTTCGTGAACAACGCTGCCGCTCGAATGCTCGACACTCCGCTGGCCGACCTGACCGGAGCCCGTTTTCACGATCGCGTTCACCATCACGCTCCATCAGACCGGTGCGATCTCGTCGCCCACCTCGCCGGCGGATCGGCGGTCACAAGCCACGAGGATGTGTTTCTGCAAAACACAGGTACTCCAGTCCCTGTTTCCTGTTCGATATCTCCCATCGTCCACGACGGCCAACTCTCCTCCATCGTCCTCACTGCTCACGACATCTCGCCTCAGAAAGTCGCCGAAGAACGCCAGCAGAAACTTCTCGCGGATCTCAGCCGGCACGCTGCCGAACTCGATGCCATGCTCGAAAGCATCCCCGACGCGGTGTACGTCGGCAATGAACAAGGCATTTTCCGCTGCAATCAGGCCGCGCTCGACATGCTCGGTTTCCGCGATCGCGAGGAACTGCAGAACGATATCGCCATTCTGGCCGACCGAGTCCAGACACGATGGACTACCGGTGAACCGATTCCGCCCGGTGACCAACCCTTCGAACACGCGCTCCGGGGCCGCAGTTGCATTCAGGAAGTCTGCGTCCGGAACATCCAGACAGGCCAGGAGATGGTGGTCCGGTGTGCCGCCTCGCCCATCCGCGTCGATGGCAAGATCATTGGCGCTGTCGCCGTTAACGCCGACGTCACCGAGCGCAAACGCCAGGAGAGCGAACTGCTCCGCTCCAACAACGACCTGCAGCAGTTCGCCTACATGGTCGGGCACGACCTGCGCGAGCCCATGCGCACTATCAGCACCTTCGTGGAACTACTTGCGCGCAAATACGGCGGCACCGACTCGGATACAGGCGAGTTCATGGGCTACGTAAACTCCGCCGTCGAGCGCATGCGTCTGCTCATCGATGATGTGCTCGCCTACTCGCGAGCCGGCACGACGGAGAAACTCGAGTCCGTCGACACCGCCGCCGCTCTCAATTGGGCTCGGATGAACCTGGAGGTGCGCATCAAGGAATCCGGTGCCACAGTCCGCAGCGCCACTCTGCCGCGGGTGCAGGGCTACACGTCGGACTTCGTTCAGCTTCTTCAGAACCTGATCGGCAACGCCATCAAGTACCGCGCGAGCCGGCCGCCCCAAATCGAGGTCGGAGCTGAACTGCGCGACTCTTACTGGATCTTCTCCGTCGCCGACAACGGCATCGGCATCGAGCCTGAGTTCCAGGATTCCATCTTCGGGCTGTTCAAACGTCTCCACGGCCGCGACATCCCCGGCACCGGAGTCGGCCTCGCCCTGTGCAAGAGAATCGTGGAACGCCGCGGCGGAAAGATGTGGGTCGAGTCCACGCCCGGCACCGGATCCACGTTCTACTTCACCATCCCCGCGTGACCGCCGCGAGAGTGCTCCACCAGCGCTTCGCCGTCTTTCTCGCTGAATTGAGTGAAACTAAGATTGCTCAGAAACACCGCCACGATTCGGTCGTCTGGATACATCAGCAGAAACGCATGGCCGCCGATTGTGTCGCCGCCATGATGAAAAATGACGCGGCCTCGCGAATCTTTCCCGATTCGCCATCCCAGCCCTACCCCGGTCTCCCTTCCATCCGCCGTCTTCTGTGTCGTGAACACAGCCGCGCGCGTCTTCGCCTGCAGGTAGTCGCCTTCCAGCATTCCCTTGCCCAACCGCACCAGATCCATCGCGCTCGAGACGAACCCACCCGCGCCCACACGATCCGAAGTGTCCATGTAAGGCCCGTTCACAACGTGTCCCGCCGAGTCCTTCGAGTACGGCCGCACCCGGTGTGCAATCAGATCCCGATTCCGATCCGCCATCGTCGCCCCCATCCCCAACGGATCCGTCACCTCCCGCTTCACCACCGTCAGGAAATCCTGACCTGCTGCCCCCTCCACCACCGCCGACAGCAGCACGAATCCATACGACGAGTACAAATACTTCGTCCCCGGCGCAAATAACAGCGGCGACGCCTCGAACCGCTTGAGATTCTCCGCCACGCTCCGCTGGCTTTCCGTATTGATATACTCGTCCCGCCCATAATGCCGGATTCCCGCCAGGTGGCCCGCCAACTCGCGCGCGGTGATCGGATACGCCTTGGCAGGAAACACCGGCACATACCGGTGAATCTCCGCATCCAGGTCGAGTTGCCCTTTCTCCGCCAGTCGCACTGCGGCCGCCGTCGTGATCAGCTTCGAAAGACTCCCAATCCGGAACACTGCGTCGTCCCGTACCGGCAGTTCGTTCTCCGGGTCCGCCATGCCGAACGAATGTACCCACACAGGTTGACCCGGCATCGCGACTGCGGCCACCGCGCCCGGAATCCCCTGGCGCTCCGTCAACTCCCGAATCTGCGACTCTGCCCCTGAACCACCCGTGCTCTGAGCGAAGCAGACACAACCGATCAACCCGGCCGCAAGTCTCAGCACCCTTGCAGCATAGCAGCCACCCCACCGGTCGGCCTCGCCGTGTGCAAGAAAGCGCCGGTCGTTCTTTCAGGCGCTTGAGCCGCCAAGGGTGAGCCTTGCAGCCATGCACTTTGTTTGGTACATTGTACTTGAGAAAGTGCAGGATGGCGGAAGAGTCGAAGCCTCAGAAAATCCTGCTAATCTTCTACCGCACGAGGCGGGTAGCGAACCTGTCAGGGAATCGCTGTAAGGGCTGGATGAAGCCGAGCGCCAGGCGATCGGCAAGGACCTGCTGCGGGCGCAATGGCGTTGGCCGATAGGCATGCCGCTGTGCCGTCCGATGAGCAGCGGTCTATGGGAAGTCCGGACGGACCTGCCGGCGAAAAAGACGGCCCGCGTGTTGCTTTGCCTCTACCGCGAGCACCTGGTCGTGCTGCACGGGTTCATCAAGAATACGCGGGCGACGCCGGAGTCGGATTTGGCAACCGCGCGCAAGCGTCAAAAGGAGTTGGAACGATGAGCAAGAAACATATGGGTTCGAGCATCGATGACCTACTGAAGGAGGAGGGCATTTTCGAGGAAGCCCAGGCGCAGGCTATCAAGGAAGTAGTGGCGTGGCAACTCGCGGAAGCGATGAAAAAGCAGAAGATCTCGAAGAACAAGATGGCGGCCTTGCTCAAAACGAGCCGCACGCAGGTGGACCGGTTGCTCGATCCGAAGAACGACATCACGCTGGGGAGCCTGCAGCGGGCGGCGGCGATGGTGGGGCGCCGCGTGAACATTGAACTGGTGTGACTTTCGCATAAGGCTAAAAATTCCACCAGTAAGTCCACTTCAGCACTAGAGCGCGATTCCGTACCGTGAAGAGCCCGGGCGTGTTCTGGCCCGGCTGCAGGTAGTCGGGCAGATAGTTATCCGTCCACACGAAGAAGATATCGGACGCCGGCTGGTAGCGCCACTGGATGCGGGTATTCACGTTCATATTGTTCTGCTGCTGGTTGTATTGAATGAACGTGGTGAAGTAGAGCGTGTTCGTCAATGTCACATCGAATCGCGGCCCCACCAGCCAGAATCTAGTGTGTCCCCACGGCTCGCGTAGGCGAATGTCGTCATAGGTCACCACCCCCGAGAGACTCACGAAAGGTTGGAATCGATACCCAATGGTTCCCGTTGCATCCAGTCTTCTCCCGCCGGCATAATATCCGCCGTACAGCGTGGAAAAGCCATAAAAGAACACGCTCTGCGGCTTGGAGTCGAACTTCAAACCTCCGAACCTCCACCGGTGAACCGTGCCCGGCTGTAACTGCTGCTTGCCCGAATTCGTCGGATCGAACGGTTGCAGCAGCCGCACATAATCGGTGCCGGCCGTTGCAGTAATGACATTCAAATTTCGGAGTGTCACCCCGTAATTCAGCGTTGTCTCGTAATCGCTGAGTTTGCCTCCCCAATCGAAGAAGTTACTGCTGTTCAACAAAGGGCCGTGGCTCAGAATATGACCACCCTTCGGAAGAAACGTGTAGCCGATGGTCGCCAAGCCCCGGTGAAATCCGCGCCGGGGTACATAGCCGACTTCGGCGATGTAATTTTTATCCACGTTCTCCACCTGGCCGTTGATCAGCCAGCGCCGGGTGAAGTATTGCAAATTCCCGGAATATACGGCTCCTCGCCGCTCCGCGCCAGAAGTGAATGAGTTCAGATACAGCAGCTTGCCGGTCCACGAGTTATCCGCCGATGCGAGATTATACTCTAGACCTAGGTTGCGGTTATAAGTCGACGGCGTAGGAATCGTTCCTGCCGGCTGATAACTCGGCGACTCCTTATCCACAAGCAACACGCCTATGTTCGACCGCGAGAAGATCCGCCGCTGCAGCGCGAAAACAGCGAAATTCTGCGGCGCCACGTCAATCTCATCCGCCGCTCCCGTCCGCATGTCCATCACGCCCAGACGCCAGTCCTTGTTGAGCTTCCCACTCAAACGGGCGCCGAAGCGGATCGGAACTCCGCCCAAACCAATGCGCCGGCTGAAAAACGGACGAATCGTCGCATACCCAAAATTGGTAAACTGGTCGCCGTTCTCCAGGAAAAACTGCCGTTTCTCCGGGAAGAACAACTCGTAGCGGTCCAGGTTCGTCACCTGCTGGTCGACATCCACCTGCGAGAAGTCGGGATTCACCGTGAGATCGAGATTGAGCGCCGGCCCGATCGCCACCTTCCCGTCTAGTCCGGCGTCGTGGCGGGTGGTGAGCGGCTTATTGAATTCATAATCGCGGCTGAGGCCGCCGAGCACGTACGGAATCACCGAAATGTTCGGGCCTTGTGGAGGAGGCGGTTCGTCCCAGATCAGGACGCCCGTGTGTGCGAGCGACGCCGTCGGAAAAACCCGTGGGATGGGGGTCCACGATGACTTCTCGGTAGTTTTCAGATCCAGGCGGCTGAAGTTGACGCCCCATCGCGTGCTGCCCTTCCGGTATCGAAGACTCGTGAAGGGAATCGCGATTTCCAGTTCGTAGCGATCGTCGTAGCTCTTCACGGCCGACGTCCACTTGTTGTCCCAACTCAGGTTCGCTTTTCCTCCCTCATACAGCAGCCCATCCCACTGCGCTCCCGCTGCATTGACGCCGAACGTGAAGCCATTGGTCTGGTCGTCGAATGTATCCAGGAAGAAAATAAAATTGTCGTTCTTGCTGAACGACCAGTCGCGCCGCAGCGACTCGACGATGTAGGGTCCCGGAACATCGCCGTAGTAGCAGATAGCGCTGAGGTACAGCCGGCGAGCATCGTAGGTCA
Organism: Bryobacterales bacterium; assembly: GCA_038322675.1. Lineage (GTDB taxonomy): Bacteria > Acidobacteriota > Terriglobia > Bryobacterales > Bryobacteraceae > TMP-7. Next base: position 33,288 of record JBBQGE010000016.1, read on the forward strand.
TGCGAACGTCGGTGCGGACTTTGGCGCGGCCTGTGTCCATCGGCAGAACCATCCAGAAGTTGCTCACCACCTGGGCGGAGTCCCACGCGGGTTCGTGCGCGCTGCCGTCCACCACGATGGGCGAGGTGGCGCGGTGGATGTGCATCTGGTACGACTCGTTGATCTTCTGTGCGGCCGCGGGTGGGGTACAGGCGAGCAGGTATGTCGCGATGGCTATTGCGTGGACACTTGCGGCCAGTCTCAGTCTGAACGGATTGGGTCTCAATACGGGGCAGCTACTTTCCTGAAGCGTTTGGTGTTAATGCCCTTTATACCAGGAATCTGCCCCGAACCGTCGGATGGCTATCTCGCTCCGTTCAGCCCGCAAATCGGACCGAACACGGCCAAGTCCTCGGGCCAGAGTACCAGATATGCTTAAATAGGGTGGCAACCTGATGGCAGACAGGGCCTTTCGAGTTCGACGTCAACTCTCCGCGGCCGCCCGCAGCCTCCGCGAATTGAGGCTCCTGGCCTATGGCGCGATCCACACGGATCACCCCATCATGGCCCACATCATCCCCATCCGCCGCTGCAATCTATCGTGTACCTACTGCAACGAGTACGACGACTACTCCAAGCCTGTCCCCACCTCGACCATGGTGGAGCGCATCAATCAACTCGCCGATCTCGGCACCGGAGTCGTCACCCTTAGCGGTGGCGAACCGCTGCTCCATCCCGAACTCGACGAGATCATCGCGGCCATGCGCCGCCGCAACGTACTCGCCTGCCTCATCACCAACGGGTATCTGCTCACCGCCGATCGTGTGAAGCGCCTGAATCGCGCCGGCCTCGATCACATGCAGATCAGCATCGACAACGTCATGCCCGACGACGTGTCGAAGAAGAGCCTCAAGGTCCTCGACAAGAAGCTGCAGGTTCTCGCCGCCAACGCCTTGTTCCACGTCAACATCAACTCCGTGGTCGGCGGCGGCATCCGCAATCCCGACGATGCACTCATCATCGGGCGCCGCGCTGTCGAACTCGGGTTCAGCTCCACCATCGGCATCATCCACGACGGCGACGGCCAACTCCGCCCCCTCGCCGATCGCGAGCGCGAAATCTACGGCCAGATGAATCGCCTCGAAAAACGGCACTTCACGCGGCTCAGCTTCTTCCAGGACAGCATCGCGGACGGCCGTCCCAGCAACTGGAGTTGCCGCGCCGGCGCCCGCTACCTGTATATCTGCGAAGACGGCTTGGTCCACTATTGCTCGCAACAGCGTGGTTACCCGGGCAAGCCGCTCGCCGAATACACCGTCGACGACATCCGCCGCGAATACATCACCGAGAAATCCTGCGCCCCGTACTGCACCGTCTCCTGCGTCCACTATGTTTCGTATTTCGACTTCTGGCGCGGCAAACAGACCATCAAAGCCGCACCCGCCCAGACTCCCCAGCGCGAGTTAGTACAGATCGAATCCGCCGACTAATCGCCGCTCAGGTGGAATTCATACCGTAAGATTCAGACTAAATACCCAACCATTTTTGCCGGTTGGCGTCCGAGAGTTTTGACAAGTTCTACAGTTTAGGAGTAGTGTATCCGTAGATCCTGTCAAATAAGCTTTTCCGTTTCCGGAGTTCTAGTCGCATGTCCACCAGACTACTAGGCTGTTTTCTCGTGGATGTGATGACCGGACTCGCACAGAGCCCGGTCATTAATGATGGCGGTGTAGTAAATGCCGCCAGCTACGCCAACCTCGCCGGTCCGGGGCATGCGTTAGGCCGTGGTTCAATCGCAAGCATCTCCGGCAAGGACCTTTCTTCCAGCGCCGCCCTGGCCGGATCGTATCCCTTGCCGACAAAGCTCAACGGCACGGCTGTCACGGTCGGTGGCCTCCCTGCGCCGCTATTTTACGTTGCCAAGGACCAGATCAATTTTCAGGTCCCCGCCTTGTGTTGATCCGCCAAGCGGCAGCACAGGCGCGCTGACACTGAAGAGGACCTTCGTGCTGAACGGTCCGCCACCATGATGAATGCTTATCGTCACAGGCTGGCTCTCGGCCGCCTGTAAGAAATACGTTCCTACTTGTAATGGAACAGCCCAACCCTCGCGCGCGTCCGCCGGAAGTTGAGCATTGATTTGGTCGACGCCAACCAGGCCGGGAGCTTTACCGGCAAACGTGGTGTTAGTCGATGGGATATTTCGATCCAACACGTCCTTGCCCGGAATCACTTCGTCCAGAGCAATTTCAACGCCGTATGGAGCACGAACTGGTGGCCAGGGTGCCGGAATTCCGTCCACAATTTGAATACGGCCTAAAGGCAGCCCCAATCCGGTTCCGAAGATTGCGACGAACTGCCCGGGAGACGCGCTGTTAGTTGGCGAATTCACCGACATTGATCCGTCATCGGCCACGTTCAAAACAGCGCCGGGTCCACAACCGCCGCCATTCAGCGTGAAGATCGCGGCGCCGGTTTCGGCTATCTCAACTACGGCGGGAAGGCTCGTCCCCGCAGCGGTACTGACGATAACTTCGGCTTTGCCGACTCCGGTTGCCTGTGCAGGTAATCGAGCATTACACTGACGCAGATGTTGTCGCGCTTTCCCGCACGGTTGGCGTCGAGGTTGGCTCGATTTCTTTTGAGCGAGAATACTCAGGATTCGGCTGGAGTTTGGGCATTAGCGTCGCCGACCATGTCGAAATCGTTGTTACGCTGGAGACGCCGGCGCAAATCCAAGCATTCGCGGCACCGGGGCTCAGCCTTGGCGGTTTTGCTCGAATGATCCACGAATACAGATTTACAGGATTGACGGCGTATATGCACTAGCTCGTTAAATCCCCGGTAGATTCAATCGGACTTCGCGCGGTGCGCCCGTCAGTCACAACGCAACGCCCGTAGCGGATCCACGCGAGTCGCCCGCCGCGCCGGCAGCAAACACGCCACCACCGCCGTCGCGCACAACACGCCCGCCACCAGCACGATGGTCATCGGATCGCGCGGCTCCACCTGGAATAGCAAACTCTGCAACACCTGTCCCATGGCCAGTGCCCCCGCGATTCCCAGCACCAACCCCGCCAGCACCGGCTGCAGTGCCTGACTCAGCACCATACGTCGCACTTCCGACGCGCCCGCGCCTAGCGCCATCCGAATGCCAATCTCGTTCGTTCGGCGCGTCACCGAATAAGCCAGCACGCCGTACACCCCAAAACTCGCCAGCGCCAGCGCCGATACCGCAAACACCAGCAGCAACTCCATCTGGAATCGCCGCTGTCCCACCGACTTGTTCATCACCTCCACCATCGTCCGCATCTCCGGCGCAGGCACTTCCGCATCCAACTCGCGGACGCCCATGCGCACCGCTCCCGTAATGCTCGTCGGATCCATCGCCGTCCGAATCAGCAGCGACCCCTGCAGCCGCGGCCTCTGCCAGTACGGGATGTAGAGCATGTTCACCGGATCGTGATCCAGGCTCGTACTGCGGATATCCGGCGTCACCCCGACGATCTCCTCCAGGGAGTCGTTGTGCTGGATCTTGCGCCCCACCGCCTCCTGACCCGGAAACAGCCGGGCCGCGACCGATTGCGAAATGATCGCGACTTTCTTCGCTTTGTCCGAGTCATCGAACGTTCGCCCCGACCTCATCGGAATGGCCAGCGTCTTGAAATAATCCGGACTGATAAATCGAACATTGGTGACTGGGCGCTGAAATGCAGGTCGCCTGTCGTGCTCATTTCCGACGACATCCACCCAAGTCTCGCCCTGCAGCGGCAGCGCCGACACTAACCCCACCGATTGCACTCCCGGCATCGACTGCGCCTTCTCCAACAGCCGCCGGAAAAACTCCGTCCGTTGCTCCGGCTTTGTGTATTTCGCGCCCGGCAGCGCGACGTCCGCCGCCAGCACGCGGTCGATGTCGAAGCCGCGATCGATACTCATCAACCGCTCAAAACTCCGCACCAGCAGTCCCGCGCCGATCAGCAGCATGCAACTCAACGCCACCTCCGCCGTCACCAATGCCTTCCGCACCCACACGCCCCGAGTCCCTTCCGTATTCGCGTGACTCCCCGATTTCAGCGCCTCTTGCGGATCCTGCCGCGCCATTCGCAACGCCGGCAGAATTCCGAAGACGAGTCCCGAGAGCATCGACGCACCCAGCGCGAATGCCAGCGCGACCCCGTCCATGCGGGCTTCCGCCAACCGAGGCAGATTCGCCGGTGCCAACCGCAGCAGCGCCCCGAGTGCCGCATACGCCATCAGCGTTCCCAGCGCCCCTCCGATCACTGCCAGCGTCATGCTCTCCACCAGCATCTGCCGCATCAGTTGCGCGCGGCTCGCACCCAGCGCCACTCGAATCGCCAGATCGCGCCCGTGTCCCGCGGCTCGCGCAAACCATAGATTCGCGAGATTCACGCACAGCACCAGCAGCACCGCCAGCACCGCCGACATGATCACCACCAGCCCGCGCCGCGAATCGCCCACTACGGCATCCCGCATCGGCTCCACCGCGCCCCGCACTTCCAACGCATCCGGCAGAGTCTTCGAAAGCTGCGCCTGCACTACGTTCAACTCGGTTGCCGCGCGCTCAACACTCACCCCGCGCTTCAACCGCCCGATCGCCACCCAATTGAAATCGGATGCCAGGTCCTTGAGATCGTCGTTTGAATATCCGAGCGGGATGTATACGCCGAGCTTTTCCGCAGCCGACCCGGTACCGCCAAATCCCGATTGCCTCGGAAATCGAAACCCCGCCGGCAGCACGCCCACCACGACGCGCGGATGCCCGTCCAGCATGATCTTTCGCCCGATCACGCCCGGATCGCTGTTGAACCGTTCGGTCCAAACCGTATGCGAAAGGATGGCGACCTGATCCTGCCCATCCCGCTCTTCCGCCTCGGTGAACGCTCGCCCGATTCGCGGCTGAACCCCGAGCACCGCGAACGCATTCGCCGAGATCCTGGCGCAATCCAACACCACCGGATCGCCGGCCCCCGTCAGATTCATCTGGGTCGTTCGCGCCAGCAGCATCGAGTCGAAACTGGTCAAGTGGTTCTGCCATAGGAAGTAATGAGCCAGATTCACGGGTAGCGTCGGGTACATGTGCGCCACCTTTGGAATCACCTCATTCACAGCCACCAGGCGGTCCGATTCAGGGTAGGGAAGCGGCCGCAGCAGCACGCTGTTCACTACCGAAAAAATCGCCGTATTCGCACCGATGCCCAGTGCAAGAGTCAGAATCACCACAGCGGCGAAGCCCCGTTCGCGCGCTATCATTCGAATCGCGGATCGCAGATCGTGGCGCATATGGCAACTTACGAACGCGGTCGCGTCGGAGTTCCCTCACCTGTTAAAATTAAGGAAGCACGCCGCTTTATTCCTGGAAAAACAATACATTGAAAGTCGGATTCGTTAGTCTCGGTTGTCCAAAGAATCTCGTCGACACGGAAGTGATGATGGGCCAACTCGTCGCCCGCGGGCACGAACTCACCCCTCACCCCGCCGATGCCGACGTGATCGTCGTTAACACTTGTAGCTTCATCGACCCCGCCAAGCAGGAATCGGTTGACACGATTCTCGAGATGGCCGAGTACAAGAAGGTGGGCCGCGCCCAGCGACTGGTCGTCGCCGGATGTCTCGTCGAGCGCTATCGCAACAACATCCGCGATATGCCCGAAGTGGACGCCGTCATCGGCACCAACGAGGTGGAACAAATCGTCGCCGTGTGCGAGGGCATCGAGGCTCCTTCGAACCCTCTGGAACCGTATCTCTACCACGACCTCACGCCCCGAGTCCTCAGCACGGCGCGGCACTCTGCGTACATCAAAATCGCCGAGGGCTGCGATCATCCCTGCACCTTCTGCGTCATCCCTCAATTCCGGGGAGCCTTCCGCAGCCGCCGCTTCGAATCCGTGATCTCCGAAGCCACGCGCCTGTTCTCGCAAGGTGTGCGCGAAATTAATCTGATCGGTCAGGACACTACTTGCTTCGGCGAAGATCTCGGCATCAAAGACGGACTCGCCGTGCTGCTGGCGCGACTCGCGCAGATCCCCACCGATCATCCCAAGTGGATCCGGTTCCTCTACTGCTACCCGAATCGTATTACGCAGCGCCTGCTCGACACCATCGCCGAACACGACTCGCTGGTGAAGTACATCGACGTCCCGCTGCAGCATGCCAGCGCCGCCGTGCTGAAGCGCATGAAGCGCGGCGCCAACGGCGAGATCTTCCTCAAGCTCATCGAGCGCATTCGTAAGACAATCCCCGGAGTCGCCATCCGCACCAGCATGATCGTTGGCTTCCCCGGCGAATCGCAGGCCGATTTCGACTATCTCTGCGATTTCGTCCAGGAAGCGAAGTTCGACCGCCTGGGCGTGTTCTCCTATTCCGACGAGGAGACCAGCGGCAGTTACCACCTCGACGCGAAAGTGGATGCGCGCACTATCTACAATCGCAAACGCCGCCTCATGTCGATACAGCGCCGCATCTCGCTCGCATCCAATCGCAAACTCATTGGCCGCGAACTGCCCGTGCTGGTCGAGGGCCCGTCGCAGGAAACCGACCTCCTGTGGGAAGCACGCCTGCCCACGCAAGCCCCCGAAATCGACGGCGTCTGCTACATCAACGATTTTGGCGACAGCGAACCGAAACCCGGCCAGATTCGCCGCATGCGAATCACCGAAGCGCACGATTACGACCTGGTCGGCGAACTCATCGATACCGCCACCGTCGAAACCCCGTCCGCGCTGCTCCAGATTCTCCCCATGTCGCGGCCCCAAACTGCGCCGCTCAGCCGTTAAAACATGAAGTGCCCGATTTGTAAGAAACCCGTTCAACTCGAAGACCCCTATGCCCCGTTCTGCTGCGAGCGCTGCAAGATCATCGACCTCGGCAATTGGGCCTCGGAAAAGTACGTCATCTCCACTCCCATCCGCCCCGAGAACGAAGAGGACCGCCGTCTCGACGATGAAGACTAAGCTCGCCATCGTGCTGGGCACCTGGTTCGGCTGCGGCTTCTCGGCCGTCGCGCCCGGTACGGTTGGCTCCCTCGGTGCGCTCATTCCGGCGTGCCTGCTGTCCTACTACTTCGGATGGCCGCTCTGGATCTGGGCCATCGCCGCGGCGCTCATCACGATTCCCGGCATCTGGGCCGCGACACTTACCGCCGCGCATGCTGGCAAGAAGGATCCGGGACTCGTCGTCATCGACGAAGTCGCCGGCCAATGGCTGACGCTGGCCGGCGCCACCGTCCTCAACTGGAAAACCGCACTCGCCGCCTTCCTCCTGTTTCGACTGCTGGACATCTGGAAACCGCCGCCCGCCCGCCAGTTCGAAAAATTTCCAACCGGCACCGGCATCATGGCCGACGACCTCATGGCCGGCATCTACGGCGGTGCTATTCTTTGGATCGTAACTGCCTGGATCGCGGTCTAGCTACAATAGAGGTTTCAGAACATGGCAACGCGCAAAGAGACGGACGGACGGCCGCAGATCAACGAAGTAATTCCAACCGCAGCGATCCCCGGTGGTGAACTCCAAATTCGCGGCCGCGGACTCGGTCGTGAGCCGCGTCCCAAAGTCGCCATTGGAGATACCGAGGCCTCCATCGTCATCGGTTCCGATTCCTACATGGTGGTCCGCGTTCCTGACGGCGCATCCGCCGGCGAACTCGTCGTCAGCCCCGACGAGAACACCCACTCCAATGGCTTCACTTGCGACATCGGGATCCAGATCGTCGACAACGTGCATCCGGTCGCCAATCCCGCTGTCGACCGGCAGGGCAACATCTACAGTACCTTCAGCGGATCGCGCGGTCAGAAGACTCCCGTCGCCGTCTATAAGATCGACCTGAATTACACTCCCAAACCGTTCGTCAACGACATGATGAACGCTACCGGGCTCGCCTTTGACAGCGACGGCATCCTCTACGTGTCCAGCCGCTACGACGGCATCGTCTACGAAGTAACGCCGAACGGCCACATGTCGGTCTACGTGGAAGGCATGGGAGTCGCTACCGGACTCGCTTTCGATCAGGAAGAGAATCTGTTCGTCGGCGACCGCAGCGGCACCATCTTCAAAATCAGCCGCGAGCGCCAGATCTACGTGTTCACCACTCTCGAGCCGTCGATCGCCGCCTACCATCTCGCCGTCGGCCCCGACGGATATCTGTACGTTGCCGGCCCCACGACATCGAGTCACGATGCTGTCTACCGCTGCACGCCCACAGGTGAAGTGGAAGTCTTCTATCGCGGACTCGGGCGGCCGCAGGGCATCGCCTTCGATGCGAATGGCAACCTCTACATCGCGGCCTCGCTCGGCGGGCGTCGCGGCGTTGTGCGCGTCGATCCCGATCGCAACGCCAAGCTGTTCCTGTCAGGCCCGGGCATCGTCGGACTCGCGTTCACGCCGTCCCGTGCCATGGTGGTCTCCACCAACAACGCTCTCTACCGCGTGGATGTCGACGTTCCCGGATTCCGGATGTTCTGATCGATGGAATTCCCGAACGCCGAAATCATCGCGGTCGGCAGTGAACTGCTCACGTCCGCCCGCCTCGATACCGACTCCCTCTTCCTTACCGAAAAGCTGAACGAACTCGGCGTGGAGGTAATCCGCAAGAGCGTAGTCGGAGACGACCGCCGCCGGCTCGCCGATACTATCACCATGGCGCTTCAATCCGCCGAACTTGTCATCCTCACCGGCGGACTCGGCCCCACCGAGGACGACGTCACTCGCGATGCCACCGCCCTCGCCCTCGACCGTACCCTCGAGTTCAACCAGCAGATCTCCGATTGGCTCCACGACCGCTTCTCGCGAATGGGCCGGAAAATGGCGGAAATCAACCTCCGCCAGGCCTATCTCGTCGATGGAGCCGTCGCCTTGCCCAATCCCAACGGAACCGCGCCCGGCGAGTGGATCGAGCACTCGGGCGCTACCCTGCTGCTGCTTCCCGGACCGCCCCGCGAACTCAAACCGATGTTCGAGCGCGAGTGCATCCCCCGGCTCCGTGCCATTCTCCCGAAACAAGTCATCCGGACTTTGTTTTATCGCGTCGCGGGCATGGGCGAGTCCGATCTCGATGCCCTGATCGCGCCGGTGTACACGCGCTACACCAACCCCGTGACGACGGTGCTCGCGGCCGCCGGCGACATCCAGGTGCACTTCCGTGCGCGCTCGGAAACGGCCGAGGAAGCCGAAGCACTCCTCGCCGAAATCGCTCCCCAGATCGAGCCGCTACTCGGCGACCGGATCTATTCGAAAGGCGGCGACCCGCTCCAAGTCGTCGTGGGCAAACTACTCGGCGCGTGCAGCGAAACCGTCGCCGTCGCCGAGAGTTGCACCGGCGGAATGCTCGGTGAGCGCATCACTACGGTGCCGGGCAGTTCGAGTTACTTCGCCGGCGGGTTTCTGACTTATACCGAAGCCATGAAGATTTCGATGCTCGGTGTCGACCCGGATCTGCTCGCCCGCGAAACCGCCGTGAGCGAAGCAGTCGCAAAGGCCATGGCTGCCGGTGCGAAGGAACGGACGGGCGCGACGTATGCGCTCTCGACGACCGGAGTTGCCGGCCCCGGCGGCGGAACGGAGGACACTCCCGTCGGCACGGTCTTCATCGGACTCGCCACCCCCACCGAGGTCCGCGCTCGCCGCTTCCGCTTCCCCGGCGACCGTGAACGAGTTCGCGGCTTCGCCACGCAGACGGCTCTCGACATGCTCCGCCGCACCCTCAAACGTCACGAGCCGCCCACCTCGTGGATGGTGAAGTAGCTGATTACCGGGCGATTCCTCCTGGAGCAGCGGTAGAAGCGCGCGCGCAAAAGTCAGCATACTCCGAGGCCGGAAGTGGCTTCGCCCACAGATAGCCCTGACCTTCGTGACACCGCGCGGCACGCAATAAATTCGCCTGATGCGACGTTTCCACTCCCTCGGCGATCGTCCTCATCGAAAGCGCCTCCGCCATGCGAATGATATTGTCCACCAAAGGTGGCAACGCCTCGCCGTCCCGGATCGGCCGGATGAACGACTGATCGATCTTAAGCCGCTGGAAGGGCAGCTTGTGCAGGTAGGACAGAGCCGATTGGCCTGTCCCGAAATCGTCCAGCGCGAAAGTGATTCCCGTCTTCTGCAGCTTTTCAAATGCTCTCCAGACCTTCTCGAAATCCCCGACGAACAGGCTTTCGGTCAACTCGAGTTCCAGGAGTTCGGGCGGAAACCCGGTGTCGGCCAGAGCGCACTCGACGTCCCGGACGAAGTCTTCCCTGCCAAACTGTAGCGCGGAAACGTTGACGCCGAGCCGTGGCAAAAATCCCGTTCTAGCGGACCACTCCTGCCCTTGTCTGCACGCCTCGCGCAATACCCAGCGGCCAAACTCCACAATCATCCCGGTCTCTTCCAAAATCGGCACGAATGCGGCCGGAGACACGATGCCAAGGTCGCCCGCGCGCCAGCGCAGCAGAACCTCCGCTCCGGCCACCAGTCCGGTGGCAAAGTCGAGTTGCGGCTGATAGTACAACAACATCTCACGGCCCTCGAGTGCGAATCGCAGCCGCTTCTCCATCTCGAGACGCTCCGGCGGAGTCGACGCCATCGATTTGTGAAAGTGCATCGCGCGGGCTTTTCCGGCCTTCTTGGCCTGGTACAGGGCGATGTAAGCTTCCCGTTCCAGCGACGCCGCGTTGCTGTTCCGGTCCGAACATGCAATACCGATACTCGCGTTGACGAACAATAGGTGACCGCTCACCCATAACGGTGCCGTGAGTGCAGCCAGAAGGTGCTCAGCAATAGTCGTCGCCTGCTCATCGCCGCCACTCAACTGAACGATCACCGCAAACTCATCGCCACCTACCCGGGCGATGGTGTCGCCAGCGCGAATGCACTCGTGAAACCGTTTCCCAACTTCCTTCAGAACCTGGTTGCCGACCAAATGTCCCATGACGTCGTTCACCAGCCGGAAACGATCCAGATTGATGTACAGCACTCCCGTCCGATCGTTATCCGCTCGGCCGCTCCTCAAGCGCAAACTCAGGATCCGTTCGTAATAGGTTCGATTGAACAACCCCGTCATCGGGTCGTGGTCCGCGCGGTACGCGAGTTCCTCAAGTAAGTTCGCCTGCTCCAGAGCCAGCGCGGCAAGACGGCAAGCCGAAGCGATTCGAAACGCGTGGACCCCTGTCGGTTGCGCCGGACCACCTGCCAGGTATACGAACAATCCGAGCAATTCCCCCGTTTCCGAACACAGACACCGGCTCCAGCCATGCTCAAAACATTGTCCGTCTTCGGCTCCGGCCGCCAGCAACTCGTCGCTGAGTTGCCCGGCGTCGATGGTAAGAAACGCCGCCTCCGACTCCGGTTTCAAACTCCCCCGCGCACCGGCCATCCAAACACCGCCGCGGAGCACAAAGAAAGCCGCTTGGTGCTCCTCGCTCGTAGTGTCCATCCTGGCGCACAGTTCAGCAAGAATTTCGTCTGGCGATCGCTGTTCGGCGATCATAATCGCTACGCGATGGATCGTCAGTTCACACAAACTACAATCGGCGGACAGGGGTAACACCTGGGGCAGAATCTGGCACGCGTCTTCCATCGTGGTACCGCTCAAGGCCGGAATCCTGAAAACCGGTCCACCTCTTCCACCAGGAGCTCAAGTGCGCCAGCTTCGGCGACAAGATAGGACGGCTTCATCGTCAACACGGCGGTCCGGTTTCCCAGCCATACCCGGTGCACCAACTGTGCCTGGTTCAACTCGGCTGCACGCTTGCGCAGGGCTGCCAGATCCTGCTCTTGCGTGATGAAACCAACCACGTTGGACACGTTCCACCGATACGCTATGGCTCCCGGAGCGAGAACATAGAGGCGCTCTCTGATGAGCAGCGCGACCAACTCCTCGGCCACCTCCGGCCCATATCGCTGAACTACGATCGGCATGCGTTCATAGGCCATTGCAATTGCGTAGACTCGACACCCCGCGGGAACGCGGCTCAGCATGCCGGAAACGGCACGGATTCCCTCTTCGCGTGTGAGCAACCCCGAGCGGTTCGCCACCAGGAATTCCCTCGCCTTAGCAAGATCTTTCTCAAAGTGCTCTTTCTCGGATGTCGCGGCCTGCTGTTCGCGGAGGTTTTCGTTGCGAACGAACCGAATTGTTTCGGATAGGGACGATTTTAAGGCGACGATGTCCTGAAGATGCGAGGCGCTTTCCAGCGCGGATTGGATACTTTGAAGCCGCGATACCGATCGCTCGCTGCCACCGGCGAGGACCATCAGTGCTTGATTCAGCATTCCAACAATGTGCTGCATCTCAACCGCGGTCGAGGTTGCCTGTTGCTGGTTAAGCCGCTCATAGTCGGCCAGAATCGAGGACGACTTCACCGCGATGCGGGACGCGTCCTCTTCGGTCAACTCGGGCAATACTTCTGTTCGAACTTCCGCGAAGCGCTCACTCAGCGCTTCATATCGGGACCTCGGCAGGACTCGCTGGCCGAGTTCGTCCATCAGGGCCGAGCACAGCTTGAACAACCCGGACACTGGTGGCGCTTCCTCTGGCGCGCGAGGGTTGCCTCCCTGGTCCAGATATCTTCGAATCGAGATCATAGCGAAAACTTTGCCCTCCAGGTGGGCAGTCGGTCGCGAAGGTTCTCCTCCCACAACACTCATATCGGCAGGTCACCGACTTTCCTGATGGGGACGTTCGGCGATTCAGCGGCCCGAACGAACTGTGTTTCAGCTAACTGATATGCACACTTGACACCCGTGAAAACGCGCAACGGAGTCCCGCTGTTCACTACCAAAGCGTCGGCTCCGGTAGCCGATCTGCGGCTCGCCAACGAGTTGCGAGAAGAGTCTTGAGTATTGCCCTTTAGCTGTGAATGTTCTTGTCGCGCTTTTCGACCCTGGGCACTGTCATCACGAAGACGCCCATCGATGGTTTGGGCGCAACCGGTAGCACGGGTGGTCGATTTGTCTCATCACCGTCAATGGCTTTATTCGGGTGCTCAGTAACCCTCGCTATCCGACCGTCGACTCCACGGTCGCGGAAATAACCGAGCACATCCAAAGATTCTGCAAATCCCCGCACCATCACTTTTGGAACGACTCGGTCTCGCTTGCAGACCCCTCGTTGTTCCGGCCGTCGATGATCGGTGGACACCAGAAGATCACGGACGCATACCTGGTGGGGTTGGCAGTCCGCAACCATGGCAGACTCGCCACGTTCGACCGGTCCATCCCGTTGAAGGCAGTACAGGGCGCCGGCGCCGAACACGTCGTTGTGCTCAGTAATTAAAGATCCGTCGGGCGCCGAACAGTGGCGCACGACCCCCCACAATTCCACTGCCGCGCCACCAGTTGCGGCGGAACCTAGGCCACTCCCGTCGGCACCGTGTTCATCGGCATCGCCACCCCCAGCGAGGTCCGCGCTCGCCGCTTTCGCTTCCCCGGGGACCGCGAACGAGTCCGCGGCTTCGCCACGCAGACGGCTCCCGACATGCTTCGCCGCACCTTGCAACGCCACGACCCCCCGACTGCGTGGATGATCAAGGGCTAGGCTCGGCAGTCAATTGCCGCCACTCGCCCGGCTCGTTGTAGCATTGTATTTCAATGCCCCAACTTCGGACCCTGTTCTTCATCGCCGCACTCCTGCCCTGCGCCTACGCCCAACCCCGCACGCCGCCCGATCCCCAACTCGTCGCCGCGCGCAATAAGACCGAGAAGGAACTCGCAGCCATCGCCGCAATCGACCGCAAAGTCATGGTCCCCATGCGCGATGGAAAGCGCATGGCTACCGACGTCTACCGCCCCAAGGATAACTCGAAAAAATACCCGGCTATCTTCGTCCGCACGCCCTATAACTTCAATTACTGGGACGTCCGCCTCGGCGCGCCGCGAGATATGAAGACCGAGTTAGAAGCCGTAAAGCGCGGGTACGTCTTTGTCGAAATGAATGAGCGCGGCCATTTCTTTTCCGAAGGCAATTATGATATCCTCGGCGCGCCGCTCTCGGACGGTGATGACGCCATCTCCTGGATCGCGTCCCAACCGTGGTCCGACGGCAAAGTGGGCACCATCGGTTGCTCCTCGACCGCCGAATGGCAACTCGGAGTCGCCGGGCTCGGCAACCCGGCGTTCACCAGCATGATCCCGCAGGGCTTCGGCGCCGGTGTCGGCCGCGTCGCACCCTACTTCGAGCAGGGTAACTGGTATCGCGGCGGCGCCGTCCAGATGCTCTTTATCGCCTGGCTCTACGGCGAGCAGAACCAGGTCCGCCCCATGTTCCCGCCTAACACGTCGCAGCAGGATCTGGTCCAAGCCTCTAAAATGTTCGACCTCGCGCCCCAAATGCCTCCCGTCGATTGGTCGAAAGCCCTCTGGCACCTCCCCGAAAAGGACATCATCCAGGCCGTCGGCGGCCCGCACGGCATCTTCTCCGATCGCATGGAAGTCTCCACCGGCGGAGCGATGATCAAGCGCGCTCCGAACGACCCCGCCTGGTACCGCGGAGGACTCTGGCACGATGACAAACCCATCAACATTCCTGGCTTCTGGTTCATGTCCTGGTACGATGTGTCAGTGGGCCCGAATCTCGCGGCCTATAACTACGTCCGCCGCACCGCCCGCCCCGAAATCGCCGATCAGCAGTACGCCATCATCGCTCCCACGCTCCACTGCGCCTATAAGCGCGCGACCGAAGACACAGTCGTCGGCGAACGCAGCATGGGCGACGCCCATCTCGATTACGACGCCCTCACCTATGGCTGGTTCGATCGGTTCCTCAAAGGGAAAGAGAACGCGACGTTCTCGAAAATGCCGAAAGTCCGGTACTTCACGATGGGTCTGAATAAGTGGCAGTCATCGGATACCTGGCCTCCCGCCGGAGCCCAACCCATGACGCTCTACCTCTCGAGTAACGGCAAAGCCAACACCCTCAACGGCGACGGCACGCTCACCACGTCGCCGCCGTCCCAGGATCAACCCGATAGCTTCGTGTACGATCCCGCCAATCCCGTCCCCTCTTACGGGGGCAACGTTTGCTGTACCGGCAACGCGGTCGCCGGTGGTGCCTTCGACCAGCGCAAGATGGAGGCCCGAGGAGACATCCTGGTGTATTCTTCCGAGCCGTTGAAGGAAGGGCTCGAAGTCAGCGGGCCCATCGAAGTCGCGTTGTATGTCTCCTCGGACGCCAAGGACACCGACTTCACCGCGAAACTCATCGACGTCTACCCCGATGGGACTGCGTATAACCTGGACGAGACCATCCAGCGACTCCGTTACCGCAATGGCTACGACCAGCCGCTGGCTTGGCTGGAGAAGGGCAAGACCTATAAGGCCGTGCTAGGACCCATGAACACGAGTAACTACTTCGCCGCCGGCCATCGCATCCGGGTCGAAATATCGAGCAGCAATTTCCCTCGCTTCGATCGAAATCTCAACACCGGCGGCAATAATTACGACGAGGCTGAAGGAGTGGTGGCGCACAACACCGTCCACCACTCGAGCAGTCAACCGTCCCAAGTTACATTAACTGTCGTGAAGCACTAACTCACGGAAGATATTTCGCTGGAATCGGATTGCTCTCGGTCTCCGATTCCCACAAAATCGTGATCACCTTCCAAGCCCCGCCCTGCCGGACTAACTGGAAGCTATTGATTCCGCGCGCAAATGGCTTTTCCCCCGGAGCACGCCGCGATTCGTAAGTGCTGAACACGTGCGCAATATCGCCGTATATCTCCACCCGCCGGCTGACTTCCGACTCATAGAATGCGGTCTTCCCGAAAGTCGCCCCGGCCCTCTTGGCATAATCGTCGACGCTCAACACCGTCGCCACCGGCCCATCCGCGGTCATCCGGACGGGTATCAGCCGCGCCCCCTCGGCAAACAACGCCCGGAATGTATCCCAATCCCGAGTCCCCGCCGGACCCGAAATCACGTCATAGACCTTCTGGACCGTAGCCTCCGCGGAATCCGCGGCCCGCCCGAGAGGAGCCAACATCACGAGAATCACCGCCGCCAGGATTCGCATTATCCCGCCATGGTACTCCATCCACGAGCAGTACAATAAAACCTCATGGACATTATCACGGGGCATCTCGGCTGGATCGAAGTTATCTGCGGCCCCATGTTCTCCGGCAAGAGTGAAGAACTCATCCGGCGCCTGCGACGAGCGCTGATCGCAAGAAAGCGCGTGCAGGTCTTCAAGCCCGTGCTCGACGACCGCTACTCGACCGATGAAATCGTCTCCCACGGCGACCTCCGCATGCCGTCTATGCCCGTCCAATCCCCCGCCGGCATTCTCGAGAACATCGAAATGCGTACCCAGGTCGTCGGCATCGACGAAGCGAACTTCTTCGGCACTGGACTCATCGACGTCGCCGGCCGCCTGGCCGACAGCGGCAAGCAGGTGATCATCGCGGGCCTCGATACCGACTACATGGGACGTCCCTTCGCGCCGATTCCCGATCTGCTCGCTCTAGCCGAATCCATCACCAAGACCCTCGCCATCTGCATGCGCTGCGGCAACCCCGCGAAACACACACAGCGCCTGGTGGAGTCGAACGAACTCATTATGGTGGGCGCCGGCGGTTCCTACGAAGCTCGCTGCCGCCGGTGCTTCGAGCCCGGCATGCCACGGCAGGAGGTCCTGGAGTTCGCGCGCCCTCCTCAGGTCCGCCGCGCTGCCAGTGAGCCGGTACTCTGAATTCGGGAACCTGTCGCACTCCGCCCACATCTCATGGTTATCGTCCGTTGTACAGTAAATAGGATAGGGAGAAGTTCGTGAGTTCCATCAACCCAGCGCCTCAGCCATCGTATACTCCGCCGCCTCCGCCCCCGCAGAGCGCTTCTGGCGGATCGAAGACTGGCATTCTGTTCGGTCTGATCGCCGCCCTGATTGCGGCCAACGTTTACTTGTTCGTGCAACTCAACTCGGTCAAGACGGATCTGGGGAAGACTCGCGATTCGCTCGCGTCAGAAATCGCGCGCGTGCAGGAAGCTTCTAACGTCAGTTCGCAAAGCCATCGCCACAACGTCGAGGTTCTTAAGGACCAACTCGAAGCCGCGCGCCGCCAGGCCACCATGGCCGCCGGACAGGCCAAGCAGGATGCGATCCGCAAGAGTGAAGAACTGGCCTCCCAACTTGCCGCCGAGCAGAAGAAGAGCAACGAGATCGTGAAGGCCCAGATTTCGGAGGTAAAGGACGCCGCCAATACCGCCAACACGAAGATTGGTGAGGTGAGTAGCGAGGTCGGGACCGTGAAGACCGATGTCGCCTCCACTAAGTCCGAACTTGAAAAGACCGTCGCCAACCTCAAGCGGGTCACCGGCGATCTCACCGGCCAGGGTTCTCTCATCGCTACCAACGGGCAGGAACTCGCCGCGCTCAAGGCGCTAGGCGAGAGAAATTACTTCGAGTTCCGGTTGCCGAAGAGCAAGGATGCCAAGCGGGTGGGCGATATCGGCATGATTCTCAAAAAAGTGGATGTGAAGCACAACCGCTATACCGTGGAAGTGGTGGTCGACGACAAGAAGGTGGAGAAGAAGGACAAGACCATCAACGAACCCGTCCAGTTCTTCGTGTCGAAGGCTCGCCAGCCGTATGAGATCGTTGTCAACGAAGTGAAGAAAAACGAAATCGCCGGCTACCTGGCAACTCCGAAAGTCCAACAGAGCCGAAACTAGCAGTTTTTACGACCTGTACCGGCATCCTTCGTTCGTCCCAAGGGTGCCGGCTCCGTCATTCTCCCCGAAATCCCCCGTCGAATCTGCCGGTTGCGTCCCAAAACTACCAGACCACCCCAGTTGGCAAGCCTATTGCATCAGAATGCGCGAGGAAAGTGAGGAGATGAACAACCTGGTGTTATCGGCGGCCAAACCGCCGATGTCCCGCTACACGCGGACTTTGCTAAGCCTGATCGTAGCCGACTGTCTGCTCATCCTGTTCATCACGTTCGGATCTGTGTTTCCGCGCCGGATGGATGTGAGCCAACCCGGCACAGCCATGCCGGATTCGTACTACGACTACTCGGCGAAGGTCTCGCCGTTCCCGCAGCAGCGCGCTCGCAAACCCGTTACCGAAGCCGTCAGGACTGAGGGTGCGGAGCGCGGCCGGTCGTAATCTCGACGCGGGTTCCTGTGTCCAGGCGGCTCAGCGCGGAGGTCGCGACCTGCTCGCCGTCCTCGACGCCTTCGATTACCTCGACGTTCTGCTCGTAGCGATCGCCAAGTTTCAGGTCGCGTGCTTCAATGGTCGACCCACCCTTCACCACAAACGCTTTGTTGGATCCGAACAGGTAGATCACGGAGGCAACCGGAATCAGGTGGATCCGCTCCACCTTATCGGTGGGAATCCGCGCCCGCGCATACGAACCTGCCTTCAGTTCGGTGCTGGGATTGTCGATCAAGGCCTCCACGATGAACGTGCGTTTGCTTTGATCCACGGTCGGCGAAATTCGCCAGATCCGGCCACTGAATGTGCGGTTCTCAAAGGCCTCGAGCGAAACCTGCGCGGTCTGGCCCACGCGAACCCAGGGCGCCATCCTCT
The DNA here is from genome assembly GCA_038322675.1 of Bryobacterales bacterium. Classification (GTDB taxonomy): domain Bacteria; phylum Acidobacteriota; class Terriglobia; order Bryobacterales; family Bryobacteraceae; genus TMP-7. The sequence continues at coordinate 51,790 of JBBQGE010000016.1, forward strand.
CTGGGACCTCAATACGGAGCCGGATCGGGTCGGTCTTCACCAGCGTCAGCAGCGGAGTATTCGCGCGAACGTATTGCCCAACGTTCACCTGCCGTTCCTTCACTGACCCGGCGAACGGCGCGCGGACCGTCGTATCGCGCAGTTTCTTCCGCTGCAGGTCCAGTTGCGCTTTCGAGCGCTCCACTTCTTGCTGCAGATTCCGAGTCTGGTACAGCGTCGAATCGTAGGCTGCCTCCAGCGATTTGAACCGCGCCTGTGCCTGGTCGAGATCGGCAGCCGACAGGATGCCCTGTTCCACCAGGTTCTTCACCCGCTTGTACCGCTGCTCGGCGTCGAACAACTCGGCCTGGGCCCGCCGCGGTTCGGGCGACTCCCGAATGTCCTTGACCTTGTCGTTCTCGTCCTTCAGGCCCAATCGTTCGAGCGCCTGGCGGAGTTGCGCCTCCATTTGCGCGAGCAGATACCGCTGCTCTTCATCCGAGATGTGGACCAGAATCTGGCCCTGCTTGACCTTGTCCCCCAGATCTATCTTCACGTCATCGACACGACCGTCGATCTCGGCGCTGATCACCGTCTCGTCATACGGGTAAAGAGTCCCCACCGACTCGACGACGCGCCGGATCTCCCGCGTTGACACCGGGGCCACCTGAATCTGTACCGGCCTGAAATCCTGTTTCGCCTGAATCGATTGCGGCTTGGAACATGAAGTAATGAGTGAAGCGGCAGCAGTCACTCCGAGGATGAGCGCGGTTCTCATTTAGGGTTGCGGCTTAGAGTATTCGATATCGACAGATAAGGAGAGCTATTGCTTAGAAAGTATTGACGATAGCAGATGGGTTAACGTTACGCCAGCACCAAAAACCCGGTTTCAACGCGGTCGTCCGTAATCCTGTTCCAGATGACGCGGGCCGTTCCCACGGCACCGGCGTGCTCAAACCTCACCACCTGCCCGTTTTGAAACGACGCATGCCCGTGCACGGCCCGGAAGCCGTTGCGGCTTAGGTCCAGCAGCCTGCCGATCACCTGCTCCCGCAACGGATCCTCGATCTCGATTCGTACCTTGCCGGCCGCCGAAATCCGTGGTTCCCTTCGATTCTCAACCGGCATAGCGGGTCTCGGATTCAGCCTCGTAAGCCTTCAGTTTCCGGCTCAGCGTTCTGCGCGAGATGCCCAGCAGGTCCGCGGTCCGCTGGTGATGCCCGCCGGTTTCCGACAGCACTTTGAAGATCATGTGCTTCTCCAGATTCCCCAAATCGACGGTCGTGGTGTCGGGCGCCACCGGACTAACCGCCACACCAGGCGCAGCCAGCGCCGGTAGATGATCGGCATGGATCTCGGAGTCGTGAGCCATTACACTGGCCTTGATGATCGCGTTGCGCAGTTCCCGAATGTTCCCGGGCCAGGTGTGCCGCTGCAATTTCTGGACCGCATCCTTCGTGATCCGAAGCCGCGGGTTTTGCTGCGCGGCGAAAAACTCCGCGAGAGGGAGTATGTCTTCCACGCGCTCCCGCAGCGGCGGAACCCGGATCGTAATCTGGGCCAGGCGGTGATACAAATCGCTTCGGAAACGCCCGGTCTGGATCGCTGCCTCCAGGTCCTGATTCGTCGCTGCCAACACGCGCACGTCAGCCGCGATCTTCTTTACTCCTCCCAAGCGGTAGTACGGAACACCGTCCAGAACGCGAAGCAGTTTCACCTGCATCTTCGGCTCCAGCTCACCGATTTCATCCAGAAAAAGTGTTCCCTGGTTCGCCATCTCAAACAGCCCTAACTTACTCGAATCGGCCCCGGTGAAGGCGCCTTTGTCGTAGCCGAACAACTCACTCTCGATAAGTTGTTCAGGGAGCGCCGCGCAACTCACATCCACCCAGGGTTTGCTGGACCGCATGGAGTAGTAATGAAGCGCACGTGCCACCAGTTCCTTACCCGAACCGCTCTCTCCCTGAATCAGCACAGACGCCGTCGTCATCGCCACCTTCTGCACGAACAGCAGCAGTTGCTGCATCGCCGGGCTGACGATGATCGCCGGCATTCCTAGGATCGTTCTATGCTCGCGGTCCATTGCCATTGGGTCAGAATGTCCCCGTCAATATACGAATCGGCTCGAATCGGCGATTCCATCACGGGAAGATGGATCAATTTGCCTTAGTAGAACCGCTCGGTCTCGACCCCAGAAAACCTGAATTTGACTTCGAGCAGCGCGTATCGGACAAGTTGTCACTGGACTTAGCTGCTTGAGTCGCCAGTACTTATCGGTTCGATATCGGCCTCCGGCCACACGCAGGGACAAAATGTCCATAACCTCACATAACCCAGGACCTGCGGTGAAGGAAATGGTTCCAAGTGCCGATAAGACCAGTAGCATGGCGCTGAAACAACACGACATGACGTGGACGGCAAGGATCTACATTTTCGTCGTGATCCTGTTCGGGCTACTGCTCGTTGGAGCGCAGGCCTTTAACTGGCACTCGGAATCGCTCATCCGGTTCGCCTGCTACTTTCTCGTTGCTTTGTTCGCTTCCGGTCTGAAAGTCAGCATCCCGGGCGCCACCGCCACTCTCTCAGTCAACTTCCTGTTTATCCTGTTCGGCGTGGTGGAACTGACGCCTGCCGAGACCATCCTGATGGCCAGCACCATCGCTGTGGTGCAATGCTTCTGGAGGGCGAAGAAGCACCCACGATACTTTCAGGTTCTGTTCAGTATTGGCAGCGTGTCGATCGCAACCGGTATCACTCATTGGACTTATGCCACGGTCCATGCGCGCCACCTCGATCTTCCGGTCTGCCTCGCCATCGCTGCGACTACCTTCTTCCTGACCAACACCTTTCCGGTCGCACTGGTGATTGCCCTCACCGAGAAGCGCCGGCTGATCCGTGTCTGGCAGGACGGATACTTCTGGACGTTTCCTTACTACGCGGGCGGCGCGGCGATCGCCTGGCTGATGAGCGTCGCAAACCGCTACGTAGGATGGCAGACGGCGCTGCTGGTGATCCCGGTCGTCTATCTGATTTACCGTTCCTACAGTGTGTACCTCGGCCGCCTCGAAGACGAGAAAAAGCACGCCGAGGAGATGGCCGCCCTCCACCTGCGAACGATCGAGGCGTTGGCCCTCGCCATCGAGGCCAAGGACCACACCACCCACGACCACCTCGAACGGGTGCAGGTGTACGCGATCGAGATCGCCAAAGAACTGAAACTCGGGCAGGACGACATGGAAGCCCTCCGCGCCGCATCGCTACTTCACGATATCGGCAAACTGGCGGTCCCCGAGCATATCATTTCGAAACCAGGGCGCCTGACTCCGGAAGAATTCGAGAAGATGAAGATCCACCCCGTCGTTGGCGCGGAGATTCTCGAGCGGGTCCAGTTCCCCTATCCGGTTGTTCCCATTGTGCATAGCCATCACGAGAAGTGGGACGGATCGGGATACCCGTCGGGGCTCCGGGGAGAAGAGATCCCGATTGGGGCGCGGATCCTCGCAGCCGTCGATTGCCTCGACGCGCTGGCTTCGGACCGGCAATACCGCCGCGCGCTGCCCCTGGACGAGGCGATGAAGAAGGTTTCTCAGGACTCGGGCCGCGGTTTCGACCCACGCGTGGTCGAAGTCCTCGAGCGGCGCTACGTGGAACTCGAGAAAAAAGCCCAGGCCAAGCACCAGAAGGTCCAACTCTCCACCGAAGTAAAAATCAGCCGGGGCGAAGCTCCGGGTGCTGGTTTCGAACAAGCCGGCGCGGGATCGCAGGGCACCGCGAATCAGATCGACTTTTTGCAGTCGATTGCGGCCGCACGGCAGGAGGTCCAAGCCCTCTTCGAACTGGCGCAGGACCTCGGCAACTCGCTCAGCCTCGACGAGACCCTATCGGTTCTCGCGGTCCGCCTGCGGCGCATAATCCCTTGCGACTCGATGGCTATTTATATCCGGAAGAACGATATCCTGGTGCCTGAGTTTGTGACGGGCGACGACTTCCGGCTGTTTTCTTCGCTTGAAATTCCCGTTGGACAGGGACTCTCCGGGTGGGTTGCCGAGAACCGCAAGCCCATTATCAACGGCAACCCGTCGGTTGAGCCCGGGTATCTGAACGATCCCAGTAAGTTCAGCAAACTCCGCAGTGCGCTCGCTGTGCCGCTCGAGGGTCTGAATGGTATCGTCGGCGTACTCTCGCTGTACCAGGCTGAGAAGGACTCCTTTTCCAAAGACCATTTGCGAATCCTGCTAGCCATCAGTTCCAAGGTGGCGCTCTCGGTGGAGAACGCGCTTCGGTACCGGCAGGCTGAAGACTCCGCGACCATCGACTATCTGACCTCGCTCCCGAATGCGCGCTCTCTATTCCTTCACCTCGATGCGGAACTCGCTCGCGCGCGCCGCATGAACAACCCGGTGTCCGTTCTCGTCTGTGACCTGGACGGATTCAAGCAGGTGAACGACCGCTTCGGACATCTCGAAGGCAACAAACTGCTCCGTTTGGTCGGTCGCGGCCTCAAAGACGGGTGCCGCGAGTACGACTACGTCGCGCGCATGGGCGGGGACGAGTTTGTGCTCGTGCTGCCTGGGCTTACCGACGATACCGTGGAAAGAAGGGCGGAACGGTTCCGGAAGGCTGTCATCGACATCGGCGAACAGGTCTGCGGAGCCGGAATTCTGGACATCAGTATCGGGCAGGCGTTGTTTCCCAGCGACGGCAATGACGCCGAGGAACTGCTCGCCGAAGCCGACCGCCGCATGTACAAGAACAAGAACGAGAATAAGCTTCGCCGGGCCGCCACGAACCAGGTTTGGAAACCGTGCGAAGTCACCGCAGTGCAGTAATCCTGGCGGCTGCGGCAGCGCTGGTGTCCGGCGCTCGCGCGGCGGAGGTCACAATGGCCTTCGGCAAACAGGCCCACGAGGACTCGTGTTCCATCGGGGCTCCCGCGTCCTCATTCAGCACGAATGACGCGAGTGTATTCGTCCGTGTAGTGGCGGCAGGTCACCGCTTGCGGATCGAATGGCTCGATCCAGCGGAGCAAGTCGAGAGCGAAGCAGTCTACGAGAACCTGCCTCCCGGTCCCGTTTGCCTCATCAATCAACTACCCGTTGCAGGTCTCGGCCCCGCCTCCAAACCGGGAACCTGGACGGTGCAGGTTTCAGTCGACGGCCGCGGCGTTGCCCGGAAGGCATTTCAGATCGGCGCGACGGCCGCGGCCGGACCCCGTGTCGAATCGGTACAGGCGAACGGAGGCCAGTTGGAACTCCGCGGTTCGGGATTCCGGGCCGGCGATGTGGTTCATGTCGCTCGGCTGAACGGCTCGGGCCAATGGGAATACATTGCGGCCGGTTTGTCCGATTCCGTTGCCCAAAGCATTTTGACGACGAACGTTTCGGTACTTCCGCCCGGCGAGTACATCGCCGTAGTTCGCGATTCCAGCGGCGGCACTTCCGCGCCATCGCGTTTCACGGTCAGCACCCGGGGCGGATATCAGAGGCCGGCTGGTGAATCGTGGGTCATCACGCAGGGACCGAACGGTACGTTCTCGCACTGGAACCGCAGTTCGAACGCCTGGGACATTGCCCCCCGGCAGGACCGGACGGTTTTCGCGATGCGCGGCGGCATCGTCCACACGCACGACCTCCGGTTAGGTCAGACACCGCGCTGGCGTTCCTTCGGCAACTACATCTCGATCGACCACGGCGACGGCGAGTACAGCCACTACGCGCATTTAGCGACGGGCACGTTTCTGGTCCGCGACGGTCAGAGAGTCGAGGCCGGGCAACCGCTGGCCAGGGCAGGGAATAGCGGCTACACCCTCGGGTCGGGCGGCGGCGTGCATTTGCATGCGCACGTAACGCGGTCGCCGTCGATTTCGGCCCAGAGCGTTCCGTTTCGATTCGGTCAGGCGACGGCGGCGGTGGCGGCCCGAAGTTCCGGCGGCGGGCGGACGGCCTCGGTGCAGGTAGCGCAGTGGTGGACCGACTTGACGCCGGTCCGTCGCGGGACGCGGCAACTCGACGTCCGGATCGAGTGGGACAACACGGAATCCGAGTTGGAACTGCACCTGGTGAGCCCGAGCGGGCGGCACTATGGCTGGTACGGCGACCAGTCGGGATACTCGGGGGCGCACACTCGGCCGCAGGAATTCAAGGTGCCGCGCCCGGAGCCGGGGACATGGCGGATTTCGGTGCAGGGCATTCGCGGCTCCGATGGCCCGATCGATTTCCGCATCGCCGTCGCCGGCAGCGGCTAAACGCCGCGCTTATCCCCGCGCACCCCGGGCAGACGGAGTCACAATCGGCGGTGCAAGGTGCCGCGCCCAGACCCGGGCTCGGCCCGATCGATTTCCGCATCGCCGTCGCCGGCAGCGGCTAACCGCCGCGCTTATCCTCGCGCACCCCGGGCTGACGGAGTCACAATCGGCGGCGCGGCCGGAGGTGCTTCCTCCACCGGAGCGGGTTTCTTTGGCCGCGAGTCCAGCCGCTGCGCAATCACCGCCTGCTTCGCCTTCGCGAACTTCGGAGTTCCCGGCTCGGCATCCGTCACCGCCGAAACATCGCGATCCGTGATCTCCTGCGCAGCCGGCAGATACTTCTGCAAGTAATTCTTGATCCGGTCCTGCACTAGCCGCTCCGCGCTCTTGACCAGCAGGAACAGAATCTCTTCGCCGGGCGTCTTCGATAACAGCGTGTATAGCTTCGAGGCTTTCTGCACGCGCGCGCTCTTCACCTCACGCTCCAACTTCTTCGCGGCGGCCTCCAACTTCTGATAGCCCGCGAGGTCCGCCTTCTCCAAGCCGGTCGTCTTGATGAGAGCGCTGCGCTCCTTCGGTGTGAGTTTCTCAAACAGCAGGTACAGGAACAAGGCCAGATTGTCGGCATGGAACTCCGGCCCAGGCGGCACTAATTGCCATGCCTTCTGCAATTTCGCAAACCCATGCTGATTGAGCTTCTGACCCTCCAGCGCCGGCGAGAACAGCGGCAGAAGTTTCTCTTCCTCGAGCGCCCGCAGGATGTCGCCCGAGTTCGGCTCCTCGGCGATCATCCGCAGTTCACGCCCCAGCGCCTCGCCGGAAATCTTCGACTCCAATCCCGCCTCGCGCGCATTCTGATATTGGCTCTGCGTCCTCTCGGCGATGTTGAACCCCAGCCGCACCTTGAACCGGATCAACCGCAGCATCCGTTCAGGATCGTCGTACAGCGCGTAGTTCGACGCCGCCCGTAGCTCGCGGGCCTCGATGTCGCCCAATCCGTTAGTTGGATCCAGCAGCAATCCGCGCGACGCCCGGTTCAGCGACAACGCGATGGCATTGATGGTGAAATCCCGTCCTCGAAGGTCGTCGTGGATCGTGGCCGCGTGCGCGACCGGTTTCGCCCCCGGCTTCGAGAACTTCTGCTGTTTCGCCATTCCCAGGGCGACCGTAGTGCCGTCGGGAAACCGGAGATCCACCGATTTCCGCACGTCATCCGTCGACACGATTTCGGTTCCGGACCGCTGCGCCACCGCCTTCGCCAGTTTCGCTACCGGTCCCTCGACGGTGAAATCCAGGTCGTGGATCGGAAATCCCACCAGCATGTCGCGCATCGCGCCGCCGGTCAGAAACAGGCTGACATTCGCATCCGCGGCCGCCGCCTGCATTTCCGCCAGGACGCGTGACTGGGCGGCGTTCAGGTGGTTCTCCAACATGAACAAATAGTCGCTCATTGCACTCTGCCTTCCCCGGACGTTGCCGGGTTAATCGAAACGTTCAAGCACGGGGGTGATGGCGATCAAACTCCTCCCGCAAACGGGAACGGACCACGTGTGTGTAGATCTGTGTGGTCGAAATATCGGCGTGGCCCAGCATGGTCTGGACGCTGCGCAGATCGGCGCCGCGCTCCACCAGGTGCGTGGCGAAGCTGTGGCGGATGACGTGAGGCGTCAGCCCACGGGTGATACCGGCCTTCTTGCCCAATTGGATCAATAGCTTCCAGAAGCTCTTCCGATTCAACCGGCCGCCCCGAGCGGTCACGAACAGGAACCGGCTGGCGCGGCCCTTGAGCAGACGCGGACGTCCATCGCCCGCGTACGCAGCGATCGCGGCCAATGCCTCCTGGCCGACCGGGACCAATCGCTGTTTGTTGCCCTTTCCAGTCACGCGGATGACGCCCAGATCAGGCTCCAGATCGTTCGCACCCACGCCACATAATTCAGAGACGCGGAGCCCGGAGGCGTACAACAACTCCAGCATAGCCCGGTCCCGAAGTCCGGTCGCCTTCCGGGTGTCGGCGGCCGCGATCATCGAGTTGATCTCCTCCAGGCTCAAATACTTAGGGAGATTCGACCATTGCTTCGGCAAGGGCAGAAACTCCGTTGGATCCCGATCGATGACTCCTTCGCGCAGCAGGAACTGGTAGAAATTGCGAATCGTCGTAGTATGGCGCGAGATGCTCCGCGGCGCAAGACCGGATTGGTGCAGCGACTCCAGATACGTGCGGACCTGCTCAGTCTCGGGGATTCCACCGATGCGCCGCAGCTCACAATCGGTGGCCCAACGCTCGAGATCGCGGCGGTAGGCATCCATCGAATTCGCCGCGAGGCCCTTCTCGATCCGGCAGAAGTCGAGAAAGGTCTTTATCCTCACGGATAAAGCCTCGGTGATCCGCATTGGAACCAATGATACAATAATCCCGAAATTGTTTGGAAGAATCTCGCCGGAGTCGCAGCAAAAATCCGGTGGCGGGAGCGGAATTGGCGGGGTCCACCAGTAAGAAGATCGTTGCGGTCCGGTTCGATCGCGAGCCGGTGCAGGGCTTTGTGAACCAGCAGACCTTTCTGCAGGAGGCGGGAATCGAACTCCTCACGGCGTCCGGCAGTGCCCTCACGATACCCTATAGCGACTTGAAAGCCGTCTGTTTTGTTCGAGATTTCGATAGCACCGGGACGGTGTGGAAAGAACATCGCGCTTTCTCGAACCGGCCGAAACTCGAGGGACTTTGGGTTCGCCTCGAATTCCGCGATGGCGATACGCTGGAGGGTGTGCTGCCGAATGACCTGATGCTGGTGGAACCCGCTGGACCAACTCTGTCCCCGGCGGACCCGGGATTCCAGAACCAGCGCGTGTTCGTGCCCCGGGCCGCGCTCATCCACCTACAGGTGCTCGGCGTGGTTGGGAGTCCGCTGCGTCGGAAGCGCAAGCAACCAGCAGCCAAAGAGCAGCTGAAAATGTTCGAGTAGCATCACCCCGCGAGCGAGAGAACTGGCTCCCCGAGCCGGAAATCCTCCAGATCCAGCCAGCAGTCGTTCGTCGTGTTCTGCACGAATGTCAGGCAGTCCACGTCGAACTCTTTGCAGCCTTTGAAACGTTCCCAGTACTGTCGCGACAAATCGAGCTTGGCGTCCAGTTCACCCGGATCGAACCGCTGCGCGAGAGTCAGGTGCGGGTGATACTCGTACCGCTCGGCGAACGCCAGGTGATCGTGGTTGAGGGTCTCATGAAGCCGCAGCAACTGGTTCCGCCCGGCGCCGATCTCGATGTAAATGACCGAGGTCTCATCGAACTTCTGGATGTCGCCCAGCCGCACGTGGAACGGCGCAAAGTCCTGAAGGGCCTCACCTAATTGCCCCTTGGCCTGCTCGGCCGAGGAAATCAGGACTCGAGGTGGAAGTATAGTGACGTGGGATTGTGCAACACAGTCATGCACAAGATCCCGCCGCATCCGGTCCAGGAAAACTCCCAGGGGACCGGGAATGTACGACACGAGGGCGAACAGGTTGACACAGTCACCCGCGCGAGGATGACACTGCATAGTTTTCTATATTAGCCGACTGGCGCGCCCTGCGACTCAACCGTTTCCGGAACTCCGTACGGCTTCGTCTCTGGTACCACCCAGTGAGCCTCTTCAAATCCTATGTACTTCAAGATGCGCAGTTCTCTCGCGTCGATGCTTAAAACGTCGCCGAGGGCAAGTTCGTTCTCCGTTCCCTGCAGCAGGTGCCACGCCGCATAGGGAGTCGGCGCTTCAACGGTGAAAGCTTCCTCGTAATCCTTCGGTTTCACCTGCGCCACGCCACTGACATGCGGCGCCCAGCGGAACTGCGTTCTCAGATTCTCTTTGAGCCGGAACACTCGATATTCAGGCATAGGATTTCAATGCATCTATTCTCGCGCAAAACATTTCTGAAGGGAATGTTTAATTTGCCCGGCGTCGCGCTCCCCGGCTTCAATCCAATCCCGAATCCGGTCGGGCCGGTACTGCAGCATGTGATGGAACGAACCCAACGGCCGCTGTGGTTCGATCCGCAGGATCTCGACCGGTCCAACTGCCTGAACCCGGGCATTGCGCTGGTGCGTGATCGACCCCAGGATTCGTAGCGGCAACGGAGGCGCGGGCAGCGGACTCACCGTGACAATGCGAGTGGCGCCCGATTGAATAGCCGCCCACAACGGCAGAGCGCCGCACATTCCACCGTCGGCATACGTCCTGCCGCCCAGGCGCTGCAAATCGAAGGCCCCGAGCACCGCACACGATGCCTTCAAGTGCCGTAGCGTGATCTCCTCGTTCAGAAACAGCTCCGGTTTCAGCCGGAACAGATCCGTGACTACCACGCCGACCCCGGTCCTCGGCGTGTACCTTTCGTATAACTCCGTCAGTGCCGATTCCACGCCGCTGAAGTCCAGAACTCCGTGTGTCCAATGCCGGGGAACACGCGGCCGGATCCGGAGCCGTGGTCCCGCGGTCATCCACAATTCCACCAGTTCATCGGCCGAACAGCCGCCCGCGATCATCCAACCGTTCAGGGATCCGATGGACGCGCCGATCACCAGATCCGGAAAGAAGGAATCCGAGAGAGCCTTCCAGACGCCCGCCTGGTAGGCGCCGAACACGCCGCCGGCCGCGAGCACCAATGCTGTCTTAGGGGTCTGCTCCACGTCGATAATTCCAGTTTACGCATAGGACAGGGTAGTTCCGCATGGCACAATGGTGATTCGGAACCAATGCGCTTCGATCCAACGTCTTATGGAGAGGATGTGGCCAGTCTGCTGGGGCTGGATGGTGACGGGAGCCGGCTGATGCCGTTGGTGACCGGTCCGCCCAACGAGGATGCGCGCCGGCGTCTGCACGGCGCGAAACCGAAAGAGCTATTTCCTGACGCGGCCTCCCCGAACGCCGCAACAGCCGGACTATGGCTGTATTTCTCGTGTTTTGAAGAGGCTCATCAAATTGCGCAGGACGATTCGAGCGAAAACGGGAGTTTCTGGCACGCGATTGTGCACCGTCAGGAACCCGATTCCGGCAATTCTGCCTACTGGTTCCGCCGCGTCGGCACTCATCCGATTTATCCCGAACTGGTGGACGAGAGCGTTCGAATCGTGAAACGCTACCCCGATGCGGAGTTTCGCCCGTCGGTCAAGTGGGATCCGTTCGGGTTCATCCTGTTCTGCGAGCGGGCGCGGCAGCAACCCGCATCGGCTTCCGAAGCAGCCGCTTTGGAAATCCAGCGCTCCGAATGGCAACTGCTGTTCGACCACTGTGCGAGGCGGAAGCATTGAGACGGCTGTCTCTGATTCTGATTGCCATCGTGGCCGCGGCCATCCTGTACTTTCTGGTGATGCGCAAGAACGCGCCTCCCGATGTGCCGTTCGCCAAAGCGGCCCGCGAAACCATCGTCAGCGCATTGACCACGAACGGCAAGGTGGAACCTCTCCTGTGGGCCGCGGCGCGCGCCGAGGTGGCTGGTGCCGTCGAGCGAACTTACGTCCAGAGGGGCCAGCAAGTGAAGAAGGGCGCGCCCCTGGTGCAGTTGGACACGGCGACGCTCAATTCGGATCTCGCGGCGGCTCAGGCCCGGGTAGCGGCGGCGCAGGCCGAACTGCAGACTCTGCAGCAAGGCGGGCGTTCCGCTGAAGTTGCCTCCATCAACGGGAGCCTCGATGCCGCACGTCAGGAACTCACCGAGGCTCAGCGCGAGTTCGAAACAACGGAGCGGCTGAAGGCGAAGAATGCGGCTACCGGCCAGGAAGTGACGGCCGCTCGCGACCGCGTCGAGCGCGCGAGGCTGCAAATCCAATCGCTCCAGCAGCGCAAGACCGCCCAGGTCAGCCAGCCGGATCTCAGCGCGGCCGACGCCCGGTTGCGCGAGGCGCAGGCCGCGGTCACGGCGGCACGCGAACGAATCGGCATGACCAGCGTTCGCGCTCCCATCGGCGGCACCGTGTACCAGTTCGACTTGCGAAGCGGGTCGTTCGTCAATCCAGGCGACCTAGTGGCGAACATCGGACAACTCCAGACCGTTCGCATTATCGTGTACGTGGATGAGCCGGACTTAGGACGTGTGGAGCCCGGGATGCCGGCCACCATCACGTGGGATGCGATGCCGGGCCGGGTCTGGACGGGCGCCGTGGAGCGCAAAGCATCGCAAGTGGTCGCGCTTGGAACGCGGCAAGTGGGCGAGGTGAGTTGCGTGATTGAGAATCCGGACTTGAACCTGCTTCCCGGCACGAACGTCAATGTCGAGATCCGCTCGAAGGTGGTGAAGAACGCCGTGACCATCCCGAATGCGGCGCTTCGGCGCGAGGGCGGACGTACGGGCGTATTTGTGCTGAACGCCCGCAGGATTCAATGGCACGATGTTCAATTGGGCGTTGCAAGCGTCGTCCGCAGCCAGGTTCTCAGCGGAGTCAACGAAGGGGATAGCGTCGCGCTTCCCACCGATCGAAACCTCAAAGACGGAATGGCTGTCACCCCCGTCTATCCATAGTGCATGCTAACCTGCGTTACCAGAGGAGAAGATTTATGAAGACAATACTTTGTTCCGTATTTGCGCTTGCGAGTATGGTGATGTTTGCCGCCGACACCGGCAATCGCCAGCACACCGACAACGCGAAAAGTCCGCCGATGTCGACCAGTGCGACCCTCAACGGTCATTCGGTGACCATCGAATATAACGCGCCGTCGGTCCGCGGGCGCAAGGTGGAAGGTGGACTCGTGCCGTACGGCCAGGTATGGCGATTGGGCGCCGACGCCGCCACGACCCTGACCACCGATACCGATCTGATGATCGGCAATCTGAAAGTGCCGAAAGGCGTCTACACGCTCTACATCGCCGCCGACGCGAGTGCGTGGATGCTGGTGGTCAACAAGCAGACTCACCAGTGGGGCACCGAATACAACAAGCCTCAGGATCTGGGGCGTGTGAAGATGGCTACCACCAAGCTGAGTTCGCCCGTGGAGGAGTTGAAGATCAACCTCGACGGCAGCGGCTCCAGTGCCACGTTGGATATCGAATGGGGGAATACGAAGGCCACCGTTCCGGTGAAGGCCTCCTGACAAGCCGATGAAACATTTGTGGATGGTGTTGTTGTTCGCGGCTGCGGGGATTGCCTCTCCGCGGCCGTTCTCGGGACGGTGGGATCTGACCGTCAAGACTCCCACCGAGACCTACCCATCGTGGATACAGTTCACGCCCGCGCTGCCGGCGCCGAAGGTGCGCCTGGTGGGCCGTGTAGCGAGCGTGCATCCGGCAACCAACGTGAAGCTCGAGGGTTCCAAGCTGACATTCTCCACGATGGAATGGTTCGGCAAAGAGATACCGGTGAAGTGGGAGTTCACGATCAATGGCGACCAACTGACCGGCCGGCAGATGCGGTCGGACGGGGTGATGGGCGAAATCACGGGAGTTCCCCAACCGTTGCTGAACCGGGCACCGCCGCAGTCGTGGGGTCCTCCCGAGCCGCTGTTCGACGGCAAGGACCTGACCGGCTGGGAGGCTGATAATCCGGCCGAGAATCATTACGTGGCGCAGAATGGCGAACTGGTGAATCAGAAGGCCGGCGCGAACATCCGGACCAAGCGCAAATTCCAGGATTTCAAACTCCACATCGAGTACAACTGCCCCGATGGCGGCAATAGCGGCGTGTACCTGCGAGGCCGCTACGAGATCCAGGTGGCGTACGAAAAGCCGGGCGTGAACGATAAGTATCACGACATGGGATCGATCTACGGATTCCTGGCGGCCGCGGCGAAAGTGCCGAGGAAGCCCGGTCAGTGGGAAAGCTTCGACGTGATCTTGGTCGGCCGGACGGTGACCGTGGTGCGCGACGGCATTACGATCATCAAGAATGCCTTGATCCCCGGTATTACGGGCGGTGCCCTCGACAGTCACGAAGCAGAGCCGGGTCCCTTGTATATTCAGGGCGACCACACCGGCGGGATGAAGTACCGCAACATTACGATTTCGGAGGCGAAGCGGTAAGGGTCAACTGACGAAGAGTCCTTCGCGTGCTTCGCTGATGACGAGCCTGAACCCTTTACGCTGGAAAGAGGCACTCAGGAGAGCGTTGAAGGCGATGGAAGTACATCTCCCAGACGATCAGAAAGCCTTTGTCCGCCAATCCATCGAGAGCGGGCGATACAACGGCGAGGAAGACGCCTTGCGCGAAGCATTGTCGAAGCGAACCGACCAAACAATGCAGAATGTCGGCCTCGAACCCTCAAGCGCCTTTCTTTTCGTGAATCTCCCACGACCCGGCAATCGGTTTGGCTCTATCGTCGCCGCATGCGCCAACTGATCCACAAAGGACCTCCGCGTCAGGGCCGTCGCCGTATGGTCGCACCGCGCGATCAGCTAGCCGTAGCGATCCGGGACTCCGAGGAGGTGCGGGTGTACTCGGCGACGTCGTCCATCTTGCGGACGGTGCGCCAGTAGATATCTTCCATGAGGATGTGGGCGAACTCGCCGTTGCGACCGATGCTCCAGAGTCCCTGGACTCCGGTGCCGCGCTCGAATTCCTGGCGGCGCTGCTCATAGGCGTTCAAGTAGACAGGGTAGGCGATCGGGGTCCGCAGGACGCGAGATCCGATGAAGGCGCGGCGGACGCCGGGCGCGATGGGCTCCAGTGCGTCGAGGCACAGCGCGGCCAACTGATCGTCCGGTGTGTTCCAGATAGTATCGCCGGATTCGCAGCCGATGTCGGCGGTGAGGATGGTCTTGCCGTCGGGGGCGAGCCACGGCATGGACAGCATGGTTTCGGTCAGCCGGAAGAATGGGAACTGCGGGCCGGGGGTCCACAGGACGGTGTCGGGAAGGTAGCCGCGGCCGTTGAGCAGCAGGTTCACGAACACCATCGGACGATAGCGGAAGGCGCGGAGTCCGTCGAGGGCGCTGGTGCCGGAGACGATCTTCGCGAGGATATTGGCCGGAGCCGTGCTGATGACGGCCGATACATCGCGATCGCGGCCGTTCACGCGGATGCCGCGGACCTGATCGCGATCGACGTAGATCCGCTCGACGCGGGATTCGAGGCTGATGGAGTCGCTGACGGGTTCGGCGAGTTTATGGCACACGGTGGCGACGCCGCCTTCGGGGTAGACGTGCCAGACGGAAGGGTTCTCCGGCATTTCATGGCTGTATCCGATGGAGATGGCTCGGCGCTGGAGGCGGGAGGCGAGGCGCAGGTAGAGCGTGTAGCCGATGGAGTTTTTGAGTTTGCCGCCGACGGCCGGAGCGAGTTCATGAGCGGGTGCGCCGGACCAGGCTTCGAGGAGCGGCAGAGCGACTTCGTCGGCAAGCGCGCGGCCGAACTGCTGGCGGAACCAATCGGCGGCGGAGGCGGGCGATTGGGATCCTGTGAGTTTGGCGGCGACCCCGCTCACGAGGAATCGCGGCACACGCATGAGTCCGAATGGATAATCGTAGACGCTACGGTTCAGGTACACCGATTCGCCGTAATAACGAACGTCGCGGCAGAGGTTCGACACACCCACGGCGGCGGCCAGGCGATTGGTGATGAAGTGAGCGCCGAAGTCGTAGCTAAAACCGTTACCGTCGGCATAGGATTGAGCCATTCCGGCGAGTTGCGGGCCGGCTTCAAAGAGCACGACGGGGATTTGCCGCTGGCGAAGGACGGAGGCAGCCGTGAGTCCGGCCAAGCCGCCGCCGATGATGGCTACCGGGAGCGATGGATTCATTGTGGTTTCCTGGCGACGAGGCGGAGAAGCGCGCCGCGGCCGAACGCGCAGAAGATCGCGTCGACGATTGTGAAGACGGCGAGCGCGAGCGGCGCTTTGAGACTGAATTGCTCGACGAGCCACGAGGGTGCCGAGCGGTCGACGAGCGAATTGCGAATCGAGTAGACCCAATTGACCGGACTGAGCGAGGTGGTGAGTTGATCGACCTCGAGGCCGGCCTGCCGCGACAGGATGCTGAGGGAGCGGCGATTGCACAAGTTGAAATGGCGAGGAAAGTGATAGCCGCCCCAATGCCGTTTTCCGAAGATCCGGAAATCGAGAGTGCCGGTGTTGTCCGTCACGATGAGTACGCGGCCGCCGGGCCGAAGTAACCTGGTGACAGCAGTGAGCACACGGACGGGGTCGTCGACATGTTCGATGGTCGCGATGAGCAGGGCGAGATCGTAGGACTCGGTCTGCAGTGCGACGGTCTCGACGGTTCCGTGATGCACCCTGAGGCCTGCGCGCCGGGCTGCATTGACGGCGCGGTCGCTGGTATCGACACCCTCTAACGTCCAGGTCTTGGGGCCTGCCGAGGCCAGTAGTTTCAAGTGAAAGCCGTCGCCGCAACCGACGTCGAGGATGCGGGCGTTCGCCGGGAGACCGCGACAGTAACTCATCAACCGGCGCGCTTCGAGTTTCGAGCGGACGCGGTGAACGAAGCCGAATTCCTCTTCGGTAAATTGATACGCGTGGTAAGTGGAAGGGTAGATTCGATCCAGTTCCGAGACGGCGGGACGCGGGCTCAGGTAGACCAGTCCGCATTCCTCGCAGAACTTCGCGGTGAAAATATCCTCACTGGTGCGATACTCGAAGTCTTCGCCAACGCCGGCGGCGAGGCTGGAACGGCTTCCACAGAGGCAGCACGGGCGTTCGACTAGTTCGAGTCCTGGTGGATGAGTCTGTTTGGCTGTGACTGGTGCCATTGGCGGTCCGACTCCGACATTGTACCCGTCCGTTAATCCCGGGGTATGAGTAAATGGACCCAATTACCGGAGTGAGTCTCCTAGTACTTAGTTGCGATCAATCGAGTACTAGTATTGATTCGGGGTGGGGTAGCCAGCTTGATTGAGTGACTTATGGCTGGACTTTGACTAGACTAAACATCGATCGTGTCATCCTCGCTACGTTCAGTTGTGACGCCGCGTCCTGCAGCGGCAGACAGGTTTGTCGAACCGGTGGTCAGGGTCGCAGGGTGGAAGCGCCCGGATTGGGGCTTCTGGTGCGCCGTGTTGTTGGGGTGTGTGCTGCTCGCCGGTGCGATCAGCCACGCCAGTCTGTGGATCGACGAGGGTTACTCCCTCTGGATCGCCAGTCATCGAACACTGGCGTCGGTGGCGAATTCGCTGGTGATCGGCGACTCGTCAGACCGGCAGATGGCGCCGCACTATTACTACCTGTGGGGATGGGTCCACTTATTCGGATCGGGCGAGTATGTGGCAAGGCTGTCGAATGTTCCATTCATCGTGTTATTCGTTGTCGCGATCGCGCTGACTTCGCGCGCGGTTTTCTGCCGGCGGTATGCGTGGCTCGTCGTGATTCTGTGCCCGTTCGTCTGGTACCACGTGAACGAGGCGCGGCCGTATTTCATGTTGATTGCTTTTAGCGCGGCGACGGTGGGGAGTCTGGTGACGTATCTGTACGGACCGGAGGAGTGGAAGGGACGGACAGCGTGGCTATTTCCGACATTTTTGTGGATGACGATGTCGATCCACATGCTGGCGGGATTCCTTGGGCCGGCCGTGGTTGTGTTGGGGTGGCTGAATCGAAAGCGGATTGATTGGCGGCAGTGGTGGCGGCCGATGCTGGTTTTCGGGCCGTTGTTTGCGTTGCTGGGGGTGTATTATGTTGCGACGTTTGTAGTAGGGAACATATCGCAGAACGATTCGCCATCGCTTGCCTATGCGGTCGCGGGGTTGTACGAACACCTGGGATTCGGCGGTCTGGGTCCGCCTCGGGATGTATTGAGGACGGCTGATCCGGTGGAGTCAAGGCACGTGTTTTGGGCGGGGGTGGGATTAGCGGGCTGGATCTACATCGTCGCAGGTTGTGCCTGGCGCTGGAAGGATCGGCGCGCGGCCTCCATCGCGTGTGCGTGGGCCGCATCGATAGTGTTTGCCGTAGCAGTTTCGTACATCGTGAATTCCAGGTTGGTGGGCCGGCACATTGCGGCGTTACTCCCGCTATTCTTGATCCTGCTGATTGCGGCGATTCCAAAACGGCGCTACTGGGTGGCACTCGCGCTGATCTGGATTGCGGCAGACTACCGGTTGGCCTTTGTCGATGAGTATGGGAAGGACGAGTACCGGGGCACGGTACAATTCTTGCACCAGCAGCAGAAAGCGAATCCGGGCACGATTACCTTTATCGGCGACCCTCTTACGGCGGAATACTACGGTCTGTCGCTCGTGGATGTGAATAATACAGCCAGATACGGCGACAGTTACGCCGACGCGATCGGACGGGTGGACTGGCCGTCCCACACCCGGGGGACTGTTGCCATCAACTGGACACCGGCCGAGGTGCGCGAGTACATGGACCAGCCGAGGACGACTCCCATGTATCTGGCTGTTAGCAAATTGCGACTTTACGACCTCAATTCCGCGTGGCCGGCTGTTTTGGAAAGCTCACGGTGCCGGCGAATCGCGCATTATCGAAGATTTAACGTTTACCGGATCGATTAAATGCAACGGCAAGCTACCACATCTGAGTTTCGCTCGGCCTGCAGCCGGTTTCCCACCGGTGTCGTCATCGCAACACGGCGACTCCGGGATCAGCGGCCATGGGGAATTACGATCAGTTCGTTCACGTCGGTTTCGCTAGACCCGCCGCTGGTGCTGATCTGTATCCGTGACCGCTCGACGTTCCTGGAGTCGTTCGAACCCGGCGACTCGTTCGCGATTAACGTGGTCTCGGATGAGTTGCGCGATCTGATCGACGTGTTTGCGAGTGGAGGACCGGATCGTTTTTCGAGCGTGCCGCACACTTACGACGACTGCGGTGCTCCGATTCTGGGAGGCGCCAGCGCGGTGTTCCACTGCAGGGTGGAATCGCTTGCGCCGGCGGGAGATCATCACGTCGTGGTGGGCGTTGTTACTGCTACTCGGGTCACTGAAAATCGTCCGGTTGTCTACTACGGAAAGCGCTGTTCGGTGGCGACTGCCTGAGTGAGGCCGCGGAGGTCCCTCGTCTCTCGAGCCATCTCTCAACCCTGGCACGTTCGGCGAAGATCCGAATTTTAGGAGGCGAGGCGCCGGCGCGGTGTTCCACTCCAGGGTGGAATCGCTCGTGCCGGCGGGAGATCACTTGCGATGTACCGGCAATTCGGGAACCCGCAAATCCCGCCGGCGATGAAGGCAGCCGGTCTGGTGCCGGAGTAACCTATGCCGAGTAGATGCGAGTGAGCCATTCCGCGGCAAGGGCGGGCTTCGGCTGATTCTCTATCTCGACGGTAACTCCCCACGCGACTTCGTACCCGTTCTCCACGGCTTTGACCGAGTTTACCGCCACGTGAGCTCGAATTCGCGACCCGGCCGGGACGGGCGAGGGGAAGCGCAACCGGTTGAATCCGTAATTCACTCGCAACGGAAAGTCGCCGTGCACCTCTACGGCTTCGTGCATCATGCCGCTTAACAGCGACACGGTCAGGAAGCCATGCGCGATAGTCGTGCCGAAGGGGGACTCGCGGGCGGCGCGCTCAACGTCGATGTGAATCCACTGGTGGTCGTCTGTGAGATCGGCGAACCGGTCGATCCGATCCTGGGTGATCTCCACCCAATCGCTAACTCCGGCCTCGTGGCCCACCAGCGTTTGTAACTCCGCGACACCGCCGATAACTCGTCCAGGCATTTATTTGCCACCCACAGAGAAAGCGAGGAGTACATTTCCGGAGTGACCGGCGAAACGGCCATAGCCCGAGTTGACGTAGAGCATTCCATTGGCGATTGTCGGCCCGCCTGCGTCCAGCGATCCGCCGTTGGCCCTAACCCCATTGACGGTCTCGAACGCGGTGCCGGTGTCGAAGTCCCAGAGCACCGATCCATCGGTGGTGGAATAAGCGCGTAAATGTCCGTCGAGTCCGCCGGAGAAGACCGCACCCGGCATGGCGGTAACGGCTTGGGACTGTCCGCCCGCGCATCGCGACTTACCCCAGGCACATTCGGGTTTCGGAGATGGCGCGTGCCACACGTCTTCGCCGGTCGAAATCTTCAAAGCCGTGAGTCCGGGTTTGGCCTGGTCTGGCGGTGCGACGGCGTCGGCGATAGCCACGTAGACCTGAGATGCATCGGCCGCGAATCCCCATTCGATTCCACCTAACGGGCTGCCCGCACCCAGTTTCTTCTGCCATAGAATCTTTCCCCGCTGGTCGGGATCGAGCGCGTAGAGGATTCCAGATTTCTGACCTGCCAGGACGACCTGCTTCCCGTTGGCGAGGGTACGAATGATAGGAGTCGCGCCGAGATCAACATCCGGTCCGACCGGCGACGGGCAATTTCCAAAACCAGGTTTCATGCAACCGACCAGGTAATTGTCCTTGGGAGTTACCTGATTCGCCCACTTGATGCTGCCGGTTTCCATGTCGACTGCGAGCACCGCGTTGGCGGTTGTGGTCTCTACGTCGGTGTAGGAGTTACCGGTGGCGACATATAACACCTTGCGCTTCGTGTCCAGCGTCGGTGACGACCAGACTGCCGCTCCAGCCGGGCCGTACATCTGCGTTTCGGCGGAGTTGACTTTGAAGGGTTTCGGCGGATCGGTGATGGTGTAAGTCTTCCACAGCAATTTGCCCGTAGTGGCATCCAAGGCGTTGATACTGCCCCGGAACTTGCAGCATTCGTACTTGGGATTCATGCCGGCACCTTCTTCCCACGACGAGACGGGCACGTAGATTCGATTTTTGTAGAGAACCGGCGAACCCGCGATGCGAGCCAGCGGATGCTCGTCGAGTTGTGTCTTCCAAATCGTTTTCCCGGTGCGGGCGTCGACTGCGTGGACGTAGGTCTTCTCGTCACCAAAGTAAGCGGCGTAGGCACCTTTCGGCATGGGGCCGACGCTAACTGCGGTGCGGACTCCGGAACCCGCGTCGAAGCTCCAGTACGTGCAACCCGACTTAGCATTCAACGCGGTGACTTTGCCCGCCGCGCTGGTGACATAGAGCCGGTTTCCGATGACGGACGGCTGTCCATAGGTGATGTTTCCCGTATAACCGAACGCGAATTTCAACTGCAGTTTGGGAACGTCGGCAGCAGTTAGACCGGGCTGCGGCTGATAATGGGGTTGCTCGGCTCCGTTGCCCCAGCCGTTCCAACCTGGCGATTTCAGATCGATGGCGCCGCCGTCGTCCGCGCAATTGTTCGATGCCTCGGCGATGGTGGCAACATGGCCGAATTCTTTGCCAGTCACATAACTGGCAACGGCCCGCTTGTCTTCGTCCGACAGTGCGGACCCTTGAGCCTTCATCGCGCCCGTGGTAAGAGCCTTCACCACTTCTTCGGGAGTTAGTTTGGCAAGATCCTGGCGGGCCGGCATCCGATCGGACTTCTGTTCGTGGCACATCGCGCAACGAACGCCGTACACGGCCGACCCGTCAGGCGGGGCGGCAACACCGATGGATAGACAGACAATTCCCAGGGTCAGTCTCAGAGGGCTCATGGTCCGTCAATTTAGCACACTTGCGGCAGGTTTCAGTAATCCAGCGCGCGGCGCAGCTTACGATACGAACCGACGGTAGCCACTCCGTACAGAATGTGCTGGAAGATCGACATGGTGACCTGGCCCGGCGTCTGCTTCGTGACGGGAGTCGTGAGTTTGGAAACGGGCAGCCAGCCGAGGTATGAAGCAGCCCAGATGCCTACGCCGAGGAGCGCTCCGTCGGTCAGAATCGAAGGCTCGTCGCGGACCGCGGTGTACACGGCGGCACCGGCCGAGCCGTAGCCGAACGCGAGCAGGGTGGAGGCTGCTGTCTTCAGCGCCTTGCGTGCACCCTGGGGAATTACCCGGTCCGCCACGTACTCGCCAGGCTCCTCATGCATCGGCATGCTGGCCTCGGGCACGATCTTCTGGGTGGCGGTACGGGCCGCTTGCATCGCGGCGCTGCCGAGCAGACCTGCGGCTGCGCCGAGTCCCACGTTCTGTAGAATCTGCTCTCGTCCCATAGTGCCCAGAGAATTAGAACGTGCAGGGGCCGGATGGGTTTCAAATTACGAAAGATTCACTCGAAACGGTGGATTCCGTTTCGTGGCGGACGGGACGGGTGGGCCGGCCGTGTTCGCAGGTGAGCAATTACTCGGGTTTAGATAGTTTGAGCAATCGCCGGAATCGGTCGACTTCTTCGGGAGTCAGGTGCCGGAACTCGCCGGGAGGTACATCGAGCTTGAGAAACGCGATCTTAACGCGTCGGAGTTTTTCGACCAGCAATCCGAAATGTTTAAACATCAGCCGGATCTGGTTGCTGCGACCCTCAATGAGCCGGACTTCGTACCACGGATTCTCGGCCGGCTTGATGAGTTTGAGGCCCGCGGGCGCGGTGCGGCGGCCGTCGATGACGACACCATCGCGGAACTGCTGTTCCTGCTGTTCGGTAAGGGCTCTGGTTACCTTCACCACATAGATCTTCTCGACGTGATTCCGGGCGGCGGTAATGGCATTGGCGAAATCGCCATCGTTGGTGAGAAGGAGCAAACCCTCACTCTGGTAATCGAGACGGCCGACAGGATAGACTCGGTCGCGAACTCCACGGAGCAGGGAGGTGACCGTCGGGCGCCCCTCGGGATCGTCCATGGTGGTCATTACAGCTTTCGGCTTGTTGACCATCAGGTAGACCTTGTGTTTGGCGGGCCGGACTAGTTTGCCGTCGACTTTGATGTGATCGTGGTCGATGTCGGCTTTCGCGCCGAGTTCGGTGATCACCTGGCCGTTGACGCGGACCCGGCCCGCGACGATGTACTCCTCGGCTTTTCGGCGGCTCACGATGCCGGCGCGCGAGAGTATCTTCTGCAGGCGTTCTTCAGCCATTGGCGGGCTCTGTTCTTTCAGGCGAATCGGGTTCGCCGGGCTCCTCCACCGGCGGCGTCTCCGGTGATGGATCCTCGACGGGCGGTTCGTCAGGCGGCGGTTCTTCCACCGGCGGCTCGGGCTCGGGCTCGCTGGCGGGCGTCGATTCAACAACTGCATCCGGCGAGCCAGCGCTCGCCTCCTCGTCCGACAACGCCAACCGCCCCAGTTCCTCAAACTCCTTGAGCGTCGGGAGTTCGGTCAGGTCCTTCAAACCAAACTGCAGCAGGAACTCGCGGGTGGTCTTGTACAGAATCGGCTTGCCGATGACGTTCTTGCGTCCGGCCGTCGCGATGAGTTTCCGGTCGAGCAGAGTCTTCAGAACGCCCGCGCCCTGCACTCCGCGAATATCCATGATTTCGGGCGCCGTGATGGGCTGCTTGTAAGCGATTACGGCCAGTGTCTCCAACGCTGCAAGCGACAGCTTCAACGGCGGCTTCAGATTCTTGACGAACGCCCGGATCTCCTCGTGGTGCTCGGGCTTGGTCCCCATTTTGAAACCGCCGGCGACCTCCCGGATATTCAGTCCCCGATCCGCGGCTGAGTAGTCGGCCGTAAGCTCGTCCAGGATGCCGTTGATCGTAGCGATTGGCTGGTTCAGCGCGCCCGCGATCTGTTGGGTGGATAGCGGCTCGTCGGTTATATAGATCACCGCTTCGATGATGGCTTTGATCCGGGCACGTTCCGTGTCAACGGACTCGATGGTAATTGCATACTCTTCGGCGTCCAGCGGTTCCGTATCGGGTGGATTCGGCTCACCGGTCGCCGAGGGTATTTCAAGTTCGGGAGCTTCCTCGCCCGGTGCTACCTCGGCTGCCTGCGCCTCCTCGGTCTGTGCCTCCTCGGCCTGCGACTCCTCGGTCTGCGCCTCCTCGGTCTGCGCTTCCTCGGCCTGCGACTCCTCGGCCTGTGACTTCTCGGCCGGTGCCGCCTGTGCCAACTCGTCTCCCGTTAGTTCCTCACTCACCGGACCCCTTATCCTCCGGTTCAACATCGGCCAGATCACGCGGGTTTACTGCTTTTGCGGCTTCGGCCGGATCGGATTTGATCCGCCGTACGCTATCTAATTTGCTCATGCTGTTGCCTCAGTTATACTGCTCTTCGATGGCGCTCATCTGTTCGTCGGATCCGAACGCCTCGTCGAGTTTCTCGCCGGCAGCGATTCCGATGTCTCCAAATGCGTCGGCCTGCGTCAGTTGGACGGCCTGCCGCTTCACTAGTTCCAAAATCGCCAGAAACAGGCAGATCATCCCCCGGCGGCTGCGCTGTTCTTCAAACAACCGTGTCGCCGAGATGGGCCCCTTCCGTTTTTGCTTCAGCAGTTTCCCGAGATACTGAATCATATCGGGAACGCTGACGTCTTCTTTGCCGATCTCGTAGATCGGGCGGTCCTTCACCCGTTCCAGAATCTGCTGGAAGGTCTTGACCAGATCAAACAGCGACACCGCGAGGCCGGGCGATTCGTCCTCGGAGATGAACTGCTGGATCTGCGGATTCGACCAGACCGCCTCCTCGATGACGCGCTTCTGTTGAAGCATCTCGGCAGCCGTTTTGAAGCGCTCGTGCTCCAGCAGTTTTTCGACCAGCTCGGTTCGTGGATCCTCCTCGGGATCCATTTCCTGCAACTGCGGATCCTTCGGAAGCAGCATCTTCGATTTGATGAAGATGAGTGTCGCCGCCGTGTAAATGAAGTCCGCGCTCAGTTCGACATCCAACTCGGCCGCGCGCGCCATGTACTCCTGGTATTGCGATGTGATGGTCGCGATCGGGATGTCGTAGATGTCGATCTGCTGCTTCCGGATCAGGTCCAGAAGGAGATCGAGCGGTCCATCATAGTGCTCCAGATGGAAGTTTAGCGGGAGTGACGACACTTTCCTCAGGATAACAGCCAGCGCGGTCAGGTAGCCTGAACGGGAGGCACAGGTTGGCGGAAACTGGCGAGCGCCGGTTTCTCGGCGTCGAACACTTCGAAGATGGTGTACAGCCGGGTGGTGGCGATGAGATCGCGGGCAATCGTTCTCAATCTCATCAGCTTGAGCGCGCCGCCGGCACCGTTCACGCGCTTCAGGCAGGCGATCATCTCGCCGAGTCCGCTGGAGTCGATGTAGAACACCTCGTGGAAATCGAGCAGGATCTGGTTGCGTCCGCGTCCCAGTACGTCGTGGAGCGCCTCGCGCAGACACTCGGTGCCCCGGCCGAGCGTGATACGGCCGATCAGGGTGATCACCGTCACCTCACCGGCATCCCAATCGATATACTCCAGACTCATACTCGAACGATTGGCGGCTTAACAACACTTGGGACGAGCGTACTTTGCCTGGTGACGCAAGTCCGAGAACCGCCGCCACTCCTGGGCTGAGTGAACCGCACCAGCGCGCTCCAGGTGCCGCTGATACGCATTCTCGTCGGCTAATTCTCTCATCAAACCCGCCAGAATCGAAGCGATATTTCGGAGAACCTGTACGATCATGTTGCTACACCTCATCCGCCCTAAGGCGGGTGGCCACGAAGGGAGCTTCGAAGACGCGGGCATCCCGAGTGCCGCGTAGAATCGCGAACCATCCTCGCGCGGAGTCGAGCACTACGACGGTCACCATAATCAGGAAGAGGCCGCAGACGAAAGCATCCAGTCGTGCGTTGAAGATGAGCGTGTTGATATCGGAGGCGCGTGCGGCCGTCATCGTCGCGGAACTGAGCGACGCCTGTAGTTGATCGGCCTGGGCGAGGAAGCCGATCCTGGGTTCGGGCGCAAAGATTTTCTGCCACGACGCCGTGTAGGTAACAATCAGCAGCCACGCGAGCGGGGCCAGCGTCACCCAGGCGTAGCGCGCGCGATGCATCTTGATCAGGATTGTCGTGGCGACGCACAGCGCGATCGCCGCCAGCAGTTGATTGGCGATTCCGAACAGCGGCCAGAGTGAATTGATGCCGCCCAGAGGATCACGAACCCCCTGCAACAGGAAGTAGCCCCAGCTCAGCACGATGATCGCGCTCGCGCCGATAACGCCGGGCCGCCAGCCGATGCGTCCCAATGGCGCGTAGATATGTCCGGCCAGATCCTGCAGCATGAAGCGGCCGACGCGTGTGCCCGCGTCGATGATGGTGAGGATGAACAGCGCCTCAAACATGATGGCGAAGTGATACCAGAAGCCGAGAATCGCACCGCCGCCGAGCACTCGCGAGAAGATGTGCGCCATCCCAAGAGCGAGCGAAGGCGCGCCTCCTGTGCGTGCGAAGAGACTGATTTCGCCGACGCTGGTGGCGAGCTGCTGCATGGAATCGGCGGTGACGGGGAATCCCCAACCGGTGATGGTGGCTGTTGCGGAAGCCGCGGTGGCACCGGCGATTCCGACGGGCGAATTCACCGCGAAGTAGACGCCGGGCTGCAGAGCGCAGGCGGCGATCAGCGCCATGATGGCGACGAAGCTCTCGAGCAGCATGGATCCGTAGCCGATGGGCCAGGCGTGCCATTCGCGCGAGATCATCTTCGGCGTGGTTCCGGATGAGATGAGCGCGTGGAATCCGGAGATGGCGCCGCAGGCGATGGTGATGAAGCAGAACGGGAAGATCTTGCCCGCGAAAATCGGCCCGGTGCCGTCGACGAATCGTGTGAAGGCGGGCAGTTCCAGTTGAGGCCGGACGAACAGGATCCCGGCGCCGAGCATCAACACCACTCCGAGCTTCACGAACGTGCTGAGATAATCCCGAGGCGCGAGCAGCAGCCACACCGGCAGCGCGGAGGCGAGGAATCCGTAGACGATAATCGCGGCCGAGAGCGCCATCGGTCCGTAGGTGAACCACGGCCCCAGAGCGGCGGATTCGGATACGTACTTGCCGGCGAAGATGCTTCCGAGCACCAGCAGGAATCCAATGGCCGAAATCTCCAGCACCTTACCGGGCCGCAGATACCGCAGATAGAGTCCCATGAACACGGCGATCGGCATGGTGGCGGCGATGGTAAACGTACCCCAGGGGCTGCCCTTCAGTGCGTTCACAACCACCAGCGCAACCACGGCCAGCAGGATGATCATGATCATCAGCACTGCGAGAATTGCCGTGATGCCGCCGGTTTTGCCGATCTCCTCGCGAGCCATCTGCCCGAGCGATTTGCCGTCGCGCCGCATGGAGCAGAACAGAATCACGAAGTCCTGCACCGCACCGCCGAGCGTCGCACCGATGATGATCCACAAGGCTCCGGGCAGATATCCGAACTGCGCCGCGAGCGTTGGCCCCACCAGCGGCCCAGGCCCGGCGATGGCCGCGAAGTGGTGACCGAACAGGATCCACTTGTTGGTGGGCTCAAAATCGTGACCATCGCGAAGCCGCTCGGCGGGAGTCGCGCGTTCGTTGTTGAGCATCATCACGCGGGTTGCGATGAATTTCGCGTAGAAGCGATAACCGATGAGATACGTACAGACGGCCGCCACTACCAGCCACATGCTGTTAATCGGTTCACCGCGCGAGATCGCGATTGCACCCAGGCATACCGCTCCCAGGATTGACACCACGGCCCAGAGCAGAAACGTAAGGATTCGTTTCATCTGATTGAGAATTGTACTAGATGCGCCGCACCATCTGAATCTGTTTCGATGGTTGCAGTAATGAGGGCCTCGTATTGCTTTCTGGTATTCTGGCTGGTTTCGACAACCACCGTTCTGGCGGCCGATCCTTCCGGGGATCCTCTATGGGCGGATCGCTCCGTACTGGAGCCTCTGAACCGGACGACACCCGGTTGGGTTCGTTTCGGTGGAGAGTTCCGGCTGCGTTATGAACGGCAAGACAATATCGGGTTCCGCGACGGAGCCGATGACGGATACCTGCTGTACCGGCTGAGGCTGAATCTTCAGGTGCAACCGCGGCCGTGGCTGACGTTGTTTGCCGAAGGTCAGGACGCTCGCGTCGGATGGAATCAACGTGTTCCGAATGCGCCTTCCTATCAGGACACGTTCGATCTGCGGCAGGCGTTCGTGCAATTGGGCAGCGAATCGCAGCCGTTGTCGGTGCGTGTCGGTCGGCAGGAGTTGGCTTTTGGCGAAGAGCGGCTGGTGGGTGCGTCGAACTGGGCCAATACGTCGCGCACATTCGATGCGGTTCGTTTGGATCTGCGGTCGCGCAACGCACGCGTGACAGCCTTTACGTCGTCAGTGGTGGTGACGCGGGACGGCGAGTTCAATCATCATACGCAGGGAAACAACCTGCACGGGGTGTGGTCGTCGTTCGAGCGGCTGATCCCGAAGGCGCGGGTAGAGCCGTTCTTTCTCTGGCGTCTGGCACCGCGAGTGAGAGCGGAATCGGGATCCTTCGGCAAACTCGACGAGCGGATCGCAGGCGTTCGAATCTCCGGCTCAATCACCACGCGGCTCGCGTATGTTACCGAGATGGTGCTGCAGCGCGGCGACTCGGCGGGCGATTCGATCTCTGCATGGGCGGGGCATTGGCGAATCGAGCAGGGGCTGCCGGGACAATGGTCGCCAAAGCTGCGGGTGGAATCGGATTATGCCAGCGGCGACAGCAATCCAGCCGATGGCCGGCTTGGAACGTTCGACGTTCTCTACCCGACGCCGCACGATAAATACGGGCTCGCCGATCAGGTGGGCTGGCGCAACGTCCAGCACCTGGGCACGACATTCGAAGTCCGGCCAAAGGCGAAGTTCGCGGTACAGGCGAAGTTTCACACGTGGTGGTTGGCGAGCGCACGCGATGGGCTGTACAGCGCGCCGGGGGTCCTGCTGGTGCGCGATCCGTTGGGCCGATCGGGCCGTCACGTGGGTGAGGAAGTCGACGGGGAAGCGCTGTGGACTCCGGGCAAGCGCGTTCTGTTCGGGGCCGGCGTGGGGCATTTGTTTCCAGGCGGGTTTCTGAAGAACGCCTCTCCAGGGCGCGGCTACACGTCCTTGTATCTGGTTGGGACCTATCGATTCTAGTCAGTACTGCCGGTTCGGGCAGTACCCAAATCGCTCGCTAACAACTGCCGGCCCAGCGATTCGCTCTTGACAACTCTTCCATTGCCGCTGGTACTCGGGTACCATTTACCTGATAGGGCATTCCCATTAGATTCGCCGTAGCAGATGGCGGATATTCATAGAGAGCGACCAGCGTTGAATCAACTTTTCGCGCAATTCGCGTACTTGCAATTCCTGGACCTGATGACGACGCTTGTGTTTCTCATCAATGGTGTCCAGGAGGCGAATCCCTTGGTGCGGTTCGCCATGGACCGCGCGCCGGACCCGCTGAGTGGACTGGTGTTAGTGAAAGTTTTTGCGATCCTGTTGGGATTGTGGTGCTGGCGAATGGGGCGGTTGCGGCTGCTATCGCGGATCAATCTGCTGTTCGCGTTCGTGGTTGCGTGGAATCTGGTGGCATTGATGCTTCAGTCGGCGCGGGGTGCATAACATGCCCGAGTTCCAGCACAGGTTTGGATCGGCGAACGGAATCCGCATTCACTATGTGGAAGCAGGCAGCGGACCACTGGTGATGCTCTGCCATGGATTCCCAGAGTCGTGGTATTCGTGGCGGCACCAGCTACGATATCTCGCCGATCGGGGATTCCGCGTCATCGCGCCGGATCAGCGCGGGTATGGGGAGACCGATGCACCGCAGTCGGTGGAGGCGTACTCGCTGTGCCATTTGGCCGGCGACATGGTCGGACTCATCTACGATCTCGGCGAATCGCGGGCCATCATCGTTGGGCACGACTGGGGCGCGCCGGTGGCTTGGACGTGCAGTCTGCTGCGTCCCGACCTCTTCGCTGGAGTTGGACTGTTGGGCGTTCCCTACACGCCGGGAATGTGGGGCGGACGCCGTCCCACCGAGGGAATCCGCGCGCGAATCGGTGAGAATCGGGAGTTTTATCAACTCTACTTCCAACAGCCGGACGTACCCGAGGCGGAGTTACAGGAAAATGTGTCGAGGTCGCTGCTGGCTATGTATTTCGCAGCCTCCGGGGAAGCGCGACGGGACCAAGGCTGGCGGCCGTTCTTCCGCCGCGGTGAGCGGTTCATCGATTCCTTACCGGTGCCGGCGCAATTGCCATCGTTCCTGACGCCGGGCGATCTGGAGTACTACACATCCCAATTCACCAAGTCGGGCTTCTTTGGTCCGGTGAGCTGGTATCGCAACATGGACCGGAATTCCGAAGATCTGGCGTTTCTCAAGAATGCCCAGGTCCGGCAGCCATCGGTGTTCATTGCCGGCGAGAAGGACGGCGTCGTCGAGATGTACCGCGATTCGTATGACCGGCTGGAGAGCACCATGCCGAATCTCACCGCGAAAACACTGATTCCAGGAGCCGGACACTGGGTGCAGCAGGAGCGGCCCGACGAAGTGAATGAACTGCTGGGCGAGTTCATCTCAAAGGTTCCGGCGGCAGCTTCGACTTAGCTGAGTGCGCCGCTACTCATGCGGCGCCGTGAGATTCATCGACGATTCGTACAACGCCTTCACGCGCTCCAGATCATCAACTTCCTCCGGCCGCTTATCCTGCCGCCATCGGACGATGCGTGGGAATCGCAGCGCAAATCCGCTCTTGTGCCGCGGACTCTTCTGGATCCCGTCAAACGCGACTTCCAGCACGACCTGCGGCTTCACAGCGATCACGCGGCCGAACTTCCCCACCGCATCTGAACGCAGGATTCTGGTCAGCTCGCGAATTTCAGGATCCGTCAATCCCGAGTAGGCCTTGCCGACATTCAGGAACGTGTCGCCGGCCCGCACGGCGAAGGTGTAGTCGGATAGCATCGTGGCGCGCTTTCCATGACCCTGTTCGGCGGCCGTGATGACGACATCGAGAGTCGCGTACGGCCGCTTCAGCTTGTACCACGCCCCGCTCCGCTTGCCCGGCTCATACAGGCTCCCACGGCGCTTCAACAGCAAGCCTTCATTGCCGCGGATCCGGGCGTCCTCAAACAAGCTATCGATTGTGGCCGCGTCAACCGGGTCCCATTCGGCGCTGACCATCAGCGGGAACGGCTGATCGCGAAACGTGTCTTCCAGGATCGCACGACGCTCTTCGATGGGCCGGTCCACCAGCATGGCACCGTCGCGCAACAGGATGTCGTACGCCATGAAAGCCGCGGGCACGCTTTCGATCATCGATCGCGACACACGTTTGCGCGCGATACGCTGCTGCAGCACCGTGAACGCCAGTGCGCGGCCATCCCGCCACGCCAGCACCTCGCCATCGATCACACCCGATCCCGGCACCTTCTGCATTGCACCTTCGATCTCGGGAAATGCTTGCGTCACCTCGTCCATGCCGCGCGTGTAAATGACGACGCGGCCGTTCGAGAAATGAATCTGCGATCGGATGCCGTCGAACTTATCCTCGACGATCCAGTTCTCGGGGCCGGCGAGGTCCGCTGCGCTGTCGAGCGGCTTGGCGAGCATGAAGTCCATCGGATGAAACAGCTCGGCTTCAATCTCGTGCAACTGGCCGTGCCGCGCCGCGAGTGCAACCACCGCAAGATTGCCGAGCCTGTTGTTCGCCGCCCGGACTTCGTCCAACGCTGCACCCGTTGCCGCCGCCACCGCTTCTTCCACCATCTTGGCCTGCAGCCCGATTCGCAAACTGCCGCCGATGACCTTCACGAAATACTTCACGGCAAGCGGACGGTATGTGGAGAATACGTGCTCGAGGATCCGCACCTTTCCTGCTGTCTGCCGGGCACGGTACAACTGCGCGTACAACTGCTCGGCAGCGGCAAGCGTCAGCGGTTCGCCAGCGGTACGCCGGCGCACCAGCAGGCCGATGGCCTCGCCCAGATCGCCCACCTCCTGCGCGCACAGCCGAAACGTGTCGGCGTCGATACCGATGGCCGGCAGCGCGGAATCCCGCAGAGTCGCCCACCCGATCGACAACGTCCGCGACTCGCCATCGCCGAACAGCGTCGCGGTGGCGGGCACATACGCAGCCGGTCCGCCGCTGAGGAATCGGACGGAGCGGTCGAGGTCGGCGTCGTCGAGTCCGCGAAAGTAACCGGCCAGAATCGCGATTTTGCGAAGCCGGCTGGAGTGGCTCGCAACGCGTTCCGCGACTTCGGCCAGCGTGTCCATCAGCCCTCCTGCTGCTCCACCGACCCGCGGGCCGTCGCCGGCAGCGGTGCTCGCGCATCCACGCCGCGATCGCGCAGCAGTTTCGCAAACGGTTCCGTATATCCATGGACCACGTCCACGTGCCGGGCACCCGTGCCTTCGACAATCGCCGTCAGTTCGTCGAATCCGGCGTGGTCCGAATAGGGGATCAGCACCTCGGCGCCGGAGCGCGCGCGGGCGTTATCGAGCACAGCCCACCCCGAAACATAAGCGATCCGAATGTTTTTGCCGCTCGCCTCCAGGTAATTGCGAAATTCCGGAGTGA
Organism: Bryobacterales bacterium; assembly: GCA_038322675.1. Lineage (GTDB taxonomy): Bacteria > Acidobacteriota > Terriglobia > Bryobacterales > Bryobacteraceae > TMP-7. Next base: position 84,157 of record JBBQGE010000016.1, read on the forward strand.
CCACCAGCGCCTTCCCCGCGGTCTCGCGATTCGCATACGGCATCCACTCCGGGAATTCAAAGCCAGCGCGCTCGTAGACGGGGATATAGCGCGCGATGGATCCATGCACCGCGGTCGGGATTCCCGCATTGGTCAGGACGTGCGCGATCTCCTGTCCGCGGCCGAGCGGATACCCGATGAACACCGGCGATATGCCGTCGTCCAGAGTCTCGCGCGCAAAGCCCACAATGCGGTCCCGAGCCTCCTCACGATCGAGGAATTGATAAATCGGCAGGCCGAATGTCGACTCGATGATGAGACGGTCGCAGGCGGCGAGAATGGTCGGAGTACCGCACAGCGGATCGTTCAACTTGATGTCGCCCGTGTACACCGTTCGCTCACCAGCAAACTCGATGAGCAACTGTGCGGCGCCAAGAATGTGGCTGGCCGGGAGTGCCGTCAACCGCGCGCCTCCGAACTCGAACGGTTCGCCGTACTCGACAGGCGTACACTCCGGGCTCGCTCCGGCAGTCTCCGGATTCCGCAGGCGATAGATCTCGAGCGTCGGTGCGGTCCCGAAGACATGTCCATGCAAGCCGCGGGCGTGGTCGCTATGCCCATGAGAGATCCAGCAGTTCGGGCAAGGCTCGGTGGAATCGAGCCACAGGTCGACGTCAGGAAGGCAGATGCCGGAGGGACGGAAATCGATACGCATGCCGTTCGGCAGTCAGCAAAGAGGCTCGCCGGGCTGTAAGCCGGTTTCTGTACCCTCTAACGAGGGCGGTAATCATTCATCTCGACCAGCCATCGCTGACTGGCTCTAGCGACCTACCCGGAAGTCGAGCGGAGCGGGCAGCTCCTCCTCCCCTATTTGGTCTTGCTCCGCATGGGGTTTACCCTGCCGGCGCGAATTACTTCGGCCGCGGTGCGCTCTTACCGCACCATTTCACCCTTACCTCTTGCGAGGCGGTATCTTTTCTGTGGCACTTTCCGTGAAATCCGCTTTGAGCGAACCCCCCCGGCCGTTAGCCGGCATGCTGCCCTGTGGAGACCGGACTTTCCTCCAGGTACTTTTGGTACCCGGCGATTACCCGCCCGGCGAGCCGTACTCACTTATTGTCTCATGAAGACCGAAATCAAATGGAACAAAGCGCGTCTATGCAGTGGGTTAGTGTACTCTAGTTTATGGCTGACCTTAGAGGCTTTTGGAGGGTCAGAAGGTCGGTCGTGTGAAAGTAATTCGACAGGCATGCAAGGGGAGTGCAAATTTAAGATGCGAAAATATGTAACTTTGTTCACGCTCTTCTCCGCTTTCACCGTCAGTATCTTTGCTCAGGGGTTAGATACAAGAGCATCGAAGGATGATTGGGAGGAGATCAATTTTGAGTTCGATTCGGCGGTGCTGTCGGACGGTTTTCCGAGCCTATTGCGGCTCGCGGACCTTCTGAAGGCACACCCCGGCTACCGCGTCCGGCTGGAGGGACACGCGGATCACCTCGGCACCGACCCGTACAATGAGCGCCTGGGATTACAGCGCGCCGACACGGTGAAACAGTTCCTGTCGAAGTATGGGGCGGCAGCCAACCAGGTTGAGACCAGCAGCAAAGGCGAAAACGATCCGCGTGTGCAGGGCGAGAAAAGGCGGTACAGCAAGACCGACGTCGCCCGCTGGATGAACCGCCGTGTGGCCGTCACGGTGCTTGATGAACAGGGGCGCACCGTCAGCGCCGGCGGCATTTCCGAAGCGATCAAAGCCATACCGCAGGGCATGTCGAAGGACTGCTGCGATGAGATCCTGAAGCGGCTCGACCGCCTGGACGAAATCGCGAAAATGCTGCGGGACATGGCCGATCAGAACGCCGGGTTGCGCCGCGAGGTCGACAACCTGAAGGGACAGCAGCAGGCATTACAGGACCAACTGAATGGCGCTCCGAAGCCTCTGACCGAGGCGCAGACCGCGAAGGTGGTGGATCAACAGATTGCCCACAACCGCGACCCGCGCTTCTCACTGCTGGGCATCAACGTCGGCGCCGACAGTTATCGACATGTGACCTTCACCGGAAGAGCGCGTTACTTCGCGCCATTTAAGGAGCATTTCGCCCTGCAGGCACAAGGCGAATACTTCTACTTCCGCGATGCGCGCGAAGGCCAGTTCGACATCGGATTGGTGAACCGCCTCGGTAATTTCCAGGGTGGACTGTTCTCGAGTTTCAAGCACGTGAATCTTCGCGGCAACGAGAGCGGCGGCACGCTGGGCCAGGCGGCACTTACATTGGATTACATCTTCCCGCTGGGCCGCGTCGGCGTGTTCGGCACGAAGGCGTTCCTCGACAATGCGACCCTCAACCGCAGCAATTCCGGAATCGTGAATGGGCAGCTAGTGGATACCTGCGTGGGTGCCGCGCCCGGAACCTGTGCCATTACACCGAACCTGTTCTCCGAGCGCTACCTGAGCGTGGTGGATCAGGCCGGCATCAGCGGCACGGTGGGATTGTGGGGCAACAACTACCTGGAAGGCAATATCGGTTATCTGCGGAGTCGCGCGCATGCAGACCGCCCTGGCGGCACGCTGCGTTTCGTATTCCCAGTGGGCGATCGCATTGCCTTTACAGTGGAGGGCGGCGTCAACGAGACAATGCTCGAACGCAACAATTGGGGCCGGGCAGTATTCGGCGTGCAGTTCGGAAACTTCCTGCGTCCGAAGGAATTCCGTGGCGTCGATCAGCCGGTTCCAGTGGACGTTCCGCGCGTCCGGTATGAAGTGCTGACGCGCCGCATTCGCAGCGGTGCAGCGCCTCCGGTGGCCGACGCCGGTCCGGATCAAATCGGAATTCCGGCTGGTGCGGTCACGCTCAACGGATCGGGATCCTACGACCCCAACGGCGAGAAACTGACTTACCAGTGGACTCAGGAGACGGGTAACTCGGTAGCGCTGTCGGGTGCCAATCAAGCGGTGGCCACGTTCACCGCCGCGGTGGGCGAATCGTACACGTTCCGGCTGACCGTAAAGAACGAATCGGGTCTCACTGCCGCGGCTCGCGCCCGGGTCAGCACACGGTCTGAGGATCGTGTCCAGATCGTATTCTTCAGCGCGAATCCGCCTACCATTCAGGCAGGTCAAGCCTCGCAGCTTTCCTGGCAAGTGCGCAACGCCACCGACGTCACCATTTCGGAGATTGGCAGCGTGTCGGTTACGGGCGGCAACGCTTCGGTATCTCCGCGCACAACTACCACCTATAAGCTGACTGCGAAGAACGCCATCAGCGAGGCGAACGCCACTGCCACCGTGGTAGTGGAGACTGTACAAACCCGCATCACCGGGTGCTACGCGATGCCGACCAACATCGCCTCCGGTGAAGCAGCGACGGTTTACTTCAACGCAGAGAACGCTACCTCAGTTAGCGTCAACCCCACTGTGTCGAATATCGGCAGCAGTAGCTTCGTGGCAATGCCGGCCGCTACCACCACTTACACCATCACGGCAACGGGCGCGGGCGGTCAGACCGCAATGTGTCAGGCGACGGTGACGGTGAATCTGGTTGGACCTCGCATCATCCGATTTACCGCGACGCCGAGTTCGATCGTCACCGGCGAAAGCTCCACGCTGGTTTGGCAGGTGGAGAACGCCGACCAGGTAACTATCAGTCCTGTGGTCGGTACAGTGCAACCTACTGGTACTAAGGACGTGTCTCCCACGCAGACCACGACTTATACCCTGACCGCGACTAACAAACAGGGTTCGGTCAGCGCCACGGCGACTGTGAGTGTCGCTCCCGGTGCCAGGATCATCAGCTTCACGGCGAATCCGCCGGTGTCGCCGGCACCCGGCCAGAACGTCCTGCTTACTTGCACGACGGAGAACGCAACCAGCGTGACCATTGCTGGTGCCGGACCGCTGGCCGCCAATGGCTCGGTAGTGGTGAATCCGAAGGTGGATACCACTTACACCTGTACCGCGGTTGGTACGCGGTCGCAGGATACGAAGAGCCTGACGGTAAAGGTGACGCAACCGACTCCGCCGCCTCCGCCTCCGCCGCCAACACCTCCGCCGACGGTGGTGATCGCCGGTGGACCGGTGATGGAGACCTTGGTTCGCACGGTAACTTTGGATGCTTCGCAGTCCAGCAGTCCGGGCGGATTTGGTCCTCTGAAGTACTTCTGGACCTCGCGTGAAGGCCGCGCCGCCATCTCCGGTGGGAATACGCCGACACCGATCGTCTATCTCGGCAACCTGTATGGCGATTACTTCTTCGACGTGACCGTAACTGACGCACGTGGCAATGTGTCCACGGGCACCATCGATGTACGGCTCGTCGTAACCCGCATCCCGTAGTTCCTCCTAGCAGGGCGGAGTGGTTTCGGCCACTCCGCCTACCTGCCCCATTCCGCTTCTAACTCCTCCGTTCAGCGCCTATCCTGGAAGAATGCGATTCGCCATTCGGTCTCTCCGGCGAAGGCCCGTGTTTGCCATCGCAGCGATTCTGACGGTTGCGCTGGGAGTCGGCGCCAATACCTCGCTGTTCGGTGTCATCTACGCGGTGCTGATCCGGCCGTTGCCGTTTCGCGATCCCGGGCGGCTGGTGCGGATCTGGGAGACACATCCGGCTCTTCCGCGGCTACAGGTTGCCGTGGGTGACTTTCGCTACTGGCGGAGTCAGTCGCGCAGCTTTGAAGCCATGGCAGCGTACACCCTCTCGGCGATGAACAGTGACGTTGTTCGGGCAGGGCGAACCCGAGGGTCCTGCATGCCACCATGGCCGGTAGCGACCTGTTTTCGACAATGGGAATCCGGCCCCTGCTGGGGCGTGTTTTCGACAGCTCCGAAGATGCAACCGCGCAGCGAGTCGCCGTACTGAGTGAGGCTCTCTGGCGCCGGAAGTTCGGAGCGGATCCGGCCATCGCCGGCAGACAGATCCGGTTGGGCGCCGATTCTATCCGTGTCATCGGGATCCTGCCGCAGCGGCAGACGTTTCCCGAGTGGGCGGACCTATGGATCCCACTGTCTCTCATCGAACCGGAACTGCAGCACCGCGGAAAATATCATTCGCTCGAGGTCGTCGCGCGATTGAAGCCTGGCGTCGAACCCGGGCAGGCGCAAATTGAAATGCAGACCATCGCGCGACGGTTGTCCCAGGATCATCCGGATACGAATGAAACCGTGGGCGCGTATGTCATTTCGCTGGCCGAGGAGACGACGGGCGCAGTGAGGCCGTCGCTGCTGCTGGCCTGGGCCGCAGTGGCACTGGTGCTGCTCATGGCGTGTGCGAATCTGGCTCACATGTTTCTGGCGCGCCTGCTGGAGCGCCGTCAGGAGTTGCGGATTCGCGAAGCGCTGGGTGCGAGGCCGGCTCACTTGATCCGGCAGGTGATGACCGAGGGATTCCTGGTGGCAGGCGCGGGCGGAGCGGTGGGACTGTTGGCGTCGATCTGGATGGAGCAAGTGATCCGCAAAGTCGCAGCGGGGCAGATTCCGCGAGCGGACTGGATCGGGGTTACGGCGCCCGTTTGGCTGTTTGCCGCCGGAATATCCGTGGTGGCGGCGGTACTGTTTGCGCTGCCGGCATGCTCCCAAATGCTGCGGCCAACCCGGACCATCGAGAGCGGAAATCAGTTCCAGGCGCACTCCGAAATCGGTGCACGACGTGAACAGAATGGCATACACGCCGAGTCGCACATTCAGATTCGATTTGCCGGGCAAATAGGAGCACGTGAACGGAATTTTGTGGAACCGGTGCATCGAAATATCCACAACGAGTAAGCCCGTGACGATCAGGAACGCCATATGCATCGCTGCATCACGGAATGGCCAGATGGAGAAGTACAGAGCCGATGCCGCGATCCAAACCGGCACCGCGACCACGACGATGAGACCTTCCGAACGGCTCGGAAGTAATCCGCTGGGCTCTGGACTGCGGTGATTTGGAAAATCCAGTTCGACTTCAGCGCGATGGGCATTGCGAACAGTGCGCGCACGCCCGCAATCGGCAGGAATAGCGAGACCGCGCCAACGACGAGTAACGGAACATTGGGGTGCCGCCATGCGTCCGCAGCGCGATGGTACAGCAGATCCTTCGAATAGGCGAGCGAGATGGCGAATGCGACGCCCAGATACGCAGCCAGCAGCAGACGATGTTGACGGCTGCGAGCGATGGTGCGCGCAGTAAACAGAACGATGGCGCGTTGGTAGGGCGTCGGGATGAGTCGCTGGAGCATCCTTGAGAAGACGGCGGCGGCTTGGCGGGAGCGGTCCGACGGTGCGATGTCGGGCTGCTCGACGATCTTGCGGGCATTCCGCTGTAGCGCCCACGCGTAGGTGCCGAATGCGACAACGGCGGCGATGCCGAGTTTGGCGAGCGCCTGTCGCGCGAGGCCCGCGAAGATGGGCTCCACGGGACCGTTCAATTGTTGGAACAGGCCGAGGAACCAGAACGACGGCAGCCACTGGAGCAGAGTCTGGTTGCCGGGAGCTGTCAAACCCTGAAGTGTCCCGAGGGGCGGAGTTAGAAAATAGATCGCGAGAATGGCGAAAAAGGCGGCAAACTGGAGATAACTCGACGCCCGAGCGTACAGGCGATAACTCAGCAGTTGACTCGCGACGCCCTGAATCGCGAGCAAGGTGCAAAACATGAACGCTCCGGCACAGATCATCGTGATCCACAAGGCGGCCAGGGATCGCACGAATCCCAGCGGTCCGGCATCCGGGGGGACCACCAACAGTGGATAGCTGCAGCCCAGAAATACGTTGGTGGCTACAATGCTGACACCCAGCGCGCTGCCCACCGCGGCCATCTTCGCCGCTGCCATCACGCGCTGTCGCACCGGTAGCGGGAACAGCACCAGCACATCGCGTTTCTGCGGGAAGATGGTGTCCCAGCAGAGCACCGTGAATAGTCCTACTACGGCCATCGTGGTCGCGATGAAGAACTCCTGATCGCCCCATGCGGCCACCAGTAACGCATGCGGTTTCAATTTCGTAATCGCGTACTTCGGGACCGCATACAGCGCGAGCACCAGGCTCAGCGCAGCCAGCATCGAAGCTATCTGGACCAACAGCTTCTGCGGTTCGCCGCGTCCCGCCAGGATGTCCAGATCGATCATCCGGGATAGGAACAGCCGGCGCAGGATTTGGAATTGCCGCCGCTCGGGGATCATAACTCCACCAGTTGCAGGATGTCGCGAGTAATATGCGCTGTATCCTGTTCGAGCGCGAGCTGAGAGAAGATGCCCTCGAGCGAAGAGAGTGACATGAGAGTTTGCAACTGCCGGATCGAATCGTTCGCGACGATGCGTCCTTTGTGCAGAATCACCACACGCGTGCAGACTCGTTCCACAGTATCCAACTCGTGAGAACTGAACAGGACCACCTTGCCTCGGGCCGCGAGCGCCTGGATCAGGTCGCGCAGGATCAACGCCGCACTTACGTCGAGGCCGGAGAACGGCTCATCGAGAAGAACCAGTTCCGGGTTGTGCATCAACGCGGCGGCTAATAGCACCTTCTGCCGAATTCCTTTGGAGTGAGACGACAGCGGCACGTGCCGGTCCGAATACAGTGAGAATAATTGCAGCAGCCCGTTGGATTTCTCAGCGATCGTCCTGTCGGAAAGTCCGCGTAACTGTCCTACCATCTCCAGGTATTCCAAAGCAGTCAGATGCGGATATAGGTGAGGCTCTTCCGGCACATAGCCGAGCCGTTGCTTGTGAGCGATTGGATCGCGCCGGATCGGTATGCCGCCGAATAGGATTTCGCCATCGGTCGGGTCAATCAGACCGGTGATCATTTTCATGGTGGTCGATTTCCCGGATCCGTTCGGTCCGAGGTATCCGGTAACCTCGCCGGCGGGAGCTATGAAACTGACTTCGTGTACAACCGGTATGGCGGAATACGACTTAGTAACCCGGCGCAGTTCGAGCATGCTGGTATTGACTCCAGCGGAGGTAAGTCAGTTCCCGCGCCGTGGTCAAAACTCCGAGCGAAGAGCGTAGTAGAAGATCCGAATGCCTGTGCGAAACTCCGCCACTGGAATCCGCTCGCGATCGCTATGCATGGTCGCCGCCGTGGCTGCGTCCAGCACCATCGGCGTGACGATTGCACCGGGTGTCGGGCCAGAATCGCCTTCCGGACGGCCGCCGGCATGCTGGTATTGACTCCAGGCGAGGTAAGTCAGTTCCCCCCTTGTTTCCTCGATTCCTCGAGCGCGCGCCGAAGGACGGGTAGCACGGCAAGATCCTTCTCCGTCCCGAGTTCTTCCTTGATGGCAATGATCGTCTCGAGATCGAGCACCCGAACCCGCAGGCCATCGCCGATGTCGAGTAACCGCGAGTGCGCTAGCAGAGCGTCGTAGTCGAGGTTCTTGCCGATGGTGCCAAGAACGTCTATCGGACCGTAGGAAGTTACCAGGTTCAGATGGCCGCCGCCGGCGAGATGCGAACGGTTCGGCCTGATTTTGCGTTCGGGCTGAATGCGAAAAAATGAGTCAATGGATTCGAGAAACGCCAGGAGACGGTCAATGTTGGCCGGGACGCGGCAATGAACAATGTCAATGTCGTATGTGTGCACCGGCGCTCCGTCGAGAAAGGCCGCTAATCCTCCCACAAGGACAAATTCAATCCCGTGCCGGCAGAGTGCGCGGAGAGCCGTGGCGGGGCTACTGGTCCGCATTTCGATCCGGAAGCGTCTCGAGGTCGCGCGTGTGATCGTCGAATACCTGCAATCGCTGAGCGGGCGTGAGCGAAACGAACCACCGGATCAGCGATAGATCTACGCCGTCGTCGCTATACTCCGGCTTTGGCGCCTCCACATCCATAACTCAAAACTCCGAGCGAAGAGCGTCGTAGAAGATCCGAATGCCCGTGCGAAACTCCGCCACCGGAATCCGCTCGCGATCGCTGTGCATCGTCGCCGCTGTGGCTGCATCGAGCACCATCGGCGTGAGACCATATGCGATCACACCTCGCTTGCGCAAGTACACGGAATCGGTCCCGAACGGCACGAACATCGGCGTGACGATTGCACCGGGGTGGTGTGCCAGAATCGCCTTTCGGATGGCCGCGAAGACCGGAGTGTCGCTACGGCTCGCGCCTGCATCAACGGGAGTGTTGATCATTTCGATGGTGACGTGCGGATCGTTGATTCTGGCCTTGATGCCCGAGATAAACTCCGCCGGATTTTCTCCCGGCAGCAGTCTGCAATCGAGTGTTGCCTCCGCCGTCGACGGAATCACGTTGACCTTCGCGGGCGACCCTACCCCCGACGACAGCGTCGTCAGCGACATCGTATTTCGCTGGATCGCCGACGTGAACTTGTTCGGCGCAAATTCACCGATCGCGGCGCGCATCTGCTCGATCACCGGGTTCGGTCGCGACCCCGGCGGCAGATCGAGGGCCTTCCGGAGCGCATCCAGCAGAATCAGATTCGCATTATTCGGAATCGGCTGCGATCCATGACCTGCGACACCATGCGCCCGTACTCGCAGCCACAGCACCTGCTTCTCGCCGACCGAGACGCCGAACACGAGTTTGCGGGGTGCCAGCAGATCGCGAGTGCCCAATCCGCCTTCGTCCAGCACATACTCGCAGTCGATCTCGTCGGGATGATTCGCCAGCATCCACTGGATCCCATGCACACCGGCGCTCTCCTCGTCGGCGGTAGAAAGCATCACAATGTCGCGCGCCGGCACTATGCCCGATTTCTTCAACTCGATCAGGGCAGTCAACTGCTGTACGCCGATGCCCTTCATATCCAGAGTCCCGCGGCCCCAGATGTAGCCGTCCTTGATCACCGCCCCGAATGGGTCCACATCCCATGCCTTCGCATCCACGGGCACGACGTCAAGATGGTTCAACAGCAGCAGCGCCTTCTTCGTGCGATCGCGCCTCGGCAGCCGCACCACCAGGTTCGTCTGTCCATCCGGACCGCTGGTGTACAGCTTCGGATGCAAGCCATTCCGCTCCAACTCCGCCTGGAGCAACGCCGCCGCGGCACGAGTATCCGCGGGAGGATTCACGCTGCGAATGCGAACGTACTGCTGCAGCAATCCCAGCGCGTGATCCTGCACGGCAGTCCAGTCGGGCTCGGCCGCCGCAACACATCCGCACATCGCCAAAACAATCCAGATTACTTTTGTCATTTCTCAAACTCCGGCAGATTCGTTAACTGCGGCCTCATTCCGGCAATGCGATACGCTTCGATCAGAGCGCCCGCCGCGGGTCCGTACTCCGGCGCGGTCACGCCGCCCGCAAACTCCTCGCGAAACCTGGCAAGTACCCGTGCGGAGCGGAACACGCCGCCGACATACGACACCCGGCACGACTCTCCTTCTGCGAACAGTTGCCCGCGCACCGCCATCGCAATCTTGGCGAGTGCGGCGCCTGCGTCGTCGAGAATGTTCGCCGCCACCGTATCGCCTTTGATCGCCGCGTCGTTCACGATCTTCGACAAGGTCGCCACTCGCGACCGCGGCCACTCAGGCGTGTAGAGCCGGTGCAGCAATTCGTTGGCGCTGGCGCCCTCGGCGGCCGCCAGCAAACGGTCGCGCAGACTTGTCGCAGCACCCCAACCCTCTTCGAACCGCAGCGCAGCCCGCAGGGCCTGTCGAACGATATCGAACGCGCCGCCCTCATCCCCGAAGACATAGCCCCACCCGCCGGCGCGAGCCTCACGGCCATCGGCGCCGCGGCCGAACGCAATCGACCCTGTCCCCGCAATCGCAACTACGCCGGGTTCACCGCCGCACGCGCCCACATAGGCGATCAGCGCATCGTGACTCACCAGCAGATGCGCCGCCGACAACAATTCGGGCACCAACGCCGCCTTATCTTGGGCTCCTCCGCTGAACCCCAGGCACACTGATTCGAAATCGCGGCCCGGAACGCCCGCTTGCCGGCAAGCTTTATCGATGCACTCGCCGACCACGCGCAGAAACTTCGCACGACGCTCGCCGTCCGACACGTGATTGCACGGACCGCCACGCCCAAAACCCACCACGCCGCCCGACCCGTCGCCGATGAGCGCGGTGGTGCTGGATTGGCCCCCGTCAAGGCCGAGAAAGAATCGCATGTTCTCCTGTCTCGAGCCGTGGATAACCGGCGTCGATTCGATAGAGCCGCCCGCCACTCGCCTGTCCCGCCAGGCTCAAGCCCCACGCTTCGGGATTCTCAATCACATCCGCCGCTCCGAAATCCGTGTCGCGGAGAAACAAATAATCGATACCGCGCTGCTTCAACTCACGCATCGCGGCTTTCCCCATGAACGGCGATGGATCAAGCGGCGATATGTCGCGCTGCGGATCGAGCGTCGTCCACTTTCCGTCGGCCGTTAGCCCGTCCAGCCGCAGCGAATGCGCGCTGCAGTCCGTGGGTCCTTCGAGTTGCACGGCGTCGATCGTCCGTAACCGCCCGAAGTCCACCTCTACGAACATCCCAGGCTCGAACGGTTGCCACGACTGCCAACGTGTCACTGGACTATTGTCGAACGCGAGTTGAGCCTCCCATGGGTTCGGCTGCGCTGTTAGCCGCCACTCGGGGCGCCGCGCGAGTTCACTGCGGCCCTGATAAACACGGAACTCATGGATACTCCAATGAAGGCCGGCGACGCCCGGCCCCGTCTCGACGGCGCGGATCTTCCGAACCTCTCGCGGCGCAAACTGAAAGCGCTCCGCACATCGCGGCTGAAAATCCGGTGCGAACGCAGCGAAGAAGATGTCGCCCATCGTCTCGCCTTCACCCGACTGGAAGCGAACCAGCACCGTTCGATTCGTATACGCTTCCGGTGTTCCGTTCATCGCGAGGATGCGCGAACCCGCCGGAGTCTTCTCCTCGAACAGTCGCGCGATCGCGTAATCGGGTTGTTTGCGCCCCAGCCACGATTGCTCCGATTCAATTCGCAGCGCCTGTTTTGCGGGAACCCGGCCGAGCCTCCACGCGCTCCCTGACGCATACGTTCGTGCGACGCTTGGCCACGAAAGGATGCAGTGCGCAATCACGACAGTCGCCAGGATCAACCGCATCTCGGTCAGCACCAGCGCCAGTGACAATGCATAGAACGGCAGGGCTGGGATCAGGAATCGTGTCCCGATATTGGCGAAGTAGGGCAGCGTGAACAGCGCCGCGGCGGCGAGAATCCGCCGTCCTTCCTGGATCCGCAATGCGAACAGCCCGAGCGGAATCAGCAGGAATATCGGCCCCAGTAGCCCCCCCAACTTGCCTCCGCGCACCGCCGCTTCCATCGGGATCGCGATCCGGCTCGGAAGATCGTAGAGCGCGAGCGATTGCGTCCACCCGTGCTCGAACGAAATGTGGACCCACGGGTTTGGGAACCAGCGGTTGAACATGGGTGCTACCGGATTCCCCGCCCACACCACATCCTTGATGACCCACGGCGCGATCAGCACCAGCGCACAAGCCGTCACCAGCGCCACCGGCACAATCTTGCGGGTCCGCCAGAACACGTACACCGCCGCGTATGGCAGCGCGAGAATCGCAGTGTACTTCGCGGCATACGCGAATCCGGCCAGCAGTCCGGCGATCATCAGCAGCCCCGTCGATCGCTGTGCATCCCATAACTGCACGAAGTAAAACACCGCGAATAGAATGCAAGCTACCGCGACATCGATATAGGCCGACGTACCATCGATCCCCACCACCGGGCTCGCATACACCAGTAGTCCTGCTGCGAGCCCGGCAACTGGATACCCGATCCGGCGGCCATAACTCACGACAGCCAGAACCAACGCGAGCAAGAACGAGTAATGCACCAGCGCCGCTGCGGAGTGCTTTCCGAACAGAAACGCCATCAGGTACAGCAGTTCGATTCCCTGCGATAACTGCGCGTACAGGTTCCACGGTATACGGACGAATCCATGCTCGCGGGCGTAACGGGCGACAAAGCTCAAGTGATACGAAACACCGTCGGGGCTGAACTCCGGCGCCATCGCACTGAAGAAGTACAGGACCGTGAAGACTGTGAATCCCGCGAAGAAGAGATTGCGCCAGAACCGCGGCAACGGTTTGAACCGCGGCCGTACATTTCGATGTGCACCGCGGCGGACGGCCACCAGAATCGCGGCGGCGGCAATGGCGAGAAACACTCCGCGGCGCGCAATCCCCAGCGCGCTGATCGCGAACACCAGTCCACTCAAGACGGCCGATCCCAGCACGAAGGCCAAGGCATCCTCTTCGCCGCGATATAGCTCAACGCACGTTCGCCGGAGGATGGTTCGCCCAATGGCGAACGCGGTCACGACGGTGAGCAGCGCCCCGAACAGAATGGAGAGTGGAACCAGCATCTATTGCGCGAGTCCAAACCGAATAAGAATGATGCCGAGTTCGTGGCCGTCGGTGGGCGAGCGCCAGGTCTTGTCTAACTCCGCTGAGAGGATGTTATCGCTCATCGGATTTAGTAGAGTCGCAGGCACCGGCTTCTCGTAAGTCCTGCGACCGGACGTGTCGTAACGCACCCTGTCGAGCACGTGGCCATTTACCTTGTAAGTGATGGTCAAAGGTCCAGTGTCTTTGAAGGTAGAATCCGCGACGGCAAACTCCATTAGATACCGGAAATTTTCAGTGCTCTTTAGCGGGATCCGCACCATGGGATGCCGGCCGGTCCAGCGCCACGAAGCCATTTGCGGTCCGCGATCGATATCGGAAACGAAATAGCGCTCGACGGTAGGATTCCCCATATCGAGTAGCGGTTGGTCGATCACCAGCAACTCGCGCTCAACGGGTTGCCGTTGTGGCGGAGGCGCATAGAATTCGGGCAGGCTGGCGCACCCGGACAGAAGGCACAATCCTAGCGCAACGCTGTAGATTCGGAGCACGAAACTCGCAGTATAGCGTGGTTATTCGGCCCGCAGCGCATCGGCGGGAGCGATGGCGAGAACGCGCATCGTCGCAAACCACGCTGTGACGGCGCCGCCTGCCAACAGCAAGCCCGCTGCGGAAGTCGCCATGGTGAGATCCAGGGCCTGCGCTCCCACCACCAGGTGTTCGAGATAGGCGCCCGCCTCGAGCGAACCGGCCAATCCGATGACGATGCCGCAGGCGATCGGCACTACGCTCTCGTTCACCACCATCCATCGAATCCGCGAGTACGATGCGCCCAAAGCCATTCGCAGACCGATTTCGGCTTTCCTTTGTGCAACCGAATAAGCCGCGCTGCCGTAGATGCCGACGGCCGCTAGCAAGAGCGCGCCGGCGGTGAGGAATAGGATCGCCGTGGTGTAGAACTTCGGACGCGCCAGCGTCTCGGCCAAACGTTGGTTCAGGGTTTTCGCGTCGTAGACTGGCACGTCGCGATCCACGCCTTGCACCGCCTGCCGTACCGCGGGCAGGAGTTTCGCCGCGTCGCCTCGCGTCTTGGCCACTACTGTCAATGCGGCCGGGGGCTCCTGCTGAACAGGCCAGTAAATTTGCGGCGTTCCGGCGTAGGCCGGCCCGCCGAACCGCGTGGTCTCGGCGATTCCGGCAACCACATTCGGCGGCCCGTTCCACGGCGTCAGGATGCGGCGGCCCACAATGGCGTTCCCCAGTCCGCTCGCTTCGGCGAAGGCATCGTTCACAATCACAACGCCGTCCGTTTCACCAGGCCGGAAATCCCGCCCCGAAACGATGCGGGTGCCCATCGACCGGAAGTAGTCCGGCGTAACCGAATTGACCACCACATGCGAAACCGGCTGGCCCGAATCGAGTTTGAACGCGAACATCATGTAGAGATTATTCGCGAGAGGGAGATAACTCACGGCGCCCGCCGATTCAACGCCGGGAACGGTTCGAACCCGGCTGATAGCTTCCGAGTAATACTGCCACTCGGAGGTCCCGCTGCGATATTTCGAACCCTGGAGCGAGACGCTCAACGTAGCGACATTCGCCGGCCGCAATCCCAAATCGGTGTGGAGCAGCTTCAGGAATGCCCGTCCCAAAGTGAAGGTGCTGGTCAACAATACGAACGCCAGCGCAGCCTGCGCTCCCAGCGAGATCGAGCGCATCCGTCGTGTGCTCGATTCGGGTCCTCCGCTGGTCCGCAGGATGCGATTCGCTGCGTCGCCTCTCGCGGTGAACCATGCCGGTACGACGCCGAACACCAGTCCAGTGCTCAGCATCAATGCCGCTGCAAACGCGACGACGCGCCAATCGAGAATCGTGTAATCCTGACTGGCCAGCGGAGCCGGCGCAACGGTTGCAGCCAATTGCGCTGCCCAGTGCGCTACTAACAGCCCAAGCGCTGCTGCGATGGAAGTAAGGGCAGTGGCTTCGGTGACGAGTTGCTGAATCATCCTCGCGCGGCTGGCGCCCAACGCGCTTCTCACTGCCAGTTCGCGCCGCCGTTCGGTGGTTCGCGACAGCAGCAGTTGCGCGACGTTCACGCACGCGGCGCCCAGCAGCACCAAGATGAGGGCCGCCAGCACCCACGTCGCCTCGCGAATGGATCCGGCTAACTCATCGCGGATGGAGGTGAGCCGCACGCCGTTGGTCACGGCGGCGGTGGTCAGGGACCGGACTTGTCCCAGGCTCACGCCCGGCTTCAACCGGCCGATGGTGTTCACCACAAAAGCTCCGCGCTTGGGCTTCATCTCGTAGCCGAAAATCGAGGGAGTCCAAATGCTTGTCTTGCCCGGATAATCGAACTGAGGCGGCGCGATGCCAACCACCGTGATGGCCGTGCCGTCGAGCCGCAGGGTTGCGCCGATGGCGTTTAGGTCGCCGCCGAACCACTGCTGCCACAGCGCATGGCTGATCACCGCGACATCGGACCGGCCGGGCACTTCCTCACCCGCCGCAAACGTCCGGCCGAGCACGACCCGTGTGCCCAGCAGATCGAAGAAATTCGCCGTCGTCTCTGCCACCTGGACGCGCAGGGCCGTGCGTCGCCCGGAGAGATTCATCTCCGACGGCGAACACGCGGCTGCACCTGCCAGGTAAAGATGGTGCCGATACCAATCCTCGAATGCCGCGCGCCCCTGTTGCACTCCGGTGGGCGGGTTCCACACCCGCACCAGTTCGTCGGGATTCGAGAACGGAAGTCCACGCAGCAACAACGCATTCAGCACGCTGAAGATGGCGGTGCTGGCGCCGATGGCCAGGCTTAGCGCAACGATGGCAAACAGAGCCGTGCCGGCGCGGTGGCGATACAAGCGGACTGAGTACCGCAAGTCCTGCCACAGTTCTCGCATCAGTTGCTGGGGCGCCGACACAACGATATCCGCGATCGCCCGCAGCCAGACCCCGGCTCGCTGGAAGCTGCCGGCCGCATCCGCATAGTCGTCGTGGAACTGCTGTTCCATCGGCGTTTGATATTCTTCGCGAAAGCCCGCCGGATACAGACCGAGAAGCCAGCGGTAGAATCTGGGTACCTGTGACATGCGCCACCTCAAATGGGTTCCGGCAGGTTGATTCGCGACGCGGCCAGCGCCACCAGATCCCGCAGCCGGACTGCTTCGGCTTCCACCACTTTGTGCCCGAGCGTCGTAATGCGGTAATACCGGCGCCGTTCGTCATCCAGGTGCGGATCGGGGCGCTCCTCCGATTCCTCAATCAGGCCCTCCTGCAGCAGTTTGTTGATGGACCCATAGAGCGCGCCCGAGCCCAGATTCAGTTTCCCGTTGGTTCGAGCCAGGATCGCGCGCTTCAGAGCATAACCATGGCGCTCGCCGTCGGTGAGTTCCAGCAGCATGTGGAACATTGGCAGAGAGAGCGGCAGCAACCGGTCAACGGCATTCTTGGAGATTTTTGGCATACTAGGTCACATCTTGACATAGTATGTCCCACGGAGGATCAGTGTGTCAATATCGGAATTGGACTGCCCTTGGCCGACGGCAGTTGCACCCCCAACAACCCCGCAATGGTCGGCGCCACGTCCGTGTTGGCCACCCGGTCCAACTTCGCCCCCTTGCGAATGCCGTATCCGCTCGCAATGAAGATGGCTTCCATGTCCGGATCGCTGGCCGGATAGCCGTGACTCCCGCCCGTCTGCGGAACGGCCGCTGTCACCGGACCGCCGGTCGCACCCGAGAAGGAGTAGCCGGTCTTCGCGGTGAGAAGCATTTGTCCCATCTGCGGGTCGCGGTCGGGCGAAGGCAACCCCATCGCCGTGTAACCATCCTCCCCGATGACCCGATCGATGCCTTCAACACCCTCTAACGCCGCTCTCACTTTGGGCACCAGCGCCGGGTCCACATACACGATCGCGCTTCCGCCTTCGGGCAAGACGTACGCTTTGCCGGCCAAGCCCGCGTCTGCCAGTGCCACCGCCGGGCGAATCTGTTTCGAGAACGCCTTGAAACCGTGATCGGACACGATGAAGAACGTGGTCCGATCCTCGATCCCCGCACTTCGTACCGCATCCACAACTTCTTCGACTCGCGAGTCCAGGAAGGCAATGGCCGCTGTGGCCGCCAGTGTCTTCGGCCCATAGGCATGGTGCACCGAGTCGAGCGAAAGGAAGTGCAACAACAGCAGATTCGGCTTATGTTCCCGGATCAGGTACGCCGCGGCTTTCGCCCAGATCTGGTCGCGAAACAGAATGTTGGATTTGGTGAAGTTCTCGACGTCCTCGGCCGTGATGACGCCCTTCGCGATCATCTCCCGCTCCAGCGGACCATCGGCCGAAGCCCACTCGCGAAACGCCCACGTGATGGTCGGTGCGTTGTTGATCGCCACCCAGTCCACCTGCGCCGTCGTGAGCCCGGCCTCGTGCGCAGCGTCGTATATCGTCGGCACGTGGACCATCTTCGTCTTGTCCATCATCGGGTCCACTTTCATCGGTGGCCAGGCGCCGGTCGGGACCAGCGCACCATTCACCAGCAGACCGTGCTGGTCGGCGCGAACGCCTGTCACGAGGCTGGTGTGATTCGGCCAGGTCACCGTCGGATTGATGGGCGTCATGCGCGCCGACACGCCGTTCTGCATTAACCTCCGCAGCGTAGGAATCGGCAATTTCGGATCGTCGAGATCATAGGCAGGGAAGCCATCCAGACTGATCACCACCACCATCCGTTGTTTCGGCGGCACCTGACCGGAAACTAGGAGGCACCCGAACAGAGCAACCGTGAACGCGCGTAAGGTTTTCATGGGCACAGACCATCGTACAGGGTGGGAGGGGAAGGGGAAGGACCCGGCGGCGGGCGGCGATGCCGCACATGCCGAAGAGACCCGTCAGCAGCAGAGTCCAGGTGCCTGGTTCGGGGATCGAAGCCGGCGAGACGTCTGAGCATGGATTCGGACTAATTTATCCGGAACAAGCCAGGGTGTTTCGGCGTATTCTCGTAGCGGAGGACTCCGCTGATGTTTACACAGCCGACCCGCCGAAGTGTGTTGGCGGCGCTAACCGGTGGCGCACTCACCAGCCTGGACGCTGCAACGCCGAAGCCGGTCGTGAGCATCGTCAGGATTTCGGACGGCAAGATCGATTATGCCGTCCGGCATGCCATCGAGCTACTCGGTGGGATTTGGAGTGACCCGGGGCAGGGAACGCATTCTGTGAAGCCGAATCTGGTCTCGCCGCTACCGCATGCGACTACCAAACTGCCGGTGATTCGCACGTTAGCTGAGCTGATGATGGCGGCCGGCAAGGACGTCAGCATCGGCGAAGGATCCGCCGCCGCGGCACCGTTCAATGTGCATGGGTCGACCGTCTTCCGCACGTCGAAGGTGGACTTGCTGAACGGGTTGCAGCAGTATGTGTTCGATCAACTCGGTTACTCCGAACTAGCCCGATCGCTGAAGGTGCCGCTAATCAATCTGCACACGGGCGAACTGGTGGAGGTGAAGGTGCCGAACGCTTTCGTGTTCGACAAAGTCACGATTCATCGTTCGCTGGTGGAGACGGATCTGCTGTGCTCGGTGCCGATGATGAAGACGCACGGTTTGGCACATGTCACGCTCGGCATGAAAAATCTGGTGGGCGTGTTCCCGGGCCGCGTGTATCAATCGATTCGCGGCCGGATGCACGATGCTGCTTCGGAGGTGGAGTCTTCCGGAACGGCTTCCGCCGGTGGTCGATATGGTGCGCGCGAACAAGATGGGGCTGACGGTGATCGATGCTTCCACTGCGATGGAAGGTAACGGACCGACCGCGGGGGATCTGGTGCCGATGAACCTGATCATCGCGGGTACACAGCCGCTGGCGACGGACATGGTGGCTGCCCGGCTGATGGGATTCGAGCCTGGCGAGATTCGGACGTTCGAGTGGGCCAACAAGGCGGGCATCGGCCCGAGCACGCTGGATGGAATCGAAGTGCGCGGCGAGTCGATGGAGAGAGTGGCGCGCAAGTTCGCGAGGCCGTGGGTGGTGCCGTGGAAGGTGGTGAGGCCGATGTGGGGGCGTGACGAGATCTGAGTTATGGGCCTGGTGCGGTTCAGTCCGGCCACAACCAGTTACTTCGGTTGGTTGCGGGGG
>JBBQGE010000017.1:0-93013 GCA_038322675.1 Bryobacterales bacterium
AGGGCCTAAACAACAAAGCAAAAGTCACTATGAGAAGATCTTACGGGTTTCGAACCTTCCGAGTCACCGAACTGGCCCTATATCATTCACTTGGCAAGCTCCCCGAGCCGGAACTCACCCACAGATTCTTCTGACGAATCCAAAAGTGATGAGTCAACCCGATAGGGAGAAATAATTGTCGTCGAGTAGAAGAAATAGTTGACGCTGAACAGAGGGGTTTGCTACACAGGCTGTTACGCGAACAGCCGGTCGAACAACTGCCGGGTCTGATCCTTGATGCGTGCCACGCGGTTCGGCAGCGGTCCCTGCCGCATCGACTCAGGCACCCAGCGATTCAGCAACTCCCGCAATGCGGCAAGTTTCGCCTCCGACTTCGGCAGGCTGCCCTCGGCCTGTCCCGAGAACACTCGCAAGGCATGATCGAGTGACCGGTAAAACGCCGCGGCATCGCGCAGAAACTCGGCGTCATCCCGGTCGAGGTGTCCCATCTTTTCGAGAACGTCGATTCGCTCCGGTGTGTTCAGAACCTTGAAGAACATGCCCGCGCCTTTGAGCCGCAGGTACATCAGCGCGAAGTCGAGGTCGTAGAAACCGCCATAGCCCGCCTTCAACGGATTCGCCGCACCCTGCTCGCGCTCCAGACGCATCCGCATTTCTCGCAAATCCTTGCGCGAGCGTCCGCTCTGGCCATAGCGCCGCCAATCGAACTCCTGCAGCTCGTGCAGGAACTTGTCGGCCGTATCCATGTTGCCGGCGACGGCTCGCGACTTCATGTACGCCATGCCTTCCCACGCTTCCGCGCTTCGTCCGAAGTACTCCCTGAATCCGGCCGCTGTCTGCACCAGCGCGCCCTCGCGGCCATTGGGCCGGAGCCGCGTGTCCACCGCGAACACGACGCCCCCGCCCGTATACGCGGTCAAGATCTCGATCGTGCGTTCGGCCACCGCGGTCCAGAACAGACGCTCGTCCGCATCCGCATCGGGCAGCACAAACACCAGATCGGCGTCGGATGCCAGATCGAATTCGCGCATTCCGAGCCGTCCCAGAGCGATGACCATTAACTGGTCGCTCACCGGGTAGGCGGGATCGTTCGGCGGCTTCGATTCCACCACTTGCTGCACGGCCATTCGGTACGCCGCGGCGACCGTGGCATCCGCCAGATCCGATGTGCGGCCCAGCGTCTCGAAAATCGGAGTCGGACCGCAGATGCTCGCCGACTGGATGCGCACCATCTCGCGTCGGAAGAACTGCCGCAATCCAGCCGGACCGGCCAGACCCGCCGACTCGCTGTCGTAATCCGGGAACGCATCACCGCGAGCAGCGAAGATCAAGTCCGGTTCGCGGATGAACTCTTCCGCGAAGTAGGGACTATGTTCGAAAATGTCGAGCAGACGCGCCGCCAACACGGTGTCGCGATTCAGACTCTCCACCAGGTCCGGTACGCCTGTTGCGCGCTCCAGGAAGTGTTCGAAGGCGCGCAGCCCTCGTTTAAGTCTTGCCCTCGTGACCTGCGCGGCCAACGCCGGTGCAGTGTCGTCGAGCGACCGCAGGAGATTGCCCGCGACCGGTTCAATCAGATCCTCGGGCTGTGGTTCCGGTTCGTGCGATTCGGCCACAGCCGTGTAATAGATCGGCTTGTGCGCGTGAATCACCCGCTCGTAAACACTCACGACGTGTTCCAGGTGCGCGTTCAACTCATGCAGCAGACGCTCGCGGCTGGCCTCGCCGGACAATAATCCCGACGGCATGCGGCGCGCTAGCAGATCCAACTCCGCTGGGCCACGCGGCAGCGTATGGGTCTGCCGGTCTTCGTCAATCTGGAGCCGGTGCTCCAGGTGCCGCAGAAATTCGTACGCCGATGCGAGCCGCCAATACTCGGTGGGCGAGAGCAGGTTCTTGTCCTGCAGCCGCAGCAGCGCCAACAGGGTGCTGCCGTGCCGCACCCACGCCACGCGGCCTCCATGCAGACGCTGGAGACACTGAACCAGAAACTCGATATCGCGAATGCCGCCCCGCGCGAGTTTCACGTCGAAGGCGGCGCCACCCCGGCGCGCGGCGAGTTTGTCGTCGATGCGGTCGCGTGTGGCGGACATATGCTCGATGGCCGTGAAGTCGAGCGAGGTCGAATAGATTCTCGGCTCCACCGAATCGAGCAGGGCGCGCCCGGTAGCCGAATCGCCCGCGGCCACACGAGCCTTGATCAGCATCTGCAATTCCCAGTCGCGAGCGCGCGTGTGATAGTAGTTGCGCGCACCTTCCAGCGAGATGGCGACCTCGCCCAGAGTCCCCTCCGGTCGCAGCCGGAGATCCACCCGGTAGCAGACGCCCTCGGAAGTATAGGTGGACAAAAGCACCGTCAACTGGTTCGCCAGTTTTTGAAAAAATACCTTGTTAGCAATGGGCTGCGGTCCATCGGTATCGCCATTGGCCGAGTACAGGAACATCAGATCGATGTCGGAGCTGTAGTTCAGCTCGCAGCCTCCGAGTTTGCCCAGCGCGATCACGGAGAATGCCGCGACCTCGCCAGTTTCGGCGTCCACCGGCTGTCCGAATCGCGCCACCAGTTCGCCGCGTATTCCGGTGTAGGCCACCTCGAGAATCGCATCCGCCAGGTTGGACAACTCGGCAGTGATTTCCGGCAGCGTGCCCATTCCGAGGACGTCGCGCACCGCGATCCGCAGAATCGACTCCCGCCGGAACAGAGCCAGTGTCAGAGCGCCGGGCCCCGCGACCATGCGGGACTGTAGTTGCCCCACGTACTCATCCACGCGGCAGACCCGGTGGAGATCTTCACGCTCGGGCAGATCCAGAATCCACTGCGGATTCTGCATCAATTCCTTCGAGAGGAATTCGCTGTACGCGAAGGTGGTGATCAGGTAGTGCAACGCGGCCCGGGACTCCGCGATCTGCTCGAATGCGGCCGGCTTGGCGGCGCGGAGACGTGCGAGGCATCTCATCGCGCCCACTGGATCCGGCGCAACCGCCAGAAGCCTTTCGATCTGTCCCGCGATGTCCGGGGCGAGTCCCGTCGTGACTTCGGCGACCACCATATCAGGTTCTGATCAGGCCTTCCGCACGCCGAGGTGCTCAGCCGCAAACGGCAAACCCTGCTTGCCCCAGAACAGGTGCTCGGCAGGGAACACTTCGTGGCCGGCGTTCTCCGGCACACCGAAGATTTCGTACACGTGCTTCACCTTCGCGAAACTCTCGCGCGATGCCGCTACGGGGAAGATCGGATCGCGCTCGCCCGATTCGGCGAAGAGCGGCCGCGGTGCAATCAAGCTGGCGACGTCGTACTGCTCGCCCCAGTTCAAGATGCCCGGCACATAGTTATCGATGCAATGCGAGAGGCTGAACACGCTGTCGCGGAACGTATTGAGATAGCCGCTGACATACGCCACTTTGATTCGCGGTTCCAGCGCCGCCGAGAACAGCGTGCACGTGCCGCCGCCCGAGATGCCCATGCAGCCGATGCGCTGCGGGTCGAGATCGCGGCGCGTCTGAATCCAGTCGATGGTTCGCATCACGTCGAACACGCGCCAGGCGATCATCGTTTCGCCGAGCAGCAGCGCCGCCCCCGCGGCCGGCTGGCATGACGATTGACCCAGCCCATGCTTGCGCGAGGCGGGGTCGCGCCGGCAGCCAAACGCGAGCGGCTCAATCGCGATGGCAGCCATGCCGTGCTCCACCGCCTGAATGGCGAAGTCGTGCTGATAGCCTGCTTTGTCGGTCCGATCCTGTCCCTTGTCATCGATGCCGACGATGTCGTCGACGCCGCGCCCGTGCCCGGGTACACACACCATCGCCGGGTGCGGACCGGGAGTCTTCGGAAGCAGCGCATACCCGAGCACAGCCAGACCCGGGCGGCTGTCGAATACGAACTTTTCGCGGCGGTAGTTGGGGAATTCGCGCGTCTCCAGGATGTCCGCCTCGGGCGCGGTGCCGCGATCCGGAAAGCCGCCGATCAGCTCTACCAACTTGGCGCGAAACCGCTTCTGCCACGCTTCGGCTTCCTTGCGATTGGTGGCGCGGAACGTCATCCGCCGCGGCGCCGACTCGTAGCGCATCCGCGTCCACGTCAGGGAATCGAACTCCTTCGGATCGACCTTGTCTTCGAGACCATCGAGCGGACCGTGGTAATTCGATTCGGCGGGAGCGGCCTGCGCCATAGCCGCGGCGCCGCTCACAGCCACCATGCCGAGCTCGCGACGGGTGAAACGTTGGGACATGCTGCCAGTGTAGTCCTTCCGGGAGGTTCACCGCGCGCGCGATTGCATGGCCGCAGCCCATCGGAGAAATCGCATCAGATCGCGGCGGTTATGCCAGGAGAAGCGAAGGAAGCAGCCGCGGTCAATCGACTCGGCATGCAGGCCCTGATACGTCTCGATGCGCCACCGCAAATACGGACTCGCCCAGGGACGCAGCCGGTATCCGCGCGTCGCGGTCCACAGGAACCGCAGCATCAGTTGCCCGGCGGATTCTTGGTCTCGGACAGTGTCGTGTGCACCGGCTGATCCGGAGTCGCGTAATAGCCAGTCCGCGTGCGGACGGTGGGACGACCTGGGCCGTTGACCGTCACTTTGATCTGGCGGAAACTGCCGTCGAGCGCCTGAATCTGCGGCGAATAGGCGATGATGTACTGATTCCGAATCTCGTGGGCCACTTGCAGCGACATCTCCTCAACGTCCTGCAACTGCTTCGGATAGTAAACCATGCCGCCCGACGCCTCCGTCAGAGCTTTCAAAGCGCGCTGCGCCTTCTTGCTTTCGCGCGGTTCCTCCTCGCCGAGAATACCGATTCCGTAGATCAGGATTTCGCTCTGCCGCGCTTTCTGCACCAGCTTTTCAAGAGTCTCCATGCTGGCCGTGTCGTTGCCGTCGGTCACCACCAGCAGGACCTTCTTGTCGCGCTTGGCCTTCTCCTTCATGTAGTCGATCGACATGCTGATGGCATCGCGCATCGCGGTACCGCCGCGCGAATCGATCTTCTGAAGACCGTCCTGCATCTTGGTGATGTCGTTCGTGAACGGCACATCGAGGTAAGCCTCGTCATTGAAATTGACGATGAACGCCTCATCCTGCGGATTCGACGCCTTCACCAACGCGAGCGCCGCGGCCGACACCCGGGCCCGCTTGTCGCGCATGCTGCCGCTGTCGTCGATCAGAATGCCGAGCGAGACTGGCACATCCTCGCGCCGAAACAGCTTAATCTGCTGCTGCGTGCCGTTCTCGTAAACCTTGAAAGCATCCTTGCCGAGAGTGGTGACCAGCTTCCCTTTCTTGTCAACCACGCTGGCGTGCAGAACCACCAGGCGCGTGTCGGCGCGGAAAGTTGCCGGCTCACCCGGGTTGGGCGGCGGAGGCGGAATCGTGGGCAAATTCTGTCCGGCGGCTGCGACACCGGCCACCGCGCAGCCCAACAGCACCATGGTCGCTACCACCGGCCGTCGCGCCGCGGGGCTAATGAGTTGGAGCATAATAACCTAACCGGAAGAACGCTTTGAGCGGCGGCAGACCGCGCGGCTGTACCAGCTTCACGTTCACTCGCCGATACTTCCCGTCCCTTTCCTGATTCTTCGGTGCATACCCGAGCACATACTGATTCCGGAGTTCGATACCGATCTTCGCCGCGATATCCGGCAGTTCGTTGAGATTATCAACGGGGAAGTGCCGTCCGCCAGTCTGCTCGGCAACTTCCGACAGCAGACCAGGACCGGCCATCTCCTCCGCCGTCCGGCCTCGCGCCGACATCGGCTCGAAAATTCCGATCGCATAGATTTGGACGTCTGCTTCGCGCACAGCGTTCTTAATTTCGCTCTCCGTGTAGCGGCTGCTATTGTCACCGCCATCCGAGATGACCAGGAGCGCCTTGCGTGGATTCCTCGCCTTCTTCATGTGGTTCATCGCGAGATAGATTCCGTCCAGCAGCGCGGTCCGCCCTTTGGATTGCGTAAAGGTGAGACGGTTTTGGATCTCCTCCGGGTTGCGTGTGAATGGCACCGTTAGCTCAGGGCGGTCGTTGAATTGCACCAGGAAGAATTCGTCTTCGGGGTTTGCCGTCTTGAAGAACTGCGCCACCGCCTGCCGCGACTTTTGGAGCTTGCTACCCATGCTGCCGCTGGTATCGAATACGAGGCCTACGGACAAAGGAGCATCCTCACTCGAAAATTGCTGGATATCCTGCTCCACTTTGTCTTCGTACAGCTTGAAATGTTCACGTTCCAGTCCGGTCACGAAGCGGTTCATCGGGTCCGTCACCGAAACGGGAATCAGCACGAGTGTGCTGTCGATTCGAATGTTCGACTTGCGTTCCAGGACTCCACTATCCGCGCCTTTCGGCGTACGGATTCGAGGCTCGATAGACACACGTGCGTCGGGGCCGCTCTCCGGTCCCGCCTGAGTCGCTGTTGGCTTCGTTTTGTCAGCGGAGAACCCAAAAAGCGCGAAAGTCGAAAAACACATGCCGACTAGGAGGCACTTCCATCGAAGGTTTGCCATATTGCGCCCTCTCCGTCCGACTAACCTGATTGTATCACCGGGTCTCCCGGGCCCTCGAAACGACGTCACCGAGATGCACACTCTGTCCCTTAGACGCATCGATTCGCACCCGGATACTTCTTCTGTTGCCGCAATTGTACGGTGCAGCCAGTTTTTCACCGTTTCGGCGTGGTGTCCAGGCTCTATCGGTGCCTCGAGGCGTATCCGGTAGACGCTATGCGCGCTACGAGTGCGCGGCCATCCGCAAAATAATTACGCGAGTGCTGTGATCGACAGAGGCTCGCCTCGGGTGTTAGAGGTCGGGCACCAACTCGAATGGGGGCACGTCTCACCGGCAAAGTCCGGCAGGTCCGGAGACTCTTCCAAATATTGAACGGCCCGGCTGCTACCGGTCGATCTTATAGATCGTCAAACCTGACAGCAGCTTCGGATAGAAGTCCGTCGATTTCTGCGGCATCACGCCCCCTGCAAATGATACGTCGGCCGTTTGCTGAACGGATGTCGGCTGCAGTAGAAACGCGACCTGTGCGCGTCCCTGGCGAACCTCGGCGACTGCGGCCTCGACGCCGCGAACGTACTTGATGTATTTCTCCTCCCGCACCGCCTCTTCGCCGATTCCGAGCGAGTCGCGCAGCAGAGTATCGTGCAGGATTCGGACGTCCAAATCCTCTGGAGTCCGATCGCGCTCCAGCACCAGGAACTTGGCAGTGCCCTGCGCCGCGATGCCGATCCGTAATATCGAGGTGTCCTCCAGCAGCGCCTGCAACTCCTTCACCGTGGCGACTCGCAGCACCAGGAACTGGTCCGACACACGCTGTACGAATTGGTTGATGTCGAAAGCCGCGAGGTTCGATACTACCCGGTGGGTCGCCAGTACGTGTAGACCGGGAGAGTACATGTTCACGAAGGTCATCATCACCCGCTGGGCGTCTTCGAGATCCGGATTCGCGTTGCGGAACGCCAGCGCGGTCTCATAGCGGTGGTGACCGTCGGCGATCAGCAGTCTCTTGTCGCTCATCAATCGCTGAATTTCCGCGATCTCGCGATCCCCATCGATGCGCCAGATGCGGTGAATCGCTCCGTACTCGTCCGTCACCTCACCGTCGGGTGCGCGCTGGGCGGCTTCGTCGAGAATCCGGTCGATGGCACCCTCGCGATCCGGATACAGCATGAAAATCTGCCCAAAATGCGCGTGAGTGGCGCGCAGCACCTCCATGCGGTCCTTCTTGGGGCCCGACAGAGTCTGCTCGTGACGGTGCACGATCCCGGCCGAGTAGTCTTCCACGGCACCAGCGCCGATGAAGCCCTTCCGAATGAGCCGCTGATCGCTGTCGGGCGGCGTAAACTCCTGGAAATAGGCGTAGAACGCGGGCTTCTCGTCACGCTCCAGGATGCCTTGCGCGATCCAGTCGTTGAGGTGGGCGGCGCCGCGGGTGTAAACGTTATCGGAGTCGTTGTCCTCGGGCTCGCGTTTCCCAAGGATCACTCGGACCAGATTGTAAGGACTCGCTTCGAGGTAGCGGTCCCGCAGGGCAGGCGAGATCTTGTCGTAGGGCTGTGTCACCAAACGGGACAGCTCGCCGGCCTTCGTCGAGTACCGGTACGGGAAGAATGGGAAAATGTTTGTCAAATGTTCAGCATATCAAAGGCGTTAAACGCTACGATGAATCCGGATGTTCCTTCAGGGCAAGGTGGCGATTGTTACCGGATCCGGCGGCGCGGGCTGCGGCCGTGCGATAGCGGTTCGGTTGGCGCGCGATGGCTGCGCCGTGATGATTTCAGACATAGACGAACGCGGTGCGGCGAGAACGCTGGAACTGATCGAGTCGGAAGGAAACCTTGCGGCCATGCAGGTGGCTGATGTGACCAGCGAAGAAGCAATGCGAGCGCTGACACAAAGCACGGTGGACCGGTTCGGGGGACTGGACATCCTGGTGAACACCGCCTCTGCGCCGTTTCGTCCGGGCGATCCGCTCGCGCACTGGTTCGAGTCGCTGAACGTCGACCTGCTGGGCACCATGTACGCCATCCGTTCCGCGATTCCCGCGATGCGGCGGCGCGGCGGCGGTGCCATCGTTAACATCGGTTCGACATCGGCGGTCGGTCATGGGCTCAATGCCTCCGCGTCCGCGGCTTACGACGTTCCGAAGGCGGCAGTGTTGCGGCTCACCACGAGCCTGGGCGCGCTCGGAGCCTCGGATCGCATCCGCATCAACTGCCTCGTCCCCGATTGGGTGGCGACGCCCGCGGTGAAAGCGTATTGGGATGCGTTGCCCGATAGTGAGAAAATCCCGCCTCGCATTCCCAAGGTGCTGACCACCGTTGAGGAGATTGCATACGCCGTCACTTGCCTCATCACCGACGAGACCCTCGCCGGGCGCGTGCTGGTGTGGTGGAGCGGGACGGGTCCTTCGCTGATTGCGAAGGACGATCCAGGGTATGCGGCGCTCGAACCGTACTCGCGCGCGGCGCACGCGTGAACAAATCAGATTCCTGTCTCCGATTGGCGTGATAATCTACAAGGACAGTAATAGTCCCATGTCCAAAAACAGGATCTCCCGACGGCATTTCTTCTACGGCAGCCTTCTGGCGGGGGCGATTCCCGCCGCCGGATTCGGCAGTGTGGCCTCGCTCAAGCGGATGGGCTACAAGTCGCCGAACGAGAAGTTGAACATCGCCGCGATCGGCGCGGGCGGCAAAGGGTACACCGATATCCACGGTTGCATGAGCGAGAACATCGTGGCCATGGCCGACCCCGACGACAAGCGCGCGGCGCGCACGTTCAAAGAATTCCCGAATGTGCCCAGGTACAAGGATTTCCGCCAGCTTTTCGACAAAGAGACGAATAACATCGACGCGGTGATCGTGTCGACGCCGGATCACATGCACGCGACGGCTGCGATGTGGGCGATGTCGCGGGGCAAGCATGTGTATTGTCAGAAGCCGCTGACCCGGACCGTCTGGGAAGCGCAGCAACTGACGGCCGCGGCCGAGAAGTACGGCGTCGCGACCCAAATGGGCAATCAGGGATATTCGAACGAAGGCGCCCGGCAGTGCTGCGAGATTATCTGGAACGGCGATATTGGCGACGTCACCGAAGTTCACGCGTGGACCAACCGGCCGCTGTCGTACTGGCCGCAGGGACCCGACGTAGTGCCGCAGCCGGCTCCGCTTCCGGAGACGCTCGACTGGCAAGTGTGGCTCGGGCCGGCCGAAGATCGCCCGTACAGCCCGGCCTATGCGCCGCACAACTGGCGCGCGTTCCCCGATTTCGGATGCGGCGCCATCGGCGACATGGCATGCCACATTCTGGGGACGCCGAATATGGCGCTGCGGCTGGGGAATCCAATCAGCGTCGAATGTGTGAAAAAGGAGGGCGTCTCGAAGTACACTTTCCCGTCGAAGACGCTCATCCGCTTCGATTTCCCGGCTCGCGGTTCCATGCCCCCGGTCAGCGTTTACTGGCACGATTCGATGGAGAAGCAGCCGGACATCCCCGGCGTTCCCGAAGGCGAACTGCTGGGCGATTCGGACATCAACGGCAGCCTGTTTATCGGCAGCAAGGGCATGGTCACCACCGGTTGCTACGGCGAGCGCACCCGTCTGGTGCCGGCGTCGAAAATGGCCGATTACAAGATGCCCGAACCCGTGCTTACGCGGTCGCCCGGCCACTACCACGATTGGATTCGCGCGTCCAAGGGCGTCGGCGGCGAGGCTTGTTCGAACTTCAGCATCGCGGGGCCGTTCGTGCAGTGGATGCTGCTGGGAACCATTGCCATCCGTTATGAGGGCAAGCTGGAGTGGGACTCGGAAAAGGGCATGTTCACGAACAACAAGGAAGCGAATCAGTACCTGAAGCCGAAATTCCGGAAAGGCTGGAAATTCGTCTAGGGGCCGGCCATGCGATTCAAACTGGCACTCGTCCTCCTGTTCTGTGGCGCGGCCTTCGCGCAGACTCCGCAGGCTCGCATTAAGATTGATACCGATCGAGTGATCGGAGAAGTGGATCCGCTAGTGTTCGGCAACTTCGCCGAGCACCTGGGCCGCTGCATTTATGGCGGATTGTACGAGCCCGGGAGTCCGCTATCGGATAAGGACGGGTATCGCAAGGATGTGATGGAAGCCATCAAGGGCCTCGGCGTCACGCTGTTGCGCTGGCCCGGCGGTAACTTCGCTTCCGGCTATCACTGGAGAGACGGGATTGGCCCGAAGAACGAGCGCCCGGTACGGCCGGAGGGTGCGTGGGGCGGCGTCGAGTCGAATCAATTCGGCACGGACGAGTTCCTGCGCTATTGCGATCGCGTCGGCGTGCAGCCGTATCTCTGCATCAACGCCGGACTCGGTACGGTGGAAGAAGCGCGCGAGTGGGTGGAGTACACCAACGAAAAACGGCACACCTATCTGGCTGACTTACGGCGGAAGAACGGCCGCGACGCCCCGTGGAACGTGAAAATTTGGGGGCTTGGAAACGAGATCGACGGGCCCTGGCAGCTTGGTCATAAGTCGGCGGAAGATTATGTGAAGTTTGCGCGCGAGGCGGGCAAAGCGATGCGCCGCGCGGACGAATCGATCAAACTAATCGCCAGCGGTTCCAGCAATTTCCGGCAGGGTGCGGATTGGATCGACTGGAATCGCACGGTCCTGCAGGGTCTGCGCGACGAGGCCGACTATATCTCGCTGCACACGTACATCGGAAATCGGGAGAACAATTTCGAACGATTCCTCGCGGCGTCGCAGGATATCGATCAACGCATCGAAGTGGTGGCGGGCCTGATCAAGGCGGCACAGGCGGGGCAGCAGACGCCGCGGCCCATTTACATCGCATACGACGAGTGGAACGTCTGGTATCGCGCCCGCGGCGGCAGTGAGTTCGAAACCGGCAGAACGCAACTGGAAGAGCGATATAACTTCGAGGATGCCCTCGCGATGGGGATGTTCTTCAATTCCTTCATCCGCCATGCCGACGTGGTGAAGATGGCGAATCTGGCGCAGATCGTGAACGTGATCGCGCCAATTTTCACGAATGAGAAGGGACTCTTCCTCCAGCCAATCTACTTCCCGATCGCCGAGTATTCCAAACAGAAGGGGAATTCGTCGCTGGATGCGTTGGTGCAGTCGCCGGGATATAGCATCGACAAGCGTCCGCAGATTCCTTATCTGGACACGTCGGTAACTTATGACAAGGGCAACGGTGTGCTGTTCGTGAACGTCCTGAACCGGAGTGAGAAGCAGGATATCGCAGCCCGTATCGACAATCAAACGGGCACGCTCACTGGTAACGTCGACGTGTGGGAGATGGACTATCCCGACCTGAAAGCAACCCACACGTTTGGCGACGACCAGAAGATCCGGCCGAAGACGCGGACCATGCCGGGATCTGGCAACTCGCTCACGTACACGTTCCCGAAGCACTCGCTGACCATTCTGCGAGTGAAGCTTCGGGGCTAGGTTTCATGCAACTTGGTGCAGTTACTTATAACGTCCTCAAGGACTTTGAACTAGACCAGATCATACGCACTCTCGGCGAACTCGGCTACGCGGCCGTCGAACTGCGCACGTCGCATAAGCACGGCGTGGAGCCCACGCTGGATGCGGCCCAGCGGCGCGTGGTGCGGGCGAAGTTCCGCGCGAGTCCGGTCCGGCTGCTGAGCCTCGGCACCACCTGCGAGTTCGAGTCGCCCGATCCCGCCGTCCGCCAGCAGAACATAGATCAGGCGAAGGCCTTCATCGACCTCGCGCACGATACGGGAGCGCTGGCCATCAAGGTGCGCCCGAACGGACTGCCGGCCGGTGTTCCGATGGATACCACGGTTCGCAACATTGGCGAGTCGTTGGCGAAAGTCGGTGAGGCGGGCCGCGATAAGGGAGTCGAGATCTGGATGGAGGTGCACGGGCGCGACACGCAGAATCCGTCTGTGTCGGCGGCCATCATGCGCGCCGCCAACCACCCGAACGTCGGCCTCTGCTGGAACTCGAATCCGACGGATGTCGTCAACGGGAGTGTGCGCTCCAGTTTCGAATTGCTGCGCTCCTGGATCCGCAATTGCCACATTAATGAACTAACCAGCGATTATCCCTGGCGTGAGTTATTCACGCTGCTTCGCAAGAGCGGCTACGACCGTTACACGCTCTGCGAGGCGGCGGAAAGTCCGCAGCCGGAACGTTTCCTGCGCTGGTACAAAGCTCTCTGGACGGAGTTGAATCGCGAATGTTAGCACGGCTTCTAATCGCCGCCTTAGTCATCCTGCCCGTGGCGTCGCGCGCCGCGATTCCCACGCCGGAGAGCCACTTCGGCCACCCCATCGGGGTCGACCGCCAACTGCTCGACTGGGACAAGGTGGTGAGTTATTTCGATGCCCTGGCGAAATCGAGCGATCGCATCGTAGTCAAGGAACTCGGCAAGACCACTGAAGGACGCCCGTTCATCGCGGCATGGATTTCATCGCCGGAGACCATCAAAAATCTGGATCATTACCGCGAGATTCAGGCCCGTCTTGCGGATCCCCGTTTGACCACGCCCGATCAGGCCCAGCAGTTCATCCACGAGGGGAAGACCGTCGTGATGATCACCTGCTCCGTCCATTCCACGGAGGTCGCGTCCACGCACACCGCGGTGGAGTTCGCCTACAAGCTGCTGACCGAGGACAATCCGAAGTTCAAGGCGATCCTCGACAACACGATCTTCATTCTGGTGCCGTCGCTCAATCCAGACGGCGTGGACATCGTGACCAAGTGGTATCGCTACACGCTCGGCAGCCAGTGGGAAGGAACCTCGCCGCCGCAGTTATACCAGAAATACATCGGCCACGATAACAATCGCGACTGGTATATCTTCTCGCAGGCCGAAACTCGGCTAACTGTCTCCGAACTACACAACAAGTGGCATCCGCAAATCGTATACGACGTTCACCAGCAGGGTCCGTACGCGTCGCGCATGTTCGTGCCGCCGTGGATGGACCCGGTTGATCCGAATATCGACTCCATCATCGTGCAATTATGCAACGCGGTGGGGACAGGGATGGCCGCCGATCTGACCGCGGCGGGAAAGCAGGGAGTCGCGATCAATGCGATGTATGATTTCTGGACTCCCGCGCGGCATTACCAGGCGTATCATGGCGGACTTCGGATCCTGAGCGAATCGGCGAGTGCGAAACTCGCGACGCCCATTACGGTGGCTCCCACGCAGATCCAATCCGAGGCGCTCGGCTACGATCCGCGGGAGCGCACGTGGAATTATCTCGACCCGTGGAAGGGCGGGACTTGGCGACTGCGCGACATCATCGATTACCAACTGATCGGGATGGAATCCGTCCTGTATCAGGCGGCCATCCGTCGCCAGGACATGCTCCACGCGTTCTACGAAGTCGGCCGCCGCGCGGTAGGGCGTGCCACCCCGTACGCGTTCGTGATTCCGAATGAGCAGTTCGATCCGGGGTCCGCGCAAGTGATGCTGTCGACGCTCAGCTTCGGGCAGGTGGAGATCGAGAAATCCGGCGAGCCCTTCGAAGCGGATGGGCGGCAGTATCCGAAGAACACTTACGTCATTCGAATGCAGCAGCCCTACAGCAGTTGGGCGAAGACGCTGTTGGAGCGTCAGGACTATCCCGACTTGCGGCTGTATCCGGGCGGTCCCCCCAAGCGGCCCTACGACGTGACGGCGCAAACGCTGCCGATGCTGATGGGGGTCAAAGTTGATGAGATCGGTTTGCCGTTCAAGGCGCAGTTGGCCAAGGCGGACGTATTCCCCTTTTCGATCGACAAGGCCCGTCCCATGGGGGTCCTGGCGGCCTCCGATGTGGATGCCTGGCGGGTGCTGGCCGCGGCGTGGCAGAACAGCCCCGGCATTTTCCGCGATCCGGCCAACGGCGATTTCTATCTCGAGCCGCCCGAAGGCAAGCAGATGAAACTCATCGCGAAGCCGCGCGTCGGAATATTCAAAAGCAACGTCCCGAACATGGATGAAGGCTGGACGCGGTGGATCTTGGAGAAGTTCGGCATCCCGTATGTGAGCGTCGGAAGCGGCGACATCATCAATCAGTTCAGTCCGGTTGACGTGATGATCTTCCCGGACCAGGATCCGGAAGTCATGGCTCGTGGATACCGGCCCGGCAGCATGCCGCCGGCCAACATGGGCGGACTCGGTAGCGGCACCTGGATCAAGGATTTCGTCGAGCGCGGCGGAAATGCGATCTTTCTGAATCACGCCAGCGACTATGCGATCGACGAACTCGGTCTCAAGGTCAAGAACGTCGTGAAGGGTCTGCCGAAGCGCGACTTCTATGCTCCGGGTTCCATTCTGTACAGCCATGCGGATCCGAAGAGCCCAATCAACTGGGGTCTCCCGGAGACCATCCACATCTGGTCGGAGGGCAGTCCCGCGTTTGATGTTCCCGACGGTGCGGGGACGGTGGTTGCGCGCTATCCGCAGTCGAAGGTGCTGGCGTCGGGTTGGCTGCTAGGCGAGAAATATCTGGCGGGCAAGGCGTCGGCGGTGGACATTCCGATGGGCAGGGGGCACGTGATTCTGTTCGGAATGCGCCCGCAATATCGTGCGCAAAGTTACCAGACGCTGAAAATGCTGTTCAATGCGTTCCTTATTGGACGATACTGATTGTCATGCCGGGCGACGATAGCCTCAGCGATCTACTGATCAGAATCGGGGCACCTCGTCCGGGCGCGACAGTGCCGTCGGTGGAAGCGGTGGTCGACGGCGACAGTCTGTTCTACGGCGGCAGCCTCGTGCTGGATGAGGATCAGTTGATCGCCGCCGACCTCGACAATGCCGCTTACGGGCGCATGCTGCACGACGCCCTGTTCTCGACACCCGTCGAGCGGGCGTTCATCAGCGCGCGGGCGAAAGTCGCCGGACGCGGTGTGGTTCGCATCCGCCTGCAGATTGACGATGAGGTCGCGCGACTGCATGCACTCCGCTGGGAGCGGACCTCGCAGATTGTCGACGGCCAGCCCGCGCCGTTCGCGACATCCACTACCACCCCGTTCTCGCGCTTCACCGGACTCGAAGGTGCATCCGCGCTACCGCTTTCGGTATCGCGAATCCGCATGTCGGTGTGCATGTCCAATCCCGCCAATTTGCCCGAAGGATTCGCACCCGTCCGGGTAGAGGACGAACTCCGGC
Organism: Bryobacterales bacterium; assembly: GCA_038322675.1. GTDB lineage: Bacteria > Acidobacteriota > Terriglobia > Bryobacterales > Bryobacteraceae > TMP-7. Next base: position 15,634 of record JBBQGE010000017.1, read on the forward strand.
AGATTCAGCAGACCATCGCAGGTCTGCCGCAGAATCGCCCGATCGATCTGACCATCGCGTCCGGCAATACGAAGCTGCCGGCGGATCTGATCGAGAGCCTGAAAGCCGCCGGATACCGTTTGCTGGAGGGGCCTCTCACATCGGATGTCTTGCTGCAGGAGATGACGTCGGCGCACATCGTGCATTTCCTCGGACACGGCGCGTTTCGACCCGATCCCGCCGGCGGCGGCACGGCCGTTCTGTACCTGGAGGATGCAGCCGGCAACATGGCGATCACTCGCGATGCGGACCTTCTGCCGTCGCTCACCGGATCCGCCCAGTTGCCGCATCTGGTTTGCCTGATGGCCTGCGAAACCGCCAAAAGATCCGTGGTCCATCCTCTCGCGGGACTCGCTCCGAAGCTCGTGAAAGCGGGCGTTCCGGCCGTCCTCGCCATGCAGGCGAAAGTCGGCATGGAGGACGCTTCGGAGCTGACGCGCCGCTTCTATGCGTCTCTATTCACCACGGGACTCATCGATGTCGCGGCCAATGAGGCCCGATCGTACCTGTTTGATTCGCGCCGTGCCGACTGGTCGATTCCCGCCCTGTTCATGCGCCTGCGCGACGGCCGGTTGCTGGCACCCGATCCCGCGCGCTCGGCCCTTCGCGAAATCGTCGCGGAGACAACCGGAGTCGCGCTCCAATTGCCGCTTCCAATCGACGTGGTAGTGGTCGGTGGCAAGCCCGATCAGGCCGGACTGGAACGTGCGGCGGAGGTCGGCGAACCCGCCGACGACATGATGGACGCCACCTGCGGCGTGTTCGTGAAGGACGATCAGCCGCAGCCCGGATTCGCGCTGCTGTTCGGACCGCAGGGCACCGCAAAGTCGACGCATCTACGCCGCGTCGCGTATCGGACGGCGACGGAATCGTTGAAGCGCGACCCGGTCGTGATTCCGCTGTACGTCGATCTCACCGAATATTTCGGTACCGGTAGTTCCCTCGGCGATCCTTTCGAAACGTTTCTCAGCCACGCCCTGGAACGTTTTTGGCGGCAATTGACGCCGGAGCGATTCACGGAATTGTTGACGTCGCCCGCTACTCCCCGCCTCCGATTTCTCATCGACGGCAACGACGAGTTGTCCGGTGCGCAGCGTGCCGAGGCCGTCCGGGAATTGGCGGCGTTCGCATCCGAATATCCCTGGCATCAATACCTGCTGGCGGCGGACATCTCCTACGCGGACGACCTGCTTCGGGCATTCGACGGAATCACGACGTCGATTCTGGCGATCCGGCCCATCGCGCAGACACGGGCCGAGCAGTACCTCAGCGCATTACAGGATCCACGCTCGCGCGATTTGAAACTCGCCCTGCAGAACAAGAAGCTATTCGACCTGGCCAGCCAGCCGTGGCTTCTCGCGCGAATGATGGAGCAGGCCCGGCGCGGGATTCTGCCCGAGTCACGATCCTCGGTTCTGCGGCGCGTAGTCGACGATTTGCTGTCACCGATGCCCGCGGCCCGAGGGATTCGCGCACGGGCCGCCGACTCGCTGTATACCATTGCATGGGACATGCACTGGCGTCGAAAGACCAGCCTGGCGCTGTCCGAGGCGTTTCCGATTCTCGAGCGTGTCCGCGGCAATCGGGGCTACACGGTTGAGGAGATGTTCGAGGAACTGGTGAATGCGCACCTGCTTCTGATGGTAGGGCCGGACCGGCTTCGATTCGCCTACTCGTCGATTCAGGACTACTGCTGCGCTCAAGCCATCGCCTGCATGAAGCCCGTCCAGCGCGACGACGCCATCGACGATATCACGGCCACACTGGGCCGCATCACGCGCCTGCGCTGGTGGGATGAGACGCTCGTCATCCTGAGCGGACTCACGGAAATCGATTCGAATCACCTGCTCGAGAGCATTCTGTACGGCAGCAGCGTGGCGGAAGGCGAACGCGTGTTTCTGGCGGCCCGGTGCGTTCAGGAGTCGGGCTTACAGCACATTCGCCCCGATCTTCTGGCGCAAATCACGGACGCCCTCATCTGGCGGACTCGCATTCAGAACGAGCCGCGCGCCGCGCTGCGCATCCGCGCCATCGAAACGCTGGAGGGGATTCAGGCTGAATCCGCGCTGCCGCATTTCGCCTGTCTCGTAGCCGATAAGGTGCGCAAGAACTACATCGGCGTAGACGACTTCGAGTACTCGAGCGTACGCCTTGCCGCCACGCTGGCGCTGATTCGAATGGATGCGCTCCAAAACGCCGAGTTCGTTCAACAGCGTCCCCAGATTGTGAAGACACTCACGCTGTGGCGGGCCGGTGATGTGGAAGCGCTCGGCGCGTTGCTCGCCGGTTCAGGCGCAGAGTCCGAGGACCTGTCGCCATCGGTGGCCGCATTCGCGTTGGGGCAGTTGCGGAGCCCGAGGTCGGCCGAGTTGCTCATCGCCGGCTTCGGGAATCCGGATGTTCCATCCGACACCCGCTGGTGCATCACCGACACGCTGAAGTTGATCGATCCGGCGCTGGTGAACGCCCAGGTCTTACATCCCTTCCTCGATGACGAGCACCTGATTTCGAAGCGGCATTACCGCTACGATCAACTCGCATACCTGGCCGGTAAGATCAAGTCGCGCGATCCCCTGGTGCTGCAGTTCCTCAATAATTGCATAAAGAAATGGCACAGGGTATCGCTGAAGGGGCGCGCCATTCAGGCTATCGCAGATATCTACACGCCCGCCGACACCGAAGAATTTTCGCGCTACAAGACGTTGTTCGAGAAACTCGCCGCCGGCGATTTCAGCGGCGTTGCCTTGAAGCATCCCGTGGAACCGGGAGATGCGCTCTACATCCAGCGCACCGCACTCGAAGCACTGGCGCAGATGGGAGACTCATCGACCCTCGATTTCCTGCGAAGCCGCCGTCAGAACTGGCCCGTTGAGGTGGACCGGCAGTTCTTCCTCACCAGCGAGGAGATCTACTGGCGGCTGTCGAACACCGCGCCGGCGGGCGGGGCCGCCAATTAGATTGGGCCATTTGCGCTCGCACCGCACGTTCGCCATCGTGCTGGCGGGATTCTGCGCTTTTCTGGATCTGTATGCGACGCAACCCCTGCTGCCGCTGCTGTCGCAATTATTCGCAGCCACCGAGTTCGCGGTAAGCCTTACGGTAACGGCGGCAACTTTCGGAGTGGCCTTAGCGGCACCCGTGGCGGGCACCATTTCAGATCGTTACGGCCGCAAGAACACGATTGTCGCCGCCGCGGCCTTGCTGAGTCTGTTCACGCTTCTCGCCGCCTCCTCGACGGGTCTGAACACGCTGATCTTCTGGCGCTTCCTGCAGGGAGTCGCGACGCCGGGAATCTTCGCGGTAACGCTGGCCTACATTCACGACGAATGGCATGGCACCGAGTCAGCACGCGCTACCGCGGCCTATGTCACCGGCACCGTCATCGGCGGATTCTGCGGACGGCTGATCGCGGGATTCGTCGCCACGCACCTGAACTGGCACTGGGTGTTCATCGCGCTGGGGCTGTTGAATGCGGCCGGCGCAGTAGCAATGTGGCAATGGCTGCCGCGCGAACGCCACGCGCATGCCGGACGACTCCCCGGGTGGGGCGCAATCGCCGAACATCTGCGGAATCCGCAACTGCTGGCGACCTATGCCGTAGGATTCTGTGTCCTGTTTTCGATGACCTCGGCGTTCACTTACATTACGTTCTATCTCGCCGCGGCTCCGTTCCATTTGCTGCCCGCCTCCCTGGGTTCGCTGTTCTTCGTATATCTGATCGGCGCCGTCATCACGCCTGCGTCCGGCCGATGGATCGATCGCTTCGGCCAGCGCGTGTCGCTCGCGACCGCGGTCGCGGCCGGCACCGGCGGCGTGTTGCTTACGCTGGTGCCGCACCTCGCAGTTGTCATTGCTGGACTCGCCATACTCTGCACCGGCGTCTTCATTGCTCAGACCTCGGCGACTTCCTACATCGGTGTCGCCACCGGCCGGAATCGGGCCCTCGCCGTGGGTTTGTATGTGACGTTCTACTACATTGGCGGGAGTGCAGGAGCGGCTGTCCCGGGTTTCTTTTGGCGGGCCGGCGGATGGACTGCGTGCGTCGTGCTGATCGCGGCGGTGCAGGTCCTGACAGTCGGGATGGCGCTCGTGTTGTGGTCTCCGGCTCGGTCGCGGGGAATCCACACGGACGTAGAAGTGGGATAACTCTCACTCATCAGACTAATTCGACTGCATTAATTAGACCCGGAATGTTGTTAATCTCTACAGGTAATCCTATTAGGACTTCTATAACTTGTTGGTCGGTAGCGCTATGAAGCTGACCAAAGTCCCAGTTATTCTTGCACTCTCCGCACCGGTGTGGAGCGCGGTCATCCACACGAAATCCAAAACCTGCCGACGCGTATGATACCGTGGCGCTGAGTCTGTTCAAATTTACGTTCCGCCGGCCGATCTCTGTGGCCTAATGCTACTAGGAGTTTTGTACCTCGCTAGTCTGCAGAACTGTGATACATTACCATTGGTCTTCTGCGGAACTGCTGCTACATCCTTTCCGAATGGTTGTCTGCATCATGCCGGAAGCTGATTTGGAGGAGCAACTATGCGGCTTACAACAATTGGACTAATTCTTGCGCTTTCCGCGCCTGTGTGGAGCGATGTTATCTACACGAACCTAGGGCCGGGCGATACCTACGACACTGGGAGCGTATACTATGTTGATAAATACGGGTACGTTGCCACGAGCTTCGTGCCAAGCACAACCGGAAATCTCACCAGTATTAGCCTGCCCCTTGACGAAACTGTTTCCGAAGGAGAAGGCTTCGCAAAAACTTTCCGCCGTGCACTCGGACCCAGCCGAATGTCCAGACCCTCCCATACGCCCAATTTCAAACTTCAGGCAGCCGGCGACTTGGTGATTACGCTGCGCGCGCCCGGACCGGACCCGACGGGGACCATCCTCGAAACCTGGGTGCTGACGCAGGCACAAGCGACTGCTCCACCACCGATCAAAGTGCTGACATCAGTTCTACACCCCACTCTGCAAGCAGGCACCGCCTACTGGCTGCGGTTGGACAGCGACACTAGTTCCGTTTCTTATCTCTGGTTTTTGAACAGCACCGGCAGCCTGGGCGTGGCCCTGAGTTTCGATCAAGGCGCTACCTGGAATGGTTTCCCCGACGCGAGTCCGGCATTTCAGGTGAACGCCGACATTGGCACTACCTTCCAGGTCCGGTACTTCGCCAACTTGAATATCGGCGATTCGTTGATCAATATCGTCAACACTGGCGCCAACGGTGCCTCGCTGAACGGCCCGGGATTCGGCCCTGTGGGGAACATTTGCGCGAACGTCTATGCTTTTTCCCCTGACGAGCAACTGGTCTCGTGCTGTTCCTGTCTGGTCACGCCGAACGGATTGGTCTCGCTTTCGGTGCACGACGATCTGCGGTCAAATACGCTGACCGGCGTTGCTCCGAATTCGATGGTAGTGAAACTATTGGCCACCGCTACGGGCGCCGGGCCGGCCTTTACCGGTTCCACCTGCGCCGGGAGCGCGGCCGCGGCCGGCACTGCTGCCTTCCCGTTGGTCGTCGCCGGTGCGGCGGCGTGGGGTACGACGACTCACACCCCGGCCTTTTTTGTTCCGCCGGGACAGCCGATTCCCTTGTTGCAGGCGCCGATCACCGAAACGCCTTTTACCCGGTCAACTCTCAGCGCCGGCGAGCGTGCCAGCATCGTGAACCGCTGTGCGAACATCATCGGCAATGGCAGCGGCTACGGAATCTGCGGAGCATGCAGCCCCGGCGGCCGCAGCGCCTCGCGCCAGTAGCGCGACAACTCAATTTACCCAGACCTCCGGCACCGCCGACATGCCCGGACGCAGCCGGTTATTCGGATCCTGACCCGGCCGGAAGCGCAGCCGCACCGGTAGACGCTGCACCACCTTCACATAGTTGCCGCTCGCGTTCTCCGACGGCAGCATGCTGAAACTCTGCGCGCTCGCGGCCGGCATGCTTTCCACATACCCGTCGTAGTCCTCTCCGAAAGCATCCACATGGAGGGTCGCCTTCTGACCCGCGTGCATGTGCCGCAGCTGATTCTCCTTGAACAGCGCCGTCACCCACAGATCGTCCACCTGCACGATCGACAGCAACTGCTGACCCGCCTGAACCCTCTGCCCGACTTCCGCGCTCCGGCGGCCCACAATCCCATCCACGGGCGCGTAGATCTTCGTGTACTGCAGATTCAGCTTCGCCCCCTCCACGGCCGCCTGTGCCGACCGCGCCGCCGCCTGCTGCACATCGACACTCGCCCGCTGCGCCTTCACCTGCTGCGGAGCGTTCGAAACCGCCTGCTGTTCCTCGGCCTGCGTCTGCTGCAGCGCCGCCTGCCGCTGGTCGATCGCTTTCTCAGCCGCCGCGACCGCCGCTTGCTGCGCACGCACCGCGGCGGCCGCCGATGCCGCCTCTGCCACACGCCTGTCGTACTCCTGCTGCGAAACCTCGTCTTTGCTCACCAATTGCCGGTAGCGGGCCAGATCGGCTTGCGCGCGCTGGTTGTTCGCCTCCGCTTCCGACAGCCGGGCTGCTTGGACCTCATGCTCCCGTTGCGCTGCCCCCAGTGCCGCTTGTGCATTCGCTACTCCGCTGCGCGCCGTCTGAATCGACGTCTGCGTCGATGTGGAGGTGATTGGCACGCTCGTCTGCTGCGCCTGCGCCGACGCTTGCGCCTGCCGTAGATTCGCCTCCGCCCGATCCAGAGCCACCCGGTAATCGCTGGGATCGAGTTCCAACAGCAGATCGCCTTTCTTTACCCTCTGGTTCTCCACCGCGTATACTGCCGTGATGGTGCCGTCCACGCGCGGAGTGATCGAGTTGATATGGCCTTCGATACGGGCGTCATCGGTCGATTCGTACGATGAGAAGTACTGCAGCAGGAAATAGCCGCCGGCGGCGAGCACAATCAGCGCAATGATTCCGGCCACCAATCCCACCGGATGCTGCCGCACGAATCCTCCGGCCCGCTCCGCCGGCTTCGGCTTTGTCTGATCCTCGTTCGCCGCAGTGCCGTTCCCGTTCTGATCCGGCTTGCCGTTCTGCTCCTGCCGCAGACGGCGTATCTCCTCTCGTAATTCCTGAATCTCCAACTCGGTTTGATCCGCCATGCTACTTCCTCGTGAGATACCGTGAAACAGCCTCTTCGCTTTCGCCTCGCGCCCGCATCAGGGCCGCCTTCGCCGAATTGAATGAGTATAGACTCGCAATCAGCGTCTCATCCGCGTTGGCCACCGCCTCCTGCGATTGCACCACTTCCAGATTGTTGGTCACGCCGGCCGCAAACCGATCCTGCGCCTGCGCCAACTGCTGTTTCGCCAAACCCAGATTGCTTCGCGCGACATCCACCTGACGCCGCGCCGTGCGCAGATTCAAAAACGCGACGCGGACGTCCGCATCGATCTGCCCTCGCAAATTCTCCCGCTCCGCCTTCCGCTGCTCCAACCGCGCTTGCGCCTGATCGATATTCGCGCGGATGCGGCCGCCCTCGAAAACCGGGATGTTGGCTGCCGCTACCACGCTGAAAGTCCCATGCGAATTCGTTACATTCGGCCCGATCACGCCGTAGTCCGCCGAGAAACTCAACGACGGAATCCGAGCCGCGCGCGCCGCGGATACCTCGAGTTCCGACGCGTGCACCAGCGACTCCGCAGCTTTGTAATCCGATCGCGACTGGGACGCCGCCTGTAAGCTCGACTCCAACGAGACGTCGGCCGGCAGCGGCGTGTCCTGCACATGGTCCGTCAACCGGAATTGCTGGCCCGGCGGCAGTCCAATCGCGCGGGCCAGCGCCAGTTTCTGCTGATCGAACTGCCCCTCGTAGTAAATCTGGCGCTCCTGCTGCGATTGCCATTCTACCTGCGATCGCAGCACGTCGATCCCCGGTGCCGTGCCCGCGTTCTTGCGATCCACCGCCTGCCGGTATAGTTGCTCTGCCGTATTCGCCTGCGCCTGCGCCGCGGTGATTCTGGCGTCGGACGCGATGGTCTGCAGATACACTTCGATGACCACCTGCACCACCTGGTCCCGCGCGTCGCGCAACGACAACTGTGCCGCGTTCACCGCCTCCGATCCCGCGCGGAAATTGCGATATGCCTCCACGCTCAGGTTCAGCCCGCTCAGCGCTCGCAAGTCGACAATCTTGAACGGACCCACCACGGATGGTACGCCCGGCGAGCGCGGGAACCCGTACGCTGCCAGGTTGATCTGCTGATCGGAGATGGACGGGCGCAGATTGAGCGACGGCAGAATCTTCGACAACGCCAGTAGCCGCTGCGCTCGCCGCGCCTCAATGCTCGTGCCGCTTTCCACCACGGCGAGGTTGTACTTCAATCCACGCTTCAGCGCGTCTTCTAGCGAAAGATCCAGGATTCCTGGGATCGCCTCGCCCGACGGTACGCTCCCGCTGAACCCTGCTTGTGGCGGAGGCACGGCAGTCGGCACCGGCATGGTCTGTGTCACAGTCGAGGCGGGCGGCGGTCCCGGTAGTTGAGCGAGGCTGAGCGTGGAACAAGCCAGCACGGCGAATCCGAGTTTTATGGGTTTGGTCATTGTCTGTCGCAACGAGTCTAGTGAGCCACGGGCGCGGCCGCGTCCTTCGGAGGCTTCTTCATAATGATGATCAGCGGAAGCATCGCTAGGAACAGAACGGTCATCAGTAGAAAAAGATCGATCAGCGCGAGCATGGCTGCCTGCCTCTGTACCATGCCCCAAACGGTGGCCAACGCCTGGCGTTCCGCCATCGCCGGACCCAATCCGGAGGCCGCTGCCCTCGCGCGAAGTGCGTCCATAACTTGGGACGCCGCGGGATCGTAAGGCGTGACATGAGCGCCCAGCGCCCCGATGTGCTGCTGCTGGTAACGAAGGTTCAACGTCGTCACCATCGCAATTCCGACGCTTCCGCCGATATTGCGCATGAGGTTAAATAAGCTGGTGGCATTTCCCATCATCTCTTTCCGAATCCGGTTCATTGTCACCGTTGTCAGCGGCACAAACAGCATCGCCAGCGAAATTCCCTGCAGGAATTGCGGCCAGAAGAAATCCCAATAACCCGCGTTCAGATTTAACCGTGAGAAATCCCAAAGCGTGTAGGCGCCCAGCGAGACGCCGAGTACGATGATTTTGCGCGGATCGAAACGGTGTAGCGTCGCTCCCACAATCGGCATCATCAACAGCGATCCCATGCCGCGCGGCGCCAGCGCGATTCCGGCCTCCAAAGCCGAATACCCCATCAAAGTCTGGAGCCAGATCGGCAGAATCACCAGACTTCCGTACAGCACCACGCCAACCATCGTGATTAGGACAACGCCCGCTGCGTACGTCCGATCCTTGAACACATTCAAGTAAACCACTGGATGCGCGGCAGTCAGTTCGCGGACCAGGAATGCAGCCACGAATACCACTACCAGCACCAGCAGCCAGCGAATCAATTGGGATGCCAGCCAGTCCTCCTGCTGACCCTTGTCCAGCACCACCTGCAGCGACCCGATCCACACGGCCAGCATCCCGATTCCCCAGGCGTCGATCTTAGAACCCGGACGTTTGATGTACGGCGGATCGAAGACGTACTTGTTCATCATGAAGATGCTCAGCGCGCCCACAGGTATGTTGATGTAAAAAACCCATCGCCAGCTATAGGTTTCTGTGAGCCATCCGCCGAGCACCGGCCCGAGAATCGGCGCAACCACAATCCCGACGCCCCAGAACCCCATGGCTTTTCCGCGCCCTTCCGGCGGAAACGATTCCAGCAGCACCGATTGCGACAGCGGTTGCAGTGTGCCGCCCGACGCGCCCTGGAGTATACGAAAGACGATCAGCATCGTCAGATTCGGTGCGATACCGCACATAAACGAACTGGCGGTGAATCCGAGGACAGCCGTGATCAGTAGCCGTTTCCGGCCGAATCGCGACGCCAGCCATCCCGTTATCGGCAGAATAATGGCGTTGGAAACCAGGTACGACGTCAGAACCCACGTCGCTTCTTCAATGGTGGCGGACAAGCTACCGGCGATGTGCGGTAGAGACACGTTCACCACCGTGGTATCCAGCACCTCCATGAAGGTGCCGAACATCACCGCAACAGCGATGAGCCAGGGATTTATGTTACGTCCGGGCGCCTGCCCAACAGCGGCCATTCAATTCTTAGACGCCGGACTACAATGTGCGCGTGACTTTCTGCAGAGTTCTTGGTTCATCCGGATTCAAACCCTTTTCAGCGGCAAGCAATGCCGCGAATAACTGCGCAGGTACGATATACGGTATCGGACTATACAGGTCTTCCGCCGGATACGATTTCCGGCCCAGTTTCACGGGAATCACAATCGCGCGCACGCCCATCGTCGCCGCCTCCCGATTGCTCGGGTCGGTAATGATCAGCGTCTCGGCCTTCAACTGCGCCAGTTTCCCGACCATCTCCTTCAAGCCCGGCCACGTGACACCCGGTGGCGTAAATAGAAACGCGGGAAACGACTGCTCCACCATCGCGATGGGGCCGTGCATGAGGTCGGCCGACGAGAAGCGTTCCGCGATCACATAGCACGTCTCCATCAGCTTCAATGCGAACTCAAAGGCATTCGCATAATTCAGACCCCGCCCTACCACCACGGCGTGATCCATGAAGCGGTACCGGCCCGCGACCTCGCCGATCTGCGGCTCCAGTTTCAGGACGCGCTCCGTCCACTCGGGAATCGCGCGAAGCTCGTCGAGTTGAATCCTTGCCCCCAGCGCATAGGCGAGCAGATACATCGACATCAGTTGGCCCGTGTAGGTCTTGGTCGCGGCGACGCTCTTCTCCTTGCCCGCACGCACCAGGAACACGTGCTCGGCCAGATCCGCCAGTGAACTCTCGGCTTCATTGGTGATGCCCACCGTGAGCGCGCCAGCTTTCCTCGCCTGTTGTAGAACGATATTGGTATCCGTCGATTCGCCGGACTGTGAAATCGCGACCACCAGGACGTCGTCGAAATTCACGTTCGCGCCATACAGCGTAAAGATGGAGGGCGCCGCCAGCGACGTAGGGATCCCGGTGGTGATCTCCAGCAGATAGCGCCCGAACTGTGCGGCGTTGTCGGATGTTCCGCGCGCCGCCAACAGAATCGAACGTGGACGCCGGTCCTTCAGCAACTTGCGCAGCCGGTCGGCCGACCGTAGTTCGCCACGCAATGTCCGTTCCAAGGCAGCCGGTTGCTGCCGGATCTCATCGAGCATTTTCGACATGCTGGCTTATATTGTAAGTTCTATAGCGGTGACAGCGGGCGCGTTTCCGATCCCACCCAGATCGATCGCGTCAGAAACTCGCCCGGAGGCAGCGACATCAGGTGCGGCTTCAGCACGATCAACAGGTTCGATTTCTCGCTCGACTTGGTGTTCTGTCGCAGCAGCACGCCGATTCCTGGTATGTCCTTCAATCCGGGGATCCCGCTGACGTTGTTCGTCTTCGAATCAGTTACCAGGCCTGCCACCACCGCCCACTCGGAGTATCGCAGGCGCACCTGCCCCTGGAATTTGCGCGTGGAAATGATCGGCAGTCCATTGATGCTCCCGGTGCCCAGAACCTTGTACTCCGCCTCTACTTCCAGCGTCACCTCCTCGGTGTTGTGAACGTGCGGAGTCAGCTTCAGTATCAGTCCAAGGTCCTCAAATGTGAAAGTGGGAGGAGGCGTGTAGAGCCCGATGCCGGCATTCCCCGTGTACGATCCGCTGGTCACCCGCTGGCCGAGTTGGGATCCCGCCAGGTTCACCTCCGTGGTGGAGTTGAGTAGCGTCTTCTTTGCGCCATCGGGGTCGTCGTAGATCTGTATGTCGCCCGATCCGGTGGCGGCGGCCACCACTTGCAGATATACGTTGCCCGTCGTCACATTCTCCAGAAGAACCGCCGCGGTAACTTTGGCGTCCGTGACGGCGTTAATGGCATCGCGCAGCCCGTTCAGATTGTTTTTGCCTGAAGCGAGCGTCAGCGGATACGTGTTCGTCCCCACTACCAGACTCAGCGTTCCCATCGCCGAAACGTTCGTCTGATCCGCGTTGACGTAGGCGCTGGAGATGGATGAGGCGGTATCGGTCGGTTTCAGTAGTTCGATCTTGGCCCCGTCGGGATCGTCGATGAGTGAGATGGAACTGGTGCTGACCGAATTGGCGATCAGGGCCAGCGAAAAAGGCTTGGCGTCGGTGCCGCGTTCGATGACCGTCGGATACACGCCCGCCTGCAGCGACTCGATCACCGTCTGCAGGCCAATCAGATTGTTCGACGCCGCCGGCAACTGAAAGGGAACCTCCAGGCCATTCACCACCAGCTTCATTTTGCCGGTTGTGGACACAGCGGACGACACCTGATCGGCATATGACGTAGTGGTTACCACCGCATAGGTGGTCGTGGTCCCTCCGCCGCCTCCGCCGCTGCCCGGGAACCCGCCCGACCCGACATACCCGCCGGTGACGATCGGGTACTTGTCACCGATGTGCAGCGTCGCGGGTTGGCCGTCGCTGGCCACCACCGTCGAGCGCAACAGCGTGTCCGCCGACGACCGGGAGGCCGTCGCGAACATTTGCGCATCCGTGATGCCCATTCCGAAGAAAGTCGCGCCTCCGCCGAAAGTAAGGAATCGTGCGAACCCAGCCGGAATGAATGCGGTCGAATGCAGCTTATTTCCAAAATTCACCAGCGGGAATTGCGTAGGAAGGTTCAATCCGAAGCTCAACGACGAGGACACACCTGTCGAGAGAAATTCCACCTCCACCGCGACTTGTGCCCGTGCTTTCGACAATTGCCGGAGTACCAGGCGCGCGGCATCAACCCTCGAAGCGCGATCGCGCAGCAGGATCATCCGCTTCTGCGGATCCAGCACCACGCGCCTCATCTCGAACGCCTGCTGCACCATCGTCAGCAGTTCCTGCGCGTCCTGCATCGACGTGCGATCGGGAATCGGGATGGCGACCGCCTCATCGTTCTCGAGTTCCGTGCGTTTCTGCTGGTCGTCATGCGCCACCATCATGGCGTTCTCGGAAATCGGCACGATGAACGTATCGGTGGCATCTTCCAGGGCATGCAGCGCATCGCGATAGTCCATGTCCGCTACACGAAACCGGATGGTCCCGTTCGGCGCGAAGTCGCTGTCGAAGATGACCATGTATCCGTATGCTTTGGCTACCTGCTCGTAGAGATCCTTCGCGTTTCCCTTCAGGTCGAAGTCGTGTTTTCCCGCCACCGGACGGAGCCGCGGGGGCTCCTGCATTCGCTCCAGATCCTCCAGGTCCTGCTGCGTGAATGTGCCTACCACGCCACCGGGCGGTAGATGCGTTTTCCGCTCCGTCTCGAGTTCCGGCGTGTCGATATGAGTGCTTTGAGCTTCGGCGATCGGTCGTAGAGCTTCGGCGCGCGCCCAATAAATCGGATTCTTCCGGTCGGCAAGGGCAGCGCGCGCCCACAGCAGGTATGCCCGGACCACCTCGCCTGCTTTTTCGGCCTGGGCTGCCTCGCGTGCCAATTGCTCGGCCGGAGGGCTGACCGCCGGCGCCGCCGACGCCACGAGAGCGAAGACCAATGCCCACGCGAGTAGTCGCACGTATCGCAAGTAAGGTTGACGATTCGGAACGGTCCGGCGTGCAAAGTAGATCACCCCTAAACTCTTGGTGCAATCTGCCGATAGGATCTTCAGGCACTATGGCTGCGTACTCAGCGAGAACTCTGTTTGCCCCGTCCATCCCGACCGATTTCACGTCGCTCGGCATCCCGCAGTCCCTGGTTCTCGATCTGGTTCTCCGCCGGATGCTCATTGAGGGGTACAGCAACCTGCACTGCCTCGGCCGGGCGCTGCGCCTGTCGGTGCCCGTAGTCGACGTCATCTTCCGCCACATGCGGCAGCAGCAGCTTGTCGAAGTGAAGGGGATGGTCGGGAACGACTATAATTTCGTTCTCTCCCAGGCTGGGCGCGTACTCGCCTCGGAGCGCTTCCAGGTAACCCAGTATGCCGGAGCGGCCCCGGTGTCGCTTGCCGACTATCAATCGGCCATCCGCGACCAGGCGGCGAAAGTGGATGTGGATCGCGCGGCTCTGAAGAGCGTTTTCTCCGATCTCGTGGTCTCGGACGATCTGCTGGATCAGCTTGGTCCCGCTCTGATTTCCCAGAGTTCCATCTTCGTATACGGTCCGACGGGCAACGGCAAAACCAGTCTCGCCGAGCGGATGCTCCGCGTTTACAAGGACTTAGTCCTCATCCCGTTTGCCATCGAAGTGGACAATCAGATCATCAGCGTATACGACCCTGTGGTACATGAGAGGGTCGACGACGAGGATCCCGATTGCGATCCCCGCTGGGTGCTCTGCAAGCGCCCGTGCATCGTGGTCGGGGGAGAGTTGGTGCCCAGCATGCTCGAACTGCGCCTGGACGAGTCGTCGGGCATCTACGCGGCCCCGTTACAGATCAAAGCCAATAACGGCATCTTCATCATCGACGACTTCGGGCGTCAGTTGATGAGCCCCCGCGACCTGCTGAACCGCTGGATCGTGCCGCTCGACCGCCGGGTAGACTATCTAACTCTTCGCTACGGCGTTAAGTTCCAGATTCCATTCGAAGTTCTAGTCGTATTCTCCACCAACCTCGATCCCGCCGATCTGGCCGATGAAGCCTTCCTGCGCCGTATCCAGAGCAAAATCTATGTGGATGCGGTGGATCCCGCTTCGTTCGACGAGATCTTCCGCCGTGTCGTCCAGTCCAAGAAAATGCTCGCCGAGCCGGATTCTGCCGAGTACCTGAGGACCCTGTGCCTGCAGGATGGCCGCACCGAACTCCGGGCCTGCTTCCCGCTCGATATCTGCAACATTCTGCAGGCGATCGGCAAATACGAGCGCCGGCCCCCGAAAATGACGAAACCCGAACTCGCGCGCGCCTCGGCCCTGTACTTCGCCCGGAGTTGAGGTAAACCCAGCGAGATTGAAGAATTCGCCGCCCCTAACTAATCGGAAGCCCTCGAGATCAAAGATGTGCCCAAGCTAGCGGCGTCAATTGTCAGATTCCGCACTATCTTGAAATAATACGCGAAAAATCCGGCTACGGGTGTCCGCCTTCGGGTCCGTTTACCGTTTTTCTCTGTGACGGTGCTTAATAGCGCCGGTACAAAACGTTCAATAAAGGAGATCTATTACGAGCAGAATTGGTGTTGATCTGGAAAGCGTTCAGGTCACGGACGGGCAAGGCGTCGGAGAGGGCGATTTCGAATTGTGCGTTCATGTGCAGGAAGGAGAGAATGACGTTGCCTGGCCGAATTCGAACAGTTGGATCCGAGTGGACAAGGCCGGTCCACCCAAGACGATCAACGAACGCGTGGGTATTTACTCCGTCGATTCAGGCACGCTCAGCAAGCGCTTCACCATCGATGTCACGGAAGTAGACGGGGGAACGCTGGGACAAGACGATATGAGAGCACAGCTCGTATAACGCATGATGCGGGAAAACGGTCCGAATAGCAGTGCCGTTTTTCCGCTGCCAACCCGGCGAACAGAGCGCGTGGTCCCGGCACTCCCCGGCATTTATAGATTTATTTCGTTACCCATAGATTCACTTCGCTTCCGCCACATACAGCTCCGTCCACTTCCCCTCTGAGACATTGAAGTAGAGCCGGTAGCCGTCCGGGCTGAAGATCGGGTGCGGATGCGATACGCGCCAGGACTTCGCTCCATTGCTGTTGTTGAACCTGTGCAGAATTTTGTAGCGCCCTCCCGCCAGGTCGCCCACGACTACTCCCCATTCGTTCTTCTTTCCGCCGAAGGTCTCAAGTGTGGTGTCGGTCGCAAAGAGTTTGCCGTCCGGCGAGATCGACGGGTGCGAGCCCGGGAACTTGGGCAAGTTGGGAATCGGGCGCTCCTCACCGGTATCGGTGTCGATGAGGACATTCGGAACGTTGATCAGCGTGCGTGAGTCCGGATCCCAGGCGGGATGGCCCCATTTCGGGCGGAAGAAGAGGAACCTGGAATGTTCGAGGTCATAGCCGATCAGGCATTCGCGATCGCTTGCCGCTTTGCTGCGCGGGTCCGGTCCGGTCGCGGTGGCGAGCTTGAAGAGGATCCGCTTCAGGTCCGGGCTGAGGATCGGAAAGAACAGCGAAATCGGCCGGTCGCCGAAGCGCGCGGTGATCTGCTTCTCGTACTTTGCACGAGTTTCCTTTGCGGTGACTACCGTCTTGAGTTCTCCCGTCGCGACATTGAGCAGCTCGAGATCGGGATGATCGCCAGGCGCCCAGTGCGGCTTGTACACGGGAACGATATCCGTCTTCGGCTGTCCCCAGGAGAGAAGATGATTACGCGCCAGAATCCGCTGTTTTCGGGTTTCGACATCAACCACGATAACCTGCCATTCTCCATTCACATCGTTGTGGAAAGCGACCCGGCGTCCGTTGGAGACCCATTGCTGACAGGCGGCGCGATGCGCGTCCTCCGTATGAATTTTGTCAGCGAGCATCACTTCCTTTCCGGTTGCACGCTCCCGGATCCGGATCTCACCGTGCTGTCCATCCGGAGTGGTCGAGGTGTAGAACAGAACCCATTTACCATCCGGGCTCTCGGGCGAGAGATTGAAGTAGGTATGAATGCTATGGCGCTGGGCTCCCGGAACGAGCGGCCCAACCGTTACGGGACCATTCCATTTTGCGAAAGGATCCAACGTTCCGGCGAAAGCAAGCGCGGTGAGCAAAAAGGCGAAGGATTTCATGATGCGCTCCTAGAATATAAGTTTCACCGCGGCTTGTCCGATACGCGGGTCAGCGGCGCTGCGTATGCCTCCGAAACCGGCAGCTCCGAGGCTGATGTTCGGATCGTTGAAGTTGGTGTGATTCAGAACGTTGAAGTATTCGAAGCGGAACTGGAGACGCAGGCGCTCACCTACGGGAATGTTGCGGAAGAGACCCATGTCCCAGTTAAAGAGTCCGGGTCCGCGCACAGCTCCTTTCCCAATGTTGCCGAATGTTCCAACGGCAGGCTGTGCAAATGCCGCCGTCTTGAGGAAGTTTACACACGGAGCCTCGTTGGCTGCACAGCCGCCGCCTCCCGTCGTATCGCCGCCGATGTAGTTCACGCGGTCCGCGCCGAGACCTGAGCTGGAACGGTCGCTGCCCGAGAGCAGCGTCAGAGGGCTGCCGGTTTGCGCATTGATGATTCCGGTGACCTGCCATCCGCCGAAAGCTGCGCGGACCAGCCGGCTGGCGGCGGGGGAAACGGGAAACTGCCACACGTAGGAGAGGACCAGCAGATGCGTATGATCGAACTCGGAAGGACCGCGGTCGAAGCGGGCGCGTCCGGGGAGATCGTACGGCAGCGTCTGATTGCGGCCGGGGCCAAAGTTCGTTTGCTGCATACCCGAAGTCAGGTTATCGATGCTTTTCGAGAAGGTATAGTTTGCCAGGAGTGTAAGTCCGTCGAGCAGGCGCGGTCCGCCCGAGAAGCGCCTGATCGCACTGAGCTGAAGCGAGTGGTAGGACGAATTGCCTTCCTGGCTTCCGAGAAAGATGTTGCCGTAATTGGTGAAGCGGCGCCGGGCATCCGTGCCAAGGGTGCTTCCGGGAATGTAGGTCGAATTGTTGATGTTCAGGTTGACCTGCAGGTGCGAGGCATGAGAGCCAACGTAGGCCGCGCGCATCAGCCAGTTTCCACCAAGCTGCTTATCGACGGTCAGGTTCCAGTTGTAGGTAACCGGAGTGGGAAATTTTCCGGTCGGCGAATACGCCGAAACCTGCACTGGAGTCGGAAACGGCGCATCCGCCGCAGGTGGAAACGAACTCGGGAACGGACTCTGAACGCCCAGATAAGGATTGCTAAGAGTTCCCACCGGATCGGTCAGCGTGAGCTGCGAAGAGATTGGCGTTACCTGAACGATCTGACTCGGTTGCTGTCCCGGCATGCGGGAGTTGTAGAACACGCCGCCTCCTCCGCGGATGCTCATCCTGCCGTCGGCGCGCGGGCTGATTGCAAATCCGAGGCGGGGGGCGAAATTATTCAGGTCCGAAGAGATGCCGTCGCGCGGCCCGGCATCGCCGAAACCTGGAAAGAGAAGACCCGGCAGAGAATTGTTGAAAACCGTAGACCGCACTCCTTGCGCGTAGAGATCCGGATTGAAGGTCACAATCCGACCCTTCACTTCGTTCCAAGGATAGAAGGGATCCCATCTGATCCCCATGTCGAGAGTCAGGCGGGAGGAGACGCGGAATGTGTCGTGTATATAGAGACCGGGCATATAGTTCACCTCGTTTAAGTACGCTCCGTTGCCCTGACGGAAGGTGCGCATTTTCCCGAGCAAAAGGCTGGCGATCGCATAGTTGGTCGTGTCGTTGGTGAACGTAAAGACGCCGGGAAGGTTGAAGAAGTTGTCAAAGTCTATGCGCGACCTGGAAATGGAGCCCCCCATGGAGAGGTTATGCCGTCCGGGTGACCAGCGGACATCATTCGCAAGGTTGAAGGCATTTCGGACGTAGCGGGCGGGAGCTCCAGCGCCCACGGAAAAGAATCCCGTGGTGCTGATGCTCTGCAAGGCCGGAACAGGATTATAGATATTGATGCCGAGGTCGGCCGGCGTCGGCACATTGGAGGGCTGGCCCCGGCCGGAACTGGTTCGTGTGTAGTTGAAACGGAATTCATTTAGCAGAGTTGCAGTGAAGACGTGAGTTTCGCCCAGTATGGCATCCTGATGCCGCTGGCTGGCGAAATTGTCGAGCGTGAGCAGGCTCTTTCCGTCATAGTTCGAAGCGTTGTCCACCTGATCGAGAAAGTGGCGGACGAAAATGATGTCATTTGTGGAGATGTGCTGGTCAACCCTGATGATGAACTCGTTGAAATCGTCCCGAAGCGGACGCGAATACTGGATGCGTCCATTGCCGCCGGCAGCAGAGATATAGTTCAACAGGTTTAAAGCAGCGGGATCGAAGCGGGAGACAGGAATCTGATTGTTCCCAAACGGTTTGCGCGTAACCGGATCAATCACCTGGATTACCCTGCCCAGTGGGTTTGCCGGATTTGAGGCGCTGAGCAAAGCTGAGAAGTCTCCCGCACGATTCGCATCAGTCGGTACGAACGCACTCAGTCCACGCTGAATGTTGCGAAGGCGTGTACCCTGGTAACCCGCGAACCAGAACGTCTTGTTGCGGCCGTCATAAACGTGCGGAATCAGCACGGGGCCTGAAGCCGTGCCTCCGAACTGCGTGCGTTTCAACTCGTCGGCGGAGGATGCGAAGAAATTTCGCGCGTTCAGCGCCTTATTGCGAATGAAGCCGAAAGCGCTGCCGTGGAAGGCATTGGCTCCGGACTTGGTGACGACGTTCACGACGCCGCCGGAGTTCTGCCCATATTGCGCGCTGTAGTTGCTGGTCTGAACGCTGAATTCCTGCAACGCGTCAGGAAACGGAAAGGGGGAGCTGACGACCGTATACTCGTCGACGTGGTTTCCGCCATCGAGATTGTAGCTGACCTGGTTCTGGCGGGACCCGTTTGTGGAAATTGCTATAACGCCCGGAAACGTCTTTCCGATGCCCTGATCGATGCCGGCATTCGGAGCGCGGGCAGCGCCGGGCACGAGCAAGGTGAGTTCGGCGGCGTTGCGGCCATTCAACGGAAGCTCGACGATTCTCCGCTCCTCCACAACCTGGTTGATTGTCCCGTTGGTCTGGACAAGTTCCGCACCCGCAACGACGTTGACGGCCTGGCTGGTGTCGCCCACCTTGAGATCGAAATCGAGCTGCAGGCGGTCGTCCACATGCAGTTCCAGGCCGCTGCGCACAGCCGTTTGAAAGCCATCCTTCCGAACCTGAATCTCGTACTTGCCAGGTGCGAGCGCGGGCACACTGTAGGCGCCGGAGTCGTTGGACGTGGTGACACGCTCGGTCGAGGTGTCGATCCGGGTGATCGTGATGGAGGCTTCCGGTACGGCGGCCTTGGCGGGGTCGTAGATACGCCCGCTCAGTTCGGCGTTGGCTTGGGCCAGGAGGTTGTGCGAACACAACACGACCAGAGCAGTTAAGACTAGTGGTTTCATTTTTTACCGTTTGTGGGTTGCGCAAAGCAGCGGAGTTGTTCTCTCAGCCGGGAACGTGCCTGGCTGGCGTCATTGAGGAGCGCGGCGGAAGATAGCTGAAGCTGCGTGTCCGCGTAATCGACGAGGAAGAGGCGCCGCATGGATGTCTGAAGTGTTTGCAATTCCGTCAGAACCTGGGAAGCACCAGCCTGCCATCCGGGACAGGCGTCCGGGGTGTCCGGTTCAGCGGCGCCGGGCAGATCTTCGCGCTGAAGCATGGCATCGAGCGGTTGATCGGTCTGCTGTAAATAATTCGCGAGCTCTTTCGATATTTCATGTTTATATTCGAGCGCGAGCGCATTCAAATGAACCTGCGCTGCGGGATCAAGCCGTTTCGCGCTGGATTCCGGGTAGCGATCCGCCAGACGCAGCAGTGCGTGCGCCGGGCTGAGAGTACGAAACCAGGAACCGCGCAGCATGTCGAGGTAATTGTTTGCTGGTTCCATTCCGCCCATCTCATCCCAAAACGCTTTGGCCAGCGGAGGAGTTGTGCCGTAGGCGGGCGGAACTTTCACCGGCGGCTTGCTGGATTGAGGTGAAGTAGCCTCGCCTGCTATGGCGATTTTCACGTCGACTTCCGGAAGTGTGCCGAAGGCGGTGAGTAACTCTTCGCGGCGAGCTTCGGATTCGGCAACGGCTTCCAGGTGGAGGCGGTCCTTAGCGCGGGTTACGGTTGGAACTTCATTCCGGTCGGCTCCGGTGAGATGAAGGATTTCCCGAAGACGGATCTCAGCAAGTTCGAAGTCTTTCTCGACGGGCGGCTCGATCCGGACCGAAGGGATCAAAATCGGCACAGTGGGAACAGGTGCGGCGTGAGCAGTTACGGCCGGCGTCCTCTTACGAAGTTCAAATGCGACCTCGCGTATTTCGACCGGCGGCACACCGGGCTGCTCGAAGCGCTCTGCAACGGTATGCCAATCGGCGCGGCGCACGATCAGGGATGCCTGCAACGCGGGAATCGTGGTCGTAAGCGTCACGAAACCATTCGCCTCCGAAATTCTATTCTGGGGATTCTGCTGCGCGCCGTGCCATCGCTGAAACACCGCCGGGTTGAGCGGGTCGCGTGCGTCGACAGGCAAGCCTGCCAGTACAGATGCCCATTGCTCTTCGGGCAACGAGGAGGTGGCGGCCAGACCGTGAACAATGTCTCGGTACAGAGTGCGTGTACCATGACGAAGGCTTACGCGCTGCGCCCTGACCAGACTTGCTGGGACCGGCGCCTCGGAGGCTCGGCTAACGTTGCGGAATAGTTCGGCCGCGGTGAGGGACGGCGGACGGAGTATGTAGGTTGTCAGCAGGACCAGAACCAGCAAAATGGAAAGCATGCTGGTTACAGGCGCGGGACGAAGGTGGATCCCGGAGAATAGCGATTGCGGGAAAGACAAATTCGGTTCGGAAACCGGGAAGCGCCGCCGCAAATCATGGATCGTCGAATGCGGCGCAGGCAGATCGTGAGCTACAGCGTCATGGCGATATTCGATGAAATTAGCGATGCCCCGCTGCAGTTCCTGCAAGCAAACTCTGCATTCCCAACAATGGGCCAGATGCTCCACAACCCGCTTGCTGACGCCGGTATCCAGTTCGCCTTCCAGATGGAGGAAAAGGTCGGATTCCGGCGGATGCCAACCAGGATGTTCACTCATTGCTCAGCTTCCCCAGAATCTGAATTGCCCGCGAGCAGGCCTCAGCTACGCTTTGTAGGGTGACGCCATGGATCTCTGCGATTTCTTTGAGCCTGAGGCCCTCGGCGCGCAAATGCAGATAAGACCTCTGGCGACTGGTTAACCGCATGATTGCGGCGCGCAAGCGGCGCATCCGCTCGTTGTGAAGAACCACCTGTTCGGGAGTGGGCGCGTGGTCCGCTGGATATTGCCTGTCGACCTCAGCGTTGCGAGCAGCCCTCTGCAACTCGCCAAGGCGCTGATTGTGGGCGACCGACATAAGCCATGGCCGGGGCTTTTCGACGCGCTGGCCGCGGCTGAGCCATGTAAACAACCGCAGGAAGGTTTCCTGAGCGATCTCATCCGCATCGGCGGGAGACGATCCAGACAAAACGAGATAGCGATAAATCGCAGTGAAGTGTTCCATATACAGGAGTTCGACGCAGGCCGCCGGTTCGCGAGAAGTCACGCCTACCTCGGAGTAGTCGATCGAGATTTCGGAGAGTCCACGAATCGCGGTGGGCTTCGCAGTCATAAGAGCCTGTTTACTGATCTATCACTTTAATATAGAGTGGGCCGGTGGGACAGATTCAGGGCGGCTGGCTCATTTTTGTTGCGATTTAATCTCAGGTCAGTTTGGCGACGCTGCCAGTTCCTGAATCTCGAAACGATTGAATAACGACGCCAGGCGGAGTTGCGAGGTCATTCGTCACCTCCGATGAAGGTGGGTGCTTCAAAGCCGGTAGCGTCTGTATGTACCGAGATGGGCCAGCCGTCAGGCATCCCGGGTCAACACTCTAACCCCGGTTCCCAGCCGCGCGAGGTAGTTGTTACTCATGTCGTGATCGGTTATGGATGGCGATGCCAGCAGCCAACAAGAGCTTTGAGACTCCGAGCGCCGCATCTTCTCGAGTCTTCACTATTTCAGCAAGTATAGTTAAGGGGTTTCCACGAAAACGAGCCTTCATGGCTGCTTCAGCCAAGATCTTCGCAGCCTCCCGCACGGCATCTACGTTCAGTGCCAATTTGGCGAGGCGCAAGGCGCCAGCTAGATTTTCGATGCTGGGGGTTCCATTCTCCTGTTTCTGATGGTGATCGAAAAAGATCTGGCTGCCGTAGTGCCGAAAACCCATTCCATACAGCGGCACCCGTGGAACGATGTCTTTGTCGTTTACAAACCGTATGATGCGGATCCCAAACGCCTCATGGACCGTGTGCGCGAAAGCCTCATCGCCCACTCTAGGCTGATCGAAGGTATAAACTCCCTGTACCGGCACGTGGGTCACGAAGTGCGCATGCGCCGCACAGACTTCAGCCAAAGCTCCACCTAACTAAGCTATGACCGGTAATCCAGAACGGGCCATCGAGGAGAAGTCGAACACTGAAAGAACGCCGATACCGCCCTTTGAGATTCGGAAGTTCTCGATGGCCAGCGCGAGTTCGCTCACGGGATTGCCCGAGGTAGCCCGCCCCGACCACGAACCCACCAGCGAGGTCGCGCTGGATCGACGCCGTCCAGGTTAGGGCGTAACCTGCTCAGGCCCGGGGCCGATACCCGGCGACTTGGACGGACGCCGTCACCAGGACGGGCTCCGGCAACTCCGCAATCCGGCTCTCCAATTCGTCCGGATCGACATGCCTCGCGCTCGGTCCCATCCCCACCAGCAGTCGCATCTCCTGATGGCTCAACGCCAGCGTGCGGGTCAGGTCCTCCGCGTGGATCTTCTCAAAATCCGCGAGGGAGGTTTCGAGGCGCTCTTCCTTCTTCGCATCCACCGAGATCAACCTCAGCACATCCCGCAATTCCGCCAGATGCCCGGGCTGAGGAGTGACCACCACCAGCGTGCCGTCATCGCGCAGAATTCGCCGAAACTCCCGGCCATTTCGAGGTGCAAATATGTTCATCACCAGGCCGGAAACCCGATCGCCCACCGGCAGGCTGCTCCAGACATCGGTCACGACACCGCTGGCCCGCGGATGGGCCTTCGCCGCGCGCCGGATCGCGGCCTTCGATGCATCCAGCGCGATTCCCGCCGCACCGGGTAACGCGTTGAGTACGGAATTCACGTAGTAGCCTGTCCCCGCTCCCGCGTCAACTACCACATCGGCGTCGCCCGCCGTCCGGATCGCGAGCCGGGCCACGGCGCCGACGATGAATTCATAATGACCGGAGCCCAGAAAGGCCGCCCGCGCCGCCACCATTTCGGCGCTATCGCCGGCGTGGACCGCCGCCCCTACCTGCAGGTTCACGTACCCTTCTCGTGCGACATCGAACGAATGCCCGCGCACGCATCGCAAGACACGACTGTCCGAGTCCAAATCGAAGGCTTCCCGGCAAATCGGGCAGCGGAGTGCGCGGGCAGCAGTGGCGGTCATGAACGTAGTCTAAAACTACACTGTAGCCTCACTCGGTTTCCGCCGATAAGTTCCTTAGATGGATTCACTCCCGGACAGCGACGCAGTTCTCGCCCAGTTCAATCGCCTCATCCAGGAACTACTGCGCGGTAGTCTCAACCGGAATACCTTCCGTCCTTGGGAAATCGATATCCTGCTCGATATCGAAACATGCGAGTTCAAGGAAAATAAACGGGAAATGCTGAAGCGCTATCAAAAAGCCGTTCAGCGGCACATGGAGAAGGGGGCGCGCCTACCCTTCAAACTCTCCGAGTACCTCGAATCCCTCCGCACCAAACGCCTCTCGATGTGAAACTTCCGGTATCCTAGAAGAGAACGATTCTGACGGTGGAGGGATATCGATGGGTTGCGGCAGCGGAATGCTCGGACCACGGGACGAGGAGCAGAACAAAACCGGGCGCAAGGTTCTTTGCGTCAAGTTCCAGAAGGAAATGCCGGGTCTCGACGAGATTCCGTTTGAGGGCGACCCGCTCGGCGAGCGCATTTACGAGAACGTCTCGAAAGAGGCCTGGAAGATGTGGCTCGAACGCATGAAGATGATCATGAACGAGTATCGTCTGAACCTCTCCTCACCAGAGTCCCAGGATTTTCTGATGAAACAGATGGAGGACTACTTCTTCGGCGACGGAGCAGCGCTTCCCCCCGGATACGTGCCGCCCAAGACGAAGAGCTGAACACTTACAAAACCGTCAGCGCCTCCATGATTTCAAACCCGAGCCGCGAGTGCGCTTCGGTCAGACTCCGGTACACCTCTGCCGGCGCGTCCCCCGCCGCGAAAATGAACCCGAGATAACTCGCCCCCTCCGGCAACGGCAAGAGTCGCTGGCCCTCCTTGGCCGTAATCACGACGTCCTCCACGCCGGGTACGTCCCGCGCCACCTCCAGACCCGTCTGCCCGGTGTACACGCCGGCTCGCGGAATCGGGATCATCATCACGCCGCGCGACGGCCGGTCCAGCCGCAGACTGCCCAACGGATCACCGGCCGCATGCCGCAGAACCACCCCCTCCAGCGTCAGCCCCGACTCGAACCGCAGCGCCCGCGCACACAGCCCGCCGATCGGCCGGGCCGCCACCTCCAACATCCAAACCCCGTCGCCGTTGACCCGCATCTCCGCATGGACCGGCCCATCCGTAAGTCCCAGCGCCCGAACCGCGCGCTCGGTCGCATCCCCGATCGCCCTCTGCACCGCGTCCGGCGCCAGCGACGGCGTCACATACGTGGTTTCCTCAAAATACGGACCGGTCAGCGGATCCGGCTTATCGAACAACGCCACCGCATGGAACTCGCCACCCGTCATCAGGCCTTCCAGAGCGAACTCCTGACCAGGGATGTAGTCCTCCACTTGCAGGAAGCGATCCTGATCCTCATGCACCCGCACGATCTCGGGCGACGCGAGAATCTTCCGGATCCGCTCGAAGGCGGCCGTAAATTCGGCGCGCGAGTTCGCGCGGATGACGCCTCGACTCGCCGACAAACCCAGCGGTTTCAGCACGCAAGGATATCGCGCCTCGTCCGCTGCCCGGTCCACGTCGGCATCCAAAGCAATCCGGCGGAATCCGGGCACCAGCAAGCCTGCGTCGCGGAACCGCTCCCGAGCCAGGAACTTGTTCCGGCACGCCTCCACCGCCGCCGCGGGACTGAATCGCGCCCCGATCCGCTCCGCCGCCACAGCCGCCACATAAGCCGGCCGGTCGCCGACCGCCGCGATCCCGTCGAACGGTCCCGCTTTCTCGATTTCCCGCGCCGCCCGGTCCGGCCGTTCAAATCGGAGCGCCAAAGCCCGATCCCCCCACGGATCGTCCAGGACGTGGCACCGGTCGGTGGCTAGTTGGATCTCATACCCCAACGCCTCGCCCGCCTCGGCGAACGCCCGGGTCTGGTACCCGGTGGTGGCCGCAATCAACAGGATTCGCTTCTTCATCATTCTCAAACACTCCTACCAGAAGTCGATGTACTTGCGTCCACGCTGTTCTTCCACTGGTCGTACACGTCGCTTGTCAACATCAGCCTTAACGATTGGTTTCGTTTCTGTCGATCTTCTGGCGAATCTGGCGCATGACGGGCATTGATGTCGATCGGAACATCGACACCGTCGGACGTTTGTCGGTCGATGCAATCCACTCTCTGGTACCGCTGATTGGGTGCTTTTCTTCTTTGTCGCAATCCCCTTCCAGGCGACTGCCCACAACTTCCTAGGCGAACTGTTCGTAGTGCTCGTTTACCTGGTGCTGTGCGTCTATAGAAGAGCCAACTGCTCTTCCGTAGGCTCCGCTCAACAATACCAGGGCTCATTCAAATACGGCACCGCCGCCCGCGCCACCCGGTCGCGATCGTCCGGAGCCCACGACTCCCCAGCTAACTCCCACAACTCCCGAAAGGTCTCCCGGCGCTCCTGGCCCGACTTCGCCGCACGGCCCGCCACCGCCAGAGCCTCCCTCGCCAGCGCATCCATCGACGGTTCCTCATGCGCCCACTTCCACACCAGTGCCGTCGAGTCGAACTCCTGAACCCGCGCCCGCACATCCTCCAACTCCAGCAATCGCGACCCTCGCGTGATCAGCAGCCGCAGCGCCAACTGGACCGGATTCACGTTGTCCACTAAGTCCAAATCGCGAATCGCCTGCAAAAGTTCGACATACCCGGCCCGCGTCGTCCAGGGCGTGAACGCGATAAACGTCGGCGACAGCGACAGCCCCACCTCGCGGCACAACCCCACGGCCTGATAGAAATCGGCGCGCGTATGCCCCTTGTCCAACTTCCCCAGCACCGCATCGTCCACCGATTCCACCGCCGTCGTCACGAACACGCATCCCGTCTCCCGCAGCACGCCCAGCAGATCGCGATGCCGCAGCAAATGCTCCACCTTGATGGTCGCGTCGTAAGTCATCCCAGGAAATTCCCGGCGAAACGCCTGCACAATCCGCCGCGCGTGCGACGGCCCATTGAAGAAATCCGGATCACCGAACGTGATGTGCTGCGCTCCGGCTGCCACCTGCTGCCGGATATCGTCCAAGACGACGTCCGCCTGGACTACCCGAAACGCCCCTTGGTACACCGGCACGACGGGGCAATGCCGGCACAAATGCTTGCAGCCTCGCGACGCCTCGGTGTACCCGGCGGTGAGCGACCGATCGCCATCCATCAGCCGCGCATACCGGTTCAGAACCGGCAAGTCCGACCGGTCCGGGGTCACAAACTGGAGCCGGTCCAGCTTCATGAACTCGCCCGGCAGCGCTCCGTCTGCCAGATTCACGAGTGCCGCCTCGAATTCTCCACCGATGATCGAATCCACCCCTAACTCGCGCAGATGCCCCCCGTTCAGCGGCGCGTACAGGCCATAAGCGGCGATGTGCGCGTCAGGGTTCAGCCTGCCGATGCTCCGCAGCACAGGCTCCGCCAGGCGGGTCGCGGTGTGCATGGGCAGGTAGATCGCAATCAGCCCCGCCGAGCGCACCGCCTCCTCCGGCAAACGCTCCACGGCCAGATCGGCGCAGGTCACCTCGTGCCCCCGAGCCCGAAGCCACGCGGCTGGAGACGCGAGTCCAAACGGCTGGTGCCCCGATTCGTAAGTCGAAATAAGCACCACCCGCATGCTATTCCAGTATCGCATCCGCCCTCGGAGGTAAAAGTACGTAAGCCGTGTAAGTCGATCGGCCCTGGGATTCGTCCTCGAAAGCGAAGGGAGTTCCTAACGAAATGAAACTCGGAATTGCAAAAATGATTGGCGCAGGCGCACTTGCCGCCGGATTGATGCTGGCCCAGACCACGCCGGCCCCGACCCCAGGTACGCCGCCCACGCCGGGCGCCGGCCATCGTCATATGCGTGGGATGCGGATGATGAAGAACCTGAATCTCACCGGCGAACAGAAGGCGCAAGCCAAGCAGATCTTCCAGACCGGCCGCGAAAACGCTCAGCCGCTCCGCGCACAGATGAAGGACGCCCGCAAAGCTCTGAACGATGCGGTCAAGGCCGGCGTGCCCGATTCGCAAATCGACCAATTGTCGGCTACCGTCGGCAATCTCAGTGGCCAGTTGACGGCCATGCAAAGCAAGAACTTCGCCAAGTTCTACAGCATTCTGACTCCGGCGCAGCAAGATCAACTGAACGCCGCCCAGCAGAAGCGTCAGAACCGCATGAACGGCTTCTCTCAACGGATGGGTCAGCGCAACGCCTGGCGCTCCGTCCAGCAGTAACGTGTCTGAACAAAGGGCCGGGATCCCCTCCCGGCCCTTCTCAATTTGGTTCCTTCGCGTTACCCGCATCAGCTTCACTGGCGCATATGATCGCCTGTTCAACACTGATCGGCTCCAGTTGAATACCAAACTCTTCTAGAAACGCGAGCAGCTTCGAGATAGCTTGACACCGACGTTGGAAGCATCGCCTCGGGTTCGCCAGCCCGTAGTAGAAGTGATCCAACACCGCTTGCTGACGCGCGCGGCTCAGTCAATCCGAGACATGCCGAGCCGCGACCGTGAGGGAGCGGATTTCGGGTTCGCCTGGCAGCACCGAAGCGCGGAGGTGTCGAGCATCAATGTGGCAAGCCGTCATCGCCGTAAAGTAAAGTCGCGTAGTCCGCGGAATTGCAGGACTTCGGCATGCCGGCCGCAAAACGATCCGCAAACGCCAGAATTCGCTCCGCCTTGGTCTGAGTTCCGCGCCGCCGCCGCTCCTCTACGAGCGTAATCTCCAAAGAGTGAATCACTGCGTCCGTGAGGCTCTCCCCCGTTAACTCAGCGAGTTCCGTGGCCAATTGGTATGCGCGGTGGTTCTTGATATTGAGAGTCATAACCCTGTGCTCACTGCTCGTCGTGCTCCACCCCATTATTCCAGTACTTGTACATCTCCCCCACCGGAGGCACCACCGCCGGACGCACCAGCCGGAATCCCAGCCACTGCGCATCGGTCAAATACCAGATGCTCTTCGGCAACTGCGGATCCTGCTGCTTCCAACTCTCATCCGACGCCAATCGCGCCGAACACCGCAGCGACGCCTCCGGATCGTCCCACGACCCGCCGCGCGCCACCTGCGGATACGGCGTCTTCGCCTTCACCCAGGGATCCTTCTCCGATTGCGCCCGATACGGCGCGTATTGATCCAGAGTCCACTCCGCCACGTTCCCCGCCATGTCGTACAGACCCCAGGGATTCGGTTTCTTCGTCCCCACCTTCTCATACTTGCCGTCACTGTTCCCCAGGTACCACGCGTAATCGCTCGCCGCCGATGGATCGCCGAAGAAATACGGCGTGGTCGTGCCCGCCCGGCACGCGTATTCCCACTCCGCCTCGGTCGGCAGACGGTAAAACTCACCCGTCTTGGCGCTCAGCCACTCGGCATACTTGTTGGCGGCGTGCTGCGTCATGCTGATCGCCGGAAAGCCATTGATCCCCATTCCGAAACTCATCTCCACGTACGGCCGGGTCGGACCCGCGATCGCATCCACCAGTCCATCGTTGGTCGGCACCTTGCCCGGCCCGTTCGCGAACATGAACAGCCGGTACTCGTCCCAGGTCACCTCGTGCGACTGCATCCAGAACCGGCTCACCGCCACCGTATGCTGCGGCTGTTCATCGGGGAGGTGCAACTTGTCGGAATCCGGCGCGCCCATCTGGAACTTGCCCGCCCGCACCGGCACCATTTCGAACGAAACCGTCGAGTTCGGAATCGTCACGCGGTACGGCTGCATCAACCCGCCCGCCTGTTTCTGGCGCGCCACGATCCTCTCGCGAATCCGCCGCACCGTCTCATGTTCATCCGCCGACGGCGCGATGCTCTTCACCGTCGAGAGGTTCTCCCCTTTCGGCCAGGGAGCGCCCTCCGCGATCCAACTCCGAAGCGCCGCCAACTGATCGTCCGGCATGCGCGGACCACCCGGCGGCATCGCTCCCGGCTTGTCCGATGGCAGCGCCGACAGCACATACAGCGGACTCACTTCCGGCTTGCCGGGAATCACCGCGTTGCGCGAAATCAGCGCTTCCCGCGACACGATCGCCAGACCCCCGGCGCGCTTCTGCTCGCTATGGCACGCCAGGCATTGCAACTGCAGCACCGGCGCAACATCTTTCGCGAAATCTGTTTTAGGTTGCTTTGTTTGGGCGGACGCCGCCGATAAACTGAAGACGGCGGCCGCGACGATCAAACGAATTCGCATCGGTCAGATTTTGTTGACGCCAGGCCGCGCCATCGGCCGCACTTCGAGACTGCCGTTCCAATCGACCTTGTCCGGAACCAGTTGCTCCTGCGAGTTCATGGCCTCATCCCAGGTAACCTGCTGGCCCGTGTAAGCAGCCATCCGGCCCATGATCGCCAGCATAGTGCTCGTCGCCAGACGCTTGCCATTGTTGATCGGCTCGCCCTTCCGGATCGCGGCGAACAGCAGATCGTGCTCGCGTTGGTACATGTCGTAGGGCCGGCCCGTCCAGGTCCAACTGGTCTTGCCTTCGATCCGGGGCCGCGGACCCCGCCCGATGGTGCAGACGCCGTCGCTCCCCATGATGTAGTCCGCGTTCTCGTTGTAGCAATTCACAATCTGCCGGTTCGCGACAGTCGCGCGCACCCCGTTGGGGTAGAGATAGTTGACCTCGAAATGATCGTAGATGTTTCCACCTTCGGCCGGGATCACGCGGCCGCCGACGCCGACACAACTCACCGGCGGCTCGTCATGCATGGCCCACGCCACCTTATCGACGCTATGCACCGCCTGCTCCACCAGACTGTCCCCGCACAGCCACACGAAGTTGTACCAGTTGCGAATCTGCCACTCCGTGTCGCTCATCCCGGCCGGACGTTCGGACGCCGGCGGCATCGGCTTCACCGGACTCGTGTAGTAAGTGGCGTAGTAGGATACCAGTTTCCCGATGGCGCCGTCGTTCACCTGCTGGAACGTGTCCTGAATCATCTGGTTATAACGCCAGCAGAAGCCCGCCACTAACGATAGCTTCTTCTGATCCGCTTGCTCCGTGGTCTTCAGCACCGACCGGATTCCTGGCGCGTCCGTCGATACCGGCTTCTCGCAGAACACGTTCTTGCCGGCCTCGATGCAGGCCGCCAACTGGACCGGACGGAATCCCGGCGGAGTCGCGAGCAGTACGACATCCACTCCGCTATTGATGACCTTTTGATACGCGTCCAGCCCCAGGTACTGATGCGAGGGCTCCACCTTGACGCGATCCGAAATGCGCTGGATCTTCTTCAGCGTCTCCAGCGAATGATCCACCTGCGACTGGTCGACATCGGCCACGGCCGTCAATTCGGCGTAGTCGTCGGCTTTCAGCGCTTGCGACGCGGCTCCAGTGCCGCGGCCGCCGCAGCCGACAAGTCCCACCTTGATGGCATTCGTGACGGACTGCGCGGACAGAATGGCGGGAAAGCCGACAATGGCGGCGCCCGTCGTCTTCAGGAATGTACGGCGATCGGATGTAGGTTTTTGTTCCATTGGAATACTCGGGTTGGGGGCTCGCTTCAAATCAAGCCATTTTTTCAAGTATATCGGGTTGACGCGAATGGGCGGGAAAAGCAAAAAAAAACGGCGGCCCACACCCAGGAGTAAGTGGGACCGCCGCCGTTCCAACAGATGCAGCCAGGTATCAGGAGAAAGTTGTACCCTGACTACGTCCAAGTGTGGTACGGAGAAGGAAATCTTCAGCCGCGCTTCTCAACGCGGAGGTCGTTCTTCACCGAGAACACGCCTGGCACGCCATTGGCGCGAATGTTCGCAATGTTCTTGTCGAACTCGTTGGCCACTACGCCGCTCAACGTCACATTCCCGTTCTTCACGATGATGTGGATGGAGGGCACCGCACCCATTCCGTAGCGCTGCAGGGGGCCGTAGCCGTAGATTGCGCGAGCCGTTGCCCAACGAATCTGGTTGTCCATCGGCGACAGCGGCAGAACTTCAATCTGGTTGTCGACGCGAGCCACGCCCTCAATTCGCTTCACGATGCGCTCTGCATCGGACTTCAGCGTCGGACGGGTCACTTCACCATACAAGGTCACCACATCGCCATCGACACGGAACCCAAGGTTATCGAACAAGTTGTAGTACGGCAGCATCACCAACTCGTGCCGCACCTGCTTGGGGAGATCCCCGTGATTGCTAATCGCCGACGGGAAGGCCGGTACTGCCATCACCGCAGCCGCCGCCAACGTCAACATGAACTTTTTCATCCCAGCCATTTTTTGTTACCTCATCTTTCACTAGCTTGGATGTGGTAACCAAATTGCCGGTTCCGGACCTTTAACTTTATTTACGGAGTTACAACGAAGCGAAGCCGAGTACCTTCGGAAAGAGTCTGTAAATAGAAAAAGGCGACCCGGCCCTTCAGGGCTCGTAGGTCGCCTCCCCACCAGTATTAAATTAGACGGACGAACTCCCGAATGTGTTCCCACGATCTTCAATCATTTTGTGACCCAGCAGTTTTAGAGAACAGCCTCGATCGAATCTGCCACATCCCGCGCGATCTCCTCCACCGGCCGAGACCCGTCGATCAGCCGCACCCTCGAAGGTTCATCCGACGCCAACTGCCGGTATGCCTCCCTCACCTTGCGATAGAAACTGAGATCCTGCTCGTCCAACCGCGTCTCCGTACTCGTCGACGTCGTATTCCGCGCGTGCGCCCGTGCCAGGCTCGTCACAGGATCGATATCGATACAAATCGTCAAATCCGGCACCAGACCCCGGCAGGCGATCCGATCCAGTTCCAGCACCACCTCACTCCCAAGCCCCCGCGCCGCCCCCTGATACGCCAGCGTCGAATCCGTGAACCGGTCCGAAATGACGATCTTTCCCTCGCCGAGCGCCGGCAGAATCCATTGATCCACATTCTGCGCACGCGCCGCGAACATCAGCAGCATCTCCGCCGTCGCGCAAAGTTCGTGGTTCGAACTGTCCAGCAGAATGCGCCGGATCTGATTCCCGATCGGCGTGCCACCGGGTTCCGCTGTCTCCAGCACCTGGCGTCCCGACTCGCGCAACCGCGCCGCCAACAACCGTATTTGCGTCGATTTCCCCGACCCGTCCAATCCCTCGAACGTCACAAACCGCCCGCGCCGCCCCTCAGTCGTAAACATAATGCAGCGCTTTCTTCAGATCCTCCCAAGCTTCACGCTTGGCATTCTGGTTATACGGCCGCAACAGATACGAAGGATGGTAAGTCACCATCACGGGAATATTGCGCCACTTATGCCACTTACCTCGCAACTTAGTAACTCCCTCGCGCGTGCCGAGTAATGCCTTAGCCGCCGTGCCGCCCAGCGCGCAAATCGCTTTCGGCTTGATCACCTCGAGTTGCCGGAACAGAAACTGGCCGCAGATCTCCATCTCGTCCGGTTCGGGCACCCGATTCTCCGGCGGACGGCACTTCACCACGTTGCAGATGTACACGTCGGGGCGCGCAATGCGGATCCCTTCTTTCGCCGCCGTCCCTTCGATCATCTGCGTCAGCAACTGCCCGGCGCGGCCGACAAACGGGAATCCCTGCGCGTCTTCATCCGCGCCGGGACCTTCGCCGACGAACACCAGCGGGGCACGCTCATCGCCCGTTCCAAACACGATCTTGTTGCGGCCCTGATGCAGAGCGCACCGGCGGCAGTCACCGAGGTCCTCGACAATCTTCAGCATCGAATCGCCCGCGGGCGCGAGGGGTGGAAGTTCCATGATTTTGGCAGTCGCGACGGGAGCAGCAACGGCAGCGGTCACCGCGGGCCGGCGATACAGAGTCGTGATCCCCAGATCGCGATAGTATTCCAGCACCTGTCGCAGCGCGTCGTTGCTCATTGCGCCGCGTGCAGCGTAAGCCGCAGTTTCAGGATGTGATCGAAGATGCCGGACGCGATCTCGCGCTTGTCCGCCCGCTCCAACCGGGTGGTCTCGCCCGCGCGCGTCACCAGCGTAACCGCATTCTGATCCGAGTCGAAGCCGATCCCGTCCTGCGACACCAGGTTCGCCACCACCATGTCGCAATTCTTCGACACCAGCTTCCGCCGCGCCTCTTGGAGCAGGTTCTCCGTCTCGGCCGCGAACCCAATCAGAAGGCGATCACCCTTCTTCCGCCCGGCTTCCGCGAGAATATCCGGCGTCGGCTCCAACTCCAGCGACAGTCGCGTCGCCGTCTTCTTCACCTTCTGCTTCGGGATGTTCGACAAGTGGAAATCAGCCACCGCTGCGCTCTTGATGATGATGGTCGATTCGTCCAGATGCTCCATCACCGCACTGTGCATGTCGAGCGCGGTCTGCACGCGGATCAGTGTGACGTTGGCCGGCGGCGGCAAGTGCACCGGACCCGAAATCAACAGCACTCGAGCCCCGCGCGACTCCGCCTCAACCGCCAGCGCATAGCCCATCTTGCCGCTCGACCGGTTCGAAACATACCGCACCGGATCCAATGGCTCCTGCGTGGGACCGGCCGTGATCAGCACTGTTTCGCCATCCAGATCGTGCCGCGGATTCAGCGCCTTCAACACCGCTTCCACAATCTTGTCCGGCTCCGCCAATCGCCCCGGCCCATACGTGCCGCAAGCCAGCAGACCTTCGCTCGGATCGACAATCGTGTGCCCGCGCCGGCGTAGAATCTCCACATTCTCACGCGTCGCCGGATGCTGCCACATGTTCGTGTTCATCGCGGGCGCCAGGATTACGGGTCCGGTGAACGCGAGATACAACGTGGATAGAAAATCGTTTGCCAGCCCCCGTGCGAACTTCGCCAGAGTATCGGCCGTGGCCGGCGCCACCACCAACAGTTGATTGTCCTGCGCCACGCGGATGTGCTCCACCGAACTCGACAGCACGTCCTCCGCACTGCCGCCGGCGAAGAGACTCGAGATCACCTTCTGCCCCGTCAGCGCGGCAAAAGTCAGCGGACGCACGAATTCCTCCGCGCTCGCCGTCATCACCACTTGAACGGTCAGGCCGCGCTCCATCAGCGTGCGCGCCACCTCAGCCGCCTTGTACGCCGCAATGCCGCCGGTGACCCCGAGAACGACTTTCATCTGTGGAAGCTATTCAGCAGGAATGCAGTGCTCAGCATCGCGATTCGGGTCTTCGTACTTGACCAAACCGCGCCGGACTTCCTCCATGGACGCAACCGTCGGTTTCTTGGATGTGGTGGGCAGGAACGATCGCGCGCCGTTCTGCAACTGGCGGGCGCGCTTGGCTGCGACAATGATAAATCGGTACGTGCTCGACTCCGGATCGTCCGGAATGCAGAACATCGCGTTTCTTTTTTCTGGCACTACAATACCTCGCTGCTCTTGAAGGTTTCGAGAATCGGGCGAATCTGATCTTCCATCCTCTCGCGCCGCATACGTTCCGCCGTCACAATGCCGGCCAGCGCGGCCACTGAGGACTCCACATCCCGATTGATCAACACGTAATCGTACAACCGGTAATTTCGGATCTCTGCCGCCGCTCCATTCAAACGTCTCTGGATTACTTCTTCAGAATCCTCGGACCGGGACCGCAACCGCCGCTCCAGGACGTCGCGCGAAGGCGCTAGGATGAAAATCGATACCGCTCCCGCAATCTTCCTTTTTAATTGTGCCGCACCTTGTACATCAATGTCGAGCACCAGGTCCTTTCGCTCCGCCCGGGCGAATTCCAACTCGCTCTGGTGCGTGCCATAGAAGTTGCTGAACACCTGCGCGTGCTCCAGGAATTCGCCCTTCAACGCCATCTGCTCGAACGACGCCCGATTGGTGAAGTAGTAGCTCTCGCCATGCCGCTCCACACCCCGCGGATTCCGTGTCGTGTACGAAATCGAAAAACGCAGCCCAGGCACTGTTTCCAGCAGACCCGAAACAATCGTGCTCTTTCCAGAACCCGACGGGGCCGACACGATGAACACCATACTCATTCCAGATTGAGCGACTGCTCGCGGATCTTCTCGATCTCCGCCTTCGCCCCCAGCGCCAATTCCGTAATCCGCAGCCCAATCTCGCCGATTCCCGTCGTCTTCGACAGAATCGTGTTGGTCTCCCGGTTCATCTCCTGCAACAGAAAATCGAGCTTCTTGCCCACCTCGCCGCCGCCCTTCAGCAGCGACTCCAATTGTCCTGCATGAATCCGCAGCCGCGCGATTTCCTCGCTGACATCGCTGCGATCCACCAGAATCGCGACCTCCTGCGCCAGCCGCTGCGGATCCACCGATTGCTGCGCTAACAACTCCCGCAGCCGGTCGTTCAGCCTCGCCTGCAGCATCGGCACCGCGCGATCGCGAATCGCCGACAGTTCCGACGCCGCCTTTTCAATCGCCTGATTCTGCCGGAGCATGAACGCAATCAACTCTCCGGCTTCGCGCTCGCGGACTCGGTTCAACTCGTCCAACGCCGCGCTGACCGCCGCCAGTACCTGTTGCTGGAGTCCCGCTCCCAGCTCTGGTTCGGCGTCCTCGGAGAACATGCCGGGGATGCGGAATGCGGCGTTCAAATCCGGGGTGGAGGCAATGTGATGCTCGGCAGCCGCATCGCGGTACGCATGCAGGTACGCGTTGAGCATGGCTCGATTCATCTTCATCGAGGGCGCGCTCGCACTCCGGTTCACCGACACGCGAATCTCGACATGCCCGCGCGTGAGCTTCCTCCGCACCAGCGCGCGCATCTCGTTTTCCAGCGCATCCAACTCCGCCGGACAGTGGAAATGCATGTCCAACGAGCGGTGGTTCACCGTCTTGAGGCTCACGACGATTTCCGCGTCGTCCTCGGTCCTGCGGATCCGCGCAAAGCCCGTCATGCTGCGCACCGCAGTCGGTTCGAGCGCAGTGGAATGAGAAGAAATCATGGATTCACCAATGGATCGGCTTCCTGAAATTGCAATTCGTGCAACCGCTGATAGATACCGCCGCTTGTTACCAACTCATCGTGCCGTCCGGTCTCGACCACTCGCCCGCGGTCCAGCACCACAATGCGGTCCGC
Source organism: Bryobacterales bacterium (assembly GCA_038322675.1). Lineage (GTDB taxonomy): Bacteria > Acidobacteriota > Terriglobia > Bryobacterales > Bryobacteraceae > TMP-7. Next base: position 52,697 of record JBBQGE010000017.1, read on the forward strand.
CCGCCGGATGGTCGACAACCGGTGCGCAATCACGATCACGGTCCGGTTCGCCATCAGGTTCGCCAGACCGCGCTGCACCAGCGCTTCCGACTCGGAATCGAGATGCGATGTGGCCTCGTCCAAAATTAGAATCGGCGCGTTCTTCAACAGCGCCCGCGCAATCGCGATTCGTTGCCGTTGTCCGCCGCTCAATCGTGTGCCACGCTCACCGATGATCGTATCGTAGCCTTGCGGCAGGCGCAGAATAAACTCCTCCGCCATCGCATTCCGAGCCGCCTCGCGAATCTCTTCGCGCGTCGCCTCGCGCCGGCCGTAGCCGATGTTATTGGCCACCGTGTCGTTGAACAGGAAAGTGTCCTGCGCCACGATCCCGATCTTGTCCCGCAACGACTCCAGCTTCAACTCCCGCACATCGCGCCCATCCACGCGCACCGTGCCGCTGGCCACGTCGTAGAATCGCGGCACCAGGTTCGCCAGCGTCGTCTTCCCCGCTCCACTCGGACCAACCAGCGCCAGCACCTCGCCCGCCTTCACGTCCACGGTCACGCCGTTCATCGCGAATCCATTAGGCGAGTTCGGATAATGGAACACCACGTTGTCGAACGTAATCGATTTTTCAAAGTGGGCCAGCCTCACAGCACCCGGCCGGTCTTCAATCGCCTGCACATGATCCAGGTATTCGAACACCTTCTGCGACGCGCCCATCGCCTGCTGGAAAATGTTGTAGATCCCGGTGAGCCGCTTCACCGGTTCGTACAGCATCAGCAGCGCCACTACGAAACTCGTGAACTGTCCCGCTGTCATCGCGTTCGCCTTGATCTGCGTGCGCGCGTAGGTCAATAACGCGACGATGGTGATCGCGCCGAACAACTCGATCAGCGGCGACGACAGCGCCTGCTGCAGGATATACCGCAGATTGCTCTTCTTCAGCCGCAGTGCCGCCGCGCGAAACCGGTTCGACTCCACGTCCTCCGCGCCAAACGATTTCACGACGCTATGCCCGCTGATGGTCTCCTGCAGAATCTGATTCAGTTCGCCAGTGTGATCCTGCGCGATCCGCGTGGTGCGCCGCAGACGCCGTCCGATGCGCGCGGTGGGCACCAGCACAAACGGCAGCACGCTCAGGCTAACGGCCGCTAATCGCCAATCGCGCTGCAGCACCACCATCAATAGAAACACGACGGAAAAGCACTGCCGCAGGAAGTCGGCGAGCATCTGCGACGTCGCGAGCTGGATCTTATCGATGTCGTTCATGATCGACGACATCAGATGCCCGGTGGAGTTGGATTCGAAGAAACTCGCGTCCTGCCGCAGCACGCGGTCGAATACGCGCTGCCGCAAATCGGTAATTGCCGAGTACCCGACGTAACTGACCAGGTAAGTGCCGAAGTAATCGCAAAACCCCTTGATCGCAAATACACCCAATAAACCAATCGCGACCATGGTCCAAACATTGTGAATGGAAGCAGGCACCAGATTGTCGAGGTAGATCGGATACCCGATCACCGGCACAGTCAACAACCGCACTGGAGCATCCGGAGCCGCCGGCCGCAAGACCCGGTCGAACACCGGCCCAATCAGCAGCGCCATCAATGCCTGCGCCGCCCCAACGGCAGCCATCAAAACCACGCTGGCCGTCAGCGGAAGGGTATACGGCCGGGCCAGCCGGGCGATGCGCAGGAATCCCATCAGAATGCCCACCAGCCCATAGCCGCTAACATCGCACCCTCAGCCGCGCTACCGCCCGCAGCACATCCGCCGTCGAAATCTCATCCATCGACCCGGCCACCAAACTCTCCGCCGCCACCGCCTTCCACGGCGCCCACACGACTGAATCCGACGGCCCGTACAGCACCGTCACCGGCACCCCCAAAGCCGCCGCCACATGCGCCGGCCCACTATCGTTCCCCACAAACAAAACCGCGCCCGCCAGCGCCGCCTTCACCTGCGATAACGGCAGTCCCCGCAGCACCTCAAACTCGCCAAACGTCCCGGCATCATCGCCCGGTCCACACAGGATCAGCGGCTCCAAACCCTCGCGCCGCAACTCCCGAGCCACCTCCACAAACCGCTCGGCAGCCCACGTCTTCGCCGGAGCCGACGCAAACGGATGCACCACTGCGTACGGCGCCCCGCGGTCCCACGACTCCGCCACCAGACTGGCCCGGGGAATCTCCCGCCGCGGCACTCCCATGAAAAACACGCCAGACGCTAAATGTTCCGCAGTGTGGACCTTGCGCTCCACCCCCAGCACTTGCTGCGCGCGCGGCATCACCACGTTGTACGCCCACCGTCCCCGAAAATGCTGAAACCCTGCCCGATGCGCCGCCGCCGATGCCACCGTCAGCACCACGCTGCGAGTCCCGCCATGAAAATTGATCGTGAGATTCGGACGCCAGTTCGCCATCGCCGCCACCGACGGAAGCAAAACCCGGTCCACCGCTGGATGCCCCTCGAACACCGCCGCAAAACGAGATTCCACCACCACGCCGATGCGCAGATCCGGGCGATATTCGTGCAGCATTTGGAGCGCCGGAGTCGTCAGCACGCAGTCGCCCAGCGATCGCAAACGGATCGCCGCGACGCGCCCGCCGGACGGCAGACGCTCCAGTAGGCAGTTCATTACACCAACTATTCTTCGACTTCCGCTTCGTCCACCAGCATCACGGGGATGTCGTCACGAATCGGATAAACACGCTTGCACTGCCCGCATTTCAGGCCGGTTTCGTAATGAACCAGCGATACGGGCGCCTTGCAAACCGGACAAACCAGGATGTCCAGCAGGTCCTTGCTAACAGCCATAGAGTAAGCCTCCATTGTAACTAGCGGACTTGACCGGGCGCTACATACGAATAGAACAGCACAATTAATCCGATCACGGTCGCCAGCAGAATGCTGTGACGCAGCGTGAACCGGAACAGTCGCGACTCCTCCTCCGGTTTCAACCCTGTCGCCGCCGCGGCCACCGCGATGCTCTGCAAACTGATCATCTTCCCCATCACACCGCCACTCGAATTCGATGCCGCCATCAGCACGGGATTCAAGTTCAGGCTCTTCGCCGTCACCACCTGCAGATTCCCGAACAGCGCATTCGCCGACGTGTCGCTGCCGGTTAGAAACACGCCCAACCATCCGAGCAGTGCGCTGAAGAACGGAAACGCGGCGCCCGTGGCTGCGAACGCGAGTCCCAACGTCGCCGTCGCACCCGAATAGTTCATCAGGAATGCCAGCGCCAGCACGCTCGCGATAGTCACCATCGATAACGCCAGTTGCCGCGACGTCGCACCCAGAAGTGCGAAGAACCGCGACACCGGCAGACGCAGCACCAACGCCGCCGCAATCGTCGCGAACATACACGCGCTCCCCGACGCGGTCAGGAAATTGAAGTTGTACGTCGCCGGTAGCCCGGGCCACGGCACCTTTACCGTCGCCACATCGAGCACGGCCTTCACCGGTCCGAATCCCCATAGGACGACGAACAGCACCAACAGCAAGTACGGCGACCAGGCCAAGAACCGCTCGCTCGCCGAGTTCACCCGCAACACCGGCGCCACATGCCCTTCCATCTGGAACTCGGTCTTCGGCTTCCAGAATCGCAGCAACACCACCATGCCGATCAGCGCCGCCAGTGAGCCGATGATGTCCGTCAAATACGGGCCCATGTAGTTCGACACCAGGAATTGAGCGCTCGCAAACGTGATGCCGCAAACGGCCGCGGCGGGCAGCACTCCCATCAGCCCTCGAAATCCGCACATCACCACCATTAGGTACGCCGGAATGAACAGCGACACCGGGGCGCAGATGCGGCCCACGTTCGCGCTCAATGCCGACAGCGGAAGTCCCGTGATGCCTTGCAGCGTCACCAGCGGAATGCCAATCGACCCGAACGCGACAGGAGCCGTATTCGCCAGCAGGCAGATTCCGGCCGCATAGAAGGGCCGGAACCCGAGTCCCGTCAGCATGGCCGCGGCAACCGCTACGGGCGTGCCGAATCCCGCTGCACCCTCGATGAATGCGCCGAACGCGAACGCGATCAGCAGCGCCTGCAGCCGGTGGTCGCTGGTCAATCCGCCGATCGAGTCTTTCAAAATCTCGAAGTTCCCGGTGTCCACCGTGATGCGATACAGCATGATCGCCCAGAACACGATCCAGCCGATCGGGAACAAGCCGAAGGCGGCGCCATACGTGACTGCGCCGGCAAGCATCGTCCCCGGCATGCCATACGCGCCAATGGCCACTGCCAAAGCCGCGCCCAAGCCGCACAGGCTCGCAATCCACGCAGGCCGCCGCAGCACACCGAGCAGAATCAGAAGAATCACCACCGGCAGCGCTGCCACCAGCGCCGACGCAGGCAGACTATTCAGGATGGGAGTATGAGGGGCCTGCCACATGAGTGTTCAGGCATTATCCTACACGGAGCGGTCGAATCTGAAATCACTGCTTCCAATCGCGCTTCCATTCGCGCCACCAATTGGCATCGTCCAGCGCCAGCGCATTCCAGCACAGGTCCATCGCATGCGCATCACCCGACTCCACTCGCGCCGCGTCCACCCCGTCCGGCAGCCGTACTAATTGCACGAATCGCTCGAACACACGCCGCCGCTCATCCCCCGACGTGCGCCCCAACAGATGCCACAGCGTCAATCCGTCCTTCGCCCGAGCCCCGTCCAGGACACGCGTCAGCGCGCCCCGGTCCCCCATCTCAAACGCCGCCACTGCCGACCGCCACTCCACCGGCGCATCCAGATAAAACGGAATCCCCGGTCCTTGTTTTTTCGTTGTCCGGCACGCCGCACCCCTTGGAATGAACGACTCTCGACGTCCCACCTGAAACGCCACCCATCCCGTTTCCACGGTCAGAAATCCATCGCCGCTTTCATCCACCGTCAACGAGTACGCGCATCCCAAATCCACCGCTCGCGCCGACGGCGTGTCCACAACAAACTGTCGCGGAGCCGCCCAAATGAACGCATGAATCTGCCCGCGTTCCAGATTCATCTGCTGCCGGCCCGACTGCGACCCGAGCACGCGCAATTCGGACCCCGCCCCCAGTTCCACTTCGCCAAACCCATCCGCTTCGATCGTCAGACTCCCACCCTCGCCGGTCTCGACGCGGTCTCCGGATCGAACCTGAACAGCCGCCGAAGCCGTCCTGCCTCCAACGCGAGCCACACCCCGCACTTCACTCACCGCCCAGCCAGTGGCAATCGCCGGACGCTCCACCATCTGCAACCGCCACGCGAAGCAACACACGACAACCCCAGCCGCAACGGGCATCCAGTCGCGAACCGCCCACCGAGGCCGCCGCAATCGTCGAACATCGAGAGGACGAGCATGCCGCAACGGAGCCAGCACCGCCTCCAGCCTCTCGATCTCCGCATCCCCACCACTTCGATCCCACAAATACTCACCCATACCAACCTCATCTCCGCCCAACTAGCCACCAACCACGAGTGCTACTGGGTCACAAAATGTGGGCGGGCAATCGTGCCCGCAGCCGCCTTTTTAGGCGGCCTACCGCACTCGACCACGGATATCGCTCGGCTTCCACAACGAGGCCTGCGTTGACCGGGTTCGCCTCGATATAGTGCCGGATCCGGTCGAACTGTGCATTCGAGATCGGCCGGCTGTCCGAAACGGCAGGCCGCCTAAAAGGCGGCTGCGACCAGGATTGGCCGCCCACATTTTATGACCCAGTAGTGCTAGCCACTACCCCCAAGCCTCTCCCGCAACAACTTCATTCCCCGATGTAAATTCACCCGCACCGAATCGGGCGTCAACCCGGTCTGCTGCGCAATCTCGGCGCCGTTAAAACCCTCCACCAATCGAAGAATCAGCGTTTCTCGATAGGCCTCCGGCAACTTGCGAATTACATCCAGCACGACTAGCGCCTCGTCATGTCCGGGATCCCGTGTCGGCTCACGACCGTCCCCGGCCTCCTCGCGGCGGCCCCGGTAAAACTCCGTCGCGCGACGCCGAGCCATCGCCGCCAGCCATCCGGCAAAGGCCGCCGGTTGCCGCAGCCTGCCCAACTTCCCATACGCCGAAACGAAAACATCCTGCACCAGGTCCTCGGCATTCGAATACGGTACGCGCGCCAGCACGATGGCGTGCACCATGCGAGCGTACCGGTTATACAACTCGCCGAATGCCGCGCGATCCCCGCCTGCTGCATCGCAGACCAATTGCTCCTCCGCCGATCGCGAACCATAGGCGGCCGTGTGCAGCGGCATTGGAATCGCGCGGGCTATCATCCCACCTACTGGCGAACCTGCGCGGCCGTCTTGTTCAGCAGCGCCGTCACATCCTCCGGAGCCGGCTCGTGCATCACCCATTTCGCCTGTTGCCGTTCAACGCCGTCCGGTCCCACCGGCACCAGCGTCGTGGTCACGCGCCCATTGTCCCTGCCGACGAACTGCAGCACCCACTTCCCTTCCGAGGGCCATTGCTGCGTCACCGCGTAAAACCCGGTCTTATCCAGAACCATCAACTTCAAATCCACGGTCTGCCGCCGTCCGTTCACGACACCGAAGGCGGTTCCTTTGATCTCGGCCTTCTCCGGTTCATGACAGCCCGCGGCGCGAACCGTCACCACTGCATTCTTCGCGCGTGCAGCAGCACTCGCTTCCGGATTGCCCAAAGTTAAATAAAAGCCGCCTGCGAGCAGCGGCATTGCGGACGCCATTACCATAGCGGCCGTGAAACACGATCGAACTGATTGAAACATCATCGCTCCCTCTGCCAGGAAGACGGAATCCCCACCCCGGATGTTAACGGCACACACGCAAGAAACCGCCTCCCCGGCCCGAATCCGCCCATGGTAGACTCCACTCTTGACCCTCGCTTACATCGATTACCTGATCCTCGCGATCTATTTCTCGTTTGTCTTAGGCATCGGCTGGGTGTTGAAGCGCGGTGTCTCCAGCAGTTCCGACTTCCTCACTTCCGGCCGCTCCGTGCCCCTCTGGATCACGAGTCTCGCCTTCGTGGCCACCAATCTCGGCGCGCAGGAACTCATCGGTATGTGCGCCTCCGGTGCCAAATACGGCATCATGACCGCCCACTTCTATTGGGTCGGCGCCATCCCGGCGATGCTGTTCGTCGGCCTCTTCATGATGCCGTTCTATTACGGCAGCAAAGCGCGCAGCGTGCCCGAGTATCTCGCCCTGCGCTTCGACGAGAAGACCCGCGGCTTCAATGCCATCACATTCGCGATCATGACGATCTTCTCGTCGGGCATCTCGATGTACGCGCTCGGGCTCCTGTTCCAACTCGTGCTCGGCTGGAGTTTCTTCGGATCCATCCTGCTGTCCGCCGCCATCGTGCTGGTCTACACCTACCTCGGCGGACTCACCAGCGCCATCTACAATGAGGTCCTTCAGTTCTTCCTCATCGTGCTTGGATTCGCCCCGCTGTCCATTCTCGCCGTCTCACGCGCCGGCGGCTGGGAAGGCATCAAAGCCCACATCGATCCGCGCTGGGTCCACTCCTGGAAGTACATGGGCGATCCGTCGCAGAACCCGATGGGCGTCGATACCATCGGTATGGTCATCGGACTCGGTTTCGTCCTCTCCTTCGGTTACTGGTGTACGAACTTTCTCGTCGTGCAGCGCGCCATGGCTGCCGACTCCATGTCGGCCGCGCGCAAAACTCCTCTGGTCGGCGCGTTCCCGAAGATGTTCCTGCCCTTCATCGTCATCATCCCCGGCATCGCCGCCGTCGCGCTCAGCAATATGCACGGCGGTTACGAGCTGCCCCTGAAACCCGGCGGCGGTCCCGATTACGATCAAGTGCTGACCACCTTAATGGCGAAATTCTACCCCTCGGGCCTGCTCGGATTCGGACTCACCGGACTCATGGCCTCCTTCATGTCCGGGATGGCCGGGAACGTCACCGCCTTCAACACCGTCTTCACCTACGACATCTACCAGAGCTACATCCGCAAGGATGCGCCCGACTCGCACTACCTCACCGTCGGCCGCCTCACCACCATCTTCGGCACGCTGGCATCCATCGGAGCGGCCTACCTTGCCACGCTCTACAACAACATCATGGACCTGCTGCAGTTGGTGTTCGGATTCGTCAACGCTCCCCTGTTCGCAACATTTCTGCTGGGAATGTTCTGGAAGCGGACCACCGGTCACGGTGCCTTCACCGGACTGCTCGCCGGCACCACGGCCGCCACTCTGACGCATGGACTCACGGTTGCCGAAGGCAAGGGCGGCTGGATTACGCCGATGTACGAGTATCGATCCACCATGGCGCAGAATTTCTGGGTCGCCACCTTTGCGTTCCTCGCATGCTTCGTCGTTACCGTCATAGTCAGCCTCGCCACCGCCCCGCGGCCCAAAGCTGAACTGAAAAGTCTGGTCTACAGTGAGACAGTCATGCCGCAGGAGCCCGAAACCCCATGGTTCCGGCGCCCCTGGCCTGTCGCGATCGCGGTGGCTGTCATTTGCTTCGTCCTGAACTTCATGTTCCGGTAGTCTGGTCATAGGTGCACTGATGCTCGATTTGCGAGTTCCATCCGGTTGGTTCTTCCTCATCATGGGGGTGATCCTTACCGTGCTCGGTCTGTTCTCCGGCTACTCGGCGGCGCTCACCACGGTGAACGCGAACCTGTATTCCGGACTGACGATGCTGGTCTTTGGAGGTGCACTGCTATGGCTGGCGCGACGAGCCTCCTGAAACACCGCTTTCCCGAGCGGTACCCCCGCAGCGCCGCCCCCATGATCTATCGGGCGCCCGGCCGCGTGAATCTGATCGGCGAGCATACCGATTACAACGACGGTTTTGTCCTTCCCATCACCATTGAGTTCGCCTGCTATGCCGCGGTCGCGCCGTCCACGTCTCTGGGCAACCAGGTGCGCGTCTATTCGGAAGACTTGCTGAAGGGCGCGGAACTCCCCGCGGCCGGAATCGCGGATGCGAATCCCCGCGGCGATTGGAGCGATTACGTCTTCGGCATCGCCAAACAACTCGTTGAGCGCGGCCACGCCGTCCCGCCGCTCGACATCCTGATTCATTCCACCGTCCCGATCGGCGCCGGACTCAGTTCGTCAGCCGCCCTCGAAATTTCGTCGGCGCTGGCGCTCAGCGGTAACAGCATCGACGACCGCCTGGAACTCGCCCGCATCGGCCGCGCCGCCGAGAACCAGTTCGTCGGCCTGCCCTGCGGCATCATGGATCAGTTCATCTCCGTGTTCGGCCGCGAGCACGCCGCCATCAAAATCGACTGCCGCAGCCTCGAGTATGAGGAGGTAGCGCTGCCCGAGAATGTCGTGATACTGGCCGTCAATACGATGGTGAAGCACGAGCTCGGCGCGTCGGCATATCGGGAACGCGTACGTGAATGCGCCGAAGCCGTCGAGTACATCCGTCATGCGCACCCAGCCATTCAGTCGTTGCGGGACGCGACCCTGGATATGCTCGACGCTGCTATGCCGGAGGTTCCGCGAAATCGGGCCCGGCACGTCATCGGCGAGAACGAGCGTGTCGTGGAGTTCGCCGCTGCCTCCCGCCAAGGCAATCTCGAACGTATGGGCGAACTCTTCGTCGCCTCCCACCGCAGCCTCCAGCACGACTATGAAGTAAGCTGCGAAGAACTCGACTTCCTGGTGGACGCCGCCATCGCCCTGCCAGGAGTCTACGGAGCCAGAATGACTGGAGGAGGCTTCGGAGGCTGCACAGTAAACCTGGTGAATCCTGACGACGTGGTCCACTTCCGCGACCGCATCTCCCGAACTTATCGGGACAAATTCCAAGTAGCCCCCCAAATCTACGAGTGCCGCCCCTCCGCCGGAGCCGGCCCGATCTAGAACGCCACTAGAAGACCGCTTGTTGACGCGCGCGGCTCCGAAACCCAACAGTGGTCACGCAATACGCGCCTGTATTTGCGAAACCGTCCATACGGACGAAGCGGCCCACTCCCTCCGGCCCTGATTCATCCAACCCGCTAAGCGCATCCGACTCGCTCCAGCCGGTGGCACTCCAACGGATTCAACACGAGCACCAGGCGTCCGTCTCCCATGATGGCAGCGCCTTGGAATTCCCTGCATTCTTCAAGTCCGCCGGCCAGAGGCTTCACAATTACTTCTACTTCGCTGGTGAAATGGTCCACCATTAGCCCATATCGGACGCTTCCCGCCTCGACTATAGCGACGGAGACTTCCGGCGATGGTTGCACAGGAAGGCCGAACAACTCCGGCAACGAGTAGACGGGATAGATCTCGCCGCGAATCTGGACCATCCGTGTCCCGTGATACTGGTGTATCGCCTCGGCCGGGATCTTGACCATATCCCGGATGCTGCCTAGGGGAAGGACGTATTCCTCTGAGCCGGCTTGGAGCAGTATGCCCTTGGAGATCATGAGGCTGGTGGGCAGTTTGACCGAGAACGTTGTGCCGCTGCCACGTTTGGACTGGATGTTAATCGTCCCTTGCAGGTTGCGGATGTTGTTCCGGACGACATCCATGCCGACGCCTCGACCCGAGACATCAGTCACTTTCTGAGCGGTGGTCAGTCCGGGCAGGAAGATCAACTGAAAAGCGGCCACGTCGTCCATTGACGCCGCAACATCCAGGCTCAGTAACCCCTTCTCGACGGCCTTTCTTTTGAGTGCTTCCGAATCGAGGCCAGGTCCGTCGTCGACCACCTGTATCACTACTGCGCCGGCCTCGTTCCTGGCTCTTAGCGTGACGCGCCCAGAGGGGGCTTTCCCTTGTCTCGTGCGTTCGTCCGGCGCCTCGAGGCCATGGTCGATCGCGTTGCGGATAAGGTGCACCAGCGGGTCTCCGATCTGTTCCAGGATCGTCTTGTCCAACTCGATGCCTTCTCCTTCCATGGCAAAATGCACCTCTTTGCCGAGACTCTGTGCCAGGTCTCTCACCAGACGCGGAAATCTCTGGAACACGGTCTTAACCGGCAGCATGCGGATGGACATCACGCTGTTCTGAAGTTCGTCGGCGATGCGGGAGATGCCGGCACCGGCTTCTTTCAATTCTTTGGCCACGATGCTGGCGTCTTCGCCAAGGGTGAGTTTCTGTGCCAGCACCGGGAAGGCTCCGCGAGCCACGAGAAGCTCACCGACCACGCGCATCAAGCGGTCCAATTTCTCCTGTTCAATGCGGATCGTCGAAGGACCAGTCGAGGTCGAGCGGGCGGTCCCTACGCCATCCGCCAACGCTTTTCCCGTCGCGGCCGGTGTTTCGTGCGGTTGCTCGCCGGACCCCTGTTTCACGCGCTCCAAGGCGGTGCAAGCGGATTGGAAGGCGCCGGTCAATTTTGCCCGGTCCTCTTGGCCGATTGCGCCGCCAGCCTGCATCGCGGCTTCGAGGACTCTCAGTTGCACGGCGACCGGTTCCTCGAGATCGGGGCGCTGTTGATAGGATGCCGCGGCGGCCAGTGTTTTGAGGCCACGCACATACGTCTGATAGACGGATGCCGCCGCATCACCGTCGCTTTCGATGCTTCGGAGGCAGCCCCCAATCATCTCCACGCACTGCGACGCCGTGTTCACAAAGGCGGCGAGCCTTTCGTCGGATGGCGGTTCAGGGGCGACGGCGTCATCCTTCAGTTCGAGTCTTTGCCGCAGACTCGCAGGCAGGGCCGTCGCAGGACTCTGGCGGACCAGGTGTTCCAGCAAGCCCCGCATGGCATCGCCGGTGTCCAGCGCCGTTTGAACTGTCTCCCGAGCCAGTGCCTTTGCGCCTGCGCCACGAAAGGGATCGAGAAGCGACTCCAATGCGTGGGCGATTCGCTTCAACTGGAAAAGCGGGTGGCTTGGTACAAGCGTCGCGACGTCAATCTGCCCAAGCAGAACGCCGGTGTTCCCCTTGACGCTGTGGACGCTCCGGAAAAGCGCATCCAGGCTTTCGCGCGATGTGGAATCTCGCTCCAGGGCAAGAGCGTGGCTCTCGATAGAAGCCAGGTGATCCTCGGATTCCTGGACAAAGAGGGCCAGCGACTCGGCCGGGACAGTACCGAGCACCGCGAGCGCTGAAGCTTGGTCCGCCAACATCCGCATCCGGATCTGGCAGTCGTCCTCAACGAAAACAAAAACTTCCTTGATCGCGGCTTCCCCACGGTCCGTCACCAGCAGGATCTCCCACCAAAGGTAACAGGACTCCGGATCCAAGGACGACAGCACCGGGACCTCGTCTGTGCGGGCAGTGATGTGAGCCGAGCCCAGTTCCCGCAACTCGTCCAGCAGCGTAACCGGGTCCGTACCGGAACAGAACAGTTCGCGGTTCGGCCGTAAAACAATTTCGTAGGCCGTTCGCCCATCGGAAGCAGGCTGGAGCGGTGCCGCCTGGGTGGGCGCCTTCTGCGGCATTGCGACCTGGGGTACCAGGCGGGTCAGTGCCTCTGTGACATCCCTTTCTCCCGTCGCCTCGGCCTCTTTGTCGCCATCCATCTCCAGAATTTCGCGAATTACGTCGCAAGCCCTAAGTCCGCAATCGATCAGGTTGGTTGTGACTGCCAAACGGCCAGCGCGTGCCAGTTCGAACGCCTCTTCCAAGCGGTGAGTGAACCTGGAGAGATGCAGGAATCCGGCGGTTGCGCCTGAACCCTTGATGGTGTGGATGGCGCGGAATACCCGGTTCACCAACTCGGTATCGCCGGGTTCTACTTCCAACGCAAGCAGTGCGGTATCCAGCTCAGGCAGCAGGTCCAGCGCCTCAGACTTGAAGGCGATCCGCATTCGTTCGATTATGTCCGTTGCCATCTTCTTCTTTACCGGTTTTCTCTTCCTCGCGCCGCCAATCAGCGCATCACTTTGTTCACGACCGCCAGCAGTTTGGCAGGCTCGAACGGCTTCACAATCCATCCCGTAGCTCCGGCCGCCTTGCCTTCCTGTTTCTTCTCCGCGTGCGATTCGGTGGTCAATAAGAGAATGGGGACGAATTTGTATTCACGCATGGATCGGAGTTGCCGGGTGAGCTCGATGCCATCCATGTTCGGCATGTTCAAGTCCACCAGAAACAAGTCAATGTCGCTGCCGTCGAGTTTCGCCAGCGCGTCTTTCCCGTCTCCTGCCTGTACCACCTCGAAGCCGTCGCCCTGAAGAGTGAAGGCCACCATTTGCCGCATGCTGGCTGAATCGTCGACGGTCATGATCCTCTTCAAACGATCTCCTTGGCCCCGCCGAGCAGTTCGCGCCGGAGGCCGCAACGGTCCACGGCGGCTATGAACTCCTCGGATGGGTTCTCAAAGGAGAGCACCGGCACCGTCTTACGCAGCGAGCACAGTAGCTGAAGGATGCTGGTGTCGATGTCCCGCAAACCGGCGGTGCCGACTGTGACCGGGACACCGCCATCCAGAGCCTCAGCGAGTTGGGTGGCCACGTCCTGAGCATGGCGGATGGTGACCACCCCTTCGAGTTCGATCGTGAGCGCGCCCTCCGTCTTATTCGTTATGATCGGCATCGCATTTTCACCTGGATTCTCGAGCAGGGGCCAGAACCATACGCAGGTTCTCCACCATCATCTCCGGCGAGCACGGTTTCACCAGGTACAGGTTCGCTCCGGCCTGAAACCCCTTCGTCTTGTCTTTGCCCTCGCTTTCCGTGGAAACGATGATGATTGGCAACTCTTGATATTTTGGCTCAGCGCGCACCCGCCGGATGAACTCATACCCGTCCATGCGGCCCATGTTGACGTCCGTGAGAATCAAATCGCAGTCGTTGGCGTATAGCTTCTCCAACCCGTCGCACCCATCCACGGCCGTGATCACATCGAAGCTCGCCTGTTTGAGGATATGGGTGTGGTAGTTCCTGGCAAACTCGGAATCATCGACGATTAGAATTATCTTTTTCATGGATCCATCTACTCCTTGACATACACCAGGTGGTTGCCATATCTCTTCAACTTAAACGCCGTTGAAATCCTTCCGACGGATTCGGAGTGCCCCAGGAAGATGAAGCCACCTCGGTTCAAGGCGTTGTAGAAGTGATCCACCACCATCTTTCGGGATCGGTCGTCGAAATAGATCAGCACATTTCGACAGAAGATGAAATCGAAGCCTTTCATGGCACGCATGGCGGTGCGGTCGTGGAGGTTGAGGTGCGCCAGTTTTACCAGGGATGCGGTGCCGGCGCGTACTGTGTACGTGTCCCCGTTGGCGATGAAGTGCCTGGCGAGGTAATCTGACGGAACCTCGTTGACAGACCGCAAACCATATCTGGCTTTCGCTGCAAGGTTGAGCACGTTCTGATCGATGTCGGTGGCGACGATCTCGCAGTCCCAGAATTGCGCCTGGGGAAAAACCTCGCGCACGATGATGGCGAGAGTATAGGCTTCTTCCCCCGACGCGCAACCCGCCGACCAGATGCGCAGGGTATGATCGCCGCGACTCTCCTTTGCCGAGAGAAGCTCCGGCAGGCAATGGTCCGCGAAGGCCGACAATTGATCATATTCGCGGAACATGTAGGTTTCGTTGGTGGTAATCAGGTTCGCCAGCGCCTGCATCTCCACGCCATCCGGGTCCGCGTAGCAGACCATGAAAAGGTACTTCTGCGGATCGTCGAAGCCGAGCGACTCCATGCGCTTCTCAACGCGTTTCTGCAGGAAGTAGTTCTTCTTCTCGTCGAACTGCAGCCCCAACTGAGAGTAGATCTTCCCAGCCAGCCTCTCGAACTGTTCGGAGGATAATTCAAACATTCGAGTCCTCCTGCCGTGCCATGAAATTCTGGTCCATCTCCCGGCAATCGGCCAGGAACGAGACCATTTCTTCGAGCGGCGCAAGCCTGTCCATCAAGCGAAGGGCTTGGCAACGAAGAGCGGAAGGGTTGTCGGCTCGAACGATGTGCTTGAGAGATTCCAGCAGAGATTCCGGCAGCGGCGTCGATGCATGGTGTTTCCGGAGCATCGTGATCGCGTCCAGGATGGGAGCCTGTAGATGCGCGCCGCGAGAAGCCAACATCCCGGCGGCCTCGCCTATGGCGTCCTCATCCCCGTGTGCTCCGAGCAGTTTGAGATACGACGGCAACAGGTAGTCCGCGACTGGACCTTCGGATCGAATCACCTCCACAGTGCCTGCGTTTCCGATTTGCGCCAGTGCTTCCAGGCAGGCTCCAGTCAGCATAGGATTGCCGGCTGCTGTCAATTTCTCGACGCGTTCACGAAACTCGCCCTTGCCTGCGGTGCCCAAGCTCTCAACCGCTGTGATCACCACATTCACATCGGCATCGGCGAGCGCCAGATCATAAATCTCGGCGCTACCGGGACCGTCGACGCCAGCGAGCACGTCCACCAGCATCTTGCGCTGGTCCTTTCCCGCCGCGGGAAACGCCCGCTGGAGGAAGGAAATTACCTTCGGTCCGCGCTGCCGCAGCAACTCCACCGCCTGGTTGCGTACGAAGGTGTCCTCGCTGGTTAACAGACCGATCGCGCCTTCGGTGACCGCGTCGTCCTCAATACTCTGTAGTGCCCCGAAGATCGCTTCACGCACGGCGCGCGAAGGCTCCCCTGGAAGCCGTGCGAGAAGCGGCGCCACTCCCTCCGCTCGATCGGCGTATCCGATATCCTCGGCCGCGTAGATGCGCTCGGCTTCGTCGGCGCTATCCAGTTTCCTAACAAGCTCATCGAGTTCGATCATCGGATCAACCCACCCTTCGCAGCGCGTTCATAATCTCTTTGGCAATCTCGTAACTGGGGACAACCACTTCCGCCCCGCCTCGCTCCACGGCTTCTCTTGGCATGCCGTACACCACGGCCGTTTCCGCGCTCTCGGCGATGGTCTGCCCGCCGGCCTGGTGAATCGCCACCATCTGCGCGGCACCGTCGTCGCCGATACCGGTCATGAGCACGCCCACCATGTTCGGCCCGTATGCCTGCAGCACGGCTTCCATCATCACGTTTACGGAAGGTATGAACAGGGTCTCCGGGTGGGCCGGGGTACGGATCACAATCGTTCCACTGGATTTGCGATAGGGGCAGAGATGCAGCCCTCCAGGGGCGACGTAGCAGGTGCTTTGTTCAACCGTCATCCCCACTTTGGCCTCAACCACTTTCATCGCGCAGTTATCGTCCAGTCGCCTGGCGAAAGCGGCCAGAAACGAGGCTGGCATATGCTGTACCAGAAATACGCTCGCCGGCAAGTCCTTCGGCAGCAGCGGGAGGATATCCATCAACGTGGCTGGTCCACCCGTGGAAATTCCCATGGCCACCGCCACGGGAGCCGATGGCTTCGCCGGAGCAACTGTAATCGCCCTGGAGCGTTCGGCCGTTCGTTGCGCCCGGCCTCGCCGCACCCGGTCGAGGACTCCTACCGACGCCGCGGCCCTCACCTTGGACACCAGTTCGGCTGCCACCTGGCCCATCTGCGACGAGACCGTACCATCGGGCTTAGCGACGAAGTCGAACGCCCCGAGTTCCAGGCATTCGAACGTGGTGAGTGCCCCACGTTGCGTAAGAGAGGATACCATCACCACCGGACAGATCTTTTCGCCGAGGATGATTTGCAGGGCGGATATGCCGTCCAGCTTCGGCATGTTGATGTCCATGGTCACGACATCAGGCCTCAATTCCCGCGCTTTAGCCACCGCGTCCTCGCCGTCGCGAGCCACACCGGCCAGTTCCATGCCCGGTTCTGCATCGATGATGCGCTTCAATGTCTGGCGCATCAAGGCGGAATCGTCCGCCACTAATACTCGAATCATTCCCATTGTTTTGAATTGGACGGCCGGAATCCACGAAGATTCCGGCCCTCTTTTGGCGGACCTACTCTGCTGCTGCCTCGGCAAGTTTCGTTTGCTCGTCCTTCGAGAGAATCTTCTCGACGTCGAGCAATACGATCATCCTTTTGCCGTCGTCAACCTTTCCGATGCCGAAAATGAACCTCTGGTCGACGCTCGTGTGAATCGCATCCGGCGGCGGCGCGATGTCCTTCCTGGAGAGGCTTAGCACCTCGCGTACGGCATCCACCACCAGGCCGGTCTTTACACCGGCGAGTTCCACAATGATGATGCGCGTCCGATCGTCGGTTGCTTTCACCTCCAGATCGAACCGCTTCCGGGTATCCAGGACGGGGATGACTTCGCCCCGAAGATTGGTCACTCCTTCAATAAACCGGGCTGCCTTCGGCACTTTTGTGACCTTCGCAAGCCGGTCGATTTCCTGGATCTGCGAGATGGGGACGCCGTATTCTTCCCCGCCCAGCAGGAAAGTAACCAGCTGCAATTCGCTGGTGTCCTGGCCTGTGTTCGCGTGCTGAACGTTGACGGCGGCCTCTCCAAACTGCTTGCCTTTGACGGAGTTGTCCTGCATTTCCCGCAGTTTTTGGTCGCGCATCAGGTTGTTGATGTCGAGCAACATGATGAGACGGCTGCCGTCGTTTAATTTGGCGATGCCGGAGAGCTCAAGACCGCTGGAAGCAATCCGGGGCGCCGGATCGATCAGCTTCTTGGAGATATTGAGAACTTCGTTCACGTGATCGACGACCAGGCCCAGGATGAAGCCGCCCGCATCGACAACAATGATGCGCTGGTCCTCCTGAACGCTCGCCGCCACCTGCTTCTCGAAATGGCGAAGCGCCTCGACCACACCGGCGGCGGTAGGCGCGACCTCCACCCCAGGCACCCTGTTCTGCAACTGCTTAACGGCCTTCTCATTCAAGCCGCGAATCTTGGACAGGGTTTCCATGAGGGGCTGACTGGAACTGGTGGTGTTACTGAGCCACGCCCGCAGTTTCTCGGCGACGCCGAGATCGACCCGTGCGTGATCGTTTGAGGCGAGGGATGCCTTCCACTGCTCCAGCCAGCGTTCATAGTCCTCGCGGATTTCGCGGGATGCACCCGCTAACTCTTCCGCCATGGAACGCTGCTGAAGAAGCCGGCGCAGATCGACGATGGGCAGAATCTGCCCGCGAACGGTCAATACGCCGAGCACGTAATCGGGCACATCCGGCACCTGTTTGGGAGTTTCCACCCGCAGAATTTCCCGGACGCTTTCCATGGAAAAGGCGAACTCTTCCTTGGCAATCCGGAACGTTACCATCTGTTGAATATCGTCGCGTGTATCCACGGACGTCGAGGCGTTTCCCCGCTCGTTGCGGCTTTCGCCTTCGTGAGCGGCGGCCACTTCGCCGTTGCGCCGTGTGACTCCCATCTGGCAGACCTGCGCGGCGTTGAGGGCCATGATGATGCGCTGGCCCTTGTCCAGTTTCACGATGCCATCGAGGTAGTCGGCTGATGTGCCCCGAATGGCCGGCGGCGGGGGTTCGATGTCGCTGCGAAGAACGCGGGTCACATGGTTCACCCGGTCCACGCGCAGTCCGGTCTTCACGCCATCGATATCCACCACCAGCACTCTGGTCCGGTCGGTTTCTTCGGCACGCTCCATCCCAAACCGGGTGCGCATGTCGACGATGGGAAGGACTACTCCGCGCAAGTTGGCGATGCCGTCCACGAATGGCGGGGTGCGGGGCACCTTGGCCATTTTAGGCAGGCGAATGATCTCCTGCACCGACATGATGTCGAAGCCGAACTCCTCATCCTTCAGCAGGAAGGTGACGAGTTGACTTTCCTCTTTCAGGCCGGCGGTTTTGTCTTGAGTTTCTGTTTGCATAACGGTTGCCTCTTTTGAAATTGGAACGATGTTCCCGCGGGCTTACCCGTTCTGCAATTCGTCTGCCTGCGAGGCGATGTCTTCTACGGCCTGCGCAATCTCCTGCGCGGCTTTGAGGCCTTGCTCGGCTGCGCCGGCGGCTTCAGTGGTCGCGCGACCCGTCTCTTCCGCGGCGGCAGCGATCCCCTGGGCCGCCTTCCCTGCCTGTTCCAAAGCAACGACCGATTCCAAGGAGCCCTTAGCGACATCCTTGATTCCCGTCACGATGACATCGCAGTCCCGGGCGATGCGATCGAGGTTGGTGTTCGAAACCTTAGCCCGCTCCGCCTCTCCCCGGGCTTTCGTTCCAGCTAGTTGGATGTCGCCGCCGACCTTGTTGATCTGGGTCTGGACATTCTTGACCAGGTCCTTGATCCGGTCCGCGTTCTCACTGCTCTCATTGGCCAACGAACGGATGTCTCCGGCCACCACCGAGAAGCCGCGTCCGTATTCGCCCGCGCGTGCTGCTTCCACGTTCCCGTTGACGGCCAACATCTTGGTCTGCACGGTCACCATGACGATGGCATCCACGATCTTGTCGATCCGGCGCGTGCGTTCTTCCAATTCCAGGACGCTCTTGGCCGATTCCGCGGAGGCATCGGCGGCTTTGCCGATGTTGCCGATTAACTGGTCGATATTCGCCTTATTGGTGGCCAGCAATTGCTGGATGGCCTGCGCTTTGGCGGAACCGTCGTCCGCCTTCTTTCCCATGACCTTGGCTGCCTGCAGGAGTTGGACTCCCGCGGTGTTGGACGCTTCGGCGGATTTGGCCTGGTTGATCGCTGCCTTGTTGATTTGCTCGATGGCGATCGAAATCTGCGTCGAGGATGTCTTCACTTCTTCGGCGTTCTGCGAGAGCTCCTCAGCCGTGGCTGCCAGTTCTTCGGCGGATTTCTGCGCATTGGTGGAGGTCTTTAAGGACTCCGCCATTTCGGCCAGGGACCGCGCAGCATCGCTCATCTCGGCGTACGCCTTGGACTGCTCCTGGACGGATTTTTGCGCCTCCTGACAGGCTGACGTGGCTTCTTCCGCTGCAGCCGCGATTTCTTCCGATTCCTTCAGATAGCTCTTCGCCCCGCCCAACGATTCCTGAGCGTTCGTCTTGATTTCCACGCACGCCTGCTGAATCGTCTCAAAGTCCGTCATGATCTTGGAAAGATCGGCCGTCACCACTTTGGCCTTTTCCGCGTCCTCCCGGCCCTTCTTCCCAGCCGTTTCGGTATCCGCGGCCACCACCTTGACCTGCGTCTGAATCTCGTTGACTACTTCCTGAATGCCGCGCGCGCTCTTTTCGCTCATCTCCGCGAGGTTGCGGACTTCGTCTGCCACAACCGCGAATCCCTTGCCGTGCTCGCCGGCGCGGGCGGCTTCGATAGCGGCGTTCAGCGCCAGCAGGTTGGTCTGGTCTGCGATGCGTGCCACAGCATGGACGATCTTGCCGATCTCTTCGGACTGCCGTTCCAACTCGGCGACCATCTTGGCCGATTCAAGGTTGGCGTCGGCCGACTCGCTAACTCCCTTGATCAGGCCTTCGATTTCGGCGGACGTTGCTTTGGCTAGGGTCTGCAGTTCGTTGACTAGCCGCAGCGCGGCGTCCGAGCTTCCATTGGCGGCGTCGGAGGCCTTCTCGATCTGGTTGATGGCGGCGCGCGACTCTTCAGCGGCCGCTGACGCCTGCTCGGCGCCGGCAGCGATGGTGTGCATGGTCTTCTCGAGTTCGACCACCGCACTGTTGGCTTCGGCAATAGCGCTGGCTACCTCGTCGGTAGCCGCCGAGAGCTTTTCGGCGACGGCTTGGGCGCGTGCAAGCGTGCGAGCCCTCGCCTTTTCCTCGGCCATCTTCTTTGCGGCCAGACGGCCTTGCCCGGCATCCTCTTCGACATGTCCGTTCATTTTGGCTGGCGGCGGAACGGTTGAACTCCGTTGCGGCGCAAGGCGGTTCGTGGCCAGGCGTCCAGTCGGCGCGCCCGTACCGTTCGGTCTATTGATCGTTAATCCATTAGTCATCTTCAAAATTCTCCTGGTTGTCCGTTGACGGCTTGCGTTCATCTAGTGCCCGCGGTTTCGTCAAGATCTCTTGCTCATTCCTTGGAGGAGTCAACTGCTCACTGATTGTTAATCGGCCACAGGCCGCGGCAGAACAGTGCCTCGTAACGAAACAACCATTCCGCTTCGGGCGATTGAGCGTTCTCAGGTGAAAGCGGACGGGGCCGAACTTAACACCTCAGCCTCGTGGGGCCTCCAAAGGGAGTACGCTTTGAGTTAGGATGCAGCCGCCAGACGGTATCAGCGAGAGGTTCGGTATCGTGCGCGCTCTGCTGGATGAGCGTTCTCGCCGCCTGATGGCCGCGGCGGAGAGTGTCGTCATCGGCCGGGGCGGTATTGCGATGGTATCGCGCGCCACTGGTCTGTCACGTCAGGTAATTCGCGCCGGCGTCGCAGAGTTGCAGGCGACCGACCCCCCTTCAGCACGCGGAGTTCGACGGGCTGGTGGCGGTCGCAAAAAGACCGTTGCTGCGGATCCAGCATTGCTCACGGATCTTGATGCGCTCCTGGAGCCGCTGGTGCCTGGCGACCTGGAATCGTCGTTGCGCTGGACGTGCAAGAGCCTCCGTAAGTTGGCTGATGAGCTGAAATCGAAGGGACATAAGACCAGCCACCGCATGGTTGGCGATCTACTGCTCATGCTGGGCTACACGCTCCAGGCAGAGAGCAAGGATCGAAGCGCGCCGATCAATCCGGATCGAAATGCGCAATTCATATTCCTGAATGAGAAGGTCAGGTGCTTTTCAGGCTTGGGACTGCCGTTCGTGATGGTGAACATGAACAGGAGTGAGTGTGCCAGGAACGCCAAAGACTCGACCCCCAAGGCAGGGCGGCTGAAAGACCAGCGCGAAACGAGAGAAGGTGGCCCCAAGAGTGGTTGGCTTGGCACTCATATTGATCGAGATACCGCTGGCTTTGCGTCCGAGAGTATTGATCGATGGTGGGAATCGATGGGCCGCGCCCGACATCCCAAGGCAACGGAGTTGCTCATCCTGGCCGATCTGGCCGGAAGTGCCGGCGTCGCTCGTGGTCCGTGGGAGTTGGGGCTGCAGAGATTGGCCAACTCGACCGGAATGCGTGTTTCGGTTTGTCATCTTCCGCCGGGCACCTGCAAGTGGGGACCGGTTGAGCATCGTCTGCTCTCGCGTTCCGAAGAGGACGTGGCCGGGAAATCCCTCGTCAGGCTTACCGTGAGCGTGAGCCTGATTGGCGCCGCAGTCGCAGACTGTGCTGTTCCGATATATCCGGTATCGGCCACCCGTCTCGGCGTGCAGTCGAGTGCCGCCGGCCGGAAACAGCCGATTACCCGGTTGGATCTCCGTCGCGATGGGTTTCATGGCGAGTGGAACTACTCGATTAACCGGGCCCTACCCGCTGGGTAAGTCTTTTTCGTTACAAGAAGAGTGCCAAAACCTTATTCGTGGAGTCAGCGGCCTGCTCGGCGGCGCCACTCGGCTGGCTGCCGTCGATGAAGGCGGTGTCGATCCGGCCATCGAGCTTGTTCAGGTACAGCGCATCAACGCGGTTCTGGAGCCGGTGGTACTCAGACGGCAGGCGCCGCGATTGCCTCGTCGTGGAACGCCTTCCGCGAAGCGCAAAGCCTGCTCCTGCTTCGCCGGCGGCAAGCGGACCTGGTCCGGGATGGCTTCTGCCATCCCGGCTTTCAAATTAAGCGTCGCTGTGCAGGGTGGAAATCTCGCCGCACACCGGATATTCGTTGACGCTGGGTTGGGAAAACTCACATAAACACTCCACGAGTGTAAGGAGCTTCTCCATGTCGATCGGCTTGACCAGGTAACCGTCGCAAAGCTGCCCGAAGGCTTCCTCAATGCTGCCGGAGTCATCGCGGCAAGAAACAACGATGACCTTGGATGCCCGCGGCCTTCTCCGGCACTCCTCCTCCTGCCGGATCAATTGTAGTGCTTCCAGACCGCCCATCGCAGGCATCACGAGATCCATGCAGATCAAGTCGTAAGGCTTGCCGAGGGCTAGCGCAAGGCGCGCTGCCCGCACCGCCGCTATGCCGTCCTGACAATAGTCAACCTCCAGGAATCGGGCTAAGACGCTTTCTAGGGCCAAACGGCACGTCAAGCTATCGTCTACCACTAGTGCTCTCATGCTTTTCCTCCTACAGCCTTCATTTTCTCAATCACGGTGCCCCTTCCTTTTTCGATTCCCCCAAAAACCAGTCCACTTCCGAAAACGCTGCGTCGGGCGACTGGTATTGCGCCAGGGGGAAGATGCACCAGTCGACCCCTACGGCCAGAAGCGCCGATTTCGTTCCGATTTCCATGTAACACCGGCTGACATTCGCGACAGCCTTGGATAATCGCTTTCTGATCGTCAGCTCGCTCTCCGATGAGGTGAGCAACTCTATGAAGGAAGGCCCCCCTTTCCATCTCACCAAGTGGTCCTTTGGTCCCTGCGCCGCCTTCAGGCAGTCGCCAAGCAGCGCCGACATTTGTTCCGCACTGGCCTTCCCTAACCGCGCAATGATGTGATCGGCGCGGTGAAGTTTGAACACAGCCAGGTACTCGGCTTCAGGTGCGCATTGTGTCACGCGGCTTCGTTCGGAGTCGGACGGTGCCGCGCCCCCCGCTGCTGGCCGGTGGGCTCTCTCAATGTGATCTTGCAGATCCTCGACAGTGGCCAGAGTGGCACTCCTCTGCTGGACCGCGGCGTTCTCCACGGCCTCCAGACAGGTCGCCAGGCTCGCTCGCAAGTGCTGAATGTCGTTCAGACCAGACGCCCGTTCGATCTGCCGTTTGACTTCCTGCAGCCGGGCCACCGCCG
The DNA here is from genome assembly GCA_038322675.1 of Bryobacterales bacterium. Classification (GTDB taxonomy): domain Bacteria; phylum Acidobacteriota; class Terriglobia; order Bryobacterales; family Bryobacteraceae; genus TMP-7. Next base: position 76,141 of record JBBQGE010000017.1, read on the forward strand.
CATGGGACTGCCCGGAGACGTCGGCGACAGTCTTGGTCAGCATCGCGACCATCGACTGCATCCAGCGGTCCTGCTCCCGGAGATGCCCGCTTGCGCTCTGGGTTTGGCTCGCGGATGCTTCCAGTGGATCCTTGGCTGTGTCCACCAACTTCAGAGAAAGCGCCTTTGCCTCCAATCGGGCGAGGAGGTCCTTCGTGCTCGGGCCGGCATCCGGCGGCGTTCTTGCCCTCTGCTCCAACAGGCATCGCGCCGTGGTACCGTCCGCCCGCAAACGCGAAAACTGAGAGTTGGCGTCCCGCACGGTTGCAGATGCTGCGGTATCCTCTGGGCGCCCGAACAACTGTTTAATTGAAATCATCGCGAGATAATCCTCCCGTCCACAATGAACTCTCGCCATCAACTACTCTTCATGGGAGAAGTGCTGCCCCGTATAGCGGATCATTGTCCGCAAGAAGGGATCCCAGCGCCTGCTTCCCCTTTCCTGCACGCATCGCATCCTGCAGACTGCCGATTATGCCAAACCCCTGGTGTTCACGGTCGATCTCTGGAACGTGAACGGCGTAACTCCACCGCCTGGTTGCGCGCGAAGGTGGCGGCGGAGCGGTTGAATTCCGTTGCGGCGCGAGCCGGTTCGTGGCAAGGCCTTCAGTCGGCGCGCCCGTACCGTTCGGCTTATTGGCTGTTACTGCAGCATTCATTCCACAATTCTCCTGATTGTCTGTTGACGGCTCTCGCTCATCTGGTCCCCGCAGATGCGTCGAGACCTCGCTCAGCTTTTCGACGAGGTCGGCTGCGCACTCACTATTAAGATCGGCCATAGGCTGCAGCATAAGAGTGCCTTGTAACGAAACAACTATTCCGTTTCAGGGTGATTGAGCGTTCGCGGGCGGGAGAGAACAAATGGGCCGAGGTTAACATCTCAGCCTCGTGGGGGTTCTGAAGGGGAGCACTCTGGAGTGGGATGCAACAACCAGACCGGGTCAGGTATCGTGCGCGCCAATGCGGGACGAGCGTTCTCGCCGCCCGATGGCCGCGGCAGAGAGTGTCGTCGTCGGCCGCGGCGGTATTGCGATGGTATCGCGCGCCACTGGGCTGTCACGTCAGGTAATTCGCGCGAGAGTAGCACGCAGAGTTCGACGGGCTGGCGGCGGTCGCAGCAAGGATCGAAGCGCGCCAATCAATCCGGATCGAAATGCGTAATTCATATTCCTGAATGAGAAGGTCAGGTGCTTTTCAGGCTTGGGACTGCCGTTCGTGATGGTGAACATGAACAGGAGTGAGTGTGCCAGGAACGCCAAAGACTCGACCCCCAAGGCAGGGCGGCTGAAAGACCTGCGCGAAACGAGAGAAGGTGGCCCCAAGAGTGGTTGGCTTGGCACTCACATTGATCGAGATACCGCTGGCTTTGCGTCCGAGAGCATTGATCGATGGTGGGAATCGATGGGCCGCGCCGACATCCCAAGGCAACGGAACTGCTCATCCTGGCCGATCTGCCCGGAAGTGCCGGCGTCGCTCGCGGTCCGTGGGAGTTGGGGCTGCAGAGATTGGCCAACTCGACCGGAATGCGTGTTTCGGTTTGTCATCTTCCGCCGGGCACCTGCAAGTGGGGACCGGTTGAGCATCGTCTGCTCTCGCGTTCCGAAGAGGACATGGCCGGGAAATCCCTCGTCAGGCTTACCGTGAACGTGAGCCTGATTGGCGCCGCAGTCGCAGACTGTGCTGTTCCGATATATCCGGTATCGGCCACCCGTCTCGGCGTGCAGTCGAGTGTCGCCGGCCGGAAACAGCCAATTACCCGGTTGGATCTCCGTCGCGATGGGTTTCATGGCGAGTGGAACTACTCGATTAACCGGGCCCTACCCGCTGGGTAAGTCTTTTTCGTTACAAGAAGAGTGCCAAAACCTTATTCGTGGACTCAGGATCTGACACGCCGCATTTGGGCTGTCTGCATCGTTCATCCGTGGTGGTCGCTCCCGCTCTCGCCTCCGTATTGATGGCAGAGCACTCGCAGTTGCACTTCCCGATTCCGGCCCAACCTGGGCGGACAAAACAGTCGCGGGCGCTGCCGATAGATGGTCTCGATCGGTCTCCGGTTCGCCACGGCCGTCCAGACGAACTGATAAATTTCGTCCACCGTCTGAATCTGCGCTTGGACAACCTTTCCTTTAATCAGCTTAACCATGCCTTCGCGTGATCTTCAACCGGCTCGTCTTCAATGACTCAGTTCTACCAGCAAGCGATCCCGAAATCTTTTCGCCTCTCTCGCCGTCACACCTGCAGTGAAGAAGATCTGTGTGTTTCAGCGCTTGTTGCTACCGTTACTTCTAACCGCTTTGGTCGCCCTCCCGGCGTTCCCCAAAGATGAAGGCTTCAACGGAAAGTGGGTGGTCGACAAAAATGCAAGTACGGCCTCGTTCGATATTCCGGACAATCTCACTCAGAAGATCCAAGAGAAAGATAACAAACTGGCCATCGAAAGTACCTGGCGGGAACCAAAAAACGGCATTACTCCGATGCCGCTGTTCGGCGTCATGGTGAGTAAGTTGAAACTCAGTCTCGACGGACAGGAAACCAGAAACGATGTCGGTCCGTTCCAGCAGCTCACCAAGAGCACGAAAGACGGCAACAGCGTGGTCACCAGCTATACTGCGGTCATGAACGGCGATACCATCTCGGGAAAGTGGAAGCGCACTCTGTCGGATGATGGGAAGCGCATGACCTTGGAAATCGACCAGAAGTCGCCCAGCCGCACCGATCAGGGCAAACTGGTCTTTAAGCGCAAATAACGAAACGCCCGTAGCTGGGAGTTATCTCGCCAGCCACATTTTGATCGTCCGATTCACAAAATCCGGAGCGTCGGCTTGCACAAAATGGCCGGCCTCCGGAACAGTCACGATCGTCAAATCTTTTTCCACCCATTCCCACGTGTTATTGAGCGCACCCGGCAGTAATGCCCAGTCCTTTAATCCGTGAATCATTAACACCGGTGCCTGGACCTTCACCACCGGCGACGTGTCGTCTTGATACGGCTCCCGTGGATAATTCCGCTTGTAGTAATTCAACATCGATTCGAAGTTCGACCGCTTGAACGCCTCGACATACTTCGCCCTTGCATCCGGATCCTTCACCCAACCGGCGAGCCCTTCCGCCGTCAGCTTCGAAGCTGCATCCGGCTGCTGGAAATTCCGGGCATAGGCGCTGTTCTTCGCCTGCTGGGGATTATGCGCCAGCTCCCGCGCAATTCCACGTAAATGCGGCAAATTCAGAATAATCAATTTGTCGACATACTGCGGAGCATACATCGCGAGACTCCACGAGACGGCGCCGCCCCAATCGTGCCCCACAATAATCGCTTTGTCTTTCCCCTGGGCCTTGATCACTGCGATGACATCGCCGACCAATAGCTTCATGTCATAGTTCTCGACGCCCTCGGGTTTGTCGCTCAGGTTATAGCCTCGCTGGTCGATCGCTACCACATGGTAGGAATCGGAGAGCGCTTCCATCTGGCTGCGCCACGTATACCAGTAATCGGGAAAGCCGTGAATCATTACGATCAGCGGCCCGCTGCCGATGCTCGCGTAGTGGATCTTCACTCCGTTCGAATCCGCGTACCCATGCTTCACACGCGACTCGAAATCGGAGGATGTGGCCGCCTGCACGGTTACCAAACCGGCGGCAAGAACGGCGAGCAAAACGGGTACGCGTCGGCGATTCATTTTCGGGGATCTCCTCCGTTGCAGTATAGTCGAACCAATGAAGACGTTACTCTCCGCAATTCTCTTCATCACCGCCGTCTCCGCCCAGAACGCCCCGCGCACCGAACCGCTCTGGCCCGGCGGCGTACCCGGTGCCGTCGGAAGTGAAGCTCTGGATCGCCCGGAACTGACCATCTATCTGCCGGCCTCGCCCGCGTCCACTCGCCCGGCCGTCGTGGTCTGCCCTGGCGGCGGATACGCCCATCTTGCGATGGACCACGAAGGGACGCAGATCGCGGAATGGCTCACTGCCCGTGGGATCGCCGCGTTCGTGCTGAAGTACCGGCTCGGCCCGCGGTATCACCATCCGGCGATGCTCGACGATGTCCAGCAGGCGCTTCGGACCGTTCGAGCCGGCGCAGAGGAATTCCACATCGCCGCCGATCGGATCGGCGTCTGGGGATTCTCCGCCGGAGGACACCTCGCCTCCTCCGCCGTGACCCACTTCAAGACGATCGACGGCGTCAGCACGCGGCCCGATTTCGCCGTACTCGCGTACCCCGTCATCACCCTCGTTGACGAAGGCTATGTCCACAAAGGATCGCGCCAGAACCTGCTCGGCGAGCATCCGGATCCCAAACTGGTCTGGGAGATGTCCAGCGAGCTCCAAGTGACACCGGAAACGCCCCCGACGTTCCTGTTCTCGACCACCGGCGACACCACCGTCCCCCCGGAGAACTCCGTCCTCTTTTATATGGCGCTGCGCAAGGCCGGAGTCCCCGCGGAACTCCACATCTTCGAACGCGGCCGCCACGGCCTCGGGCTCGCCCAAAGCGATCCAGCGCTGAAACTATGGCCGGACCTGCTCGAAAACTGGTTCCGCATCCGCGGCATTCTACCGCCAAAATAGGCAGTCCCAGAGTTCGAAATATCGGTAACACGAACAAACAAAGGTGAATCCGGGTTTCTCATCCCACCCGGATTACCGTCTCCCCGGCTATCCTGAAGCCGGAATGAGAAGCTCCGACCTCGGACACGAAGAACACCCACACGCGAGGCCCCACCACGCTCAAGCGCCGCATGCCCGCCGGCACCAAGCGATCGAACCCAATCCGGCAGCCGACTGGCACGCCCACCAGCATCAAGCGATCGAAGCCACCGCCCATAGCCGCCCAAATCGAAACGAACCCAATCCGGCAGCCGACCACCACGCCAGCCCTACAACTCTCCCGGGTAGTACTCCTGCCATTGATCGCCCGTTTACACCTATGCAACAATTGGAGACCCCTGTGAAATCGGGTGTATTCGCATTGAAACCTATGACTGTCCAGTCACTGTCTCCCGTCTCGATCGCAATGGGTTTGCTCTGCCTCGCTCTCCCTTCGTTCGCACAGGTACGCGGAAATAGCGTGAACATGGTCTCCGGTACCCAATGGCCCGGTGGCGACCCGTTCCTTCAGCGCCAAAATGAACCTTCGATGGCGATCTCCTCGCGCAATTCGCTCCACATCCTCGCGGGTGCCAACGACTACCGCACCGTCGACCTCCCTGGGGTAACATCCGGCGAGCCCACCGGCGACGCCTGGCTAGGCGTCTTCAAATCGTTCGATGGCGGCAATACCTGGACCAGTTTTCTCCTCCCCGGCTTCCCGCAGGACACCTCACCCGAGGGACTCGCGTCGCCGCTCAAGGCCTACTCCGCGGGGGCCGATCCAAATGTCCGAGCCGGCACCAACGGCATGTTCTATTTCAGCGGGTTGGCGTTTACCCGCACCGATCCAAAACTCAGCCGCATTTTCGTCGCCCGCTACATTGACGACAACAACCTCGAAGGCGGCGATACCATCCGCTACCTCGGCACCTCCGTTTTATCCACCGGCAACTATCGTAAGTTTTTCGACAAACCGGCCATTGCTGTCGACCTCCCACGAGCCGGCACCGCCACCTGCACCCTCCCCGGTTCGCCCGCACAGTCCTTCGCCGCCGGCAACATCTATGCAGCCTGGGCCGAGTTCGAGGACACCGATGACGAACCAGACGCCCCGGCCTCGCTCCTTTTTTCCCGCTCAACCGACTGCGGCGAGACCTGGAGCCCGTACATCCATATCTCGCGGCTGACCCTGATCAATCAGGGCGCAGCAATCGCTATCGACCCGGCCACGGGCAACGTCTTTGTCGTCTGGCGGGTATTCGCTTCTCACCGCGACAGCAACTCCATCTGGTACACGGTTTCCACCGATGGCGGCCGCACCTTCTCGCTGCCCAAGCAGATCACAACGATCCAGCCTTTCGATCAGGGCACCACTAGCCTCTCTTTCCGCACCAACGCCTATCCGGTCATCGCCGCCGACGGCTCCGGCAGCGTCCACGTCGCGTGGTCGCAGCGAGGAATCGGACCCGCCACTGACGCTCGCATCGTGATCACCACTGGCCAGTTAACCGGCAACACCGTGACCTGGGCGCCTCCCGCCGCCGTTGATCCTACCAACCAGCGCGGCCACCAGATCATCCCGGCCATAACGTTCGCCGCGGGGAAACTCACTGTCGCCTGGCACGACTTTCGCAACGATGGCATGCGGCGAGTCTACACGCCCACCGGCGGCGGCCAGTATTCCGAGTCCCTGGTTCCCGACGGCACCCCGGTTTTTGACGACTTCATCCAGGATCCTGCCGCGCCGTACAACCCGAATTCACGGCGCCATACCGCCGACATTCGCGCCGCCCAATCCACCGGATATCCACTCAACTTCGGCCCGTCGATTCTGGTGTCGCAATACGCGTTTGGAACGCCCGCCGGCACTCCCGCCGACGTGATCGAGCAACTCCAGTTCAATCCTCCTAATCTGCCCATGTTCCAACAGGGCACAGTCCCGTTCTTCGGCGACTACATCGATCTCGCCGGTCAGACTTTCATTCCCACTTCGAACGGCAACTGGCGCTTCAACACCGCCGCCACCGATCCCGATTTCACGCGCGCCGTTTGGACCGACAACCGCGACGTGGTCCAGCCCGCCGACGGCGATTGGACCCACTACACGCCGGTCGGCGTCACTTCCGGCCCGAGCCTCTTCGATCCGTCGCAACAGCGGCCCGCCTGCGCTCCCGGGCAGACCGGTATGCGCAACCAGAACATCTACACGGCTTCCATCACTCCCGGAGTGATCGTCGACGCCAAAGGCAACGCCAAACCTCTCGGCTTCGATCCGGCCAATCCGTCTCAACTGCTCCAGCGCGCGTTTCCGATCACCGTCCAGAACACGACTGGTCAAACTCGCACTTACCGCCTGACTCTTCCTACACAACCTATCGGCGGCAAAGCGTCATTTCTTCAGAATGCTCTGTCCGGATTGCCCGACCCCCTCACCAAAATTGACGTTCAGATTAATCCGTACTCCAGCACGTCGCGGCCGGTTTTTGTCACCTCCACGGACCCGCGCGCCACCATCCCAGTGAACGCTGTCGAGATCGATACACCCAATGGTGTTCCCGTGCCCAACGGCCTGAGTGGCTCCGTCACGATGAACACGGATGTCTCGAATCCGAATATCTCGAATCCGAATATCTCGAACGCGGAGATTTATAACCCGAATATCTCCAATCCGAATATCTCGAACCCGAATATCTCGAATCCAAACATTTCGAACCCGAATATTTCTAACCCGAATATCTCGAACACGGACGTCGCCAACCCCAATATCTCAAATCCGAATATCTCCAACCCCAATATCTCGAATCCGAACATTTCCAACCCGAACATATCCAATCCGAATATCTCCAACCCCAATATCTCGAACACGGCGATTAACGACGCAACCTGGACGGTATCGAACGACGGCAACACCGCTGCCTCCTACACGCTGAAACTGCTCGAAAATATCCACGCTCCGGCCGGAGTAACCATCCAGCTCATCGTTTCGCAGTCGTACACCACACCCGTCGCGCAAGGCTGCAATCTCTCGGTGAAGGTCGCCTATGTGCCGCTCGGCAATGTGCCGGATGTCGTTTTCGACAACCCCTCCGATCTTTTCGAGCCGGCCGCGCTGGACCCGGCGGCATCGACGTTCACTCTTCTTCCGGGTGAGGAAGCTCTGATCACGATCCGGGCCTACGACTCAACCACGTCCGATCCCGCTGCCGCGCTGGCGCACTACAATCCGGCACTCGCCGTTCAGCCTGTCATCATTGCTCCCGGCGTAAACACCGGCGGTTCGCAACCGCAGTTGACACTCGCCATCATCAGCGGACAACTGCCGCAGGCCGTCGTTGGAACTGCGTATCAGCAATCGCTCTCGGCAGTCGGCGGCGCCGGCAACTATGTCTGGTCTCTTGAATCCGGAACCTTGCCGAATACCCTCACACTAACTCCCGCCGGAGTTATTCAGGGTACGCCAACCGCGCCGGCAACGCTCAACTTCACGGTCCGTGTTACCGATCAGAATGGGAAGTACGCAATCCGGCCGTACACACTGGTGATCGGTCCTGGACCGCTCTATTTGGTGAACCTGCAGATCCAGCGCGGCGGCTACCGGCCGATTCTGAATCTGCCGTACACTTTCGCGCAGACGTTAACTATCACGAACGATACCGGTGCCGCGATCCCCGCGCCGATCTACGTTGTGCTCGAGGCTCTCTTGCCATCAGGCGTGACACTGTACAACCAGACGGGAGTGATCGCGTATAACAATCTCGTTGTTGCCGGATCGCCCTACCTGAAGGCGCTCGACACTGGGGCTCTTCAGCCCGGCCAGCAGTTGCAGGTCGCGCTTCAGTTCGCTACGCCGCCGGTAATTTCCGGCAGCATCACCTACGACACCAAGGTTCTGTATGGGCCGGGTGCACCATAAGAGGAGGAAATGCCGATGAAATTCCGTGCAATTCTGTTACTAGCCGTCTCTGCGTTGGCCTCGCAGGCCGGCACCATCTATCAAGTCGCGCTCGACACATCCGGACTCGGCCCATTGGGAACGCCCACTCAGGCGTATTTCGCGCTGACGAACGGCTCGACGGCAAACACGAACACGGTCATCATCGACCAATTCAGTCCGTCGGGAAATAAGAGCAGTATTACTCTGACTGACTCCAATTTCTTCCAGTTCGACACCTTTGACTTCCTGCTCGGTTCGGCTCTGACCTTCCGGATTAACTCCAGCGAGATTCTCGACCCCGGCGGCACGCCCGACGAGTTATCTTTCTTTTTGCTGCAAAACGGAGTGACAATCACGACCACCGATCCGACCAGCGCCGATGCCTTCCTGCTGCTCGACATCGGAGCGAACCCGTCGCTGATTCTTTTTGGTACCCCACCCAATGGACCGCTGCCCGATGTCACCACCGGCAGCGTGCCGGAACCCGGCGCTGTTTCCCTCGTCGCGGCCGGACTCGCGGCGCTGGCACTCCGCCGCCGCTACGCCGCGAAGCGGTAACCCACGCCGCGAACGGTGTGAAAATGCCGGGGTTGCTGCGGATTCTCTTCTAACTTCTGCCGCAGCCATGCAACGTGCACGTCCACGGTCCGCGACGTCACTGATGGCTGATACTGCCATACCTGCTCGAGTAACTCGTCCCGGGGAACGACGGTTCCGCGCCGTTCCACTAAGTAGCGCAGCAGTTGTAACTCCTTCGACGCCAGACTTATTCTTACGCCGTCCCGAGTTACTTCGCCGCTTTCAAAATCGGCCTCGACGTTACCGAAGCGGAATCGCATAATGCTCGCCGGCTTATCGGCCGCCAACACGCGCCGCAGGATCGCCTGAATTCTCGCCAGTAACTCGTCGGGCGCGAACGGCTTGGTCAGATAATCGTCGGCGCCGAGTTTCAACCCGCTCACACGATCGGCTACCTGTGTTTTCGCCGTCAGCATCAGGATGGCAACACCGGATCCGGAGTCACGGAGTTTCTTGCAGACCTCGAAGCCGTTCATGCCCGGCAGCATGACATCCAGCAGGATCAAGTCGAAACCGCCGCCGAGCGCCTTCTCCAATCCCGACAGGCCGTCCATCGCCGTTTCGACTTCGTACCCTTCTCCCGCCAGCAGGTCCGATAGCGTAAGCACTAACCCCGGCTCATCTTCCACCAACAGAATTCGTAAGTTCATGACGGCAGGTCCGTGTGCCCGTTCGAGGCGGCCGGGAGTCGCAGAATGAACTCGGTTCCCTTGCCCGGCCCGCTCTTCACCGCGATGCTGCCGTGGTGCGCCTCCGCGATCCGCTTCACCAGGCTCAATCCCAGACCGGTTCCGTGTATCTGCGCCGCCACCGCATCGCGCCCTCGGAAGAATGGATCGAATATGTGGCCGGTTTCGTCGGCCGGAATGCCCGGCCCCCGATCGGCCACTCGAATCACAACCGACGAGTTATCCCGTTCCGCCGAGATGCCGATCCAGTTGCCTTCCCGCCCGTACTTCGCGGCGTTGCCGATCAGGTTCTGCAGCGCGTGCCTAAGAGTACTGGCATCACCCAACACCGGCGGCAGCCCTTCGGCCACTCGTTTGTCCACCTCGCAACCCGAATTCTCAATCGTCCGCCGGTCTGCTTCCAGCGCCTCCTCGATCAAGGCAGGAACTGCCACCGGCTCCATCGGGCCCGTCGTTCGCCCCGCGTTCGTGTTCGCGAACCGTAGCACCTGCTCGACAATCCCGGTCAGCTTCTCGGCCTCCTGCTCGATCAACTCGCCATAGCGGTGCACCCGTGCCGTATCCTCCGCCATTCGACCTCGCAGGTTATGGCCGGCGGTCCGCATCACACTGAGCGGCGTGCGCAGTTCGTGCGAGACTCCCGCCACAAACTCCATCTGCAATCCGGCGAGCCGCTGAGCCCGCCGCGTGAAATGCAGAAGCGCCGTCATGGCGCCCAGCAGCAGCAGGAACAGCGATGTCGTCACCAGCAGATTGTGAAAGCGAGCGCGTTGGACGACACTCTCCAGCGACCCCGCGCGGTGCCGGACTGACAACAGCCATCGTCCTCGATCGGCCGGCCCGGGCGGTCCACCACGCCGCCACCCGAAACCGTGAGGGCGCTCAGGCCGCACGTCGAGAATCCGTGCGGACGCGTCCGCGGGTCCGTTCAACGACGCAGCCGGATGAATGCGCTCGTCCGGATGCTCGGCCACGGCCAGTTGAAACTGATACTCACCCGCCAGGTTCCGCTGCAGCAGTTCCGGGATGGCGACGCGTCCGATGTAGTCGGTATCGAGTTGCACCAGCGTCCATCCGGATTCGGAAGGCCGCCCCGGCTGTCCCTCGAAGTGGAATCGCGGAACCTCCACCACATCCGGCGGTCCCGAGGTACTGAAAGCTCGTCCGGTAAAGAACGGCGGTCCTCCCGACAGCCGCGCTTCCAGCCGTTCGCGAATCGGCTGCCAGTCCTGCGGCCATTCGACAGGACGCAACTCGCCCGTCTGCGGATCAACCTTCTGAAGCGTTACGCTTGCGCCAGATGGAGTTGCGATCCACACCGCCCGAAGCAGTTTGCTGCGCGTCTCAGGCGCGACGGCCGCGGCTGACACCTCGGTGTTGAATTCGGCCGCAACCCGGCGGAGTCCGCTTTCCAGACTCGCCTGCATCCGGTCGCGCTCGGCTCGCGAAACTTCGTCGATCCACCGGTACTGCAGGATCGCGAGCGCTGCCGACAACAAGAGTAGCGCGCCGATGAATGCCCACGATCTTGCCGCTCGCATATCTTTCTATAACGAAGATATCAGGCCGGTTCCGCGCCGGCGGGTTAAGAAGGGTAAACTCCTTCGCGCCGCGGGTAACATGGGCGATCGCCAGCGCAGTCCTATCAGTATGGATCGTGATCGTTATCGATGGCTCATGATGTCCCTGCTGCTGGGAAGCGTGCTGGCGATGCTGCTGGTGGCGAATTCGGTGGTGAACTACGTCTTCGTGTCGCGCCGCATCGTGGTGGACGAGGTTCGCCGAGAGATGGGTCCGCAAGTCGCGGCGTTCGAGTTGAAACTCCGAACCCGCGGGCTCGCGGTCGCCGTTGACGACCTCGAGAAGAATCGCCGCTTCGAATGGATGCGCCTCACGGGTCCCAAACGGACTCTTGTTGCCCACACCGGACCGGACGAGTCCTCGTTCACCGATTCCGAAATCCGCGCCGGACTCTCCAAACGCGACTCCGTCTTCAAAGTGCGCCAGACCGCAACCGGACCCGTCGTTGTTCAGGTATTCCCGGTCCATGGTCCCGGCTTCTTCGGACTCCTTGAAGTGGCGATGTCCACCAACGCCGTCAGTCAGGTGTTCTGGCCGCTACGACGGAACCTGATCATCGATTGCTCGGCTGCGCTCGCGCTGCTCATCGCCATGCTGGTGATCCGAATCCGGTTTCGCGCTTACGTTCAGGGCAGAGAACTCGAGCATCAACTCGAACTGGCCCGCGGCGTCCAACAGGATCTACTCCCCGATTCAAACCGAACTCTGCCGTACGTCCGGATGGCTGCTGAGTGCATTCCAGCGCTCGGTGTGGGCGGCGATTTCTACGATGCATTTCCGGCAGGCAACGGAGTCGCGCTGGTGTTGGGCGATGTCGCGGGAAAGGGAATGCCGGCCGCGCTGCTGATGGGTGTCATCCACGGTGGAGTCCGATCGGCCGATTGGACCGGGTCGGACTGGCTGCATGAGCAGTCCACCGAGCGTCTGAATCAATTGCTTTGCGAACGGACCGCGGGCGCGCGCTACGCGACGATGTTCTGGGCCTACTTCGATCCGAAGGCCGGCGAACTTCGATACATCAACGGCGGACATTGCCCTCCGCTGCTGGTGCGCCATCGCGAGGGCCGGACGGCGATCCGGAAGTTGGAAGAAGGCGGTCCGGTGCTCGGACTGCTGCCAAACGCCAGATACCGCGCCACCTCCGAGCCCGTGGAACCCCGCGACGTCCTGATCGCGTATTCGGATGGAGTGGTGGAGGCGGCCAATTCACCCGGCGAGCAATTCGGCGAAGAGCGGCTGATGCAGGCGCTCGAGAACTGCGCCGGACAGGAACCCGACGCCATCCGCGATCACATTTTAAAGGCCGTACGAGACTTCGCCGGACCGGGTGCAATGGATGACGATCTTACCCTAATGATCGTCGAATGCGGCGATTTTACCGTTCTTAACACCCTGGATGACAACCACCGTGCGCATACTGAGTTAAAGAAAGAAGGAGCGTTATCTCTGCTATGAAGAAAATCACTTATCTACTGACATCTTTTGCACTCGCCGCGGCGATGGCATTCGCACAACCCGGTCCTGGTCAGGGCCCTGGACGTTTTGGCGGCCGCGGCACTCCGCCGGATCCGGCAGCCATGATCCAGATGCACGTCGACCGCCTGGCCACCGTGCTCGGACTCGATGACACTCAGAAGGCGCAGGCCGTCACCATCTTCACCGATGCCCAGACCGCCAGCCAGACCGCACGGACCACCGTCGATACCGCCCGGCAGTCTTTGAAGAACGCCATCAAAGAGAACAACGTGACGAACATTAGTTCCCTCGCTGCTCAAATCGGAACCGGGGAAGGACAGCTCACTGCCAGCCAGGCGACTGCCGAAGCCAAGTTCTACGCCTTGCTCTCGACCGATCAGAAGACCAAGTACGATTCGATGAACCATGGACCACGCGGCGGGATGGGACCGGGAGCCAGCCCGATGGGAATGGGCCGTCCGAACAACCGCTAGCCACTGCTGAAAACAAAGGGGTCCCTCCGAGGACCCCCTTGCCCCTTTCTTACGCTCGCTTCCTCCGAATCGCGAGCGCAATCAAACCAAACCCGAGCATTGCGTAGGTGGCCGGTTCCGGTGTCGCAAGCTGACCATTCACTCCACCGCAATCCAACCCCGCCGTCACGTTTCCATTGACCGTCACCTTCCCGGCGTTGTCGTTGTAGTAACCCGGCGTGCCCGTAAACGCAAAACCATCGCCGAATCCCAGATACAGCTTCGTTGCAGCATCCGGAACCATGAAGCTCTGCGCCAAACCCGATCCCGTTCCAGTAAGACCATCGCCGATAAAGAACACCTGACCCAGCATCGGGCTGAAACTCGAGTTCGAGTAGCTGCCGGCCCCATAAGCCAGGGAAGGCGGAGCGCTCGTGGGCAGCGCATTCTGCAGGAAAACTCCCATCAGATACATGGCGTCCCCAGCGGATTGAATCCCGGAGATCTTGTTAACGGGATCCAGCGCGGTGCTGAGACTCAGACAGCCTCCGTCCGCGCCGTTCCAGATAGTTGGGGTACAACTGACGTTCCCAGACGCGGAAATTGTCATCACGCGACCGGTCGCGGCATCAAATGTTGCCGCTAAAACAGCATCGGTTCCGCCCATCGCGGCGGAACTTGTGTTCCCGCCGGCGGAGAAAATCACCGAGGTTGCATCTACATTTACGTTGGTGAAAGTGACAGCCGCCGCCGACGCGACGGACGCAGCCGCCGCGCATGCTAGCGCCGCGGTAAGAACTGATTTGAGCATTTCCCTCCTGACTCCACCTGATTCTAGCCGCGCAATTCTGACAAACGAACCATCGTTAGTAGTGCTTCTGCCGACGAATGGCGCGTCGGAGTACCGGAATTGGGGTACTGGAGGAAACCGGCTATTCCCTTCTGAAAATGGGGTGGGTGGCCCTCATTCCACCGCCAATGTGACGCCCGTTCGACTGGTGGCACCCCCGATGGTCAACTGCACTCGAACGGATCCACCTGAAACCGAGTCCGGAATCGCTGCGTTCACTTGAATCAGCCCTGCTGTGTAGTCGGGGGCCGCGCCGCAATAGCTCACTACCGCCGCAACCCCGCCGATCTTCACCGAACAGTTCGACACCGGCTTCGGCAGCAGCTTCGACGCGGGCCGTCCATCCACTCCCGGTGGATCCGTCATACCCTCGCCGGTTGCGTAGATCATCACCACCGATCCACGGTGCGCCGGATGATCCGGACCGTTGCGCGAGTAGTCCTGATTCAGCACCGCACTCGGCCCAGTGCCTGAATAGTCGTTGGTGAAGATGGCGGGAACCGATGCGGCCACCGGCACCGTCAACGGATCGGATCGATGGCCCTGATTCTCCACCTGCACATGCACGGTGGGGAACATCGCGGCGGTGTAGGGAACGATGGCCCCGATCTGACCCTCGGTGGTATACACCAGCGGCGCCGCGACTCCATCGAACAACACGCGTACGCCGCCGAGCGCATTGCGGACCAGTCCGTTCGAATCCACGGCGAGATACCCGGTTCCAACGGGCGCCAGGTGCTCGCCGAACAGCGTCACAATCTCGCCGGGCGCGACCGCGGCGGCGTCGTAGGAAGCGGCATTCGCCACCGACAGCAACACCGGTTTGGCGACGCTCTGCTGACCAGGAATCACGAACAGCGTGATGGAGTACGCCGGGAACGCCGCCGCCACCGCACCGGCCGACACGGGGACATCGTTGCCCCGGACGATCGCCTTCAGATTGGCCTTGCTGAATCGCCACACCTCGGCGGGACCGCCCGCCGCGAAGTTTGCGAGGCCGACCGCGCTCGAAACATCGGAGGCCGTTTTGTTCAGGACCACGACGGTGAGCGCGTGGTCCGAACGCTCGGCCGCAAACACCGACAACGTGTCCGGATCGTCGCTCACGGCCGACACGCTGGTTTCGCCGAATTGATTCCCGGCGCCGTCGTAATTCAGGTACATTGCGAATGCGAGGGCCGCGGGATCCGACGGTTTGGGCGGTCCCCACATGGCGCCGTAGTCCAACGATTCGCGACCGAAGATTCCCAGAACGTCCGCCTGCGCGACGGCGCCCGTGATGTCTTCCACCGCGCCCCAGTTGTATTCGGTGATCGCGAGTTTCGTCCCTGGATAATTCGCAGCCACCCACTCGCGCATTCGTGGAATCAGGCGGATCGCCACCGGTTTGCCCTGGCCGTCGAGGATCGGCGTGGTGTTATTGGGCTCGATGTAGTTCGGATCCCAGAGAGCGCGAGTGGACGTCATACGCAGAGACGTGTTCCCGACGGCTCCAAATGCGATCCCGTCCGGCGTCACGTACCCGTGCAGATCCAGGATGTCCAGCAGCCGGTATCCGTTCTGCTGTTCGAAGCGCTTCCTCTCGCCCAGATACCATTCCAGGAACGGAACGCCGCCGTGCGCCTTCTGATCTGTCGGGTTGTCCCAGTATTGCCACGGCTGCTTGGCCCATCCGCTAACCAGATCCTGCGCCGAATAGAAGTAGGTCATCCAACCCGCCGGCGTCGGACCGGAGATCAGCGCGGTGGGATCCACCGACTTGATCGCCTTCGCGTAAAGGGTGCCGCGGGTCAGCACCTCGTCGTAAGTGGCCGGCTTCGGGTGGATGTCCATATGGACTCCCATCCACCACTCCGGTTCATTATCGAGAGTCCACACGGGAACGCCGCCCTGATTCGCGGGACCGTAGCGATTCAGCATGTGGCGCACCCAATCCTGATAGAACGTCTCGTCCACTTCGACATTGGCGTCGTGCGGGTCGTTGTTGGTGATCGCCCTGCCGTTCGCCGATCCGTCGTCGAGGTAGCCGTTGCCGCAGTCGGGCGCATAGGGGTCGGCTTTCTTCTGCCGCCCGTACTTCGCGACGCTGTAGCTGCACTCGCCGTTGCGGCTCTTGGGAGTCCAGCCCACCACGGGAATGGTCCCGATGGTCAGAGCTCCGGCCTTCAGATCGCGCTCGTGCAGGCGGTCGAAGTACGAGCCGTCGGGCAGCGTCGAAGGATTTGGATTGTCGAAGGAGAAGTTGTGAAAGTACCAGTCGCTGCCCGAGTTGTACGTATCCAGCTTCCAGTTGTAGCGAGTGGTGGCATCGCCGCCGAACCGCTGCAGCGGGATGCGCATGATCGTTTGGAGTCCGGACTCGCTGTACTCGTTGACCCCGTATATATAGGAACTGATCGGATGCCGCTGGGCCGCCGCGTCGACCGAGAGTTTCGAGGCGGCGAAGGTTTCGAACGTGCATAGAAGCAGGGCAATGTAGAGTTTCACAGTAGGAATCCGCCATCATCTTATCGTCCTTAGCGGATCCTTGATGCCCCTGGGAGGAGAGGGTGCGCGACCTGAGAGTGGAGGTCAGGCCGCCCGGCGGCCCGCCCAGTAGTCCTCCAACCGGCCGTTGAGGTGACAGCAGCGGAGGGTGAGGATGGCGTTGGCTCCCCGCACGGTCCAGAACATACCGGACCTTTTC
>JBBQGE010000018.1:0-88822 GCA_038322675.1 Bryobacterales bacterium
CGAACCCGATTCAGACCCCGACGCCCGCATTATCGAGTCGATGTTCAAAACAAACCCAAATGCCCTGGCCCTGCTCCAGCGCTACGCCGCCCAAGCCGAGCGGTCCTACTATAAGGCCTACCGCGAACTCAAAGCATCCAAAAAGATACAAAACGAAGCCGATTACCTGAACGCTGCCTCCGCAGGTGCCTTCATCCACAGCAGCATGAACGCCCCACTGCCCGATCACCCCGGCGCAACCAGCCAATACGGCCACTTCCCGCAATCCAAACTCACCGACCAGCGCCGGCAAAACATCGCGCAACAATTCGAACCCAATCACCGATCCGCAGCAGCCACCAATAATCGATGAAGCAAAGCACCCAACGAAACGAAGCCAACAACCCTCGAGGCCGAGCTATGTCAGTTCGCCTTCGCCGGCACGCTGATCCTGAATCCCAGCAGTTAGTAGTGGAGACTGACGGTGGATCCGATGATTGCGCTCCGCTACGAATAGGGCATAATAGCCGGCATGACTCTCCGACGCGGTTCTTCCGGTGATAACGTGCGGCGGCTGCAGGAACGGCTCCGCGATCTCGGTTTATATCCCGGTCCCATCGACAGTGCGTTCGGTGGTGGCTCCGAATCTGGTGTTAAGACTTTTCAAGCTCGCGAGCACTTGCCGGCTACGGGCTGCGTCGATGCGGCCACGTGGGATCGTCTGTTCCCGGGTCAGCCGCCGCCGCAGCCCGAGCTCGCGGGAGCGCCGGTTGCCGACCGCTGTCTCGCCCTCACCGGTTCCTTCGAGACCGGCGCACAGCCGCCCGATTGCTTCTGCGGCATCTCCGGCGATTTCGATGGGCAGGGAATCAGCTTCGGAGTACTGCAGTGGAACATCGGGCAGGGGACCCTTCAGCCCCTGCTGCAGAGCTTCGTGGAACAGCATTCCGGCCTCGCCGGCGATATCTTCCACGACAATCTCGATACGCTGCGCTCCCTTGCGGCGGCCTCCAGAGACGATCAACTCGAGTTCACCCGCTCGAGCGTCGTGCAACACCGGGGGCAAGTAAACGAGCCGTGGCGCGGCATGCTTCGGACCATGGGCCGTACGCCGGAATTCCGCTCGATTCAAGCGCAAGAGGCCGCAGGTAAATACCAGAAGGGCCTTGCCATATGTGGTGAATACGGGCTGAAATCACAGCGTGCCGCGGCCCTGATGTTCGATATTGTCACTCAGAATGGAAGCATCAACGACATCGTCAAAGCCCAGATTCTCGCCGATTTCAAGACGGTCGCCGCGTCCTCGGCGGAAGACCTCGAAGTGGCAAAGATGCGGATTGTGGCCAATCGCCGCGCGGCTGTCGCGAAGAAAGAATTCGTCGACGATGTGCGGACCCGCAAACTGACCATTGCTGAAGGGAAGGGAACTGTTCACGGAATCACATACGATCTGGAGGACACGTTCGGGCTGACGCTCCAGCCGCTGTAGAATAAAGATTCGGTGTTTTCATCCAAGTTTCTCCGCGGACTTACCGCGTTTACGCCCAAGTCAGTCCTGTGCCTGCGGACTTATGACCGACGCCAGTTACTGCACGACCTGACCGCCGGTGTCACGGTCGGCTTTGTCGCACTCCCATTGGCTATGGCCTTCGCCATCGCTTCGGGACTCAAGCCGGAAGCGGGGCTCTACTGCGCCATCGTTGCCGGATTCCTCATCTCCGCGCTCGGCGGATCGCGAACTCAAATCGGCGGTCCTACCGGCGCGTTCGTTGTGGTAATTGCGGGAATCGTCGCGAAATACGGCCTCGACGGCCTCATGATGTGCACCCTCATGGCCGGCGTGATCCTGATCATTCTAGGACTCACCGGCATGGGCACGGTCATCCAGTACATCCCGCGTCCCGTCGTCATCGGATTCACCAACGGTATCGCCGTTCTGATCGCCAGCACTCAGATCAAGGACTTCTTCGGACTCCGGCTCGATGATGTCCCGGGCGAATTTGTTCACCGAATGGAAGCGCTGGCAGGCGCATGGCATAGCCTCGATCCAGTCGCCACTACCGTGGCCGCACTTTCACTCGCGGCGATCATCGTCCTCCGCAAGATCAACAACCGCATCCCCGCGACGGTCCTCGCGATGGCTGGAGCAACGGCGATTGCCTGGAGTATGGGCCTCCATATCGAGACCATCCAAACCAGATTCGGCGGAATCCCGAGCGGACTGCCGACTATCCACGTTCCGTCGTTCCGGCCCGACCTGCTGCTGAAGTTGTTATCGCCGGCCATCACGGTGGCGATGCTGGGCGCGATCGAATCGCTCCTGTCCGCTGTGGTGGCCGACCGCATGAGCGGCGATCGTCATAACCCGAATGTGGAGTTAGCGGCGCAAGGACTCGCTAACATCGTGTCGCCGCTATTCGGCGGTCTGCCCGCAACAGGAGCTATCGCGCGTACCGCCACCAACATCCGCTCCGGCGGCCGGACTCCCGTCTCCGGCATGGTGCACGCGGTCACGCTTCTGCTGGTGCTTCTGTATCTCGCTCCCCTGGCTCGCCACATCCCACTCAGCGTTCTGGCCGCGATCCTGTTCACAGTCGCGTGGAATATGGGTGAGTGGCACGAGATCCCGGTCATCCTTCGTCTCGGCGCGTCGAACATCGCCGTTTGGGCCACCACGTTCGCTCTGACGGTGCTTGCCGATCTAACCGTCGCGGTCGAAGCCGGCATGATCCTTGCGGCGCTTCTTTTCATTCGCAAGGTAACCGCCACCACAACGATAACTCGAGTGACCCGGTCTGAGATTGAAGCGGGCCGGAAACACAGTCTGCAGTTACACGATGTCCCGGAGGGAGTCGCGATTTTCCGGATTCACGGACCATTTCTGTTCGGCGCTAGCGACAAGTTATCGATTGTGGAAGAATCGCTCGACTCTCTCCCGCCGGTTGTGATCCTGCGCCTGCGCAACATGACCGCGGTCGACAGCACGGGTCTGCATGCGCTCGAGACCATCGCCACTAAACTGCGCAACTCTCATCGGACGGTGATCCTGTGCGGTATGCGCGCGCAACCCAGAGATCTGATGATGCGGGCCGAGTTTCAGGAGCACGTCCCGGCCGAAAATCTGTGCCGCAACGTTCGTGACGCGCTGGCCCGGGCGCGCGAAGTACTGCGTGTGGAGGTGGCGCCGGCGTGATGATCGTGCACGTGGTACGTTCTCTCTGGATTTGGACCGTGACCGCACTGCTGGTGGTCGGTTGGGTGCCGTTACTCGGTATCGTCCGCGCCTTCGACCGCGAACCGCAGCATCGCCGTACCGCCCGGTGGTTCCGCCGCCTTGGCCGCGCTGTAGCGAAGGTGAACCCCTGGCGGCTCCATATCACGGGCCGCGAACACATCGATCCTTCCGCCGTCTATGTCGTGGTCAGCAATCACCAGTCGTTTGCGGACATCCCGGTCATCTCTCACTTACGCCTCGACGCGAAATGGCTCGCGAAAGCCCAACTGTTCCGCGTCCCGTTTCTTGGCTGGATGATGCGGATGGCCGGCGACGTCCCGGTGGATCGCGCCGACCGCCGTAGAGCCGCACAAGCGCTTCTGCAGTGCGCCCGCTATTTGCGCCAGCGTGTTTCGATCGTCTTCTTCCCCGAAGGAACGCGATCGCCCGACGGCCGCGTGCTCCCATTCAATGACGGTCCGTTCCAACTCGCGCTCCGCGAAAACGTTCCCGTCCTCCCGCTGGTGGTGGAAGGCTCGGGATCCGCCCTCCCGCGCAGTTCGTGGCTGTTCGGCGGCACCACGGATATCTACCTTCGAGTCCTGGAGCCGGTGCGAGTGGAGGGGTGGGATCCCAAGAAGACCACGGAATTGAAAGAGATCGTCCGGCAGCGGATTATTGACGAGTTAGGAAAGCTGCGAGGAAGCAGTGGGGCACTACCCACTAGCGGCTAGCCACTGCTACAGTCATCTATAGGCATGGCCGTCTCCGGCATCAAGGACTCGCTCAAGAAGCGGGGTGTGCGTCTCACCCGGCAGCGCCGTATCCTCCTCGACCTCATCGACGAATCCGGCGAGCACCTCGACGCGGAGAGTCTCTACGCACTAGCGCACCAAAAAGATCCAAAACTCAACCGCGTCACCGTCTACCGCACCCTGAAACTTCTGAAGGAGGGCGGACTCGTCGACGAACTCGATCTCATGCACCACAGCGGCGATCAGCATTATTACGAAACCCGCCTCAAACAGGAGCATGCGCACATAATCTGCCTCCGCTGCGGTAAGGTGGAAGAGTTCTTCGGGGAACCGCTGCAGAAATTGCGACGCCAGGTAGAATCGCATTTTGGATTTCAAATTCTCATCGCGCGCACCGAAATCGGCGGATACTGCTCGCATTGCCAGATGTTGCGAGCCAAGGAGATCGAAGCCGTGACCGATGTGCCGGGGGAGGCCGCGCGGGGCACGAAACGCCATCACCCCGCACGTAGAAGTTGATGTCCACGAATTTCACTGGCTGCGGTCCTACCGAAGCAGGCGTGCCACGGCCCATGGAAAAACCGGAGCAGAAGCCCGCCGGGATTCTTGTCGTCATCAATCCTTCCGGCAATCGGAGCCGCATTCCTCTCGAGCCGCTGCCGTTTCTGATCGGCCGCAACGCCGATAATCATCTGGTGCTCCGCGATAATCGAATCTCGCGAAGCCACGCCCGAATTTTCGCCGAAAACGGCGAGTTCATCCTCGAAGACCTGAAGAGCCGCCACGGTGTCTGGGTCAATGGCGAGCGCACAGAACGCCACACCCTGTGCAACGCGGACCGCATCGATTTCGGCTTTCCCGACTCCTATAAACTCACCTTTCATCTCGAAGAGCACGAACTCAGCCGCATCCTCGATCAGATCACTCCCGCCGCCTTGACGGGCGGCACCTCGAACCTCGGCAAACTGCGAGCGCTGGTCGAGGTGGCACGCGCCCTCCAGAGTGCGCTATCCACCGAGGATGTGCTGACGTCCGTTGTCGATGCCGCCTTGGCCATCACCAGCGCCGAACGTGGATTCCTGCTGCTGCGAAACGGATCCGATCTCGACATGGCCGTCGCGCGCGATCGCCGCGGCACCCCGCTTGCCAAGGACGATCTCAAGGTCCCGATGTCCGTCATCGGCCGCGCCCTCAATCACCGCCGCGAGCTTCTGTCCATGTCCTTCGATCCCCTTGAAGAACAGGGACTCCGCCCCGATACCTCCGTCGCGCACCTGGAACTGCGGAGCGTCGTCTGCGTTCCGCTGGTCCGCGTTCGCACCGGCCATCCGGAAGAAACCTCCATGCTGTCCTCGGCCAGCGAGACCGTCGGTGTCCTCTACATGGACTCCCGCCACGCGCCCGCCGATATGTCGCAAGGCAGCCGCGAACTCCTGCAGACGCTGGCGCTTGAAGCCTCCACCATACTCGAAAATGCCCGCCTGCTGGAACAGGAGCGCGCCAAGCATCGCCTGGAGGAAGAACTCGACATCGCACGGCAAATACAAACCAGCCTCCTCCCATCCGAGTTGCCTGCCAGCGGTTGGTTCCGCGTCGCAGGATCCAGCGTTCCCTCGCGGCAGGTCGGCGGCGATTACTTCGACGTTCGCCGCATCGATCCGGAACACTGGTTCACCGTAGTTGCCGACGTGTCGGGCAAAGGCGTGAGTTCCGCTCTGCTGGCATCGTTGCTCCAGGGCGCCTTCCTGCTCGCCTCGCATGAACCCGACAAGATCCGTGAGACCATGACTCGCGTCAATCGCTACCTGCTTGAACGCACCAAGGGCGAAAAGTACGCCACCATCTTCTACGCGACCTTGAGTTCCACCGGCCTGCTTCAGTGGGCTAACGGCGGACATTGCGCGCCGCTGATCCTGCATGAGGACGGCCGCATGCGTCCCGTCCCCACCACCGGACTCCCCCTCGGCATGATCGAGCATGCCGAATGGTTCGTCGAGAGTGTGCAGTTGGATCCCGGCGACAAAGTCGTCATCTTCAGCGACGGGCTGACCGAGGCCGAAAGCCCCGATCACCAGTTCTTCGGCGTCGAGCGCCTTCGCCAGATCCTTCGCGCAGGATCCCGCGACACCGCCGCCGCACTCCACGCGTCGATTCTCGAAGGCGTGAACAAGTACACCGAAGGCTGGCCGCTGAATGACGACATCACCCTGGTGGTGCTCGAATACCGGCCGGAGGATCGCGGCTAGAGTTTGCTCCGCTATCGTGACTTCCCGTTCCTGGCCGCCGTCTGTCTGGCCGGGTATTTCCTTCTGCTCGCCTGGCCCGGACTCACCACGCACTTCGCGCCCGATGACATGCAGAACATCTACACGTACTGGACGGCCGGTCCGTGGAAGGTGCTGTGGACGAACGTCGTCTTTGTAACTTCTTTCTACCGGCCCATGGGCGGCGTGTTCTACCTTGTGATGTTCAAGCTGTTCGGATTCCACCCGCTGCCGTACCGCATCGTGATCTTCGTACTGCTGTGCGTGAATATCGGGCTGTTCTATTGCCTCGCGCGGCGGCTTACCGGATCGCGTGAAGCCGCTGCCTTCGCCGTTCTGGTGGAGTGCTTCCACGCCGAAGCGATCGTCGCCTACATGAGCACGTCGAGCATCTACGAGAGCCTCTGCTTCCTGTTCCTGATCGGCGGCCTGCTCTATTACGTCCGCATTCGTCAGTACGGACTCCTGCTGTCTCCGCGCCAGGTCGTGGTCACCGCGCTGTTCTTCATCGCCGCGCTCGACTCCAAGGAGATGGCGGTGGTTTTCCCCGCGGTACTGCTGCTGTACGAACTGCTCTATCCTGGACTTCGCCACCGCGACTGGCGCCGCCTGATTCCCATCGCCGTGACGGGTATTATGGCAGTCATGTACACGGCGGGCAAACTGTTTGGAGCCGACTCGCTGGCGACACTCGATGCGTACCGTCCCGTCTACACGCTAACTCGATTTCTCGACACGACTCGTGCATACGCCGCCGCGCTATTGCTCACGCCACGGCCTATGAGCCTGGCCGGTACCATCGCGCTCTGGGGATCGCTGATCGGCATCGCCGCCATCGTGCGCCGCCGCGAGTTATGGTTCGGCGTGATCTTTGCCGCACTCGCCTTCCTGCCGCTGAACTTCGTCACGCCTCGCGAAGGATTTGTACTGTACATTCCTCTAGCCGGCTTCGGCCTTTTCGCCGGCGGACTATTCCACGCGCTGCTGGACTGGATCGCGAAGGCCGCCTGGCGCCCGCAAGCCGCCGCCATCCTATTCGCCGGCTTGATGATTTTCCTGTGGAATCGTAACTCGGTCCATATCGACAGACTGCTTCCGGGATTGACAGGTGCGCAAAAAGACACCTGGGAAACCCTGACCCGCCTCGAACAAATGCATCCGCGCGTCGAGCGGGGCGCGCGCGTCCTGTTCGTCAATGCGCCCTGGACCGGCTACGACATGTACTTCATCGCCAAATTGTTCTTCGATGATCCCACCCTCCTGGTCGTGCTCCGCGACCACGGCCACGACCGCGGCGACCCGATCCGGACTTTTGATCACGAGTTTCGATTCGAACACTCGAAACTGGTACAAGTCCGGTAGTTATCGGTCAGCTCCCGCATATAAGTTCCGCAGACGTTCGCGGTCGTGCGCGGAAATTCCCGAATTCCTCCGAATATCCTCTCGAGAAGTCAGCCGGCGCCGGTACCTGGCGAAATATTCCGGAATGTCACCGCCGTACCGGAAGCTATACATGATATCGGCGAAGTTGGCCGTATGCTCCAACCCGAGAGCGTGACCTGACTCGTGCAGGCAAGTGAGATACACGATGGCGTCCCGCAGAAGTCCATCCTTCTCCGAAGCCGGCACGACGTCGGGCAACACATAGACCTCCGCGCCGCGTACTCCATCTACCTCGATCGGCCGGGCCTCCCCATACAGACCGCCACTGCCATTCACCCAGTTGATTCGAATCTGCGCCCGCGCCCGATCGGCCGTTCTCTGTAGCGTGAGATGTCCGTCCGAGGCGGCCTGCCACGCCTTCATGGCCCACTGAGCGAGCATCGGATCGCCGGACTGGCAGCCGCTTTCACGGGTCGAACAGGGATCGACCCAATACTTCAGCGTCGCCGCCTGAGCCACCGAGGACGCGAGCAGCAGCACCAGCAGTCTCATTCCGTCATGATGGCATCCTTCACAGACGGCGGCTGCCAGGACTCGCATCGTATGGCCGGAGGTCTTCGAACAGCCATTTACACCCAAGTATTGACAGAGAACTGGGTGGCTGTATCCTTGCTGGGATCTAGCTCAATCTGGGAGGGTGCATGAAGTACATCGTCAGTTGGACTTTACCCGCCGGGGAGGACTATCACACTGCGACAGACCGTTTTCTGAAATCCGGCGCAAAACCTCCTGCCGGAGTCACCATGGTAGGACGCTGGCATAGAGTGGACCGTCGGGTTTGCCGTTGCCAAATCGACAGATGCCAAGGCACTCTACACCTGGATGGCCCAATGGGCCGACGTCTTGGACATAGCCGGTGACACCCTGCCTGGAAGATGCAGATGCCGGTTCCGTCCTACAGTCGCTGAAATCGTAGTTGCCGCCAATGGTATCGGGGTTACTTCCAAATCCACCCCGGGCCGATTCTCGGTAGGATCCAACTTGTTTTGCATTGATTTCGCGTAGGGATCGGCGCATACTGCCTGGAACGGAGGCCCCGTATGATCAGCCGATCTCTCGTACTCAGCACTTTGCTGCCTCTATCGTTCCTGGGCAATTCACCAGCGATGGGGCAGGTTCAGTATTGCACAGCAGGTCCTGCGAATGGCTACATCCTCCCGGCAAGATTTTCGTATGCAGCGAAATTCGTGTGCGGAGCGCAGGACGGCACAATCACAATCAATGACCCAATTGACTTGACCGGTCGTGACTTGCGGACCGATGGCGGTTCCGTGTCGCCGCGGCCCCCTCGAGAGCCGCCGGTAAAAAGGGGCAATTACGCCACCGTTGTGAATGTCCATAACCCGTATAACTACGATGTCTCGATCTGCAAGAAGGTCGTACTGGCCGCGCCTGAGAAATACCCCAATTTGCCCGTCGTGCATCCTTCCAGGCGGTATCTCGATCTGCGGCTGCTTTCGGACCATGCCATGTCCATCGACTGTACCGAGATCGTAAATCTTCTGACGCAAAGTGGGACCCCGCCGACCGGCACCTTCCTCGAAGGATTTGTCGTGATCGACGTCTGGCCGCTCGCGGGTACCGCGCCGGAAGATGTGGACGTGGTTGCGGTCACCAGCAGCGATACGTTTCCCGGTGATCCCGGTGTCCGAGGTCCAGGTCACGAGGTCACACCAGTAAAGGGAAGACAACTGGCCGCGGGAATCTGGTTCTACTGACTGATTGATCGGCCGTTCCGCCTTCCCACAACGGCAAGCCAGTAACAGCCTTCTTCAGTAACAGCCGCTCGACGAGCACCTTCCGCACCTGACCGGAGTCTGGGTTCCGCACGATGCGTGGGACCAGATCGTGGATTCGCCCGGCGCTGGTCGGAGATGACCAGAACGGCAGAATGGCGACCTTACCGGAAGCGCCTTCTCCATTTTCAGCAAAAGCTGGCCCCGTTCCTCCGAAACCCGCGCATGACAGATTGAAGCCAGTAATTGGCGGGACCAACCACAAACGAGGGGCGACTTATGGATGGCTGAGGAGCAATCCGGGTGATCAGCCGGTTCTCGGCGCGTTACGCGGCCGGGAACACGAGGGCAGTCGGCTCGTCGGTTATTCTCATTGGCTGCCAGTGGCGGCCATAGGCGATCGAATCGGTCAAAAGGGAGACCGAAAAAATGAAACTAGCGATTCTTGCTTTCACGGTTCTCGGGTTACTCGCGCCGATGGCAATGGCGCAGGTGCCGCCCTCGCCCGAAGTAATTTATGGAAATGCGACGGGTCTCAACTGCCAAGGGGCGGGTGTCCCCGCCTTTCCGGGTTTCACAGTCTACACATTCTCCTTCGCTGACGCGGTAAAGGGTGGTGGCGTAGATAGGAGCGGGAAAGAAAATGGTGGAACACCAACTTTCCCGGATATCGTCCTGACAAAAGGGCTGGATGACTGCACGCCGCTGCTCTTCGGTGCTGTCGCCAAAGGATCCCATTTCAAGACACTGACCCTCACTGTTGCCGTCGGCACATCAACTCTGCTGCTGGTCACGCTTCAAGACGTGTCCTTCACCAGCGAGAGCTTCACCGAAAACGGCGCGGACGGGAATGTCAGGGATCTCGACGAGGTCGTCACCATTGCCTACGGCAAAATTACGATCACCCACGTTCCCAGTGGAACGAGTTTCGGTTGGGATTCGGCTAAGAACAAGCCCATCTGATTGAGGCCGCCACTTGCTTTCCGTCACACCACCACTGCATCCGGTGGTGTGGCGGGAGGTGCTAAGCGCGAGGCTCGTTCGCCGCCCGAGTCGATTACCAGGCCTCGACACTCGGGACGAAGGACGGAGGTCGCCGAGCCTTCGTCGCCTGCTCGTACGCGTAGGCGAGTTTCAACAGCACTGGTTCACTCCACGCGGCGCCGAAGAACGACAATCCCACTGGCAGCCCCATCACGAATCCGGCCGGCACGGTGATGTGCGGATATCCGGCAATGGCCGCGGGGGACGTGCAGTCTGGCACACCACGATCGCCCAGCACCCAATCAATCGGCCATGCCGGCGCCGAAGTGGGTGCGACGATCGCATCCAGCCGGTGGGTGCTCAACGTAGCATCGATGCCGTCGTCCCGCGTCAGTTTCCGGCACTTGGCCAGCGCATCGAGATACTTCTGCTCGGTCAGCGGCCCTTTTTCCTGAGCTTGCAGCATGATCTCCTGCGCGAAGTACGGCATCTCGCGATCGCGATGCCGTTCGTTGAACGCAATCACATCCGCGAGCGATCGCACCGGGACACTCGCCGGCAATCCCGATAGATACGCACTCAGATCGGCCTTGAACTCATACAGCAGCACCTCAAACTCAGCCTCGCGATACTGATCGTAGGTCGTCAGGTCGGCCGGATCCACCACCTCGGCGCCCTGCCTCTTCAACTCAGCGATCGACTCATCGAAAATCTTATCCCCCGCCGCATTGTTACCCGCGAACTTCCGCGCGACGCCAATTCGGGCGCCCCGCAGTCCCTTCGCATCCAGCGAATCGGTGTAGTCGCGGACCTTGCCCTCGCGCGTGGCGGGATCCCGCGGGTCCACGCCCGTCATGGCCGACAGCAGAATCGCCGCATCGCGCACGGTCCGCGCCATCGGCCCCGCTGTGTCCTGAGTATGGGAAATCGGGATGATGCCGGACCGGCTAACTAAGCCGACGGTCGGCTTGATGCCAACCAAACTGCACATCGACGACGGCGAGATCACCGAGCCATCAGTCTCCGTGCCCACCGCGACAGCACACAGATTCGCCGCAACTGCCGCACCGGATCCTGAACTCGAGCCGGACGGATTTCGGTCGAGCACGTACGGCAGACGCGTCTGGCCGCCGCGGCCGCTCCAACCGCTCACCGAATGCGTCGACCGGAAGTTCGCCCACTCGCTCAGATTCGTCTTGCCGAGGATTACCGCACCCGCTGCCCGCAACCGCTCGACGACAAATGCATCGCGCGGCGCAACCGATTCGGCCAGGGCCAGCGATCCCGCGCTGGTCCGCATGCGATCGTGTGTGTCGATGTTGTCCTTGATGAGCACCGGAACGCCATGCATCGGTCCGCGCGGGCCTTTGGCACGATATTCGGCATCGAGCGCCGATGCAATGGCGACCGCATCCGGGTTCACCTCGATCACCGCGTTCACCACCTTATTGACGCTGCGAATCCGCGCGAGATATTTCGCCGCCAGTGACTTCGCCGTGAACCGCCGTGACTTGAGCCCGGCCTGTATCTGGTCAACCGTAATCTCGTTGAGTTCGAATTTGGGGACCGCTGCCGCCCGCGCGGTTGCCGCCGCGGCCATGAGAAACGAGCGTCGATGCATCTGCCGATTATGCCGGAAATGCGCGGCAACTGCAGATCGACAGAACTCTGTCGTGCACAGGAGGCGTGGGATGCGGACAACGAACTTGCGCAGGCTGAATTCGCTACCTACCCGTGCGAGAAATCAGCCGCCACCGCCGATTGCTCCTGGGCCGCCGTGTCCTCCAGCGCGGCTGCTAACTTCGCGCGATACTTCTGAACGGTATACCGGCCGAGTAGCAACCGAGTTAGAGGACGTGCGGAATCCACGGCTCCTATGATGGCCTCGGCAGCCTTTGCGGGATCGCCCGGCTGTTTTCCGTCGATCCGATCCAGAATTGTCGCGAACTTGCCGCTGGTGCGCTTATACTCTTCCATCTGCACTGCCGCGCGCTCCATCGACTTCACGATGAACGGTGTACGGAAGGGTCCCGGGACGGCGATGACGACGCGAATCCCGAGCGGACCCGCCTCCAGGGCGAGAGACTCGCTCGCCGCTTCCAATGCCGCCTTCGCGCCGCCATATGCCGTGAAGCCCGGCTCGCTGATATACGCCGCCGCCGCACCGATGTTCACGATGGTGCCCGCGCCCTGGGAACGCATCACCGGAAGCACCGCCCGCATCACGCGCATCGGGCCCAGGAAATCCACATCCGGAACTCGGCGGATCTGCTCGTCTGTCACTTCCTCCAGCGCGCCGACCAGCCCGCGGCCTGCACTGTTCACGAGAACATCCAGCCGGTCGAATGTTTCTAACGTTTGCGCCACCCCGCGTTGTACGGACTCCGGATCCGCGACGTCCATCGTGACGGCCATCGTCCCCAGCCCGGCTGCGGATTGCGGATTCCGTACCGCCGCCGCCACGCGCTCGCCGCGCGCCAATACTGCCTCTGCGATCGCCCGCCCGAGTCCGGACGACGCACCCGTGATCAGCCAGACACGCTCACCCATGCCTGTTGAGATTCGGACGCGACCCGCGGCGATGGATTTTCGCTGTCCCGCTACACTGGTAGCAGTCGTGAAACGATCCGGATTCGCCGACCTCCCGCTGCATGGTGGCCGCGTGCCGTCCTGGCTTGCCGATCGCATGACCCAACTGGGCACCGCGATAGTCGAAAGCATCCTCGTCCACTACGGCCCATCCGAACTGCTGTCGCGGCTCAGCGATCCTTATTGGTTCCAGGCGCTCGGGTGCGTCATGGGCATGGACTGGCACTCGTCCGGCATCACCACTTCTGTTGTGGGCGCGCTGAAACGCGGCCTGAATCCGCGCGCCAACGAACTTGGGATTTACCTCTGCGGCGGCCGCGGGAAGCACTCGCGCAACACACCCTCCGAGTTACTCGCGATTGCTGGAGCCACTGGCCTGGACGGCGACTCACTGGTCCGTACCAGCCGCCTCACCGCGAAAATCGACAACAATGCCATTGCCGATGGATTCCAGATCTATCTGCACACGTTCATCCTGTCGTCGGCGGGCGAATGGGCCGTCGTGCAGCAGGGGATGAATCAGTCGTCGGGACTCGCGCGGCGGTATCACTGGCACTCCCGGACGGTCCGCGATTTTACTTGCGAGCCGCACACCGGCATCGTCGGCGAGCCGCAAGGGGCCATCATGAACCTCGTCGACAGTCACGCGATTCCAGCCCAGGAGGCGATGATCGGCATCGCTCAGCAGGATCCTCTCGCCACTCTCCGCGACGTGCGCAAACTAACCATGCCGCGCCATCACGACGTTCGTGCAAAGGACGTGGACCTTCAACGGCTCGGGGCCGTCCTGGCCGTCGCCTACGAAAAACCGCTGCACGACTTTGCCGAACTGCTGCTGACCGAGAATCTCGGCCCGCGTACACTCCAGACTCTCGCACTGGTGGCCGAGGTTGTGCACGGTGCGCCGAGCCGCTTCACCGACCCGGCTCGGTTCTCGTTCTCGCTCGGCGGCAAGGATGGCCACCCGTTCCCCGTGCCTCTGAAGACCTACGACGAATCGATCGCCGTGCTGCGCCGGTCGCTCGACACCGCCCGCGTGGATGGCTCGGACAAACGCGAAGGTTTCGCTCGGCTCGACCGCTTCGTTCGGGCAGTGGAGACGCAGGCGCAACCCCGCGCCGATTTCGAGGCTGCCATCGCCCACGAGCGCGCCATTTCGCCGTCGTTGGACGGCCGCACCGTCAAGGGTCCGGCACAACTGCGGCTGTTTTGAACTGGTGCACGCGATCCGGGCCGAGCCGCGCTACTATAGAACCCTATGGCTCGACTCGCGCTCGTGTACGGAATGCGGTTGCTGCCCGCCGATGAAGTGAGCGAGGTGGGGTCCGCCGACATCACCCTTGCCAACGGCCGCAAGGAACACGTCACGATGCACCTGATTGAAGGCGGCGAGACCGAGATACGGCAGCAACTCATGCAGTCGCTTGATGCGTTTTTCGAATTCTATCCGGAGATTTGAAATGAACCGCCGACATCTACTCATCGCTCTTCTCGCAGCCGCTTTGCCACTGGCGGCTGAATCCGTCACCGCCGGCAAGTATAGCGGTAAATGGGAAGGTGCCTCCGGCGCCTCTGGCGATTTCCACATCACGCTGACCTCGGCCGGCGACACCTGGAGCGCCGATGTCAATTTCGGGCTTGGCGGGCAGGACGTCAAGTGCAAGGTGAAGTCGGTCTCGGTGGACGGCTCGAAAATTCGCGTCGTGTACTCTTTCGACCTTCAGGGTACCGAACTGGAATCGACGATTGAAGGCGAACGCTCGGACAAGGGTCTGGGCGGCAAGTACACCACGCGTACAACCGGCGACGGGTCAGCCGTTGACGAGGGCACCTGGCAGACCACCGCGGCAGAGTGACCGCGTTGCCAAAAATATTTTTCGCGCGTGAGCCGAAATCTGCTTCTATTGCGCGTTATCTAGATGTACGACGATGCTTGGGTGCTTGAGGCTGTTCCCACTGGTCCAGGGGACAGCATATGAGCCACCTGGCTGAGGAGTGCGGAGGAGTTTTTGCTCCCGCGGGCGGATGCCTGTGCGGGCAAGTAGCAGCACCTGCTGATGGGCTTTCACCGAGCCCATCTGCATTAGCCCCTTTTTACTGAGCAAAACTACGCCCGGCTCATTCCGCTCCTGATGGGGCGGGTGAGACCGGGCTTTTCTTTTGCAGCCCTTACCGGCGGATGAACAACTCGCCCTGCGCGGTCCGGTCGGCGAGCCGCCAAACGGCGGAGCGTTCCAGCACTGCCCCTAAGCGCGTGTGCAGGGGAAGCAGGACCGCGTTCACTCCCACTCTGTCCAGCACCCACTGCCAACCGGGTCCGGCCAATAGCGCCCTGACGTAATCGAGGCTCATCCGCGGACCGAAGAAATCCGAGCGGCCGTCCACGAACGTCTGTTGCCGCGGATAGTTGCGGTATACCAGGTAGTCGGCCCAGGAATCGGTGGTGAACAGCCGGGCACCAGCCAGAGCGGTGCCGTGGCGGGTAGCCAGTTCCACCGGGAATCGCGACTCTGGAAAGTCGCGCGGCCAAGGTAGCGGCACCAGCCAGAGCACGCAGACGAACACTGGAAATGCGAGGGTGAGCCGCCGGAATCCTGGCGCGTGATCCAGCGCAATCTGGTCCAGCAGCCCGCTCCACGATTCAGGCCGCTTCGGAATCGCCCACCAGATATCGGTCAGAAGTTCGGCGATGGCCGGTGCCGCGCAGATCGCGAGGATTGGGATGTGCCGCACCGAACTCAGCCCGGCCGCGACCCACGCGGTGATCAGCATCGACTCCGCGTATTGCCCGCGCAGCACCATTCGGGCGACGGCCGCCAGACTGAGGGCCATCAACACAGCAAAGTAGGCACCCTCCGTGGTTCCGAAATCCGGCCGGTGAAACTCGTCCACCAGTTGAGTCACCCAACCGGCTCGCATGTACTCGAGGATGTGGGCGTGCTCGTGCCATCCGTAGGGGTTTGCCAACGACGCCAGACCGCAGGCGGCTGCGATAATGGCGGTCCTCCGGCCCTGTGCGGCACGACCTTCCAGAAACAAACCTGCCGCCAGGACAAATAGCGACACGATGAATGCCGCAAAGCCGCCGTGCAGATTCGCCCAGAGCGCGGTCAGCGGCACCATCCACCACGCCGCGCGCCGGTGAATCGCCACCGCAAAGAACAGCAGCGTCACAATGTGCGGGCGTACCAGATAGTGCAACGACGATGCTCCGACGATCAGGTGCAAGAGCCCGACGATGACCAGCGCATTCGCTCCCCGCGCTGCCATCCGCTGGATGAGTACGCCGACGCTGAGCGCGATGATTCCGCAGCCCAGGACCAGGACGCCCGGTAGTCCCGACACCCACCAGACGAGGTACAGCGCAAGGTCGGCCAGCCACTCCCACGCAAACCACGGTTGGCCGGGGCGTGTGAAGGAGAAAACATCCACCCGGGGCACACTGCCGGATTCGGTAATCCACTGGCCGACGCGGATGTGGAATCCCGTTCCCGCGTCGTGCAAGGGCCCCGTTGTTCCGCCAACGAACGCGCACGCAAGCAGCCACAGCAGCAGCGCCCCTGCACACACGTCCGTGAGCGACGGCCGACCCCAAATTCTCAGGGCCGGCCACGTTACCCGCAGCTTGTCCGACGACGCCTCGACTAGCACCTATGTTGCATATCGGCAAAATCGGGCGCGAGCTTGAGAGCGGTGCCCGTATCAGGCGGGTTGCCTCTTTCCTTTGAACCGTCCATGGCCCGACTCCGTGCCGTCGAAGGTGCCCTCGGATCGGCGAACTCGCCGCTGTCAAATCGCACGCGGGTCGCGAGGCCGCCGGTGGACACACAATCCGTTCGGAATCCACTAAAATCAACGCTATGCTTCGATTCGCTCCTTTCCTCCTGCTCGGCCTCGTCCCACTGCTCAGCGCGGTCGACGTCCCGCGGTTTCAGGACCTGCTTCATCCCGACCTCTCCGGCTGGGTCAACGTCAATACGGATCCCGGCACCTGGAAGATGCGCGATGACGGTGTCCTGGTCTGTACGGGACATCCCATCGGTGTCATGCGGAGCGAAAAGCAGTACGAGAACTTCGTCATGCATGTGGAGTGGCAGCACCGCGAGCCGGGCGGCAACTCGGGTATCTTCGTCTGGAGTAACGCAAAGCCCAATCCCGAATCGCGTCTGCCCGACGGCATCGAGGTCCAGATGCTGGAGTTGGAATGGCCCGAGCTGCACAAGAAGGATGGAGTGACGCCGCCCATCGCCTACGTTCATGGCGAGTTATTCGGAGTCGGCGGCGTTAAGACCATTCCGGACAATCCCCGGGGCGAGCGCAGTAAGTCGATCGAGAATCGATGTCTTCCGCGAGGGCAGTGGAACACTTATGACGTAGTGGCGGTGGACGGAGTGATCAAGCTCTCGGTCAATGGGAAATTCGTCAACGGCATCAGCCATTCCACGCAAAAGAAAGGGTACCTGTGCCTGGAGTCCGAAGGGGCGGAGATCTGGTTCCGCAATCTCAAGGTGATGGAACTGCCGCCCTCTTCTGAAGCCAAACCGCAGCCATAGCGAAGACAATTAGGATGCGCCGGAGAGCGGAAGCCACCGGTACGCCTTCGAGCCGAACTCACTCGCTGCGCAAAGCCGCCGACGGATCGATTCGGGTGGCGCGCCACGCCGGTACTGCCGATGCTGCAATCGCCGTCGCAAACAGCAGTGCGATCACGGTTCCGTACGTGAGTGGATCCGCCGCCTTCACCCCGTACAGTTGCGATTCGAGCAACCGCGCGCTGAAGCCCGCCAGCACGGCGCCCAGCACCGCCCCGACCACCACCATCCGCAGGCTCTCTCCCAGTACGAGTTTCACCAGCCGGCCCGATGTCGCGCCTAATGCCATCCTGACTCCTAACTCGGTGGTTCGTTGCGCCACGGAGTAGGCCACCACGCCATATAACCCGATCGCGGCGAGTAACATGGCAGCTATCCAAAATCCGCCGATAATTCCCGCTATTAGTTTCCGTCCCGAGAGCGAGTTATCGATCAGTGTATCCAATGTGCGAATCTTCCAGACCGGCTGGTCCTTGTCCACCGACCACACCGCTTTCTGAACCGTACGAACCATCGCCATCGGATCCCCGTCAGCGCGGACGATCAGGGTTGAGAAGACAAACGGATCCTGCGTCATGGGCACGTACATTTGCGACATTTCAGGATCGTCGAGATTGTCATGCTTGATATCACCCACGACCCCGATGATGGTGGCGATGCTGGGTCCGGTCTCCATATCATGGGCCGGAATTCGCACCTGCCGGCCGGCCGCATCCTGCCCGGGCCAAAACCGGTTTGCGAACGATTCGTTGACCACCACCACTCGCGCCGACTCTTTGCGATCGTCTACGGTAAACTCGCGGCCTCGCAACAGCGGAATCTCCATGACTCGGAAAGCGTCCGTGTCTACGGCGTTGTACCGGGCGTGGGGCAATTGCGCGGCTGGTGGTTCCGGCTTGTCGGCTGGCGAGAACGAGACGACGTTTCCGTTGCCGCTGAATGGCAGGGCACGAATCAGCGCAGCGCCCCGCACGCCGGGCGTGGATCGCACCGCCTCGACGATGCGGAGATGCGCCGCGGTGAGCAAATCGCCGTTCGAGTACTTCGCCTTCGGAAGCCGGTACTCCATCGTGAGCAGACCTTCGGCGCGATATCCGGGATTCACACCCTGTAGCTTCAGGAAGCTTTGCAGCAGGAGTCCCGCGCCGCCAATCAGGACCATGGCGATGGCGATTTGCGCCGCGACGAGGGCTCCGCGAATCCGGTTGTGGCCGCGGGTGCCTGAGGTGCGATCCCGCTGCCGCAGCGCCTCGCCCCATTCCGACCGGCAGACGCGGATTGCCGGCACCAGCGCCGACACCAGCCCCACGATAAACGCCAGCGCCGCCGTGAAGGCCAGCACCGTGCCATCCATGTGAACCTCGACGCCTGGCGGGAGATCGGGTGCAATGCGTGCGACCAGGAGACGTAGTCCTACTGCCGCCAAACCAATGCCGGCCACGCATCCGAACCCGGCCATCAGCACGCCCTCTGTCAGGAGTTGCGCGACCACCCGGGTCCGGCTGGCACCCAGCGAAGCCCGGATCGAAATCTCCCGAGCGCGCCCCAGCGCCTTCGCGAGCATCAGGTTCGCGACGTTCGCAGACACCAGCAGCAGTACGAAGATCACGGCACCCAGCAGCAGATTCAGCGCGGGCCGCAAGCCCGAGGTCAGCAGAGCCTGCAGACTCTCCACCCCGGCACGCTGACCCCGGTTCGTACCCGGATACTCGCCCTCCAGGCGGAGGGTGATCGCGTCTAATTCCGTGCGTGCGTGTTGCATCGAAATGCCCGGCTTCAACCGCCCCATCGCGATCATGTTCCGGGCGCTCCGTTCCCGCGAGAAATTGGGGTAACTCGTAATGGGCATCAGCACGTCGCGTCGGCCCACGGCAGATGGAATGTCGCGGGAAGCACGCCGATGACGGTGTGGGCGATTCCGTTGAGGATCAGTTTACGTCCGAGAATCTGAGCATCGGCGCCGAATCGATTTCGCCAGAATTTGTCGCTGAGAATCACGTTCGCCGGCGCGCCTGGCTGATCTTCGCCCGGCCGGAAATCCCGGCCGATTACCGGCTGCGTACCCAAAATCCTCAACAGATTCGCTTCGGCCATCGTGCGGTATAACGTGCGGGCTCATCTTCGCCGGTCAGCGTGACGCTTTGCGCCATCCAGCCGCAGATTTCAGCGAACGACGATGCCGCCGAGCGCCAGTCCTGAAGATCCGGATACGAGATGGTGCCGCGACGGCTCTTTCCGCTTGCGCCGAACAGCGCCACCAGATCTTGCGACCCGGGATAGGGCAGCGGCTGAAATATCAGCGCATTCAGCAGGCTGAACACGACGGCATTCGCGCCGATGCCGAGGCCGATGAGCAGAACAGCGGTGATGGTGAATCCCGGACTATGGCGAATCCTGCGGAGTCCGTAGCGAAGGTCGTAACGCAACCCATCGAGCATGCATGAGTGTAGGATCGGAGAGGCGAACAGGTCAATAACGGGGCGAACGCCGGTTGTATATTCTTAGACCGGTTCTTCTTCCAACTGGCCCGATTCCACCTGTCCGCTCAAAAACGTGATGGTCTCGGCGAGCGTGGTGGTCACTTTATCCGGTGGGGTACGGTCAAAACCTGCCGCGATTTCCTCGACGTCCCGCGAACTGCCCCATACGCCGACGATGACCCGCGCATTCGGAAATCGCGTCCGAACCTGCCGGCAGAGGCTGCGAGCTTTCCCCAAGGCAAACGGCGGCAGCGCACAGATGCAGATCGCATCGCTTTCCCCCGGATCCAGTGCCGCCAGCGTGGTGTTGAGCGGCCCAACTGGGAACGAAACGACGGCGAAACCGGACTCTTCGAGCAACTGAGCCAGCATCGAGGCGGTAATCTCATCCGCCGTGTCGCTGGCCGGGATGCACAATACACGCCCCACGAAGGATGGCTCCTCCACAGAAGCACGAACACGCGTGGCACACTCGGCGACGATTTCGCCGAAATTGACGAACAGGAAGTCGCCGCGCGCCGAATCGAGTGCGCCCTGATGGCGATCCTGTTCGGCCAGGGTCAACGCGGGGATCAGAACCGAGTCGTATAAGTCGAGAACCGAGTGATCCTTTAGATAGCGGTTAACAACGGTGCGCGCCTCCATGGGATCCATAGCCAGAAGCCGTTGATAGATTTGCGCCTCGGCATCCAGAACTTCATCATCGCCGAGCAGGATGTAGAGGAACGACAACTGTGGCAGATAGCGCCCCAATACGACCGCGCAAACTGTCAGAGGAGTCGACAGGATCAGTCCGACGGGCCCCCACAGCAGCGTCCAGAAGACTGCGGCTACCAGGATTGCCAAAGCGGAGATGCCCGTCTGCGAGCCATACAGCATGGGCTCGATAAAGTTCGCCAACGTCAATTCGATGGAGCCGAACAGACCCAGCACCATCGCCGGTTGGGTCCACTCGTCGAACACCGCCAGCGACAGGAGGAATGGGAGCAAGCCGGCCGTGATGGTGCCGACGTATGGAACGATTCGAAACAGCGCGGCCACGGCTCCCCATAGAGCCGCGTACGGCACTCCGATCAGAGCAAGTCCGGTTCCGAACAGTATGCCGAATGCGGCGTTAACCAGAAACTGCAGCAGCAGATAGCGGCTTACACGGTGAGTCGCGTCGTCGAGCGCGCGAGTCATGACATTTAACTGGCTGAGTCCCGCCAGGCGCAGCACGCGATTGCGCACATCCTCGCGCTTCACCGTGAGGAAGGCGGTAAAGACCAGCACGATTGCCAACTGCCCGAACGGTCCAAGGAAGGGGCCGACATAGCTCCCCAGCGATGAGACCGCGGACGACGGGGTACTCACCACCTGAACCGGAATCGGCTTGCCGGAACGTGCGGCCAATCGGGGCGACGGCGCATTGGCGACGGTTCCCTCCGGTGCTGCGAGTTCTTTTCCGATTTCCTTCACGTTCTCGGCGGCCTGCGCGAGACTCCCCTTCTTGGTGGAGGGGTTTCGAATGGATTCGATCTTTTCGTGAATGTTGTCGCGATACTTGGGGAGGTCGGAGGCCACCTTCACCAGTTGATGCGCGATGACCCAGCCGATTGCGGCGGCCAGCACCACCGCACCGAGAATCGCCAGGGCCGCGGCGGCTGCTCGCGGCACGTGGAGCTTTTCGAGGCCGCGGATCGGAGGTGACAACAGCAGACTCAGAGCCACGGCGAACGCGAGCGGGATGAACAACTCGCGCGCGAAATAGAGGGCAGCAATCGCAGCTGTGAGGATTACGAAGGAGGGGAGCCTGGTGACATTGACCGGGCGCCTCAGGGCTTTCTTACGTGGTAATTCATACAATTCCGGCAATTCGGCAACCCGCTTCCCGATGAAGATGCGTCATCGGCGGGCGATGACACGGGTGTACTTGCAATCGAATCACCGGAGGAGCGAGTTAAATGAGAGGTAATGCGCCGGCGGACCGCCCAGGAGCAGGCCGCTATCCGGAATTACCAGTGAGGTTGGATTGCAGTAGTGACATCGGTTTTGGCAAAGTCGTTCCCAACAAACAACAGGGACGCTGCCAGTTTCTTCGCCAATGCGTATGGGGGGCAGTCGCCGAGGTTTAGCCGCGCGGGGTGGATCCCCTTACCGTACTGTTGATACGTCGAGGTCGCGAGTTGCGCGTCAAGAGCATCAAACGGGACAATCTTAATTCTCAGCGCTTGAATCAGCAATTCGAGATCCTTCAGCCCCTCTAGTCCCAAGTGCCCGAAGACCACTACGGATGTTTCGTAATGGTTGACGGCTGACATAACGAAAGGGCCAGTCAAGCGCTCAAGAGCCACCAGAATATGTTGCCGCAGGGGTCAGTCGAGTACTATCTCCACCAATGCAGAGCTATAGACGACGACGTTCCCGCTTTGGGCTATTCCCGTCACTTCCAGAGGCCGTTTTCGTCGTAGAGTTGCTCAATAGTCTCTTCAACCGGACGGTCGTCCAAAACCGGCAGTGAGTCGACGTGGTCCAGGATGACCCGTACCCGCTCCCAGTCGATAGTTGGCACCGGTGTGAGCCGGTTCTTTTCGGCCTGAAGCGCGTCCTTAACCACCCGGGTCAGAGACTTGCCTGTGAGCTTCGCGATCTCGGAAGCCAGTGCGTACGCCTCATCGTCCTTGATGTTTAGAACCGGCATGATGCTATTTTACGCCGTTCGCACCACCCGAACTGTCACTGCCGACAGGGGCCACGACAGCTCAGCTCCCACCCAGCGGGACGGCTACTCGGGAAGCGGCAGAGCGCAGGTGACCGGGTAAAAGGAGCGAGGACCGAGCAGGAGACGGGCGACCGCAGCGGGGGTTTCGGTCTTGAACTGGCAAGTCCGCGAGCCTGCACGCCCCTCGACGCGAACCGCCGAGTCCTGCTGGCTGACGCGGTAGGCCATCTGGGCTCCATGATGCGCCTGAAGCGAATCGAGCGGCCAATCGGATCCAGCGACCATGTGAATGCCTCCGGTGGAGCTAATCAGTATGGTCATGTCGGAGAGAGTGTGTCCGGAGCGGCTCGCCGTTTCGGCTGCTTCGAAGATCTTCGCGGCGTTGTCTACGAACCGGCTCACAAATTCCTTATCGATCCGGATCGGGGAAGCTTGAGCGGGTAGAATCGAAAGTTGACACGATTTGTTTCCGGCCTGCTACTTTCGACCGTTGTCTTTGCGGCGACCATCGCTGATGACCAGATCGCCGAACTCGTCGAGCGTATCCAGCGCCTCGCCGCTCTCGAAGCGCCGGCGTTGCGAGCCGACACTCTGCACCGGGCGGCCGACCTACTCGAGCCTGTCCTTCCCGCAAAGGCCGCCGAGTTCCGCCGGGTGACGGGTCCGGCGCCGCCGTTTTCCATGCCCGGTCTGCACGAGTCCATGGAGCATGCTCTCCAAACTGGCGAAGCCGAATTGATCGAGCGGACGGCCGCCAAGACGCTGGAGGCCATCGAGCACTCCAAAGAAAGTCCCGACGACTACGCCTGGTTCGCCGATCTCCGCCGCCGGCACAATCTCGTCGCCGGTGGGGACAATCCCTCGGTGCGCGCGCGCGAGGCCCTGGCCGAACTGGCCGCACTGGTCAACACCGATTTCGATTTCCGCCTCCAGGATCTTGACGGCGTTCCGGTTACACTGAAACAGTTCCGCGGCCGCACGGTCCTGCTGGCGTTTTGGGCGACCTGGTGTACGCCCTGCATCGAGGAACTCCCGCTGCTCCAGCAATTTAACCGCGAGCGGATCACCGTACTCGCCATCACCGACGAGGCTCGTCCGCGGGTTCGCGAGTTCATGCAAGGCCGCGAGCCCCTTCGAGTTCTTATCGACCCCAGCCGAACAGTATTTGACCACTTCCACATCGACGCGCTGCCCGCCGCTGTCATCCTCGACCGCACCGGCCGCATTCGGGCGACGATCACGGGAGCGCATCTGCCGGCCGCTCGCGCTATACTGGGAAAACTGGCCTACCCTCAGTAGTGTGCACCTCCTCGTGTGCGCGCTCCGGTAGTCCGGCCTGTAGCGGAGCATGTTCGACAATCTCAGCGACAAATTACAGCGTGTCTTCAAAAATCTGCGCGGCGAGGGCAAACTCACCGCGGAGAACATGGAAGCCGCTTTGCGCGAGATCCGAGTGGCGCTGCTCGAGGCCGACGTCCACTTCCGTGTCGTCAAGCAACTGATTGAAGGCATTCGGGAAAAGGCGATGGGGCAGGAAGTGCTCCAGGCGCTGTCGCCCGCGCAGCAGGTCATCAAGATTGTCCGCGACGAACTGGTCAAGATCCTCGGCTCCCACACGGCGCGACTGCGGATGGCGAACGAACCGCCCAGTGCCATCATGATTGTCGGGCTGCAGGGTTCTGGTAAGACTACCAGCACCGGTAAACTCGCGAAGTATCTCACCAAGGAAGGACACCGGCCGCTGCTCGTGTCGGTGGACGTCTACCGTCCCGCCGCCCGCAAGCAGTTGGCGGTCATCGCTCGCGAGACCAAGCAGCCGATCTACGAAGGCACTCCGGACGAAACGAAGCCAGTCGACCTGGCCCGGTCCGCGCGCCGCGAAGCTACCCAGACCGGTCGCGACGTCCTGCTGGTGGATACGGCAGGCCGCCTGCACATCGACGACGACCTCATGTCGGAACTGCAGGAGTTGAAGAATCTCCTCCATCCCAGTGAGATCCTGTTTGTCGCCGACGCCATGACCGGCCAGGACGCCGTCAAGTCGGCCGACGAGTTCCACAAGCGCCTCGGCATCACCGGCGTCATCCTGACGAAAATGGACGGCGATGCGCGCGGCGGTGCGGCGCTCTCCATCCGCAGCGTCACGCAGCAACCGCTGAAGTTCGTCGGCACGGGTGAAAAATTCGACGCTCTCGAAGCGTTCCATCCTGACCGCGTTGCCAATCGCATTCTCGGCATGGGCGATGTTCTTTCGCTCATTGAAAAAGTCGAACAGAACATCGACCAGAAGCAGGCCGAAGAGATGCAGCGGAAGATCATCGACAACGAGTTCACACTCGAGGACTTCCGCGATCAGATCAAGCAGATCCGCAAGTTGGGTCCACTCGAGAACATCCTCGGCATGATGCCCCAGTTGGGCCCGCTGAAGGGTCTGAAGGACGTCAAGGTCGACGAAAAGGAAATCACGCGTATTGTGGCGATCATCGATTCAATGACTCGTCATGAGCGCGACAATCACATGATCATCAACGGAGCCCGCCGCCGGCGTATCGCCAAGGGCAGCGGGACTTCGGTGCAGGAAGTGAATAGCCTGCTGAAGCAGTACGCGCAGGCCCGCAAGATGATGAAGAGCTTTTCCACCGGGAGTTTTATGGGCAAGCGCATGGGAAAATTGAAGTTGCCGCAGATGTTCGGTGGACTCGGCGGCCAATAGAACTGGAGTAGATTGATGCTGATGATTCGTCTGGCCCGGTTTGGGGCCAAGAAAAAGCCGTCCTACCGGGTTGTGATTATGGATAAGGAACGGGCTCGAAACTCGCGAGCGGTGGAAGTGGTTGGGCACTACAACCCGGTGGCGACGCCGGCAGTGGTGAGCCTCGATTACGACCGTATCGGGTATTGGATGAAGAATGGTGCGCAGCCGTCCGAGACCGTAGGCCGGCTTCTGAAGAGGTATCCGGCGCCGGTGGCTGAGCCCGTGGCGTCCTGACGCCTACGTTCCGGCGGTCCGTCTGGCCGAGCCTGAAATTCCACGCTACCGGATCGAAACGTGGCGTCTATAGTAAGTAGTTAGAATTGCGTGGCGGTAGGAAGGTGGCAAGCGATGAAAACGCTGGTGGAAGACATCGCGAAGGCGCTCGTCGACATCCCGGAAGAGGTCAGCGTTCGCGAAGTGCAAGGCGAGCAGGTCACCGTGCTGGAACTCCGGGTTGCCCCGAGTGATCTGGGTAAGGTCATCGGCAAACAGGGCCGCACGGCGCGTTCCATTCGAACGCTGCTGGGTGCGGCCGGAATGAAGTTGAACCGCCGTTTTACCCTGGAAATCCTGGAATAGCGGAAGTGGAAGCCGGTAGCCCGGAACAGGGGTTTGTGGTCATTGCTCACCTGACCCGGCCCCGGGGTAACAAAGGAGAGCTTTGCGCGTTTCCGCTGTCCGATCATCCTGAGCGTTATCAGCGTCTTCAGTCGGTTCAGGTGGACGGCGCCGAGTATGAGGTGGAGCAGGTCTGGTATCATAATGATCAGCCTGTCTTCAAGTTTCGCGGTGTGGATTCGATTGGCGAAGCCGAAAAGCTCGCCGGTCACGATGTTTTGGTTCCCGCCAGCGAACGATTTCCATTGCCTGAGGACGAGTACTACTTCGC
Organism: Bryobacterales bacterium; assembly: GCA_038322675.1. Classification (GTDB taxonomy): domain Bacteria; phylum Acidobacteriota; class Terriglobia; order Bryobacterales; family Bryobacteraceae; genus TMP-7. The sequence goes on from JBBQGE010000018.1 coordinate 26,382, forward strand.
GGACCTGATGGGGTGTCGCGTAGTGGATCTTTCGTCGGGGACGACGGTTGGCGTGGTGACGGGTTGGCAGGACGCCGGTGGTCCGGTGATTCTCGAGGTAGACGAGGGCCGGGTTCTGATCCCGTATGTGAAGGCGATTCTCACCGAGATCGACTTGCCGGCGCACGAGATTCGGTTGAAGCTGCCCGAGGGTCTGTTGGATTTGAACCGGTAGCCGATGGTCTTTCACATCGTCACGATCTTCCCGGAATTCTTCCGGGGGCCGTTCGAGCACGGTGTGGTGGCCAAAGCGCGGGAGGCGGGTCTGCTGGAGGTCCGAATCCACGATCTGCGGACGTGGACCTTCGACCGGCATCGGACGGTGGACGACCGGCCGTTCGGCGGCGGTGAAGGCATGCTGATGAAGTGCGAGCCGCTGTTTCTGTCTGTGGAGTCGATCTGGCCGGAACGGACCGCGGGCCGGAAGGCGCTGTTGTTATCGGCGCAGGGACGGCGCTTCGATCAGGCGATGGCTCGGGAACTGGCGGGTCTCGACGAACTGCTGCTGATCTGCGGGCGGTACGAAGGCGTAGATGAGCGAGTGGCCGGGCACCTGGTGGACGACGAGGTTTCGGTCGGCGATTTTGTGTTGAGCGGCGGCGAGTTGGCGGCCGCGATCGTAGTGGATTGTGTGGGACGTTTGTTGCCAGGAGTGCTGGGGCACCCGGATTCGGCGTTGAACGAATCGTTCAGCGAGGCGAACCGGTTGGATTGCCCGCAATATACCCGGCCGGCGACGTACCGGGGTTGGCCGGTTCCCGAAGTGCTGTTGAGCGGGAACCATGGAGAAATCAGGAAATGGCGTCTGAAATCCGCGCTCGATAAAACGATGCGGCTCAGGCCCGATTTGCTTGCAGGCGGTCAAACGCCTGACAATAGAGATTCAGATTGAGGAAGTGATTCCATGTATAACGCTCTGCTGACGAAGGTCATCGAAAAGAATAAGCGCACGGATATCCCGGAGTTCCGCCCGGGCGATACCATCCGCGTGCACGTGAAAATCCGTGAGGGCGAAAAAGAGCGCCTGCAGGTCTTCGAAGGCACCGTCATTGCCGAGAACAACGCCGCATTGGGCCGGACGATTACGGTTCGCAAAGTCAGCTTTGGGCAGGGCGTGGAACGTATTTTCCCCATCCATGCGCCGGTGATCGACCACATCGACGTCGTCCGCACCGGCCGCGTGCGCCGCGCGAAGTTGTACTACTTGCGTGGTCTTCGCGGCAAAGCGGCGCGGTTGCGCGAGCGCAATTAGGCGGCCGGCGGGCGGTCCAGCCAGCGAAATGCCCTTTCAGTGCGACTCCCGGCATGAACGCAAGGCCCGGCAGCGAGGCTATCGCTCGATCGCCGGAGTAGACGAGGTGGGCCGTGGTTGTCTGTTCGGACCCGTATTCGCCGCCGCCGTTGTCCTCGATCCCGACCGTCAGATTCGCGGCCTCCGCGACAGCAAGGAACTCGACGCTGAACGGCGCGAGGTGCTGGCCGGCCGGATTCGCGAGCGCGCTGCGGCGTGGGCCGTCGCGGGCGCAGACGTCTTCGAGATCGATCACCTGAATATTTTGCAGGCGTCGCGTCTGGCGATGCGGCGTGCAGTGGAGAAACTCTCTCTGACCCCCGATTACTTGCTGGTGGATGCAGTGTCCGTGGACGGCGGTGTTGAGCAGTGTGCGCTGATCCACGGCGATGCCCGCTCGCTATCCATCGCCGCGGCGTCGATCCTGGCCAAAGTGGAACGTGATGCCTGCATGATGAAGTGGCACCAGGTCTTTCCGCAGTACGCTCTGGACCGGAACAAAGGCTACTCCACTCCAGAGCACATTCAGGCGCTGGAAACATTCGGCCCCACTTCGCTGCACCGCTTCAGTTTTGAACCGGTACGCTTCTTCTGCCCGTACGAATCCTGGCTGGGCTATCCCATCCCGCAACAGGCGGAGTTGTTCGTGATGGCGGCGGGGGAATGATGCCCGTTGGTCCGGAACCCATGGACATTGGCTCGATGCGGGTAGGGCGGCGCGGGCTGCCGTGGTATGCAAAGGTACTGCGGCTGTTCTTCATCGTGTTCTGCTTTGAAATCGGCGTGATCCTTATCGTCTTTCCGTGGCTCCGCATTTGGGAGATGAACAACGCGGTCCTGTATGCGCCATGGCTGGCGGACGTGTGGGGGAACCCCTTCTTTCGCGGCGCCCTCAGCGGACTGGGACTGATCAACGTCTACATCTCGTTTCTCGAGATCCTGCGTCTTTTCCGCGGCGAGGCATCGCGCCCGTCATGACCCGGTACAATGAGAGCAGCAGCTTAGAGGCGTAGTGAACGAAGAACAAAACCCTGTCCTGACCGAAACCGGCGTCCTCGTCGCACCGCCGCCCACCGTAGTGAAACCTATCGAGCACGACGCTCCCCGCGGCACCATCGCCGAGTGGACCGTCACGATTCTTCTGTTGCTGTTCGGGACCACGACGCTGGTGCAGGCCTTCGTCATTCCCACCGGCTCGATGGAAGACACGCTGCTCATCGGCGATCATTTGCTGGTGGACAAACTCGCGTACGCCCCTACCGGACCGGTGAGTAAGTATCTGCTGCCATTTGAAGATGTGAAGCGCGGCGATATCATCGTGTTCCGCTATCCCATCGATATCAAGCAGACCTTCGTCAAACGAGTTGTCGGCGTTCCGGGCGATCGAATCCGCCTCGAGAACAAGCAGGTGTACGTGAACGGCGTCAAGCTGAATGAGCCGTACAAGTACAACAAGACGGCGTATATCGATTCCTATCGCGATAACTTCCCCAGTGAGCCCAACGCGCAGATCTATCCCCCAGCGGAGGAAATGCTGAAGAATAACGTCAAGAATGGCGAAGTAGTGGTGCCGCCCGGTCATTACTTCGCGATGGGAGATAATCGCGACTCATCGCTCGACAGCCGTTATTGGGGATTTGTGCCGCGCGACAATATCATCGGCAAGCCGCTGATTGTGTACTGGTCCTATGACGCGCCGACAGAGCAGTTAGCGAATCCATCCATTGGAATGGACCATATCAAGGATCTGGCGCTGAATTTCTTTTCGAAAACTCGATGGAAGCGGACATTCATGCTGATCCGCGGTTATCCGATCAAGGCCGATCCTGCGTTGGGAAGCAAGAATTGACGAAGCGGGTCGGATCGGTGTTACGGGTGCGTCCCAAGTATTTCGAGGAATACAAGCGGTTGCACGCCGCCGTATGGCCGGGAGTGCTGGACACAATTCACCGCTGCAATCTGCGGAATTTCTCGATTTACCACAAGGACGGCTGGCTGTTCAGTTACTACGAGTACATTGGCGAGGATTACGAAGCGGACATGGCGGCGATTGCGGCCGATCCGGTGACGCAGGAATGGTGGAGCGTCGTGGGACCGATGCAGGAACCGCTGGAAACGCGAGCCCCGGGCGAGTGGTGGGCGGAGATGGAAGAGGTCTTCCACGCCGACTGACGCGAGTGGTGGGTCGTGTTAGTCTAGAGGAAGTACAAAAGTTCCCCAGGGGCCGGTAGCTCAGTGGTAGAGCATCTGACTTTTAATCAGAGGGTCGCGGGTTCGAGACCCGCCCGGCTCACCAAGATTTCCTTTAGAATCATCTATTTATCGGCGCTGTTCTGCCGCGTCTGTACGTGTTTTTGTACGATAGCGCATGCAACTCCTTTGAACTTCGGTGCTTCCGGAGGTCTCCTTTCGGCATGTGGATAAGCCGCACTTGCAAGAACTGCCGGCGTGCTTTGATTAGGGCATGGAACTCGACGACCAAGTTTGCAGTTTGGAACTGGCGAAGCGGCTCAAGGAGTTGGGCGTGAAACAGGAGAGCGCATTTTCTTGGTATGCTATTTCGCGGTTATGGCGGCGAGACCGACAAGAGCGATATGTGGTGGGCCTTCACCGCTCCCGAACTCGGCGAGATGCTTCCGAAAACAATTCGATATTCGCACGAGCAGGTTGTGGCCGATGTGTTTGAAGGTCGCGGCTTGTGGTTCTATATGGTCGACGCGCCCGACCCGGAGACGGGACGGCACACCGAGATAGCCGACACTGAGGCCGACGCCCGAGCGAAGAGCCTCATTTACCTTCTGGAACATCATCTTTTGGGGTTACGTGGATAGCTAAAAATCCTTTGCGTAACGTTTACTAGCTCGGGGCTAGCACTGGATATCCATTCCCATTGAATCGCAAACACCAGGTTCGTTCCATCATCCAGTGCTTTATTGGCTTGCGGCACGTCAATTTTTTTGGCAACGACTTCGTTAACGTATTGCAGGCTCGAATCTCTGTAATGAAGTGGTGAATCTTCAATCACTCCAACGTAGTGGCTCATGAATGTTAGCCATTCCACGTCGTCACTTAAAAGCTTCCCTGAAATCCTGTAGTCTCCAGAGAATGACTTAAGCTCATGGTAGAAGGTTGCTAGTTCTATAGTTTCGTTGAGTCGGTCGAGCAGCGTCCAATCCAGGTTTGGCACGGGCTGCCCGGCTGGGACCGAATTCCGCTGCACAATGAATTGGGCTTGGCGGTCGAATGCTGCAACGACGCTTGACGCAACCGCTGAGGAGGCCAGTTTTGTATGGAGTGCCCAGTTGCAGTAGAAATTTAGGGACTTGTAGGTCTCCTTCTTGTTATCCCGCTCCAGGAGTTTACGAATCTCGGCCATGATGTACACCACCTGCATCTCGCTGGTGATGTCTTTTGTCAGTGTGCTGTTTATCTTCTCGATGATTGCATCTCGTGCCAATCTCAGCCTTCCTTTATTTTGTTTGTAGCCTGTACTCCGGACATACGCAAGCGATTCCCCACACTTCGAGCACTATTGTTGAAGGCTTCCCTGTGCGGCTTTTTGTACGATGATTCCGTCAGTAGGGCGAATCGTCAGTATCGAGCATATCGTGTTTTCAATAACTTGCCTGTTTTCAACATGATTGTTGAGTACAAGACCCGCCCGGCTCACCAACATTCTTAAGTACCTAATGGCTTTCACCGGTACCTCCAACCTGTTCCAAACACATCGGGTTCGAACGCCACCGCAGCCCCTCTGACGCCGGCGGGGAATGCTCAGTTGATAGTGCCGGAGCGTGATGGTGGGGTTCGGTGTCTGAGTTGCGCCCGCGGATCGTTGCGCCGTCGCTGATGGTCACGTTACCCGACGAGGCGCGAGTCGAAGCGAAACGGTGCCGGTGGCTCGACCGAAATCTGTGCGAAATCGAGATGATACGGATTGATCAGGTAATTGAAATCGGTCTCTACCACGGCGGAGCGCACGCGCAGTACGGCGGAGAGTCCGGCATCAAACCAGGAGTCGCCCAGCGATCGTGGGTCTGGGGTGGGGAGGGCGCCCGCCGTGTTTTGCAGGGCAGTTCATCAAGGACGAGGACATGATCGGGGACTATGGCCGTGATGACCACGTATCCTAACGGATAATCCTGGCGCGTCATGTGAACCAGGTTCTCGAGTACGGCCAGAGCAATGCTTTGGGCCATGTACACGATGGGGCGACCGGGAGAATTCCACCGCCCTCCGACCCGGCGCACACCCTCGCCGTCGAGCCGCGCATGAATCCGCCGGCACACGCGATGGACGGAGAGCGGCATCAAGAGAAGATGTTGTGCTCAATCCGAGTCAGGACTTCTTCGACCTTCTGAATACCCTCGTCGGTGCCCAAGAGAGCGGACGGCGCGCGATCGTCCAGCAGAGGCAGGGGCGTCGAGAGCCAATGCGTTGCCTTGTGCTCATCGCCGAACACCGCAACTGCGTGAGCGATGACAGGAACGATGCGGGCGATCGGAAGCGGAGGAGCGGTCATTCAAAACCCTGCTTCGATTGTAGTCGATGGCACTCGGCGGCTGGGTCTGATGTCGTGTGTCGCCAACCCGACTGGGGCGCGGCGGTGCCGCCGGGGAGTCGCGAGTCGCCGATCTCGGCCCGCCGTACTGCGCCGAGCGAAGCGCGAGTGATCCCGAGCGGGCGAACGCGGGCAGCGGGCACGACGGAGGACGCCTACGCGGCCCGCGCCAGAGCAACAGGCAACTGGTGGCGATGGGAGATAACGCTTTTGGAACTGGGCATATTCGCTGATTCCGGGAAGCTGGAAGTCTGTTGCCCGGAAAGATTTTGGAGGAAGGGCAACGTCGATGTCGTCTGCTGCAAGTATGAGATACCTCGATACAAAACCTTATCCGAACTGATCGAGCGGATTATGGGGCCAGCGTAAAACCGGAGACCGAAAGCAGTCGTCGGTTTTTTTACTGTCCCTCACAACTCCCACGCATAGGTTTTGATCGCGGCAGTTTTTCCTAAAAACCGGCACTCCGCAGGTTGGCTGAAAAGGATTCCGGGCAACGCTTACGGCAGCGACCCGGCCCCTCAATCAGCCAGCCTGAACTACCTCAGTCTTTCCAGACAACGATTCAATGGATGAGCCCCTTGACTGGATGAAGGCTTGGATACTTGCTGGGAGATTATAGTTTCACGCCACCCCTCCAATTGAGGGGATAAGCCGTTTGTCTTTAAGGATTCGTCGGGGCTCCAAAAACATTTCGCTTGCAAATCGTTCCGGCATCGCTATAAACTAAGTTGCCGGGTTGTATCGGGCGCCTTCGACACGCATCGAACGATGTGACCGAAGGCAGATACTACCAGCACCGTGATTCGAATGAGTCACGCCGGCAGTAAAACGCGAATCGAATGATTCGCGCAAAGAAGTTTCTATCCCCTCTGATCGGGGAGGCCCAGCCGGCTGAGGGCCGAAAGATCCTGCAAACCACTTTGGCGTCGTAAGACACAAATCTCTTTCAGCCGGAACCAGGGAGATTTGTGATGAATCCGAACGTCGATGTTTTCGCCACAATTAAACTCTACACCGTGGAGATCGCGGGTGTACTCGTATTCGTTACTTGGATCGCGGGAGAAACCTGGCACATAATCCGGAAGCTTCTTCGCTCGTTCTGGCGGCATAGGTGATGGCTACGATTCCTCGACCTCTATCACCTCGATCACGCGATCCGGGAATCCAGCAGGTTCTGGATAATGTTCCACCCCGCATTTCGGGCAAATGGCCTTGTGCCCTGCGATTCCTGGCCCTAGCGTTGCTGCGAGGTGGGCTTCCATGCGTTTATTGCAGTTCAAACAGGTGAACGGAACAACGATGTAGTTTCCCATACAGATTACTTTACCAACTTTACCAGAGCCACCATTGGGTGGCGGCTGTCCCAATTTTGTACCAACCCCACGGAAATCTGTACGCTTCTGCCGGTTTTGCGTAACATAGAATCAATAACTTGCGTCTTTTCGATGGGTGTCCAGCGTTCGAGACCCGCCCGGCTCAACAAGATTTACAGGGACTTACCGAGATCACTTACTCGCCCCACCCGACCCCTCCGTAAGTGCGAGCACCCGGTCCACGCTCCCAGCCGCGAACCGCTCCTCTAACCCCGACGGCCATCGCACCACCACCTCCGCCTTCGTCGCCGCTCCCAATCCGAAATGCAGCCGCAGATCGTTCGCCGACGTGAAACTCGACTGGCTCATCACCGCCTGGCTCTGCTTTCGCCCACCCGCCTCTACCGTCACCTTGGCCCCAATCGCCGCCCGGTTCGATTTCGTCCCTGTCAGCCGCACTTGCAACCAGTGATTGCCCGGCTTCAGATCGTTGCGCAGCAGACTCGGCGGCTCGTTGCGATTCCACACCACGACGTCCACATCGCCGTCGTTGTCGAAATCCCCAAACGCCGCCCCGTGCGCGCAGTGCCGCTCGAGCATCGCTGGACCACCCTCCTCGATCAACTGCTCGAACTTGCCGCCGAGATTGCGAAATAGCAGCGGTGGCATGCGGTATGGATACGATTGCAACTGCCGATCCAGGCCCGAGTAGACGTTTCCGGTCAGGATGAGAATGTCCGGCCAGCCGTCGTTGTCCAGGTCCTGTATACCCACGCCCCACGCGATGTAGCGCGTCTCCACGCCGATCCCGGCCTTCAGCGTCGCATCGCGAAATTGTCCGTGTCCCACGCCTTGATACAGCCCCTGCGTGTCATCCGCGAAGTGCGTCTTGAACACGTCGAGAATGCCGTCGGCATTGAAGTCGCCGACCGCCAGCCCCATCCCCGCCTGCTCCCCTCCGTCGTCGTTCAAGGCGAGACCGCGCTCGATGCCGTCCTCGGTGAAGGTGCCGTTGTGGTTGTTATGGAAGAATAGCGAAGGCGTGGAATCGCAGGCCTGATAGATGTCGGGCCAGCCATCGTCATCCAGGTCAGCGGACACGGCGGTGAGCCCGAAACAATTATCCGCCGCGCCGATCCCCGTCTTCTTCGAAACATCCTCGAACGTCCCATCCCCGCGATTGTGATACAGGAACTGCCGCGCGGGACGCAGACCCCGAGGGCCGCACGGCGTCGGCACGCCCTTCCAATTACAATTCGGATTCGCACCCGGCTTCGGAATCACCGACGTATCGAAATCGACGTACGTCGCGATGTACAGGTCCAGATGACCGTCGCGGTCGTAATCCAAAAAGGTCGCGCCGGAGAACCAGGAAGGATACGCCGGCTTCTCCTTCGGCGCCAGCCCCGACTTCGCCGTGATGTCGCTGAACGTGCCGTTGCCGTTGTTGTGGTATAAAACATTTTCGCCCCAGTACGTGACAAACAGATCCAGGTTGCCATCGTTGTCCACGTCGGCCACGGCGACTCCGTTCCCCCAGCCCGTGCGACGCAATCCCGCCTTATCGGTGACATCGGTGAACGTCCCATTGTGATTGTTGCGATACAACCGGTTGGTGGCGTCCGGCGGATCGCCGCTCAGCCGGGTCCCGCCGATGATGAAGATATCGAGCCAGCCATCGTTATCGTAGTCGAGGAATGCAATCCCGCCCGCCGTGGTCTCCGAGATATAGGTCGCCGGATCGTCGGTGCCATAGACGATGGTCTTCGTCAGGCCCGCCTGCTTGGCGATATTGACGAGCTTCGAATTCCACGGCCGGCCCGACGCCGCCGGACGCGCTGACGGCTTCACGCCACGGCTGGCCATGCCTTGCCCGAAGACAGCGGCCGTGAATAGAAGGGCCATTGCAAAAACTACTTCGCAGCGGAGACGGTGGCGCACGCACTCGTGCGTGCCGCGTCGAGACTCCTCTCGACGCTTCTTGGTCCGCGAACCCCAGGCGTCGACACGAATGTCGACGCGGCACGCACGAGTGCGTGCGCCACATCGGCCATAGGCGAAGTGTGAAGTTATTCTTGCGTGATCCCTAAGCACTAGCTTCACGGCTTCGTCAGATCGTCGGGGATCAAGGCTTCGTGGGCACGCTCGGTTACCAGGCTCTTCAACCGGCGCACAGCCGCGAACTCCACCTTCGCTTCTTCGGTCCGGCCGAGCGCCTGATAGACGCGGCCTAGCGCGAAACGGATGGCCTCCTGCTCGGGCAGCATGCGCCGCGCCTCCTCCAACTCCGCGACGGCTGTCTTGTAGTCTTTGTGATTGTAGGCAATGCGGCCGATCTGATAATGCGGATCGGGGTAGTTGGCACGCAGCGTCAGTGCACGCTTCAGCGCCGCGACCCCATCCTCGCTGCGATCGTTGCGATCATACAGCACTCCCAGTTGATACGTCGACTCGGCGTCCGCCGGGTTCAGTTGGATGGCCCGTTCCAGCAGTTCGATCGCACGAGCGTCGTTGTGCGCATTCAGTTCGATCCGCCCCAGCGCCGCGATGGCCTGGTAGGCATCGGGCATCGCCTTCACGACATCTTCCAGCAGCACCTTGGCTTCGGCATACCGCTCATGGCGATATTCGATCAAACCCTGGATGAACTTCGATTGCACCTGGTTCGAATCCGCATCGCGGAAGATCTCCGCCGCGCGATCGACATCGCCGGAGCGCGCGCTGGCATAGGCGAGCGCGTACCGGATACTCCCGTCATTCGGATTCGCCTTGTACGATATCTCGAGTTCGGTAAGCGCGGCGCGCAGATCCCCCGTCTCCACCAGACACAGCCCCAGCAACTGGTGCGCTCTAGGCTCATTCGGGTAGCTCTTCAGGAATTCCCGCAGGTGAGTGGCCGCATCGTCAAACCGTCGCAACTTCCCAAGCTGCACGGCGATGTTGAAATGCACTGGAGCCAACGTCGGGCTCACCTTCAGCGCCTTCTCGTACAGCTCCACAGCCTGCGCATACTGTTCGCGCCGCGAGTAGACGGTCGCCAGATTGGAATAGGCTTCGCCGGAATCCGGGTGCGTCTGGATGTACTCGCGGAACATCTTCTCGGCCCCGTTGAGATCGCCGGACTGTAGAGCGTCGCGACCGCGGTCGAGCAGATTGGGTTGCATCGCAACAACCGCGGCGAGCAGCAGCAACCACATCATTCTTGGCCAGTATACATTGCTCTACTGCGAGGATTGATAGGACGCGAGCCGCTGCCGCAGTTCCTGCACGAACCCGGTGTCGTTCCGCCGCTCCGCCAGCGCCAGAGCCTCCCGGATCACTCGCGTCGCGTCGGCGATCCGGCCGGCTTCGCCATACACGGAACCCAGCAGCCCGAGCATCGCGGCGTCCTGGCTCTTGGAGAGCTTCACCGCCTGCTCAGCCTCCGGAAGCGCATTGTTGATGTCGCCCGCCAGCAGCAGCGCAAGCCCCAGGTTGCGATGAGCGTTGGCATCGCCCGGGCTGTATTCCACCGCCTTCCGCAGATGCGGCAGCGCTTGCTCCATGCGACCCTGCTGCGCCAGAGCCGTGCCCAGGTTCGCGTGCGCTTCGCCATACTCGGGGTTGAGCTGAATCGCCTTCTCGAGTTCCGGGATGGCTTGGTCGATCCGGCCGCCTCCGAGCAGCAGCGCGCCCAGGTTGCTGTGCGGATCCGGGTAGTCCGGGCTGATCTCGATCGCCTTGCGGTAATGCTCCATCGCCTCATCGACCCTGCCGCTGCGGGCCAGTGCGACCCCCAGACTGTTGTGCACCATCGGCTCGTCCGGATGCACCGCCAGTGCTTTCCGGAAATTAGCGATCGCCTCGTCGAACCGTTGCTTGCCGAGCGCGCCCTCGGCGACGTCGATCAGACGGTAGTAGTCCGTCACAACCGCGTCGATCTTCTGGAAACCATCCGGTGCGATGTTTACGAACTCGGGCAGATTCACCGCCCGGTTCGACGCCGTCGAGTTCTCGATCAGAATCGGCGGGCTATCGTTGCCGTTCTCGTCGATGTGCGTCAGAAACATCTTCGTATAGGGAGACCAGCTCTTCGACGAAAACACCAGCCAGCGCCCGTTCGGCGAGAAGCTATGCCACGAGTTCATCAGCGGCGTGTTGCACCGCATCTCGCGAGCGTCGCCACCCGTCGACGGTACGATATAAAGTCGGCTGTCCGGGCGCATCAACTGACCGTTGCGCGCTTTCACAAACACGATCCAGCGGCCATCCGGCGACACCTTCGGGAACGAATTGCTCATGCCATTCGACGACGCGCCCGCGATGGGCTCGGCGACGCCGCCTTTGCCGTTGTTGAATGGAATCCGGTAGAGGTCATACTTGATCTGCCGCTCGTTCGGATCGTTTGCCGCCACCGCCAACTGGGCGCCCGGCGGGTAGGCGTCCTTCGCTTCGGCACGCGCGAAGACCAGATACTTCTCATCCGGACTCCAGACCGCGTTCGTGTGCACATAGCGCTGATCGTCAGCGCCCGGAAGGTGCTCCAGCCGGCCGGTCGCGCGGCTGTACCAAGCCAGGATCCCGCGCGTCGGAAAGAACACCTGCAGGAACCGGTAGTCCTTGAAATTCGCGACGTAGTAATTCGAAATCAGGTCGCGGGGGTTGCGCTTACGTTCGAACACCGACAGCGGCGGCCCCGGGTCGTTGATTGTCGTTACGACATACTGTCCATCCGGAGACACCTGCGACATGAACCCGACTCGCAGTTTGCCGCCCAGCTTTCCCCGGAAGGTGCTCCACGCGACGACATTCTTTTCCTGAATCGACGCTTGCGGCTGAATCGGGAAGATCGCATATAGTCCCTTGTCGTTGCGCGGACCGTCGAGGTCCATGCCCATCGTCTTGCCGTCGCGAGACACCGAGTGGCAGTTCGCGCACGAGTGAATGCCGGTCATCAGCACGCGGCTGCTCTCGTCGCTCACATTGCGCAGACGCCACGCGATCAGCGGTATGGCTTCGGTCGCCAAGGGCTTGATGACGCCTTTTTCGGCTTCCGACGGCATCAGCGGTACGTCGCGATAGAAAATCGGAGCGCCCACCGGGTCGGGCGAGATCTGGATGTCGACCTCACCCCGCGATACCGTTTGGTTGGCCGTCCCGATTCCTGTGACGACCAGGTGGGCGGATGGATTCTTCCGGATGGCAGCCCAAGTCACCGCATCCGGCTTCCAGGTGTGCGCGGCAGCCTGTTCAGGCGTCAGCCTCGGTGGCTGGTTGGTGTCCGATACGCAACGCGGATCGATGGGGCCAAGCCGCATCCGAGGTCCGGGGGCAGCCACGTGCAATGCAGGCTGGCCCGCGCCGAACGTGATCTCGATGCGCCAACTCCTGGCGGCCGCGCTCGCATCGCGCCAGAGAAAAGTGGGTGCGGCGAAGTCGGGCGGAAAGATCGAACCTTGCTGCGGATAATCGACTGAGATGGCAGCGGGCGCCGCGGCATCCAGCGCGGCGCTCAGAATAAGAACAAAAAATGGTGCGTATTTCATAACAACAAAAAAGGGGCGGCCGAAGCCGCCCCTGTAGGTCACACATCGATTCCCGCCTAGAAGATAACCTTCATGGCGAGCTGAATGCGGCGCGCGTCTTGGGTGGCAGTGAAGGCGCCGAATCCGAAGCGTCCGCCGGTTCCGCCCAAGGCCGTCGGCGTGTTGACGAGCACACCTGCCTGGTTGAACGTAGCGCTGTTGTTGATGGTGTTGAACTGTGGATGGTTGAACGCGTTGAAGAACTCACCGCGGAGTTGAAGCTTCGCGCGTTCGGTTCCGAGATTGAACATCTTGGCAAGCGTGATGTCGTAGTTGTGGATTCCGGGGTAGCGGACCGGCAACCGCGACGAATCGAAGCCCTGGCTACCTTTGACCGTGGGCAGTTTCAGCTTCGTGTAATCGAGCCAGGCGTACTGCGTGCCTGGGTATGTCATCGCCGAAGTGTACACCACGCGCGGTGCAACATCGGGCGAACCGGTGTAGCGTTCGTTCAGGTTGCCGATGCCGGCAATCGAGAAGTTCACGTTGCCGGGCTGGCCGCTCTGCAGCGTGGCGATACCGGAGATCTGCCACCCGTTCACGATGGTGCCGCCGAACCTGCTGGCTCCGCTGGTGCCCTTGAGGAACTTGGGCGTTTCGTAGACCCAGTTGGCCACAAACACGTGCGTACGGTCGGTGTCGAGTACGTCGTATTCAGCCGTCCGCATGTTGAACGGGATGTTGGTGACGTAGTCGCTATTCGTTGTGCCCATCGACTTCGACCAGGTGTAGGCGATACCGAACGTCCCACCCCTACCGAACCGGCGGTTCGCCGATACCTGCAGGGAGTGATAGTTCGAGTTGGCGCCGAAGCCATAGGCGATAGTGTTGGCATAGCCCTGGAACGGACGATAGAAGTTCGGCTGGTTGCTGGTGGTGCCGTCGTACTTCGGACTCGTGTTGAGCGGATCCTGGTTTTGCGGCAGCCAGGCAGCTCCGAGTGCAATTGCGTTCTCGTTGTAGCGATACAGAATATGATCCGAGGACGACCCGACGTAACCGACGTCGAACAGGATGGACCCGGGTAACTCGTGCTGGATTGTGAAGTTCCAGTTGTAAGTCGTCGGGATCTGTCCGGCCTTGTCGAAGCCGTTCACGCTCTGCGGGAAGAAGGCTCCCGAAGCGGCGCTCGGAATGGTGGCCAGGTTGCCGTAGTAGAACTGCGGGATGGCCGTCGAAGGCGGGTTCGGCAGCATGTCGAACACCGGATTGCCCTGCAGCCGGTCATAGAAGATGCCGGCGCCCGCTCGGATGACGGTCTTCTGCGCGATCTGATAGGCAATGCCGAGGCGTGGGGCAAAGTTGATACCCTGGCCGTCAATTAACGCTTGCGGATAATTGGATCCGGACGAGAGGCCCATGCCATTGGCGTACAGGCCGTTCACAAAGCCCTTGCCCGTATTCACCAGCGACCCGATCAGCGCCGCCGGTCCGGTTTCACCCGTCAGCGGGTTGACCGAGATTCGTTTCCCGCTGGCGTCGAGGGCGGCGGTACGCAGCACACCCGCATTGGCCTTATCATACAGCGACGGGTTGAAGGCCGAGGTTTGATGACCCGCATCGTACTGAGGCTGTATCCAGTAGAAGCGGATCCCATAGTCGAGGGTCAGCTTCTTGTTGACGCGCCAGTTGTCCTGGATGTACCACTCGACGTTCCACGAACGATACATCCCGTTTAACACGACGCTCGATTGCTGCAAGCGATCGTAGTTGCCGAGCATCGCGTTCGAGAACGCCCAGTTCGAGTCATTCGGGTTGTTGGCATCACGGTCAAACCAGATATTTCCGTTCACAGAGGTGAAAGCTGTCTGGTCCTTGGAGCTGTGGTGCAGATAGATCCCACCCTTGATGGTGTGGGCCCCCAGCACCTTCGCCATACTGTCCGTGATGTCGACGGTGTGATTGAAATTCAGGAAGGGAGTTCCATTGAACGCCGATGTGGGCGCGTTCGGAACACCTCCGTAGTTCCAGTTCTGGACGAGTCCCAGTGTGTCGGCACTCGGGAACGGCATCTTGTAGCCGACACCCACGTTCGAGAGATTCCACGTATCGTCGACCGGCGTGATATGCAAGTCGTTCCTGGAGGAACCGAACACGAATTCGTTGGTCAGCGTCGGGTTGATGATCGTGGTCAAGTTGGCTACGAACGACCATCCCGGAGCGCCAAAGCTCATAGGCGCGAGCGGGATGTTGTAGCTCGCGTTCCATTGCCCATACGCCATCTTCGTTTCATCAGCGCTGCGGATATAGCGTGCATAGGTCTTCCACTTGTCGCTGATGTTGTAGTCCATGCGATAGACTTCCTCCCGGCGCGGGTACTGGTTGGAAATCTGTGTCTGGTAGTTATAGCTGGGATCCTGACCTGCCGAGTTCGGCAGCGGGTACCAGTTGAGGATCTTGACGCCGTCCGGGTTCAGACGGCTGGTCGGGATGATGTTTCCGGCGAACGGCGTTCCACCGTTGAGCGGGTCCTTGATGGTGATGTTCGGAGCGAATCCAGCGCCGTCATGCGTCTGGGAGAAGTCGCCCTTGCGTTCGAGAGCGGTCGGAACCGTTACGTAGCGGGTACTGTTGGGCACCAACTGTTTCTGCCATTCGATGCCGGCGAAGAAGAACAATTTGTCGTGCTCTTTGTTGAAGCCTCCCGGGAGGACCACGGGACCGCCGACGTTGAATCCGTAGTAGTTGTAGCGGTATAGCGGACGGGCTCTGCCGTCGATGTTGTTGCGCCACAAGTTAGCGTTCAAACTGTCGTGCCGGTGGAACCAATACCCAGTGCCGTGAAAGTCCTTGCTGCCGGACTTGGTCACAACCTGGATCTGCGCACCGGATGCCCGTCCGAATTCGGCTGGCTGCGAGTTCGTGATCACCTTCATCTCGGCGATCATGTCGACGTTGGTGCTGGCCAAGCTGCCGCCGTTCGAACCGGTGTCCATGTTGGTGACACCGTCGAGCGTGAAGTTGTTCTGGTTGTTCCGGTTCCCGTTGGCGTTGATGCTGCCCACGCCAAGGCCAGAGGTGCTGTTGCCGGTCACGATGCCGGGCAGCGTACGGGTCAGGTCGAAGAGGCTGCGGGAGAGCAGTCCGACTTCTTCGACCTGCCGGCTGGTGAGAACGCCTGAACGTTCCGCACTAGCGGTCTGAATCTGGGCTGCGGCCGCTTCGACCGTGACGGTTTCGTTCACTCCTCCGACCGTCAGGACAAGGTCGCCGAGCGTGACACGATCGCTGGCGAACACCTTAATCTCTGTTTGCTCGAACTTCTTGAAACCTGCCGTTTCCACTGTCAGGTTGTATGTGCCGGGTTGAACCAAGGTGAATGCGAAGGAACCGTCAGCTCCGGATTGAGCTTCGCGGGACGTTCCTTGGGCGAGATTGGTCAGCGTCACCTTAGCGCCCGGAATGACAGCCTGCTGGCTGTCCTTGACCGAGCCGTTAATCGTTCCAGATATTTGTTGAGCCATGAGCGGGACAGCACACACGGCTGGTAAGAGTAAAGCAGCGAGGCGAGCGAAATATCTCAATTCACTTCCCCCTTTCCCTATAGTCGAGACTACTAAGTCAGGACGTGTATTGGAACGTATCAAACCTCTGAATCGGTGTCAAGGGGAGTTTGCACTATTGGAGGCTGGAACTCCGAATTTCGGTGGGTCGGCACTTAGTGCGCGAGTTTCTGAAGTAATTCCTGAGCTGCCGGAAACCCCGGGCGCAGCCTCATTGCCTCCCGCAGTTCCGCTCCAGCATCGTCCCGGCGGCCCTGCATCGCGAGTGCCGACCCCAGGCCATAGTGGGCGTCCGCATCGTCCGACTTATATTTCAGTCCCTCTCGGAAACTCGCTGCCGACTCCCCGGCCTTCTTGGAATACAGATAGGAGAACCCCATGCAGAAGTGGGTGGCAGCATCATGCGGATTGCGCTTCAGTAACTCCCGAAGTTCCTGAAGCGCCTGGCCGTAACTCCCCCGCTGCATCAGCGCGATGCCGAGGTTCAGACGCGCCCCGGTATTTGTTGCGTTCAATTGAACGGATTTTTGAAAGTTGGCGATCGCGTCGTCGAACTTCCCAGTCCGATCATAGATCTGGCCCAGTTTGTTGTACACGGCGGAATCGTTGGGACGGCTTTTCAGAGCCGCCTGATATTGCTGAACCGCCTCGTCTAGCTCGCCCTGGGAGTCGGCAGCCATGCCCAACGGGTAATGAGCGTCGGGTAACTCGGCGTGGGGCTGGAGGAAGCCTCGAAGACGCTCGACGGCGGCTGGCTGCTTCGGAGTCTTGAAAAACTCATCGGCGAAATTCCACAAAGGGACTAAGTCGTCTGGTTTCAGCCGCAGACACTCGCCCAACTGGTTCAGTGCCTCGTCCACCGCCGGCGGTTGGTCGCCGTAGAACGTGAGGATCGTATACGCCATGTAGTTTCGGACACCCGGGTCCGTTGGGTCCACTTGGACGGCGCGCCGCGCAATATCGAGCGCCCGGTCCGGCCGTCCCACCCGGCTCAGCAGGCCCGCTTGCTTCAACAGACGCGTCGAAGAGAAAGAAACGGCGACGAGTTGCTCGTTCAGAGGATCGTCCGGAGGCGGCACCACCCGCCACTTAGCCAGAGCCCCGTTCTGCCGGGCCCCCGCCGCCTTATCTGCCTGCCCGAGTTTCTCGTACGCTTCCTGCAGGAGTTCCCAAGGCGGCAGCACATAAGAGTAGGTGGTAGAAAGGGGCTTAACGGATTCGATTACCCTTTTCCAATCCTGGCGGCGCGCGGCCACCCGTCCAAGCCCGAACGTAGCGGGCAGAACCCCGCTTCCACCTGGCACCTTGGCGGCAAGTTCGTAGTAGTGCGCCGCCTGGTCCAACTGGTCCAGCTTGAAATCGGCATCGGCCAGTTTGAGCAGCGCCGGGATATAGTCGGGTTTCAGCCGCACCGTCTGCTTGAGTAACTCGATCTCCGGCTTCTCGTTTCCGGTTTCCTCATCGAGGTACGCCTCACCATACACCCACTGGTAATCCTTTGGAGCCAGCCGCGCGGCGATCCGGTATGCACTTGCCGCCTGCTCGAAATACTGGTTGGCGTGGTACGCCATCGCGAGCTTGCCCACCGCTTCCGCCGATCCCGGCTGCCGTCGCGCCTCACGGTCCGCGCCCTCGAGTAGAGTGCGAAGGCCCGGGTTCACCGAACTCAGATCCGGGAGGTTGGGGAAATCCGCCGGCACCTTCACCGGAAGTACGTATGGCACGGCCAGCCACGTCAACACCCCCAATCCTACGGCCAGCGCGGCCAGCTTCCACATCGACGACTTCCCGCCAACATCCGGCGCGGCGCTCCTCATTGCTGCTTTTGAGCCCAGTGATTGAGCCATAGTACTACCCGTCCGTCCTTGGTGAAGGGCTGGTACACGTTCATCCGCACCGTCACCAGGTCCGGCTTCCCGTCTCCATTCATATCCGCTGCTTCCAGGCTGATCAGATGAGTCGGCAAGTGAGAAATATCTCGCTCGGTGAAGTTCATCTTGCCGTCGTTCTCGAACCAGATCAAACTCTGCGAGTCCGGCCGCTCCCAGAAGTTATAGCAACTCACCGCGGCCACATCCAGGTCGCTATCGCCATCCAGATCCACCGCCACCGCACCGCTGGCGCCTGGAAATTTCCCGATCGGATGGTGCTCGAACTTGAACCCACCCTTGTTCTCCAGCCACTGCACGCTATGCCACGGCCGGGGACGCGGCGGCAGGTAGTCGAACGCGTCGCCGTTCGTCAGCAGGATGTCCATCTTGCCATCCTTGTTTAAATCGGCCAGCCGGATGCCGCTGCTCCCGTAGTCTTCGTTCGTGCTGCCCCACACCAGGTGCGACTTGAAATTCCCACGGCCGTCGTTCTCGAAGACATACAGCTCTTCCCACTCCTGGCTGACCAGGCTGACGAAGTCCATATCGCCGTCGCCATCGATGTCAGCGGGAATCGTGTGGATCACTCCGGAAAGGCTCTGCAGGATATGCGACCGGAACTGCCAGTTTCCGAGATTCTCCATCCACCGAGTCTCACCGTCGTCATACCCGAACTGCCCCACCACCAGGTCCGGACGGCCGTCACCATTGAAATCCGCGGCGCGAACGTCGGTCACGCGGGCAATGTGATCGACGATCGTGTGCACTGTGAAATTCTGCTTTCCCTGATTCTCCAGAATTACCACCGAGCCGATCTTGTCATTGTTCGGGAATAGCTGGCCCATGCACGCCACCAGCACATCCAGATCGCCGTCCTTATCAATATCGGCGGCGCTCACATGCGCGGGCGCGGGCAGCACCGGACTGATCCAGGTCTCGGTATACACCCCCGCCGGGTACTGCCGGATCCAGCCGATACGGTTCGCCAGCATGTCCGCCACGAGGATGTCCGGCAGACCGTCCTTGTCCAGGTCGACAATCTCCAGGCTGCCGATCCGCGGAGGATCGGTCGCTGGAAACCCGATCGGCGTTGGCGTCAGAAAATCGATCTTGCTGCCGCGCAGCGCTTTGGCCGTGGCCGGTTCCGAATCCGTCTCCCGAGCGCCCTTGAAGATGTGCTCGAACATCTGCCCGATGGACAGTCCGGACTTATGCGCCTGGTAGACCAGAACCAGCAGCGGCACTCCCAGGATGATGGCGAGTATCCGGAGCCCCGGCACGAGAGACGAGCGTCTCTTCCCTGGCGACTTGGGTCTGGGCTTCCTCATGCGTCCCCTTCAAGCCGCGAAGAACCAGATCATGCTCGCGGACGCGATCCACAGAAACGATCCCAGCGGAAGCGAAGCCAGCAGCGCCCGGCGCGGCGCTGCTCCACGCCAGAAATCATACAGCGTCTGGATCGCATAAACCGCTCCAACCAGGACACAGCCCACCTGCAGCCACGCGATGGCCGGTGACCAGATGATGTGCCAGCGGCTCCCGGCCATGCCCAGCAGATTCCATCCCCAGTTGAAAGGGTCCGACAGGCTCTGCAGCGCGAACGTCATCATCGACAGCACCGTCGCCAGCGCGAACGCGATCCAGCAGCCTAATCCAATTGGGATCAGCGCGGCCGTCGTTGCCCGAAACGCATCCTTCGCCGCGATCGCCGGACGCGCCATCGCCACCCCGGCCTTCGTCAGCACGAACCACAACAGCGGCAACACGCCCAGGCACCCCACCCACACCACCACGGCGTAGATGGAAAACGTCCCCCAGTTCTTCTTATCCAGCAGGTCGATCCAATCGCGGACCCGATCCCACGCCCCGAAATTGATAACGCAGTACAGGCACCCCAGCGCGAACATGACGATCGCCTGCCATGCCTCGCCATAGTCGGCGATCTCTTTGTCTCGTCCCTCGCTGCGCCAGAACACCGCGACATTGTCGTATGCGCAGGTCTTCACACACTCCATGCACGCGCCGCAATCGTTGTTCCGCTCCACCTCGCCCATGCAGAGCCCGTACGGGCAGCCCCATCCCTTCACACTCCCGGTGAGACAGAACTTCTCCGTGCACCCGGCGCACGGCTGCGGTGAGACCGCCCGCACCATCACGCGCCCGGTGGTGGAGTACAGGCTGATGTAGCTGTTGATTGGGCATAGATACCGGCAAAACAGCCGCTGCTCCGGGAAGAACGAAGTCAGGATCGCCATCACCATGAGGCCGATCAGCATCCAACTCGTCGCCGGCGGCAGCGCGACAATGGTCGTGCTAAATGTTCCGAGCAGAAGGAACAGCAACACGCGAGGCCACGCATTGCTCAGCCACGAAGGCCAGATCAGCGGCACGCCAAAAATGCGGCGCGGCGTACCGTTCTCCAACTCATCCGGACTTTGCGACAGATGGTGCCGCTGCATCCATTCGCCGATGACGGGCAGCGGACACGCCGTGCACCAGATTCTTCCGCCGATCGGCACCAGCACGATGATCAGTCCCGAGAGCCACAGTACCCACGTGATCATCGGACCCGCATTGCGCCCGGCCACCTTCGTGCCCAGCAGTCCCGCCAGGATGATGAACCAGAACACGGCCAGCATCGGCAGCGCGAGATTGAACTGAAACGACGGCGCCTTCAGCATTCGCTTCAGCCATGGGAACAGCCGGAACAGGTTCACACGCCGGTCGGAACGGCCGGGCTTCGGACCGCGCGCGAGCACGAAACCTGCCAGCGGAATCGCCGCCAGCAGCCCCAGTCCCAGGTACAGCAGCAGGTTCGGCGCAACGATCAGATCGCCCCGCTCGGTCCCATGCATCGGGCCGTTGTAGGTGTGGTTCCGAAACTGCGATTTCGAAACGAGCCAGCCCTGCCATCCCGGCATTCCAGCGACGAACTCGACGCGGTCCATCGGCACGGGTGGATCATCCGGCCGTGACAGCCGTTGCACCGACACCATCCGGTTCCCCGGAGTGATGGAAACGTGAAGATCGTAGTCTTGCAGGAAAAAGCTCTGCCCGGTATCGCGAGTCGAGAAGGTGAGCCGCAGCAAGTCCCCGCGGTTCACATGGATCCGCGACGGACTGAACCCGTAGCGATAGGCCTCGATGTGGATGTCGCGCGTCTGCGGCCGGTGTGTTTGAACCGCGGCGAGCCAAGCCGGCAAAATCGCGCCTGCAAGAAAGATCAGCAGAGCCGCAACATACCGGCCCGGGGAGGTAGGCACGTCCGTTACAGCGGCCTTGGCGGGATTTCCGAGGATCGGAAACACAACCGCGGCCGAAGTCGTCGGATGTCGTTCCTTAGCCGGCATTGGCGCTGTGTTCCCTCCCCAAAATCAGTTCGAATCGAGAACGCAACCGGCCATAGGATCAAGATAGAATACAGCCCGAAGCATTAAATCCTTAGGACTTACTATATCCACATCGGCACTGGCACTCAACAAGGGTCGACGGCCCGGCGGCTTTGCCGTCGCAATCGAAGGCGGCCGGTGCCGATATTCGCCGGTGAGTATCGATTCCCTTCTGATCAGCTCCGCGTGTACCTACGATGCGCCAGTCCGCTCGCGGTGCCAAGATTGAGGGAGAGGGCACTCGATGCGGCAAGTCGACTGGGAGAATCCGCTGGAACGTGCGGGAGTTGAATTCCTGGATGCGGAATTCGATCTCTTAAAGAGCGGTTCGACCGCTGGATGATATGACCAAGCCGAAGATACTCGTCGTCGAAGACGAAGCAATTACGGCCGATCATCTCCGGCGGCTATTGAGCAGGCTCGGCTATGACGTAGTCGGCGTCGTCGGGAGCGGTGCAAGAGGGATCGAACTTCTGGAGCAAACACAGCCTGATCTGCTGCTGGCCGACATCGGCTTGGAGGATCCGATAGACGGAATCGCCGTAGCTACGCAGGCACGCGAGGTTTGGGGGATTCCGACGGTCTATCTCACCGCCTATGGCGACGCGGAAACCATGCGGCGAGCCCGGATCACGGAACCCTACGGGTATCTGCTGAAGCCGTTTGCGGAGCAGGAACTGCATGCGACCATCGAGATCGCGCTGCAGCAGAAGATCGCCCGCTCGCGGCAGGAGCAGAAAGAAAAGGCCGCGGCACAACTGCTGGTGCGAACCGAGGATCAACTCAGGGCTGTCACCGAGCGTCTTTTCTCAACTCAGGAAGGTGAGCGGAAAGCGATTGCCCGAGATCTTCACGACGATATCGGCCAGAAGATCGCCTTGCTGCAAATCGAGTTCGAAGAGGCTTGTCAAAAACTGCCGCCCGGCGTACAGCAGCGTGCCGATTTCGGCAAGATCCTGACACTCATCGGCGAGCTTGCGGATTCAGTGCGAGAGGTATCGCACCGGCTGCACCCCTCGATTCTAGAGGATCTCGGGTTAGTTGCCGCTCTGCGTCAACTTGCCGAAACGTTCCACGACCGGCACGGCATTCCGACGCGGTTTTCCGCCCGAAAAGCTCCCGAGAATCTGCAGCCGGAGGTGGCAGTCGCGCTATACCGGATCGCGCAGGAGGCGCTTCGCAACGTGGCGCAGCACGCAGGACCCGCCGAGGTGAACATTGCATTGGTGGGCGGGCCGGACAAAGTGAATCTGAGCATCCGGGACAACGGCGTGGGTTTCGATCCGGAGAGTCCGTCACAGCGAATCGGTTTAGGATTGATCAGTATCGTGGAGCGGGTGGAGGCGGCGGGCGGGGAGGTGACCATTCAATCGCGTCCTCAGGAAGGGACACGGATTCAAGTGAAGGTACCGCTCGGCGGCCGGCGATACGGGCAGGACGGGCCGACAGGGTTGGCGGGCTGAAGGGGAAGCATGGCAGATTCTAATGAAGTGGACGACCAGCCCCAGGAAACCAGGGAACTCGATGCGGTAGTGGATCCAGGCCGGTTGGAGGTGCAGGGTGCCGACGAGACGGACCATAGTCCACCGCGGGGACATCCGTTTCCGATCGTGGGTATTGGAGGATCGGCGGGCGCTCTCGACGCCTTTATGCGTTTGCTGGAGGCGCTGCCCGGCACGACAGGAATGGCGTTCGTGCTGGTGCAACACCTGGATCCTCACCACCCCAGCCAATTGGCCGAGATCCTCGCCAGCCACACGTCGATGTTGGTTCGGACGGTTGAGGACGGGATGGCGGTGGCGCCCAACGTAGTGTTCGTGATCCCTTCGAACACCACCATGATCCTGGAGGACGGGGTCTTGCGGCTGGTAGCGCGAGCGCCCGGGCTCCATCTGCCGATCGACGCGTTTTTCGAATCGCTGGCCCGGGTGCAAGGCGGGCGCGCGATCGGGGTAGTGCTCTCGGGAAGCGCGGCGGACGGCAGTTTGGGTGTGAGGGCGATAAAAGAAGAATGCGGCATGACGTTTGCGCAGGACGAATCCACTGCCCGTCACATCGGGATGCCGCGTAGCGCCATTGCCACTGGCGCAATCGATTACGTGCTGTCGCCGGTTGCAATCGCCCACGAGTTGGTGAGGCTTAGCGGCCATGCGTTCGTGCAGGCGCCGGACGCGGAACAGCCAAAGGCGGAGATTCTGCCGGCTGGCGAGAAGGAACTGAAGAAGATCTTTCAGTTGATTCGCGCGGCCACCCGCGTCGACTTTACCCATTACAAAGCGAACACGGTCCGGCGCCGGATTGGGCGCAGGATGATTGTGAAACGGGCCGCGACGCTGGGAGAATATGCGTCGCTGTTGGCGCAGCACCCGGATGAGGTACGCGAACTCCATCGCGATTTGCTGATCAGCGTCACCAACTTCTTTCGCGATCCCGAGGTATTCCAAACGCTCGGGCGGCTGCTGGAAGATCTGCTTCGCTCGCGGAGCGGCACCCAGTCGTTCCGCGTTTGGGTGCCCGGGTGCGCAACCGGCGAGGAAGTGTATTCTATCGCGATGCTGCTGCGGGAAGCGCTGGACGAGTTAGGTCTCCCCACTCCAGTGCAGATATTCGGGACGGACATTAGCGAGGCGGGGCTGGCCCGGGCGCGCGCGGCGGTGTATCCGGACGTTATCCAGCACGATGTAACGGCGGAGCGGCTGCGCCGGCATTTTGTGCGCGTGGACCGCGGGTATCAGGTGAGCAAGATCATTCGGGAGGACTGTATTTTTGCGCGTCAGGATCTGACTTCGGATCCTCCGTTTGGCAACATGGATCTCATCAGTTGTCGGAATCTGCTGATCTATCTGGATTCGGTACTGCAACGGAGGGTATTACCCGTGCTGCATTACAGCCTGAATCCTACGGGCCTGCTGGTGCTGGGATCGGCCGAGAGCATAGGCGGGGCGAGCGATTTATTCTCGGTGGTAGACAAACAGGCCCATATTTATGGGCGGAAGC
This sequence comes from Bryobacterales bacterium, assembly GCA_038322675.1. Classification (GTDB taxonomy): domain Bacteria; phylum Acidobacteriota; class Terriglobia; order Bryobacterales; family Bryobacteraceae; genus TMP-7. Next base: position 50,913 of record JBBQGE010000018.1, read on the forward strand.
CGGTGCCGGTCCGTCTGACGTTGAACCTGAGTATGGGGAGACGGACCGAGGAGGGCCGGGATCCGGCGAGGAGCCAGACGGCGACCGGCGGCATCGATCTGCAGAAGAAAGCCGATCTTGTCATCCAGAGCAAGTATTCGCCGCCGGCTGTTGTAATCGACGCGGATTTTCAGATTCTCCATTTCCGCGGGAGGACAGGATTTTATCTGGAACCGACGTCGGGTGAGGCGACATTCAATCTGCTGAAGATGGCCCACGAAGGGCTGGTAATGCCGATCCGGAAGGCGGTTCGGGAGTCTGCGGCGCAGAATGTTTCGGTGCGGCAAACGGGACTCACACTCGAGTATCGAGGGGAATCGCGGCGGTTGGCAATCGAGGTGACGCCGATTCTGGGATCGATTCCGGGGGAGAGTTACTTCCTCGTGGTGTTCGACGAGGAGGGGGAGCCGGGCGCAGCGATGCCCGCCGCACCATCAGATCATACCGATTCGGGCGGCTACATCTCATCATTGGAATCGCAGACGCAGACGCTACAGAGGCAAACGGCCGACATGCGCGAGGAACTGCGGAACGCGAACGAAGATCACGAGGCGCATTCGGAGGAACTGCGGGCGGCGAACGAGGAGGTCCGCAGCGCCAATGAAGAACTGCAGAGCACGAATGAGGAACTGGGTACAACCAAGGAAGAGCTACAGAGCGCGAACGAAGAACTGACCACGCTGAATGAAGAACTGCAGAATCGCAATCGCGAGTTGAACGTTCTCAATAGCGATCTGGGGAATCTGCTGAGCGCGGTGGACGTGGCGTTCGTGATGGTGGATGGCGACCTGCGACTGCGGCGGTTCAGCGCAGCGGCGGAACGGTATCTGGGAACGGCGGCCATCGACATCGGCCATCCGCTGACACACGTGAAAGCAAGGATGGACCTGACCGGATTGGAGCCGGCGATCCGCGGGTCGGTGGAGAGCCTATCGGTAACACAACACGATTTGCAGGATCGCGAAGGGCGCTGGTTTGCGGCGACCATCCGGCCGTACCGGACGTTAGACGATCACATAGCCGGCGCGGTGATTGTGTTCGTCGACATCGACCCGTTGAAGCGGATGCTGCGAGCCGCGGAACAGGCCAGAGACTATGCCGAGGGCATGATTGCAACAGTCCGCGAACCGCTGGTGGTTCTCGATCGCGATCTTCGCATACAGCGGGCCAACGCGGCCTACTACGAGACGTTTCACGTTTCGCGCACGGAAACCGAGGGCCGGCTGCTGTACGACCTCGGGAACGGCCAGTGGAATTTGCCCAGGCTGCGGGAGTTGATTGGCGCGTCTCTTTTCCAGAACAAAAGTTTTCAGGACTTTGAACTCGAGCATTCCTTTCCGTACATCGGCCGGCGCCGGGTGCGGCTGAACGGGAGACGCATTTCCGGACAGGACGATCAGGACCGCACGGTTCTGATCGCGATTGAAGATGTCACGAAGCGGCGCGAGGAAGCAGAGGTCCGGTATCAGCGCCTGTTCGAGACAGCCAAGGACGGCATGCTGCTGTTCGATGGGGAGACCGGTGTGTTGGCGGATGTGAATCCGTACTTTCTGGAGTTGACCGGCTTCGGAAGGGAGCAGCTTATCGGACGCAAGCCGACGGAGATGGAAGCATTCCAACACGGCCAGGGCACCAGGATCGTGGACGAGGCTCGCAGTAGTGACGTGGTGCGCTATGAGAGGGTTCCGCTGAGCACGATTGATGGGCGGCAGATCGAAGTGGAGATCGTGGCCAACCGCTACTCCGTCGGGAACCTTCAGGTAATTCAGCTCAACGTGCGCGACGTAACGCGCCGCAATCAGGCACTCGCGAAATTGCAGGAGAGCGAGAGCCGTTTCCGAATGTTCGTGGAGAGCGTGCGCGATTATGCGTTCGTGCAAATGGATCTCCGCGGACGCATTACCAGTTGGAACCCCGGAGCGGAGCGATTGCTGGGATATACGGAGGCGGAGATTCTGGGCAAGCCTACGGAGGTGTTATTCACACCAGTGGACATTGCCAGGGGAGAAGTGGCTCGCGAACTGAACACCACCCGAGAGACCGGGCGTGCCGAGGACGAACGATGGCACGTGCGGAAAGATGGAAGCCGGTTCTTCGCGAGTGGAGTGGCTACCAGTATTCGGGACGAGGATGGGACGCTGCGCGGATTTGCGAAGGTGATGCGCGACATCACGGACCGCAAGAAAGCCGAGAAGCAACTCAAGCAGCAGGGCGAGTTACTAGAACTGGCGCAGGACCTCATTATCGTCCACCGCTGGGGTGGGACGATTACGTTCTGGAATCGAGCGGCGGCGGATCACTACGGATGGAGCCGGGAAGAGGCAGAGGGCAGCAATATACATTTGCTGCTGGACACGACTTTTCCAAAGCCTCTGGCGGAGATTGAGGCCGAAATCCTGGCGGAGGGCCGCTGGGAAGGAGAACTGCTGCACAAGCGGAGCGACGGGACCAGGATCACGGTATGGAGCCGGTGGAGTCTCCAGACCGATTCGGAGGGAGCGCCTGTTTCGGTATTGGAGATCAACAGCGACATAACCGATCGCAAGCGGGCCGACGAGCAGGTCCGCAGTTCGCTCCGGGAAAAAGAGGTGCTGCTCAAAGAGATCCATCACCGGGTGAAAAACAATCTGCAGATTATAGCGAGTCTGCTGAACATGCAGGCGGAGTTTGTAACGGATAGGAATGCCCGGGTGATGTTGGAGGAGATGAATACGCGCGTGCGCTCTATCGCGGCGATTCATGAGATGCTGTACAGCGCTCCGGATTTGTCTCAGATCAATTTCGGGGGTTATCTCAATTTGCTGACCAGGGACATCTCGTCGGTGTATTCCTTGGCCGGGGGACAGGTGGTGGCCGAAGTGAACGCCAGTCCGGTGTCGCTCGATATCACCCAGGCCGTTCCCTGCGGTCTTATCGTGAGCGAGTTATTAACGAATGCCTTCAAGCACGCGTTCCGGGCCGGGGAGCGAGGATCGCTGCGCGTCGCCTTCGACCGCAACGATCACGAATGCGTGCTGGAGGTGTCCGATAACGGAGCCGGACTGCCGGCCGGGCTGAATCCGGCGAGCAGCCAGTCGATGGGTTTTCAACTCGTGATGCTATTGGTGCAGCAGATCAAAGGGAGTCTTGAGGTGGGACGCGAAGGTGGAACGCGTTTCTCCATCCGGTTCCCGGAGAAGGTGGTGTAGCCGTCTTGGCGACACACAGGAACGGGTAGACCATCGGACCCTTCAACAACTGGTTCTCCACCTTACTTAAGCGTAATACTACGCGAGCGCATCCTTACAATACGCGACGCACTTCGCAATTTCCTCGAGGGTGGTTGATCCGGGCGGTACCGCGTATTCGAACTCAATCGTCCCCTGAATCGGATATCTTTCCTTCTTGATCAATTGCAGAACTTCTTTGATGGGCGTGTCACCCTGACCCCAGGGCGTGTTCGGTCCGTTGTTGAGTTTCCGGTCCTTGAGGTGGATATGTGTTATGCGATCGTGGTGCTTCTGAATAAACGGAATGGGTGAGAAACCGTTGCCCGCGATGAAATGGCCGATATCGAGATTAATGCCGTTGTATTTGGAGTACGACATCGCGCGCTCCCAGCTTGCCGGAGTCGCGAACGCTTCGGGATTCGCCACCTCGCCGTGCCCGTGATAGCCCACCATCATCCTGTGCTTGGTCGCGAATTTGCCCAGCCATTCCGTCTTGCTGACCGGGATCTCGCAGGAGATGGCGCGCGCCCCGAGCGCTTTGGCGAGTCCAAATGCGTAGTCGACCACTGGATCGCTCATGCGGTCGACGCCGTCGAACTTGACGATCTCGATGGCAATGCCGGCGTCCGCGTACTTCTTGCGGAACTGCTTGAACTGGTCCATCGGCGCGGCGAGGCGCCACTTCTCGAGTGCCTCGGCGGCAGCCTGTTGCTCCGGAGTCGGCGACCCACGGCGGCCGGGCATCCGAGTGGGAATGGGAGCGCCGAAGAAAGCCTCCACCGGTTGCGAGCGTAACTCGACATAGCTGAGGTTCAACTCAGTGAGGTACTTCAGCACATCGTCGGCGCCGCCGGGCATTCCATGAAAGCTATACGGCGCGTTGATGCCGATGTGGACTCCGCCGAAGCTCGAGTCCGGTTTCGCGAAAGCCGCTACCGGCAGCGTGGCGAGTGCGATTTTTCCGAAGTCTCTTCTGGTATAGCTCATGAGGTCAGACCTTCAGTTCCCAGCCCTTGCGAACCCCGGGTTTCAGATATTTGTTGGCTTCCGCGTTATTGCTGAACCGCATGTTCTTGCTGTCCCAATCGAGTTTGCCGGGAAAGCGGAAGGCGATGGCGGCGAGTGCGAGCCATTCGGCATAGGGGACGGTGATGCGGAAGTCGGAACACGACGGGTCGCCGCCTTTGCAGGCACGAATCCAGTCGAGCATGTGACCGGGCGAGCGGGTCAGCAACTGGGGCGGCAGTACGTACTCGGCCCATCGCGAGGAAGGCAGCAACCACACGCCCTCGCCGCGCTCGCAAGTGGCCATGATCCCCTTGGTTCCGATGAACACCGCACCGTTGCCAGTGAGAATGCCCGGTTGGGGGCCGGGGCCGCGCTCTCCGAAGACCTTGACTCCTGGACCACCGGCGCCCATGCGGGTCTGCGGGCGGGCCGCGCCGGCAGGCGGCGTTGGACGGGGATTGCGGCGCGGTCTACCGGTCGGCCGTCCTTTGTCGGCGAGATTGTCGGGCGGGGGCAGGATGGTCTCGTTCTCCATCCCGGGAACGTGATACACGTCGGGATCGGTGGTGCGGGCCGAATCGTGATAGAAGACCTTGACCGGAGGCATCTCGCCTCGGGCGGGGAAGTCGAGACGGATGGTGGCGCGATGCGGGAAGGTGATCTTGCTTTCGCCTTCGATGTTCACGCGCTCCAGGCTGTCGGGCGCTCCGAGTTGAAGCGCATGATGCACGGGGCCTGCGGTGTGAGTGGCCCAATTGCCGATCTGGCCGGTTCCGAAATCGAAAAACCCGCGCCAGTTGTAGGGCACGTACCATGAGCTATACGGGCGCATGGGCGCGGCTCCGAGCCAGTGATCCCAATCGAGCGTTGCCGGCACCGACTCCTCAGGCGGCGGCTCCTGAAGACCCGTGGGATGAGTGCCGGGAGTCGTGGAGACGTGGGCCTCGGTGACATCGCCGATTGCGCCGGACCAGACGATTTCAGCGGCCACGCGGAGGCACTCATGCGAGAAGCCCTGATTGCCCATCTGCGTCGCGACCTTGTATTTCTGAGCGGCTTCGAGCAGGACTCGCGCTTCCCATGGAGTGCGCGTGAGCGGCTTTTCGCAATAGACGTGCTTGCCGTGCTGCATGCAGGCGAGCGCCACCTGGGCGTGCATGAAGTCGGGAATCGCGATGGTGCACGCGTCGATATTCTTGCCTTCCTTGTCGAGCATGACGCGGAAGTCTTTATACAGCGGGAGCTTCTCGTAGCGTTTCAGGTTCTGCGATGCGCGGTTCACGTCGACGTCGCACAGAGCGACGATGTTCTCGGTGCGGGCAGCGTCGTTGAGATCCACTCCGCCCTGGCCGCCGCAGCCGATGGCCGCGACATTCAGCTTGTCGTAGAAGGGTTTGTAGCCGAGGGCTCGGAGTGAGGGCACGCTGCCAAATCCGGCAGCCGGCACGGCTCCGGCTAAGAGCGACCCGAAGAAGAAGTGCCGTCTGGAAACATCGGACATTTTAGAGAATCGCCTCCTCTGTGGAATGAAAGGCCATTATATAGGACGGGAGTTGTTGCGGCTCAAGTTACGGGTGGGCGCCGTAGTATGATGCCGGAGATGAATCGCAGGAACCTTCTTCGACTCGCGATGGCGCCGCTGCTAACCTCGTGCCGGCGGTCGGACCGCAAACTGATCGGCGTGGTTCCGAAGGCGACATCGCACCTGTTCTTTGTTTCGATCCACGCTGGAGTGGATAGGGCGTCGAAGGATCTGCACATAGGGTATCAATGGAACGGTCCGGCGGATGAGACCGATTACGCGCGGCAGATTCAGATCGTCGATGCGATGACGGCGCAGCAGGTGGACGCGCTGGCAATTTCGGCTACCGACGAGCGGGCGTTGGTGGCACCAGTCGAACGTGCGATTCAGGCAGGAATTCCGGTTACGATCTTCGATTCCGGCTTGGATATCACGAACTACGTGACATTCGTTGCTACCGACAACTACGCCGGCGGATGCACCGCAGCGCGCAGGTTGGGGCGTCTGGTGAAAGGGCAGGGAAAGGTCGCGATGGTGATGCAGAAGCCCGGCGGTAACTCGACCGGCCTGCGCGAGCGCGGATTTGATGCGACGATGGCCACGGAATTCCCGAGGATTGAGGTGGCGGCACGCCAGTTTGGCATGGGAGATCCCGAGAGGTCGCGTGCGGCTGCCGAGAACATACTCACTGCGCACCCCGGCCTCGACGGGATCTTCGCGTCGAGCGAGGCCAGTTCCATCGGTTCGATACAGGCGCTGCGCAGTCGCGGGTTGGCGGGTAAGGTGCGGCTCGTCACGTTCGATTCGAGCGACACGCATCTGAAGGCGATCGCGGATGGCACCATCGACGTGATGCTGGTGCAGGATCCGTTCCGGATCGGATATGAGGCGGTGCAGTCGCTGGCCGAGCATCTGGCGGGAAAGACGCCGCCGAAGAGGGTGAATCTGCCGGTTCGGGAGATTGTTCGCGACGATTTGAAGGATCCGGCGGTGCAGAAGTTTCTGCTTCCTCCGGCGATGAAGGGCGGGTAGCTACGTCCGGCGCGAAATTGCCCAAATCGGCCGGAAAGACCGCTCGCTGACGCGTCGCGGCTCGGTAGGATCAACAAGTTTCTGAGCCGTGACCGTGAGGGAGCGGAGTAGATTAGCCCTCACTCTTCATCTTCGGGAATCCGCGAGGATCGTGCTTGTTCGGTGCGACATCGGACGTGTGAATATACCAGTCGAGCATCTGCTGGCGCAGTTCGTCGCGAGTCCCGGCATAGGAGCGGTCGCCGTAAATGTTGTACAGTTCGCGGGGATCCTTGCGTAGGTCGTATAACTCGCTGGTCCCAGCCGGCCGAAGCACCATTTTGAAGTTAGGGGTCCGAATGGACGTGGCGCGAGTCACCGTCTCGGGATGCTGGTTCTGCAGCGCGACCTTCGGATAGTAGATATTCTCTGGCGTCGAATAATCCTGGAAGGGTTCAAAGGCCTGCGGTTCGCTGGTATCGTAGCCACCCTCGCAGAATGCGGCTCGTGCCGGATCGCCGGGGCGTCCCTGGAGTTGCGGCATCAGGGATCGCGCGAAGTGCGTGTGCTGGGCCTCAATTCCTGCTAACTCGAGACAGGTCGCCATCACGTCATATAACTCGACAATCTCCTTCGACACGTGTCCCTTCGCCATGCCTGGGACCCGGGCGATCAGCGGAATGTGCTCGAGTACGCTGTCACAGGCGCTGGGCCATTTCTCGACTAGACCGTAATCGCCGCCCCATTCGCCATGATCCGATAACAGGAAAATCGCGGTGTCGTCGCGATGACCGGTGCGATCCACCGCTTCGAGAAAATCGCCGAACAGCCAGTCCGCATAACTGATCATTCCGAGATATACGGCTTGAATCTTCCGTAAATCGGTATCGGATAACTTGTCCAACCTGCGCGTCCGGCGAATAGCTTCGTAGAAGTCAGGCTTATTTGGAAGGTCCACCGGCCGCAGGGGCGGGAGTTTCGCGGGGTCGTACATATTGTAGAAATCCGCGGGCGCGGTGAACGGAGGGTGCACGTACGCCAACGGCAGGAAAATGCAGAAAGGATTCTTGCGATCCTGTTGTTCTAACACGCGGATCGCTGCTTGTATGTTGGCGTAATCGGCTGTGTCGCGGCGGTCGCCCGCGGGACCATACAGGAACGAGTAATAAAGTGGATCGTTCAATTGGTACGGATTTTTGGGAGCCGGGACGCGGCCGGGCTTAGGTCCCCACTCGGTCACGCTGGAAGCGAAGCTATCTGGCGCCAGTAAGTCGTTCTTGCCGTACCAATAGACGTCGTACCCGTTCTGCTTCAGGTAGTGGAACAGGTTCGGCTCGTCGGGCTTGAGGAAATAGTAGAGACTGCGATGGCCGTGCACATGGACGGGCCAGCCCGTCATCAGGCTGCATCGAGACGGACCGCAGACCGGATTCTGAGCATGGCACTGCTCAAACCGGACACCCTCTCCGGCAAAGCGATTGATATTCGGAGTCCGCACCACAGGGTGTCCATAGCAACCGACACTCTCGGCCCGCAGAGTCTCCGGCTGATACAGAACCAGATTCGGACGCTTCGGCGGCGCTGCACCAGTTTGCGCGCGCAACATGGCCGCGCCGGACGTTTGGAGAAAAGAGCGCCGTGTGGGATGGCCCATGTCGAGACCATCCTATACCAACAAGCGCAAGGCTACCGTTGCGGGATCAACTTCGTGCGCGTGAGAAAACTCGTGTCCAGACAGCCGGCAATGAAATCCTCATGCATGAGGATCCGTTGATGCAAAGGGATGGACGTGTGGATGCCTTCTATCACAAACATATCCAGCGCGCGATTCATCCTCGCGATGGCCTCGGTCCGATCTCGCCCATAGGTGATCAACTTCGCCACCAGCGAATCATAATACGGCGGGATCACGCCGTCCGTGTACGCCGCCGTGTCCACCCGAACTCCGACGCCGCCGGGCAGATTCAATCCGGTAATTCGTCCCGGGGATGGCGCGAAAGTCTCAGGATGCTCGGCATTAATCCGGCATTCGATAGCATGGCCGCGTAATTCCACAGGACGGTGGATAACATCGTCCAGGTGCCGGCCGGCCGCAATCATAATCTGACTCTTCACCAGATCGATGCCAGTCACGAATTCAGTTACCGGATGCTCCACCTGAATACGGGCATTCACTTCAATGAAGTGCAGCTTGCCATCCTGATCCATCAGGAACTCGGCGGTTCCCGCGTTCGAGTAGCCCGCATCCTTCATCGCCGTCTTCAGATTCTCGCCGATCCGCTGCCGCAACTCCGGCGAGACCGCGGGCGAAGGCGCCTCTTCGATCAATTTCTGATGGCGCCGCTGGATGGAACACTCGCGCTCGCCGAGCACTTCCACGTTCCCGTACTCGTCGGCCAAAATCTGGAATTCAATGTGCCGCGGCTGTTCGACTAACTTCTCCATGTAGAGTTCGCCGTTGGTGAAAGCCGCCATCGCCTCCGCATTCGCCTGGGCGTACAGCCCCGGTAATTCCGCCGCATCGCGCACGATTCGCATCCCGCGGCCGCCGCCGCCCGCCGACGCTTTCAGCATGATGGGGTAGCCGATCTGCTCCGCCAGTTCCGCGGCTTCTTCGACACTCTTCAAGGTCTCGAGACTGCCGGGCAGGATGGGGACACCGGCGGCCTCCATCACCTGGCGCGCTCGCTGCTTCAGGCCCATGGTCCGGATCACGGCGGGCCGGGGTCCGATGAACTTGAGTCCGCAGGCTTCGCAAACTTCGGCGAAATCGGGATTTTCGCTCAGGAATCCATAGCCAGGATGGACCGCATCGGCATTGGTGATTTCCGCCGCGCTGATGACCGACGGGATGTCGAGATAGCTGCGCGCACTCTTGGCCGGTCCGATGCAGATGGCTTCGTCGGCGAATCGAACATGCAGACTATAGCGGTCCGCTTCCGAGTACACCGCCACCGTCCGGATCCCGAGATCTTTGCAGGCGCAAATGACACGAAGCGCGATTTCGCCGCGATTGGCGATGAGTACCTTTTGGAACATTCGAGTTAGCGCGGCCGGATGGCGAACATTGCCTCCCCGTACTCCACGGGACGGCCATTTTCCACCAGTTTCGCGACGATGGTGCCGGCCACCTCGGATTCGATCTCGTTCATCAGCTTCATCGATTCGATGATGCACAGCACTTGGCCGGGCTCCACCTGGTCGCCCACACGCACAAACGGCGGTGACCCTGGTGATGGCGCGTCGTAGTAGGTGCCAACGATCGGCGACTTCACCAGTTCGTGGCCCTCCTCCAACGTCTGCGGGATGGCCGAGGCGCTCTCGGAAACGGCCGGCACGTGCGCTGCCTGTCCGATGTGGGCGCCCACCGTTGTGGCCGCGGGTGTCGTCGTAGCCGGAATCACAAAGTCCTGGGTAATGCCTACCGCCCGCCGGATCCGAACGCGATCGTCCCCGCGCTGAACCTCCAGTTCGGCGATTCCGCTTTCGATCACGATGTTAATTAGTTCTTTAATCTCGTCGATGGTCATTTCAGAGTGCGATCAATTCCTTCGGCGTTGGTGTCAGTACTTCGCACCCGTTGGCCGTAACCAATACGGTATCCTCGATTCGGATTCCGCCGAAATCCTCTAGATAAACGCCGGGCTCGATGGTAATCGTCATCCCGGCTTCCAGTTTCGTCTTGTCCCCTTTGCCGAGGCGCGGAGGCTCGTGAATTTCCAGTCCGAGTCCGTGCCCGGTGGAGTGCATAAAGGCCTGGTCGAGGCCGTGCTCCTTCAGAATTTTCCGTGTCGCGCGGTCGACGCTGCCTGCGGTGACCCCAGCGCGCACGGCTCCGATCCCTGCGAGTTGTGCATCGAGCACCGCTCGATACATTTTCCCGACCTTCTTCGACGGACGCCCCAGCCAGACTACCCGAGTCATATCGCTCGCGTAGCCTTCCTGGCTCGCGCCCATATCTACTAATACTAATTCATTGTTGCCGAAAGGTCGTGAACCGGGGTGCGCGTGAGGCAGAGCCGTCCGCGGTCCCCCGGCGACAATCGTCTCGAACGCCGGCCGGTCCGCGCCCAGGCGGCGCATGTTGTATTCGATTTCGGCTGCCAGTTCGGCTTCCGTCACACCCGGCTTGATGGACCCGAGCACGCGGTCAAATGCCTTCGAATTCGTATTCACAGATTGCCGGATGGCCGCGATCTCCGCCTCCGTCTTCACCATCCGCTGTTGCAGCACGACGTCGTCCATCGGCTTCATCTCAGCCTTCGATGGCAGGGCATCATCCAGGGTCAGGTACTGCTGATAGGTGAGGTGAGCCTTCTCGAAACCGATTCGCCGGATCTTGGTCTTCTTGAGGAATTTGACTACCGCGGGAAGCAGACCGCCGCGCGGCACCACCATCACCTGGCACGCAACCTCCTTCGGAGACTGAATCGTATAGCGAGGGTCCGTGAACAGGATCGCCGAATCGGGCATCACCAGGACAACGCCGTTGCTGCCGGTGAATCCCGACACGTAGCGGACGTTCGCAGAGCCCGTGATCAGAAGGGCGTCGATCTTCTCTTTCCGGAAATCAATGGCGGGGCGGCGGAAAGGCTGGGGCGTCACGGTTCCAGCACCAGCTTGCCTGTCGTCTTGCGGCTGGCCAGATCCTCCTGTGCCTGTGCGACGTCGGACATCTTGTACGTCCGGTCGATGTGCAGGTTCAGCGACCCGTCAGCCAGCCATCGGAACAAATCGCCGGCGCGCCACTCGAGTTCCTCGCGATTCGCGGCGTAATGGGCCAGCGACGGACGGGTGAGGAATAGCGAACCTTTCTGATTCAATAGCAGCGGCGGAATGTCCGGCACCGGTCCGCTGGCGTTGCCGAACGTGACCATCATGCCGCGCGGACGAAGGCAATCGAGGCCAGGCATGAACGTCGATTTGCCGACAGAGTCGTAGAACACATCCACACCGCGGCCGTTGGTGAACTTCTTGACCTGAGGCGGGAAGTCTTCTTTTGTGTAGACGATCATGTGATCGGCCCCGGATTTGCGTGCGAGATCGGCCTTTTCTTCCGTACCGGCCATTCCGATGACGGTGGCTCCGAGCTTCTTCGCCATCTGCACCAGCAGCAGTCCCACGCCGCCGGCCGCCGCGCTCACTAGACAGGTATCGCCCGATTTCAGCGGGAACGTCGAGTGCGTCAGATAGTGCGCGGTCATGCCCTGCAGCATGATTCCCGCCGCCGTCTTCAACTTCACATCGTCTGGAACGCGGACCAATTGCCACGCCGGCACCACTGCGTACTCGGCGTGCGATCCGCGAGCCATGGCGTAGGCCACTCGGTCGCCAGGTTTGAGATCGGTCACGTCCGGCCCCACGCGCTCGACGATGCCTGCGCCTTCCATTCCGAGTTGGATCGGCGGCTCCGCCTTGTACAATCCGCTACGAAAGTAAATGTCAATGAAGTTCACGCCGGACGCTGCAATCTTTACCAGCGCTTGTCCGGCCTGTGGTTCGGGTGTCGGTATCTCGGCGTATTGTAACTGCTCAACGCCGCCTGGTTCTTTTACGAATACGGCTTTCATAGGCGCAACTATCCACTCTATCAGGACCGGCCGGAGTGGGAGTTCCAACGGCGGGCATCGCCCCATTCCCTCTTTACTTCTGGACTGGCGCCGTAATGCCCAGCAATTCCGGCATCGCACGACGCTGTATCTTGCCTGTGGCGCCCTTAGGGATGGCATCCACAAGCAGGACCTTCTCTGGCACCTTGAATGCAGCCAGCCGCTCCCGGACGAAAGCTCGCAATTCCGGCTCTGCCGAGTTGCAGTTCAGCACTACCGCCGAATAGATCTTTTCGCCCGTTGTGCCGGACTTCTGATGCGCAGCATGATGCGGATCTACAGCATGCAAATGGGGGCCGCGAATCCGAAGAACATGCTGACCATGCGTCTGAATCTGCCGGAGCAGAAGTATCCGAATGCGGACGGCCGTCTACGCTTCTACGAACAGTTGCAGACCAAACTGGCGAGTGTTCCCGGCGTGCAGTCGGTGGCGATTGCCTCGCATCTCCCGGTGAACGGACTGTTCGATTGGGACTTCCAGATCGAGGGTCAGCCGCCGGTCGAAAAGGGCAAGCGCCCCAGCACGGGAGGCGTGGTCACGTCGCCCGGCTATTTCCAAACGCTGGGGACCAAGCTGATCGGCGGCCGCACGTTCACCGAGCAGGACGGACTGCCTGGGCGCACCGTGGCCATCGTGAATCAGTGCTTCGCCGCGAAGTATTTCGCGAATCAGGATCCGGTGGGCAGACGCATCCGGCTGCTGAAGGACGACAAGAAGGAAGAGCCCTGGCTGACGATCGTCGGGGTCAGTCCCGACGTCCGCCAGAACAACCCAATGGATGACCACTTGGAGACCGTCGTGTATGTGCCGCTTCGCCAGGACACTCCCCAATTCATCAACGTGATGGCCCGCACGTCGGTGCAGCCCTCGACGCTCGCCACCGCATTCCGCAAGCAGGTGCAGGAACTCGACCAGGATCTGCCCGCATTTGGCGTCCGCTCGCTCAAAGAACAATTCGCGCAACAGCGCTGGGCTTTCCGGGTGTTCGGCTCGATTTTCGTGGGCTTCTCGATCTTCGCGCTGGCTCTGTCGGCGCTCGGGATCTACGCGGTGATCGACTACTCGATGAACCAGCGGACGCCGGAAATCGGACTGCGAGTCGCATTGGGTGTCAGCACCATGAACGTGATGCGGCTGGTCTTGTCGAAGGGAGCCTTGCAACTGGGCATCGGACTCGCCCTGGGTCTCGCGGGATCGTTTGCCATCACCCGGTTCATCAAGGCGATTCTCGTGGACGTTTCGCCTACCGATCCGCTGACGTTCGGAGTTGTGGCCGGTCTGCTGATTCTCGCCGCCGCTCTGGCGAGCGTGGTCCCGGCTCGGAGGGCGGCGCGCGTTGATCCGGTGATTGCCCTGCGGTACGAGTAGGAGCGTTCGGCTGCGCTACCGTGAAAGCAGGAAGCAGTCCTGCCGCGCCCTCGGACCGTACTAGCGGTACCCAGCGGCCTGTAACTCGAACAATTCGGCATAGCGGCCGCCGAGCGCCACCAACTGGGCGTGGCTACCTTGCTCGCGAATCTTGCCGTCTTCGAGAACAAGAATCCGATTCGCCATCCGTACTGTGGAAAATCTGTGGGAAATCAAAACCGCCATTTTTCCGCGAGTTAGATCGGCAAACCGAAGGAACACTTCATATTCCGCGCGGGCATCCAGACTCGCTGTTGGTTCATCGAGAATCAAGACTTGGGCATCGCGCATGTAGGCCCTGGCGAGCGCGATCTTCTGCCACTGCCCGGCCGACAGGTCGACCCCGTTCTCGAACCGCCGGCCTAGCATCTGGTCGAATCCATGCGGAAGTCCTGCGATGACGCCATCGGCAAGGCTTTTCTGAGCTGCCATCGCAATCCGGGGATCATTCGCCAGTTCGTCGATGCGGCCAAGACCAATGTTTTCTTTCGCTAACATGTCATATCTCATGTAGTCCTGGAATATGACGCCGATCTCCTTCCGCAGATCTTCGACGCAATAGTCCCGCAGGTCCACGCCGTCCAGCAGGATCTGACCCGCAACCGGATCGTACAAGCGCGCCATCAGTTTCACCAGCGTCGTCTTGCCGGCCCCGTTCTCGCCGATCAGTGCGATCTTCTCACCGGCATCGAGGCGGAAACTGACGCCGGACAGAACCATTTTTTCGGACCCTAGGTAGGAAAACGAGACGTCACGGAACTCGTAGCCGGACAGGATCGGCCGCGGAGCCGGGATCGAATCCGGCCTGGACTGGATCTCAGGTTGTACTTCAAAAAAGTCGAATAAGTCTTTGATATACAAGGCCTGATCGGCGATGTTATTCAGACTCGCAAAGAGGCTCTCGATCAATCCGCGGGACCGCGAGAACGCGCCGGCCAGGAACGTCAGGCTTCCCAGAGTCAAGGCCCCGGCGATGGTCCGCGCGATGATGATGCCATATGCGGTGTAATATCCGGCTGTCGGCAGCAGATTCAGGAGCGTGCCGCTGACTGCACGTTTCACCGCCAGCCCTTTGTTCTCCTCGTAGAATCGCTCGAACAGGACGCGTGACCGCTCCACCAGCCAGTCGCCGAGCCCGAAGATCTTGACCTCCTTCGCACTCTGGACGCTAGCGCCAAGCATTCGCAGGTAGTCCAGTTCGCGGCGCTCGGGCGTCCAGCGGAACAGCATCGAGTAGGCGAGCATGGTGAATCGCGTTTCGCCCAAAAAGGCGGGTAGTACCGTGAGAACCAGCAGGACGAAAAGCCAGGGCGAGAACAGGATCACGGCGCCGGATAGCGAGGCTAACGTAATGACCTGCTGGCACATAGTCGCCATGACGCCGAGCATTCCCAACCGGGCCGTCGTCTGCCGGCGGGCGCGTTCCATCTTGTCGTAGAACACGGGATCCTCGAACGAGACCAGGTCGAGCCGGGTAGCGTGCTGCATCAACCGGAGGCTTACGTGATTCGTGAACCGGTCGCCCAGGAGGCTGTCGCAAAGGCTCGTCATTCGCCCTAGAACATCGCTCAGAACCGCCAGTGCAACCTCGATGGCCAGGAGGGTCCAGACGCTGGCTCCGGCGCGAGGGCGGACGATCTGGTCGATAATCAGCTTGGCCACCCAGAGTTGTGCCACCGGGATTCCGGCGGCGATCAGGCGAAGGGATAGCGTGCCGGTGGTGAGCAGCGGACTCGTCTCCCAGACCATGCGCAACAGTGGTGGAACGTTAGCCAGCGCACGCAGACGGTCGCGCCAGGACTGCGGGGGCGGGGAAGTGCTGTGCGGCCCCATCGGCCGTCCGGGGTTCATAGTTTGAGTGTACCGAGGGTGCTCATAACGCCGAAAGCTCGCCTTTCGGCGAGCTTTCGCGATCCCCCGTTTTACCGGGGTGATGTTTGGGAGAATCAGATTCGACGGCACGCAACCGTCAAAACCTGTTAGATGATTGGATATTAGGGCTCTGGGACAAGGGCTGTCAACCAGAAAATGCCGGAGGTCAAAATCGTCCGTAACCGTCTCAAAATCAGCGACCTACAGAGTTGTGTGATTTCCCTCAGCCTGTGGAAATCTGTTTTCCACAGCCTCTGAGACCGTCGTGTTTTGCTTCTAACACGGAGAAAATGGGCACCTTATCGGGACGACTCTGACAGTATTCGCGGCATGAAGGCAAGCAATCGGAAGGCCGTTCTGCTTACCTCACACGCGGACTGCCGGCTTGGAGTTCGCGGCTGAGGGCCGGCATCGACTTCGCGAAGATTCTCTTGTACGCCCCACAAAACCAGTCGAGATCGCTGAAACTGCCATTCCGGCCCTGCCGGAGCTTGGGACATCCGCCGTGGCAGATTCCGCGAAATTCGCACACCGCGCATTCCTCGTGCGGTACCGCTTTCTTCGCGGCGAAGTGGCTGCGTCGCTGGCGCCGGGCGATTTCCGGCCAGCTATCCAACTCGATGTTGCCGAGTTTCCAGTCGTCTTCGACAAAAAAATCGCACGGATAAACGTCGCCATTGTACTCCACTACGGCGTAGCTATCACAGCTCTCGTGCAGTGTGCAACTACTCGGTTTTGCACCGCCGAGCGCCTCTGCGATGTTATCGAAAAAGCGGATTCCCATGCGGTGCCTCTCGGGCCACCAGAGGTCGAAAATCTCGCAGAGGAACTGGCCGTACTCGTCCGCTGAGATGGTGAACGGCATCGGCGTTCCGTCGGGATGGAATTCGGCGAGCGGTATGAACTGCACGTACTCGATGCCGAGTTTGCGAAAGAACTGATAGACGTCGCGCGCTCGCGAGACGTTCGCCTTGCTGATGACACACAGGATGTTGAATTGGACCTCCGAGGCGCGAAGTAACTCGGCAGTCTCCACAACCCTGCTCCAGGTGGGATGCCCGGCTTTGTTGTACCGATAGCGGTCGTGGACATCCTGCGGGCCATCGAGCGAGAGGCCGATCAGGAAATTATAAGTCTTGAATAGGTCACACCAGGCTTGATCGATGAGTATTCCATTGGTCTGGATGCTGTTGGCAACGCTCTGGCCTGAGCGGCCGTACTGCTGTTGATACTCGACGAGTTTTTCGAAGAACCGCAGCCCCGCCAGAGTCGGCTCGCCGCCTTGGAACGCGAAGGTGGCGTTCGGGTAGGAATAGAAAAGGTAACCGTCCACCAGACGCTCGAGCATCTCGAGCGACATCGTCCGCTCGAGCGCCTTCGAATACGGATCAGCCTCGCGATCGAGATAGAAGCAGTACTCGCAATCGAGGTTGCAGACCGCCGACGCCGGCTTGATCAGCACCGAGGTGATCCGCGGAACCGGCCCGGTCACGCTCGCCAGCGAAGATCCGTTGCCGGAAAGAATGGGAAAAGTCTTGCTCCCAGTCATCTCTTATGCCGGTCAATCACTCTTGCCGTTTCCACCCGCTCCACCGGTCCGCGCCGGCGCGGGAGGGTACATCGGAGCCTGCCCGATGTTCTTGGGCGTCGCCACCCGGCTCCGGGTAGCTGCCCAATTATCCTGGATATTCTGCGGGAAGCCCGGCATGAGCCGGTCCACGCGCGCCTGAATGTCCTTGACAACTTCCGGGTGCATGGCTGCCACGTCATAACTCTCGGTCGGTTCTTCGGAGATGTTATATAACTCCGGCCGGCCCAGCAGCACATTGGTCCCGACTGGTACGTTGGCGCCATACACCCCCGCGAAACGTGCCATGTGCAGTTTCCAGTTGCCCCAGCGCGCGCATTGCAGCATGCCCGCCCCGACGTGGTGGAAGTACAGCAGGGCTTCCCGGTCTATCGAAGGCGTCTTACCGGTCAGCAGCGGCCACGCATCAATGCCGTCGAGCGGCTTCTCGGGAAGCGCCGCCCCGCACTGCCTCGCGACCGTCGGTAATATGTCCATCGAGGACATCAGTCCATGGCAGACTTTCCCCGCCGGGATCACGCCGGGAAACCTCGCGTAGAACGGGACGCGGAAACCACCTTCATAGGTGTCCCACTTGCGGCCGCGCAGACGCCCGGGGTCGCCCTGATACCACGGGCCATGATCCGACGAGAATATCACCAGTGTCTTGTGATCCAGGTTGTTCTTCTTCAGCGACGCAAAGATCTCCCCGACGCTCCAATCGATCTCCCGCACGACGTCGCCGTACATGCCCTGCTTCGACTTACCACGGAACTTGGAAGAAACGCCCTGAGGTACGTGCGGCATCGAGTGCGGAAGATAGAGTAAGAAGGGTGAGTTCTTCGACTCTTCGATGAACTTGACAGCTTTTTCCGTGTAACGGGTAGTTAGCGAATCGAGATCCGCTTCACGCTCCAGGATTTCCGTGTTGTGCATCAGCAGCCGCGGCTCCATGTCCACCGAGTATGGAATTCCGTAGAACTCGTCGAAGCCCCGATTAGTCGGGAGATACTTCGGCGTGTCCCCAAGATGCCATTTGCCGATGCAGATCGACTTATAGCCCGCCGGTTTCAGGACGTCGGCCATCGTCCTCTCGGACAGGTCGATCCCGTCGTGATTCGGGAAGAATGCCCCCAGGCATCCCATCCGCATTCCGTAGCGTCCAGTCATATAGCCGGCTCGCGAGAACGAACAGATCGCGCCCGCCGAGCAGTAGTTCGTGAACCGTATGCCCTCGCTTGTCATGCGGTTGAGATTCGGCGTGGGCAGACCTCCGTAGGGCTCCGTATCGCCGTAGCCCAAATCGTCGCAAACAATCAGGACGATATTGGGTTTCTCGGCCGGCGTCGCGGCTTCCGCCTGGCCCAAAGACGCGACGGCGGCACTCGCAAAAAACTCTCTGCGATTGATCGATGAGTTGCTCATGAATAGACCTCTAGCGACTTAGAACACCAACCTGGCAGCAAACTGCAGTTGGCGGTTCGGCGATGCCGTGCTGGTGATCTTCCCTACCTGCGCCGTGCCGATGGTAGTGTTGGGCGCGCCAAAATGGGCCGAGTTCGTCAGGTTGAACGCTTCCGCCCGAAAGTCGAGCCGCACCCGCTCTCCAATAGCGAAACTGCGGGCCAGCATCCCATCGAAATTCACGAGCCCCGGTGAAAGAATGGTGCCCCGCGCCGAGTTACCGTACGTGTACGCCGCGGGCAGCGCGAAGCAGGAAACCTGAAACCACTGGTCGATGTTGCCGTTGCCTGTATTGCCATCACATACACGATCCGGGCGCTCGGGCGTGGTTGAGTTAGAAGGATTCGGAGAAACTCCCGGCGTGAGCGGATGCCCGGATTGCGCGACCAGGATTCCGCCCAACTGCCAGCCACCCAGGACCGCCCGCGACAAAGCATGATCGCCGAGCAAATGTCCTGAGCGTCCCAGCGGTACTTCGTAAATCACGCTGGATACAAAACGATGGCGCACGTCGAATCCGGCCGAGGACTTCTCGGCAGCCGTGTTATGCGGATCCTGCGTCACCGAACCTCCCACGCCATCCTCATTATTCAGGACGTTATCCAGCGAGTGGCTCCAGGTGTACGTGCTCAGCAGCGAAAAGCCTTTTGTGAATCGCCGCTGCACCGTGAGTTGCAGCCCGTTATAGGTCGAGTGACCATACGTCGACTGGTACACGATCGTGCCGAACTGTGGGAATGGGCGCCGAGGATTGATGGCTCCCGGACCCGGCGGGGGCGCGTTCAAATCCACATCGCCCATCAAGTGCGATGTGCTCGAACCGACATACGCCAAGGTAACTACCACGTTCGCCGGAATCTGCTGCTCCACGCTGAAGTTCCATTGATCCGTAGCCGGCATCGGATAGCTACTCGCTATCGAGAACAGATTCGGGTTCTGGACATTCGCCGGCACCAGGATCCCCGCCGGATAGCCATTCGAAACAACCATATTGGAGAGCGCCGAATTCGTTGCCGACGGAATACTCACGCTGAGAAAGTAAGGAGGATTCGCCGACCCGCTGTGCGCGATGTCCTGATAGCCCAGCCCTCCGTAGAAGATTCCAAACGCGCCGCGCACCACGGTCTTCGGGGTCACCTGGTACGCCAGCCCGAGTCTCGGCGCAAAGTTGTTCTTGTCGAGTTGCACGAAGGAGCGCGATGCGATCCCGCCGCTCGATGCCGCCACCAGCGTCCCGTATGTCGCGCTGCTCTGATCGAGATCGAAGTTCCCAATATGGTCATCGCGTTCGAACAGCGGTGTCTGGAGATCGTAGCGGACCCCGGCATTCAGCGTCAGCTTCGCCGTGAGTCGCCAGGTATCGTCGATGAAGAACCCGTAGTAGCGATTGCGAAGTCGCCCGATGAGCGGCGTGCTGATGGCAGCGGTGTTCGTCTGCCCCAGTAACAAGTCTGCGATCGCCGACCCCGTTCCTTTCCCTGGTGTCTCAGACGTATATTGCCCGTTGAAGTTCATCGATCCGCGTGCATTGTTCGATGTCCCCGCGTAGTTGTGCGTGAGCAACATCTGAAAGCCGGCCTTGAGGTTGTGCTTGCCTTTAATCCAGGAAACCGTGTTGTTCAACTGGCTAACCTGCACCAGTTTCGGATTGGGATTGAAGTTGCGCGAGCCCAGCGACGAGAAGCCGGCCAAAGTGATCTGCGGAAGACCGTTCAGGCCGTCCAAGGGTGGAACGCCGCCAATGCCGAACTGGCCGAACAACGGCTCGGTCTCCGGACCGATCTGCGTCGAGTCCAAGTGCGTGTAGCCGGCGTGGAATTCGTTCACTACCGTGGGAGAGAAGATGTGGGTCTCGCCCGTGGCCGCGGACCATCCGCGAATTGGCTGATTCAATGGATATTGGCCAAACCCGCTGCCGCCGTTCCCCGGGCTGGCAAACACTGAACCCTGATCGCTCTCGGTAATCCCGCGGCTGTACCGGAAGAAGGCGAGATCCTTGGAGGTAATCTGCTCGTCGAAGCGTGAATCGAGTTCGTCCGCGTTCAGCGTCAGTGGCTGATTGAATCCGTAGTTGTTGACCAGACCCGAGAGATTCGGAGCCGGGTACAGCGCCGCCAGCTTCGCGCCGGACGGATCCAGCAGGTTCGTGGGGATCATGTTATTCGGAAATTGCTGCCGCTTGCCATTGACCAGCGCGAACGGGTTATAAACCGACGCGACACCGGAAAAGTCGCCATGAACCATGGCCGGTGTCGGGACGGTGGTGGCTCCCGAACTCGAACTGGTCTGCCGTTCGCCCTGGTAGCTCACGAAGAAGAAACTGCGATTCTTTACAACCGGCCCGCCGAGCGTGGCGCCGAACTGATTCCTCCGCAACGGCGGACGTTTCAGACCGTTCCGGTTCGCGAAGAAGTCGTTCGCGTCGAGTTTGTCATTGCGCAGATACTCGAACGCCGACCCGTGCAGTGCATTCGTCCCCGACTTGATCGACACGATTATCACACCGCCGGCGGCCCGCCCATACTGGGCCCCGTAATTCCCCGTCTCGAGTTTGAACTCCTGAATCGCATCCACCGACGGCGTCAGCGCATTGATGTTCCCGGTATCGGTACCCAGGATGTAATTGTTGTTGTCGATGCCGTCCAGAAGGATCGTGTTCTGGAAGGTCCGGCTGCCGTTCAGCGTGAACCCGTTCTTCGCTCGCGAGTTCGTGTTCGGCGCGGCGCCGGCGGCCAGCGTGACCAACTGCGTGTAGTCGCGGCCGTTCAAAGGCAGTGTGGAGATAGTCTTCGAGTCGACATCCTGGCCGACAGAAGCATCCTGCGTCTGCAAAATTTCAGCATCGGCGCTGACGGCTACCGTCTGCGTGGATGAGCCGAGTTGTAGTGTGAAGTCGATGCCCGCGCTCTGATTGATGACCAGTTTGACACCCGGGCGCGTGGCCGCCTCGAAGCCTTGCCGCTCCACCTTTACCGAGTAGTTGCCCGGCTGCAGAAACGGCACGACGTAGATACCCTGCCCGTTGGTGGTGGTGGTCTGCCGGACGCCCGTGTCCGTGTTGGCAACGGTAATGGTCGCGTTCGGAACCACCGCTCCCGACTGATCGGTGACACTCCCCTGGATGGAGGCGGTTTGCGCGAACGCTAGCGATGAATAGAGCGCAAATAGGATCAGCGCGAAGTATGGAACCAGCCTCGTCAGCTGCTTTCCTGGAGTTGGATTGGATCTGAACATAGCGCCTTTCGGTACGTCCCGATGTAGCGGCGGACGGGGCATATCGAGGCACCCGATCCGCAGTCCTTGGGAACCATTGGGATCGAGTCTAGAACCGGGCCGGATCCTGCGCCACGCAATTGACTGCGAAACGCGTTCGATTTACTGTTAATCGCGCTGATTACAGGAGAGTTGCGCTACTTCGT
Organism: Bryobacterales bacterium; assembly: GCA_038322675.1. Taxonomy (GTDB): domain Bacteria; phylum Acidobacteriota; class Terriglobia; order Bryobacterales; family Bryobacteraceae; genus TMP-7. Next base: position 73,041 of record JBBQGE010000018.1, read on the forward strand.
AGACAAGGGCCGGTGCGCGACGATGCGTACGCTTTCGGGCGTCGACCGGATGCCGACAACCTCCAGCACGATCTCGAACATGTTAGGAAGCTGAGCGGAACGGCGAACTCCAAGACACTGCAGAATCTGCCGCCGTCCACCCGGCGTGGTCACGAAATCGCCGGCAGCTTCGAGCGAGTAAAAGTGATTCGCGCCCAGCAGGAGAACCTTCCCCGACCCCGAAAGATTCGGCACCAGAGCGATCCGTGCATAACTCACGTTAAACGTGCCCGCGGCATGCGGATCGAACTGCTTTGGTTCGCCCGGTGCCGGGTTCACGTTCTCAATGCGGGACCCGGAGACGTCCTGCAAATTCGGAAGGATGCGGAAATTGAGGCGCGGCTCGAACAACTGGCACCACGGGTTGATCCACGGGCCGCCCAGCAGAATCGCGTTGTCCCGTTCCATGTCGCGGATAGACATCTCTCGCGGATGCCGCACCGGGACGATTATCGGATAGGCAGCCCGCTGAATCCCCATCGCGATCACGACACTTGTGACGTTAGTGCTGTCCTGCAGGTTCGAGTAGTGCCGCGCCCGCTTCACCGTCTCGCTATCGTCGGCTTGGCCTTGGTCGTAATCGCCCGCGAGATAGGCTTCGAGCGGCACCGTCCGCTGAAAGATGTGGCGGTACGCCTGCATGTTTGCGTCTGTCACCACCAGAGCCACCCGCCGGTTGGGGCGGAAGAACAGATCCTGCAGCAGCCCGGCGCTCTCGGGAACATCGCTCCGCCCAACAGAACGTGAGGAGAAGACCCATGCGCCGAGCGACACCGCGACGAACAGTGCTGCACCGATCACCCATGGCTTCGTACGGCGCACCCGCGATGCTGGCAGATTGGCGGGCACCACCAGCGACGACTCGATTTTCGGCACGTGCACCGGCGCTGACTCCCGCTTGTGCAACGCCGGGACATACCGCCCACGGGGAATCTCGAGAATCCACGTGTCCTGAAGTCCCTCCTCGCGGTAATACTGCTCCAGACGGCTACGTGCGTTGCTGATGGTGACACGCACGATGTTGTCTTCCGAAGGGTTGTACCCGTCGGGCCGGTGAAACACTGCTTTTCCGATGTTGTGCTCGTTGAGTTGGTCGACCCGGCCGATGAGCAGCGCATCTACCAGGAACTGCAGAACCGAATGGACCCGCGGGGCACGCGTGATAATGTCGCTCGCCAAGAGCCGGTCGAGGCAGACTCTTGCTTCAGCGGAGACTTCGTGGGCACCAGACGCAGGCTCGGACATGCAATTGAGCCCCATGCTACCACTCCCGCCGGGTGTGTGGCGATCGCTGGGGCCGCCACCGTCTTACTCACCTTTCGATATGCAGCGTGATCATCGACTCGTCGCCGACATTCGCGCCCAATCGGCGAGCCAGCATTCGAACGCCCGCAAACAATACGCCGGAGAACACGCAAAATACGATGATGACGCCCGCCAGCGCCATGTAGTCCAGAATCGTGCGCGCGAAGCTTCTTACCTCGGCGTTCGGAGGTTTCTCGTTCAGGGTAATGTTAGCTTCGTAAGTGACTTTCGCCAGCAGACGCTCGGCATCGTCCGCGTTGGCGACATTTGGAATCACGATGACCAGCGGCCCCGTTCGCTTGGCGAGCGAGTTCGGCAGTTTGCGGAACTCGTCGACTCTCTGCCGCGCCATGGCCGGAGTGGGATAATCGAAAATCACCAGATCCATTTCGCCCGACTTCGTCCGATATCGGCCCACTTGCGCTTCCGCGCTCAGATGAAATGCGGCCATTGACGGCGAAATTCTCGGTTCGAATTTCGCGAGTGCAACGGGTCCCGTGATGTAGCGCTCGGAGTTGGCGATGAGACCCTGGGTCGGAAGATACGTGCTGATGACCGGGAGCGCCGAATGCTGGAACTCCGGGAGTTGGCTGTAGAGTTGTTGCCGGACCGGTTCCGCCGGAACCTTGCCATCGAACTCGATGACGTAGTTGCCGCGATCGATCAGCGTCCCCTTCGCTGGCCGCATGGATTGGAAAGCCGACATGGCACCGGTGGAATCGCGGAACCGCCACGCCGTTACAGTGACGGGCCCGTACTTCACGTGTTCGGCTTTTTCGAATCCGAACTCGTCGAACAGCCCGGGGTCGGCCGGTTGTACCGCGGTTGTGCCGGTCGCAGCCGCCCCCGCGAACCGCGCCGGCAGCAGGTTGGCGGCCGCGAACATCGGAATGGCCGATAAGACCGCCGCTCCGAGTGTGATGCCTATTGTCCGCAGCATTTCTTGTACTTCTTCCCGCTGCCGCAGGGACAGGGATCGTTGCGCCCGGCCTTCTTTTGCGAAATGACCGGCTGAGTCGCCGCCGAACTGCCGTCGCCGCCCACCATCTGCAGCGCCGCCAGTTCCTTGTCCTTTTTCCGCTGGATGTTCTTGGTGAAATCGAGGAGTGCGTTCTGCGCCGCGCGGCTCGGTTGTGCCGCCACCGCCACCGGTTCGCCGCCTTCATCCTCGTCGTCGTCGTCGAACTCGTCGATGTCGGGATAGGGCATCGACGGATAGTTGCCTTCATCGGCACGCTGCAGGAAGTACAGGAACCGTACGGTTTCATCCTCGACGCGTTCGATCATGTCGTCGAACATGACCCGGGATTCCTTCTTGTACTCGACCAGCGGGTCCTTCTGTCCGTAACCGCGCAGGCCAATGCCTTCCTTCAGATGGTCCATCGACAGCAGGTGGTCTTTCCACTGGTTATCGATGACGTTCAGCATGATCATGCGTTCGGTCTGCCGCATGATCTCCGGACCGACGAGGCCCTCTTTTTCGTCGTACCGCTTGGTCAGCAGGTCGACGACCGACCCTTCCAACTCGCGGCGTTCCATCGTGGACAGCTCGCCGGTATTGATCTTGACGCCGAACTGCGTCAGCATGTCCGCCTGCAGGCCCGCCAGGTCCCAGTTTTCCGTGTGCGCCGATTGCGGACACCGCTGATCGACGCACGAGCCAGCGATATTCTCGACGATCTCCAGCACCCGCTTCTTCTGATCCTCGCCCTCGATCAGTTGGCGCCGCCATCCGTAGATGGCCTGGCGCTGCTTGTTCATGACGTCGTCGTACTCGAGAATGTGCTTTCGAGCTGCGAAGTTCTGCGCTTCAACTGCCTTCTGGGCCGCCGCGATCCGCTTGGTGATCATGCCGGATTCGATCGGCACATCCTCGTCCATTCCGAGCCGCAGCATCAGATTCTGCATGCGTTCGCCGCCGAAGATTCTGAGCAGATCGTCCTGCAGTGAGAGGAAGAATTTGGAACTGCCGGGATCGCCCTGACGTCCGGCGCGTCCACGCAACTGGTTGTCGATTCGGCGCGAGTCGTGACGCTCGGTTCCGACGATATGCAAGCCGCCGAGCGCGATGACTTCGTCGTGATCCGTTGCGGTCTCGGCCTTGTAGCGCCCGTAGACCGCATCCCACTCGGCGCGTTCCGAACTCCCGACGGCAGCCGTCTGCAGCGCATCGGGATCCTTGCCCTCTTTGCGCAGATGCTCCTTCGCCATGAACTCGGGATTGCCGCCCAGCAGAATGTCGGTACCGCGCCCAGCCATGTTCGTGGACACGGTTACGGCGCTCTTGCGTCCGGCCTGCGCCACGATGAATGCTTCGCGTTCGTGATTCTTCGCGTTCAGCACTTCGTGCCTGACGCCGAGTTTTTTCAACTGGCTCGACAGGTGCTCCGACTTCTCGACTGAGATCGTGCCCACCAGAACCGGCTGGCCGAGTTCGTGACGCTCTTTGATCTCCTTGGCGGCATTCCGGAACTTCTCCGGCTCCGTGCGGAATACGACATCCGCATGCTCCTTGCGCAGCAGGGGGCGGTTGGTCGGGATGACGACGACGTCGAGGTTATAGATCTTCTGGAATTCCGCCGCTTCCGTCTCAGCCGTACCGGTCATGCCGGCCAGCTTCTTGTACATGCGGAAGTAGTTCTGGAAAGTGATGGTGGCCAGCGTCTGATTCTCGCGCTGGATCTTCACGCCTTCCTTTGCTTCCACCGCCTGGTGGAGTCCATCGCTCCACCGGCGGCCCGGCATCAGGCGCCCGGTGAATTCGTCGACGATGATGACCTCGTCGTCCTTGATCACGTAATCCTTATCGCGATGGAAGAGCACGAACGCCTTCAGGGCCTGCTCGACGTGGTGCTTCCATTCCATGTGCTCGATGTCCCACAAACTGGGGAGGGCGAGCATACGGGCGCACTTATCGAATCCTTCTTCGGTCAGGGCGACGGAGCGATGCTTTTCTTCCACGGTATAGTCGCCCGTGTAGTACTTCTCGCCTGGCTCCTTGCCTTCGATTACCTCGCCGCGCACCAGTTTCGGGATGATCCGGTTCACCTTGTGGTACTTGTCGGTGGACTCCTCACTGGGCCCCGAAATGATCAGCGGGGTTCGCGCTTCGTCGATCAGGATGGAGTCGACTTCGTCCACGATGCCGAAGCTATGCTCGCGCTGGACGCAATCCTCCAGCCGGAACTTCATGTTGTCGCGGAGATAATCGAACCCGAATTCGTTGTTGGTGCCGTAGGTGATGTCGGAGTGATAAGCGCGCTGCCGTTCGCCATCGTCGAGGTCGTGAACGATGACGCCTACCTCGAGGCCGAGGAAGCGATAGATGCGGCCCATCCAGTCGGAATCGCGACTGGCCAGGTAGTCGTTGACGGTGACGACGTGGACGCCCTTTCCCGCCAGGGCATTCAGATACACCGGCAAGGTGGCCACCAGGGTCTTACCTTCACCGGTTTTCATCTCGGCGATTTTGCCGCGATGCAACACCGTGCCGCCGATGAGCTGAACGTCGAAGTGGCGCATATTCAGCATGCGCCGGCCCGCTTCGCGGCAGACGGCGAAGGCAGGGACCAGCAGGTCGTCGAGTGCGGCGCCGTTGGCAAGCTGCCGTCGGAAATCCGGCGTCCTCGCCGCCAGTTCGACATCCGAGAGCTTCTGCATCTCCGGCTCGAGGTCGTTAATAGCGACGACGATGGGGCGCATGCGCTTTACCTCGCGCTCGTTCGTCGTCCCGAAAATCTTCGCGAGTATCGCGTCTAGCATAGAAGTCCAGCTTTTATTCTACCGTGAGGTGATCACAAGCTACCGTCATCCGGTAGGATCGGGGAGGATATTCTCTATTTGGATGCCGGGTAGCATGCGCGGGTTGCAGGTGCCCGGTGAAGTTCGGCTCTGACGTGCGTCTACGGCTTGGCTGGGAGGCTGCGGACGGCCACCTCCTTGAACCAGACGATGTCGCCGGGATCGTGGTTCTGCAGGCCGATGTAGCCGTGAGTGGGACGCTTGATCTCGCGGATGGGCTCGCTCCAGGTTTTCCGCGGCGGAAGATTCGACGAGGCCGAATCGAATTTGGTGACCGTCTTCCCGTCGACATCGACGGTCACGCGGTCGCCGTCTAACGTGATGATCATGGTCCGCCATCCCGATGCGGGCGCGGGCGGAAGCGGGTCGGCCTGGGCCAGCGAATAGATGGCGCCCGTGCGATGCCACGCGTCGCCCGAATCCTCGATCTGCACCTCGAAACCGTGATGGACCGCGTACCAGGCGCCGATCTGCTTTTCCGAGGATGCCTTCATTCTGCTGACCATGTCCGGTGAGAGTTGCCCGTCTTTTTCGCGCACGACCCCATTAGTCTTCTCGCCGATTCTGCTGAGGATGCCGTCGTCCAAGCGGATAATAACGCCCGAGTTGGAGCTTGGTTTTTCGCTGCGATAAATTACTCGAATCTGGCAGTCGCCGAATTTGGTCGGCGTATACACCAGCAGGCCCATTCCGCGCGGGTCGGGTTGTGTGCGTGCGGCATTCTGATCGACGTCGAATCCTCCCCAATCGACGTGTTTCCAGGCGGGGTCGATTTTGTCGTTCACGATCAGGGGCAGAGTCTTCCACTGGGCCGGGGTGGAGTGTTGTGCGGCAGCGAGTGACGAGAGTAACAGCCCGATTGCCAGCAAGCGCATGGGAAATGATCCTCCTGTAGATCTATTCTCGCGCGAGTTGGTCCGCTCCGGGCTGGCGTTCACAGATCTCAAAAAAACATTTTCAGCCCTGGGCGCCGGCGAGTAAGGGTCGTATTGTCAATAAGATCGGGGCCGGCGTGTGGCGCGATGCGGGGGTACCGGACCCTCGGGAGTTTTGGCGGCCTCCCGCCATCCTGAGGGCGAGAGGACAAATGGTAACTCGCTGCTACCGGATGTCACTACATTCTCGAAGGAGTTAGCCATGCTACAAGCCTGGATCGCGATGGAACATTACCGGATGCACCTGATCGAGCGATGGCCTGACACGCCGGCACGAGCCGCCGCGCTCGCGGCCGTACGGTCGAGCTTGAGGAGCTTGGAAGGAAACGGTGGCGAACCGTATCGGTGCTGTGACTGCGGGTAGATTTTGGCTTTCTTCCGTAAAATCGGCCGGTCAGACGATCTGTTCGGCGGCCGGGTCCCAACGAACCGAACGGCCCTGTCGATAGCTCTCTACCGCCATGCGGCAGGCGATCGATACCCGGAATCCCGTATCGAAGGGGCAGTTGGTAGGTTTGCCGGTGCGGACCGCGTCGAAGAAATTCTGCATGTGCGCCAGCGGCGAGGCCGTGGTGCGTCCCAGGATCTCCGCGCCGTTGGGCCGGTTGATCTTCTGCGGGCTATAGCGGATCTGCGCGGACTTCGAAATGGTTCCGTCGGTTCCAAGCACATCTTCGGATGCGCCCAGCGCCGAGTTGCCAAAGCCCGAGTCCCAACTGAACAGGATCTCTTCGGGATGTTCCAGCGCGACGTTCATGGTGTCGGGAACTTCGCGGCCGTCTTTCCAGAGATAGATGCCGCCGGTCATGGTGACTTTCGACGGGATCTGCAGGTCGAGGGCTCGATACCAGAACGCAATCTGGTGGCACATGTTCTCGTAGACGTTGCCGCCCGAGTAATCCCAGAAGAAGCGCCAGTTGATGTAGCGGTTGGGATCGAAGTCGCGCTGCGGCGCCTCGCCCAAAAACGAAGTCCACAGGATATGTTCCGGGTTCATGTCCGGATACACGGGGCGGGCCCACTGCGGTTTGCCGTGGGGCGTGTTGCGGTACATGTGGGCATGGATGGCGGTGATTTTCCCGAGCATCTCGCCCCCGGCCGCGCCCTTTGCGCCCTTGAGGAATTCGAGTGCGTCGGTCATCTGGCCGGAGGAGCAGGATTGATGGCCGATCTGCACGGCATGCTTTCCGCCGTCGCGCTTGTAGGCGTCGCGCATTCGCTTGGCGTGATCCACCGTGAAGGCCATCGTCTTTTCCTGGTAAACATGCTTGCCGGCCGAGAGCGCGTTGACGAAGTGCTCGCAATGCAGGTGCTGCGGCGTCGCAATCAGGACGGCGTCGATGGATCGGTCTTCGAGAAGACGCCGGTGGTCGAGGTAGGTAGCCGCGTTCGGCGCGAATTTTTTGGCGTCGTCGAGGCGGCGCGTGTAGACATCGGCAAACGCAACCACCTCCACGCCTGGACAGGCCATCGCCAGTTGGGTGATCTCGGATCCGCGTGCGCCGATGCCGATGACTCCGAGTCGAATCCGTTCGTTAGCGCCCAGGACGGTCGCGGTTGGCGCCGCAAGGGATGTGGCAAGGCCGCCGGCGACCTTGCCCAGAAAATTCCGGCGAGAGTGCATAGTGGGAAACTGCTTTCTCACCAGTTTATCAGTTGGCGGTCAACCGCCGTTGGGTCCGTTGTGGCAGCTATAGCAGCCGATCATGGTTCCACGAGCGAAGAATCGCCCATCGAGAGTGCGGTCGGCCTGCATCTTCGATAGCACGGTTCCGCGATAGTCAAGGCCGTGGCAGGTCCGGCAAGTGGAAGCCCCGCTGCGTTCAGCGACGTCGTGGTGCGACTGCACCCAGGTGGCTCCGATGGGATGAAGTCCATGCGGTCCGCCGGTAACATCGCTCGGAACGGTGCTATGACACGCCGAGCACTCCGCCAGCGTTCCCGCGTGGCCCTGCAGGTTCGTGCTTTGAACGTTGTCGTTCACTACCGAGGTGGTGAACTCCGCATGCGTCGAACCATGGCAGGATTCGCACTGCAGGCCGCCATGGCCTTTCGAGAACCGGTACAGATCCAGCCCGGCGGCCGGCGTATTCGAGTTCGTGGCAAAGGTCTGGTCGGCAGCGGGCCGCACCACCCCGGCGCTCGAAAACACCGAGGTGTAGACAATCTGGCCGCTGTTGCTGGTGGCGGTTCCCGTGTGGCAGCTCTGGCACGATGGCTCGTCCAGCCATCCACTCCGGGTGGATGTGGCCACCGCGCTCATGCTCCCGTGGCAACTCTGGCACTCCATCGCGTTGGAGCCGTCTGCCGCCTTCAGGGTTCCCATCGCCCCGCGAAGGCACTGCGTATTCGGACCAGGATGGCACCGGTAACAGGCATCACGGCCCGTGGCGCTCGCAAGACTCGCGTTTGTCGCCGGGTCGATTACTTCCGCATGCAGGCCGTGCATGGCCGTCGTCAGCGGCTGAATCCCGGCGAACCCCGGCGTTCCCAACGCATTGGTCGAGTGGCACGATCCGCACAGGATCGGCTGCTTCGCTACCGTCGCTTCCAACCCCGCCGGATCGAATTTCAGCGTGGATACGGCATTCTGAAATACCGGACTGTTTTTGAACCGGTCGTCGTGTTTGCGCAGAATATTGAACTTGACGTCCTTGGCCGCATCGGCATTGTTCGCCCAACCAGCCATCGGCCGTGCCGCCCCCGTGCCGGTATTCGAGGCGTGGCACGTCGAGCACAGCATCTCATCCGACGTCGGCAGCACGATATCCGTAGTTGCCAGGACCGTTCCGAGCGAGTTCTTCGCCACCAGCCGCATCATCGGCAGGTAATTCACTTTCGGCGTGCCGCCGTCGGGGTAGGGAAGGATTGGAATGCCTTCGGCCAGCCAGGTGTTGTCGCTATTGGTGAAGGTCATCGCCTGCGGAGTGTTCTGCACACCCGGCATTGCATATCCCTTCAGCCCCTTGTCGGGACTCAGCGCCCCGAACCCGAGCGCCTCTGCGAAGCTCCAAAAGTTCGTTTTTCCTATCGAAGTGGTGTTACGGCTGTTCGTGAGCGGATCCGTGATCGCCTCGTACGTGACCGTGTAGCCAACGTCCGAGATCACGAGCCTGCCGCTGTTGTCGAGCAGGTGCGCATGGATCGTGTTGTAGGGTGGCAAAACCGCAAAGACGCTATAATCCTTGCCGTCCATGCAGTGCATCCCCAGGTCGTTCCAGCCGATCAGTTTGAATTTTCCCGGGGCACCGCCGCCTCCGCTGCCTCCACCGGAACCGCTGCCTCCATCGGAACCGCTGCCTCCATCGGAACCGCTGCCCGATTCGAGTTTGAGGGTTACGGGGATGGTCACCGTGCTCGATCCGCTCGAGACGATCACCGAGCCTTTGTACTTACCCGCGCGGAGACCGGCAGTTTTGGCCGTGATCGTCAGTTTCTGGCTGATCCTGAGGGTTCCGGCCGGCGAAAGAGTGAGCCAGGTGCGGCCGTTCGCCTGTGCGTTGACGGTGGCGGTGTAGCGTGACGAAGGCGACGATGTCACCTGAAGAGTCTGGTTGGGTGGCGCCGCACCATTCGGTGCAGCTTTGAATTCCATAGATGACGGCGACACGTTGAGTGGCGTCGTGGGCTGTTCGCGAGTGTCGCCCAGCGCGGAGACTTGCACGACTCCGGCCAAAGCAAAAGATATGTATACCAATGATCGCATTGCATCGCTCCTCAGTCCCAAGTTCCTCACGCCCCGTGATTGGTTTACTATATGCACATATACGCATAGAGTCAAGTATTCGGGTACAAGTAACTTTCATCGATGGCAAGACGCCATTCAATACAAATGAAGGCTGGGGCACACTCGATGACCGATGAAATGGTGGATGCGGTCGCCCACCGATTCCGACTGCTGGGCGAACCGGTTCGTTTGCGGCTGCTGCAGTTATTGGAGCACGGGGAGCGTAACGTGAACGAGATCACGGTGGCGCTCGGAGGGCATCAGCCCAATACCTCGCGTCATTTGAGTGCGCTGTATGAGGGCGGGCTATTGTCGCGGCGCCGCGACGGAACCAGCGTGTTCTATGCCATCGCCGATCCGGTCGTCTTCCGGCTTTGCGAATTGGTGTGCAACAGCACGCGCCGTCAGATGCGAATCAAGCTCGACGCTTTCGCAACGACTGGCCGGCGGAAGCCGCCAAAGTAGCACGATCATTTGCGGGCTTCGGCGATCAGACGTCTGGCTTCCGATTGGGACCATTCGCAGATCTGATCGATTTCCGCCGGGGACACACGCGCGCCGGGGTGCAGCCAGAGATAGCGCGGCTTCGGCATGGCACCGGACTTGAGGCCGGAGCAGGTTGCCAGCAGCCAACTCGCACCCACGCGCTTGTTCGCGCTCGGCCATTCGGAGAGATTGATGGTTTTGCGGCCCTTCTCGACATCGTGAGCCACTAATTTCCGCGCCGGCACGAACCGGGTGTACCACGGCCATTTCGTCTCATTCGAATGACAGTCGTAACAAGCCCGGTGCAGTATGTTTGAAACATTCCGTGGGATTTCGAGGTGAGCTTCCGCGGTCCGTCGAGGATCCACCAGTGGATTTACAGGTTCCCGGGATATGAGAAATGTAGCGGAAATGAGTCCCAGAAATGCCAACAACAACCAACGCATGCCCATACCCAATGAAACGCGGAATGGAGGGCGCAGGTTGTTCCGGTAGTGTCAAGAATTCGTAAAATCGGGGCGGCGTCAGGTTGCCGCCCCTGATGATCATTGTTTGTCGTTTAATGCCGCCACGCCGGGCAGTTCGATTCCCGAGAGGAACTCGAGAGATGCGCCGCCGCCGGTGGATACATGCGAGATCTGGTCGCTGACTCCCGCCGTTTTGACGGCCTTCTCCGAGTCGCCGCCGCCGACTACCGAGATAGCGGGCGATGCCGCCACTGCCTTGGCGATCGCGACAGTGCCTATGTCGAAGGGGGGCTTCTCGAACACGCCCATCGGCCCATTCCAGATGATGGTCTTCGCCTCGGCGATGACAGCCGAGAACATGCCAATGGTGCGGGGTCCGATGTCGAGGCCCATGCGGTCCGCGGGAATATCTTCGACCACTTCGAAATCGGCGCCTGCCTTCAGTTCGGCGGCGACGACGTGATCGGCGGGCAGCACGAGTTTGTCGCCGGCTTTGGCGAGGAGTTCCCCGGCGAGTTGGATTTTATCCTCCTCAACAAGAGACTTGCCGGTCTGCTTGCCCTGGGCGCGCATGAATGTGTAGGCCATGGCGCCACCGATCAGGATGCGGTCCGCGAAGTTGAGGAGGTTCTCGATGACCTCGATCTTGTCCGAAACCTTGGCGCCGCCGAGGATGGCGATACAAGGATGCTCGGGGTTTCGCGTCGCTTTGGTGAGGTACTCGAGTTCCTTGTCCATCAGCAGTCCGGCTGCGGCGACGGGGACGAACCGCACCATGCCGACCGTCGATGCGTGAGCGCGGTGGGCCGACCCGAAGGCGTCGTTGATGTAGATGTCGATGCCGGTGGCCAGTTGCTGCGCGAAGGTCGGGTCGTTCTTCTCTTCCTCGGGATGGAAACGCAGATTTTCCAGAAGGACGATTTCGCCGGGATTCGGGCGCGGCACGTAGGGTCCGATGCAATCGGGCGCCATGATCACGCGGACGCCCGGGAGCAGTTCCGCGAGGCGGGTTGCTACCGGAGCGAGGCTCATATCGGCGACGCGCTTGCCCTTCGGCCGGCCGAGGTGACTGGCGAGAACGAGCGCTGCGCCGCGTTCCAGCGCGTACTGAATGCTGGGCAGGGATGCCCGGATGCGTTTGTCGCTGGTGATTTCAAGACCGCCCGGCGCGAGCGGCACGTTGAAATCCACCCGGATGAAGACGACTTCGTTTTTGAGGATCAGGTCCCGGATCGACAGTTTGGACATAAAAGATCATGATATCCGAAAGAGCATCATGCCGAGATTCCCGCGAACACTTTCAGCATGTCTGAATGCGCCATGACGACGTCGGGATCGCGCTGCATGGCCTCGTAGTAGCTCTTCGAAAACCGGCTGCCGTTCTCGGACGGGGCGATCAGGGCTCGTGCCTGCGCGATGAGCCGGTCGGCGTCTTCGGAGGTGGCCGGAGCGTCCTTTTCGTCGAGAGTTTCGTCGATGACGACTACGAGTTGGGAGAGTTCACGGAGCCAGGCGAAATGAGGATCCTCGAGCAGTAGCGTCAGGAACTGAGACGCCGATTCGATTTTTGCGATGTCGTGCTCGTAGATGCCACGCTCGGAATCGAGGAGCGACTTGTGCAGCTTGAGGAGTCCGTTTCGCAACGCGGTGAGACGCTCGCGGGCGTTATCATTTGCTTCCACTGTGTCATGGTAGCGCTTCCTTCGCCGGCAACACGAACAAACGGACCGCCGGCGGATGGTCGGGTAACGTCACGTGAAGCACGCTATGCTGGCCGGTAGCCGTCACCCTGTGGTGAGTCATCAAGGAGCTAACGATGGAATTGAAGCTGGCAGGCAAAACAGCGCTGGTGACGGGCGCCTCGCGTGGCATTGGCCGCGCCATCGCTACAGAATTCGCACGCGAAGGCGCGAACGTGGTTGTCAATTACGCCCATCACCATGATGACGCCGAGGCTGTGGCCAGTGAGATTCGCGCTTTCGGCAGAGAAGCCCGGATCCTTCAGGCAGACATTGGCGCCCGCCACCAGGTGCAGTCCCTGTTCGATCAGGCAATCGCAACCTTCAAGCGCCTGGACATTGTGGTGGCCAATGCGGCATTCAGTGTGCGCAAACCGTTTCTTGAGCTTACCGTCGAGGACGTCGAGAAAACGTGGGCGGTATCGCTGTGGGGTGTCTTCCACACCTGCCAGTTGGCAGCCCGCCACATGGCATCCAACGGCGGCGGGAACATCATCGTCGTGAGTTCGGTACACTCGTTCCGTCCTTATCCGTGCGCGTCGGCCTACAACGGTGCGAAAGCAGCGGTGAATCAGATGGCCGCCACATGGGCGGTGGAGCTTGCAGGGAAGGGCATTCGCGTGAACGTACTCGAGCCTGGCTGGACCGACACGCCTGGCGAGCGTGCGTACTATTCAGAAGAGGACCTCGCTGCGGGCGGCGCCCAACTGCTCCTCGGGCGACTCGCGGCGGCAGAGGAAGTGGCACGCGCCGCCGTATTCCTGGCGTCCAATGATTCGTCTTACGTCGTTGGATCCGTTCTCAGGGTCGACGGCGGATATTCACTGAACCACTGATGTTCCGAACGGCGTGCGGTTCGCTGCCGGCGGCGCATTTTGTCAGGATGGGCAATCAAAGGCCGACCCACTCCGGCACGACTTTCCTCAATCCGCCGGCGACCGCACGGCCCCGCGTGTGGTGGCATTGGATGAACGGAAACATCACCAAAGAACTTGATGCCGAACTCGTGACTCCCAAGGTGGCACCCAGGCTGAGCCTGTTCATCTTTGGGCAGTACTTCAACCGGTACGAGACGCTATGACCTGGCGATTCCAGCGTTCCAGCGCGCCGTCGACATAGAGGACGGGCTCCTCTACAGTGAGCCGCCGAACTGGTTCATTCCACCCCGGCATTACCTGGCTCACGCATATCTCGTCGCCGGCGAATCAGCCGAGGCCGAACGCGTTTATCGTGAGGACCTCAAACGTCATCGGCTCAATGGTTGGTCCTTACGGGGTCTGGACCTCGTGGGACACCCGGGGTCACGAGAAGTTTCGGGCCGCCTGGCAGCGGGCTGACGTTACCCGCTCATTTGCACATCCGGAAAAGACTTGCGACCATCAACGAGAGGTAAGGCCGTGAGTGCTACTGCCGCCCCCACTCACAACATAACCGCCGTGATTCCGATGCTAATGGTTACCAGCATGGAGCGATCGCTGGCTTTCTACATGGACGGCCTCGGTTTCAAGATCGAGAATCGCTGGGTCCAGGACGGTCGCCTGCGTTGGTGTCGGATGTCGCTGGGCGGTGCCGCGCAACTTCCCCAGCCCTGTCGACTTACGCGAAGAAACGCTCCTCTCAAAAATCAGAGCTTGAACTTGAGTGCCGGATGAGTTGCTCCGGTGCTGGTGACGGAGAATCGCCGGCGTATCGTTACTACTCTGTCAAGAAGGCGCCCTCTGAGTTAGCCGTTTTCGACGCGCGCCTTTATGTACGGGTACGCCGTATCGATGAGCCTTCGTATTGCTGCGCCGTGTGTGGCCGTTCCCGGTCTTAGCTTTACATGACGCATGAACTTGCCGGTGCCTTGCAACAATCGGGCCGGGTCTGGCAGAGACGCGCCGTGAAAGAACCCAACGTTTACGTGGGAAGTGAATACATTGACGTAGCCGAAGGGCGCATCTCCTAAACATGCAACCGGACAGCCATCATGCAATAGCTCCCGGACTTCGTCCCCAGACTCTCGCATCACTTCAAACCACTCACGCGCGATGGCTCCCAATTCGCCTGCATGCGCTTTGAGCCACATGTCGATGGCGGGATCGTGCTCGACGCCGCCGTCGAATCGCAACAGTTCCGTTCTCATCGTCTCCCTTTCGAGATCCATGGTTACATAGCACACTTACACGAAGCGTCGCCCCTTCCGTGGATCCGGTATAACCCGGGTTATACTCAAGGTATGAAAACAGCCGTCTCGATGCCGGACGACCTTTTCCGCAGAGCCGAGGCCGCGGCTCGTCGTCTTCGCGTTTCGAGAAGTCAACTGTACGCCAGAGCGATTGAGGAGTTTCTGAAGGCCCAGCAAGGGAATGCGATCACGGAACGTCTGAACGACGTCTACTCGCGGGCGCCGGCGAAGGTAGATCCAGCCTTGAAGCGCGCGCAATTGAAATCAATCCAAAAGGATGCCTGGTAAACGTGGGCGGGATTCAGCGGGGGGAGATCTGGTGGGCAGACCTGCCCGAACCGCGCCGTTCCCAACCCGGATACCGACGCCCCGTGCTTGTGGTCCAAGCAGACTCCTTCAATCTCAGTCGGATCCAAACCGCGATTGTCGCTGCGATCACCAGCAATATTGAACTCGCCGACGCTCCAGGAAACGTCCTGCTACCCGCACGGGCAGTGGGCCTCCTCCGAGACTCGGTTGTCAATGTCTCCCAGCTTCTGACCCTCGATCGCAGTTTCCTGTCCGAACACGCTGGTACGCTGCCGCCGCGTCTGCAGCGCTCCGTCGATGAGGGTCTCCGAATAATCCTGCAACTGTAGGGGGCGAGTCCGCTAGGTCTTTCACCGCTTAGAAGTGTTCCTTTTATAGCCAAACTTGACGCGGGCGGCCTTACGGGTGAATTTCCACTGGATACGGGTCCGGTCGCGATTGGCGTGGGCGTTCCAGGATGCGATCTCGGACTTCAATTGTTCGAGTGTCGGAATCCGACGGGCGCCGAGGTACTGCCGTGACACAAGGCTGAGTTCAATCTCGGCCTGGTTGAGCCAACTGCCGTGTTTCGGCGTGTAGTGCACCTTCAGGCGGCTCCAAAGATAATCACCGACCGTCCGACCGAAATGGTCGGTGAGCGATTTCCTGCAATGGATGTTGAGGTTGTCCATCACCAAGTGGATGCGGCGAGAAAACGGGTAAGCGGCGACCAGTTCCTGAATTACCAAGGCGAACTGAGCGGCGGAACGATTGGGCGTCGCGCGAGTGAAGTGACGCCCGACCTTCGGTTCTACGACCGCGAAGATG
>JBBQGE010000019.1:0-87024 GCA_038322675.1 Bryobacterales bacterium
GTGCAATGTTGATGCTCCAAACGACACACGACATCCGGAAGGTTGCTCTCTGGCTCGGCCACAGCAGCGTGCAAACAACTGAGATGTATCTTCGGGCCGATCCGACAGCAAAGCTGGAAGCCGTCAGCGCACTCACTCCTCGTGCCCTACGCAAAGGGAGGTTCAGTGCGCCGGACCAGCTTGTTGCCATGCTGACCGGAGGACGCAGAGACAAAGATTATGCAGAGGAGACGCCCCCCAAACCCCCGTGGGTAGGCCCGCGGAGACGACTGACTGTGCATAACCAAGAACTGCGCTGATAACGGGTTATGCGCTGCAGCGCATAAGCCTTTTTCCTTCATTGAAAACAACTTTCTGGCGGGGCGCACCTTCCGCAGTTGGGAGGATCTGAATCAGTGGGCGCGGGAGTGGTGCGATTTGGTGCGATAAGGTCAATGCGACTTACAAGAAGCATATTCGTGCAGTTCCGCGCGAACTGTTCGCTGTCGAGCGGCTGCATCTGAAACCGCTGCCGGCCTGGATTCCGGAAGTCTACCGCCTACAACAGCGCCTGGTCGATCGGTGTCAGTTCGTCAAGGCCCAGAACTTATTCGATGAGATGTATGCATCGCTGGCCGATCGTTCGACGCGGCAGTTGCTCAAGCGCCTCGCGCGGCTGGATGTCCTTCTGATCGACGAGCTTGGGTATCTAAATCTGAGACCGGAGCAATCCAACATCTTTTTCAAGCTCATGGAGGAGCGCTACCGCCAGCATTCCACGATTATTACAACCAATCTCGTGTATGATGAGTGGCCGAATTTCCTGGGCAGCCGGCCGATGGTGGAAGCGTTGCTCAGCCGCCTGCGGCATTACTGCCACACGGTGCACATTGACGGTCCGTCGTTGCGCGTGCCGCAAGGTTGAGGTGCACCATCATGGACGACGGCTGCGGCCAGGAAGAATATATTCGTCTGATCCTGGAGGCGTATCGCAAAACGCCCGGAACGGCGGGCACGATTCGCCGGCCGGACCGGGTGCTGGCAGCGCAACTCTACCAACGCGCCGTCTCCGTGAGCGTGATCGAAAACGCATTGGTGCTGGCGGCGGCGCGGCGCCTGATGCGTCCCGCCGATGCTCTGCCGTTAGGCACGATTCGTTCGCTGGCTTATTTCCTCCCCGTGATTGAAGAAGTGCTCGGCATGCGCGTCAGCCCGGAGTATTTTCAGCACGTACGCCGCAAGCTCGAACGGATCGCCAACAATAGGTAGACCGCCTGCGCGCCTGTGGCGCGGATGATAGAACACCACCCGCACGCCTTCGGCGTGGATGACAGCCCTGATCTCGCTCCCGCTCCCAGTCCTGATCTCGGAGTGGGTCAGTTCAGCCGAGTTCTACTGGTCTACTCTTGTCAAGCGCCATAGCGCTGACCGTCGAACTGAGTTCTTCCGCCGCCGAATCGTTCGTCCGGCCGGTCTAGTAGAACACCGGCACAGGCCTTCAGTGGACCGCGCAACGCACCTCACGCCGCGATGCGATATGTCGCGCCGAACCTCAAGGGGATAATCGCGCCCGGTGCGAACTATTATTCGGCGTACCAGGGGCGCGGACGGCTGGCCCGTCGCGCGGCCACACTTCCCTGGCACCACACGTCCGGACGCCCGCCCCCGTGTGCCAAGGACGGCGGCGTTGTGGCCGTGTACGAGTGCGGCCCCTATAGGGAGATTCCGCGATCCTGTCTGAACAACATATTTTGGACAGGAATTGCGATTCAAAACATGGCTACAACAGCTACAACGCCTACAGAGTCCACATCCGAACTCTGTTTCTGTGGAAATCTGCTTGGTGGACCCTGTTTGGACCCCGGTTTCAGGTGGGAGTGTCTGTAAGCCTATTAGGAATTTGGTCGGGGCGGGAGGATTCGAACCTCCGACCTCCTGGTCCCGAACCAGGCGCTCTACCAGGCTGAGCCACGCCCCGACAAAGGCAGGAACCGTACAGCGATCCAGAGGAGCAGTCTGTCCGGCTTCGTTCTCAATATACCACGGCGCGCAGGCGTGCTTGGATTAGCGCGTATGGGCTTCCAGGAACCACAAGTGCTTGTCGACGTCGCGCGAGATCTGTGTGAACAGGTCCGCCGTGTCCTTGTCTTCTAACTTGTTTGCCTTGTCGATGGCATCGCGCACCGCGATCGTCAATCAGCGCCTTCAAGTGGGCGGGGCCCTGTGCGGCGCGGCGTCGTATTCCGGCAGCGTGGAGGCACTCGCAGCCATCCGCGCGGTCCCTTGCGCTACTCCTCCTAAAGCCGCGCTCCGCAATCAAATCGACAAAGGGAAGCACCGCGCCTGCAAGATCGTCGAACAACTCGTGGAACTGGAAACAGTTAATTAATGCCCTGCACGTTCCAGTGCGCCTGCTTGATCTGGGAATACAAATCGAACGTGTCGGCGAGGCGCGCGTTCAGCAACTCGACGAATTTAATTGCGCGCGGGACTCTCTGCGAAGGCTGTTGTTCGTCTGCAACAACTTCGGTTTCTCTGCAGTTCTTGTCGCCATATTACCAATAGATGCGGAATGAGACCGGAAGATACGGATCTCGGCCACCCATCCGTGTCAAGGCAAAGTAGAAAGTTCCGGTTCTGAGCAAGATAGAACGTTCCGGTTGTGAGAAGGCCCGCCGCAGGTGTGTGGCAGGCTGTGCGTGCCGGTGAAGCGGAGACGGGCTCTGGTGGCGACCAACCCGATCGAGGAATAGCCGGCCGGAACTCATCGCGGACGATGAGCCAAGGCGTGTCCCTTCCGTCGCGCCTTCTACTGAGGCTCGGGGGCCGACCAACGGAAGGCGGCACCCCACCCTCAGGTCATGGTGGTGGTTTGGATTTTTAACCACATCGAACCGAAAGATTCCGCCATGCCTCGAAAACGCAGGCCGAGTGCTTCCCGCCATCTCCACAATCCGATCCCCGGCCGGCGAGGAGCGAACCAAGCCCAAGCGTGGATGGCATGCTCATTTGTCGATCACCTGCCACAGCGGCGGGCTCGGTTGGTTCCAGAAGCCATTCATCCAATGGCTCTGGCCTCCCGCATTGTGATCCTTGCGGACTTCTTTGCGCGGGCCGCGCTTCGGCACCTCTGGCGTTTTCACGTCACACTCACGAATTCCCACATACCGCCCTTGGTAGCGCGCCTTCAGTTCGCCGTTTAGCCAGAGCTCCACACGTAAGCCTTGGCGCTTCATCCCCGCTTGTACATCCTCCCGGGCGATCTGGTACTGCTTGCTGTAATAGGGAAAGGTGTAGTTGTTGGTGATGATCCGGTGCTCGACATGGCTGAGCGCGGATCCCAATTCGAAACCCTCTGCCAGGGGGCGATGAAGGTCTTGTTCGCCCCGCGCAGGTCGCGTAAATTTCGCCTTCCATTCGGGCCAATACTCGGTCTCCAGAAACACATTCGCCGCTTCCATCGTCTTCACTTTGGCCAGGCGGAGTTCCTTGATCAACCGATCTTGATCGGTTAGAAAACTCCGTTCCACGCGCCTGCGGAGAATAGGCCGCGATCCAGCCGATTCCCAACTCGCGCAGCGCGCGTCCAATCTGGGTCAGGCGATCCGCCTGGCGCTGTTGCTCCTTACTTTCTCCGGGCCGCGAAGCCACTGCGAACATGGAATCGCGGTCGGTATAGTAGTCCACAGCGCGGCCAAATCGCACCACATATTCCCAGAGCACGCCCATGTTCTCGCGCGTGCCGTCGCGGTGCACGAAGCGTCCCCAACTCCGGCTGGTGGCATCGTCAATCATTCGCACCAAGTGATGCACCGGCTCTCCTCGTCCTTCCAGCCAGTCGTGGTCGGAAGTGTCCCACTGCACCAGTTCGCCGTAGTGGCTCCGCCGCGGCCGCCACGGGTGCACCTCCTTCAGCTTCCGCCCCTGGCTCCGCCAGATCCCCTCGGCGATCATCCACTGCCGCACCGTTTCCTTGCTGGCTTGGATCTGATGCCGCTTGGCCAGTTGCTCAGACGCAAACGTCGGTTTGAAATCGTGCCAGTCCGGCGACTTTACGATCTCCATTGCTCGCACCCGAATCTCCTCGTCAATCCGCCGGTTGGACGGACGCCCACGCAACCCGTGGATGACAACCGCATCCCCCTTCACCTTCATCTCCGCTAGCAACGACCGCACCCAGCGGTCGCTGATGCCCATCTTCTCGGCGGCCACTCTCTGCGTCACCTGCCCGTCTCGGGCACGCTTCAACCAATCCAGCCAATCACGTTCCTCTTGGCTCATCGAAATCCGTTCCATCCCTCCAGCCTCGCGGCTGTCAACCGGAACGTTCTACTTTGCCCATATAGGAACTTCTCACTTTGCCGTGACACACGGCCACCCATCCCCTTGACCCGGGCCGCGCCTTTTGATAATAAGGTAGCCAACCCCTGGGAGGGGGCGCGGATGAGTCCTACCGATCGTATTCGTGCGGTACTCGCTACCAAAGGCGGCAATGTCTGGTCTGTCACGTCCGGCATTACCGTGTTTGAGGCTATTTCCGTCATGTCCGAGAAGGAAGTTGGCGCCCTTCCGGTGGTTGACGACAACAGGCTGGTCGGGATGCTCGCCGAACGCGACTATGCCCGCAAGGTAATCCTGCAAGGGAGATCTTCAAAAGACACGCGAGTGGCGGAAATCATGACAATGCCGGTTATCACTGTGACTCCGGAGGACACCGTCGAAGGCGCGATGCGGATTATGACTGACCGGCGTGTCCGTCATCTTCCGGTGCTCTCGCGAGGCGAACTGATCGGCATCGTCTCAATCGGCGATCTGGTCAACTGGGTCATCTCCGCACACCGGGAAGAAATCGACCATTTGAAGACTTACATCACCGCTTCCTATCCGGCCTGACTTTGCGGCCGACCGAATCCGGCGAACTTACTCTGGAGAATCGAAATGAATAAGCGTGTTGGTTACTCTGCTCTTACTGTGCTCATCATCGGAGGCGTTGGATTTGTGCTCGGGATGACGGCGGCGGGCCACCCTCCGCGGATGGCGCTCGCGTTCGCGCAGCAATCGCAGGCGCAGGTGGCGGAAGACGGCAAGCTGCGGATCATCGTGTTTGGTGCGCACCCGGACGACGCCGAGTACCGAGGGGCCGGAGTCGCGATGAAGTGGGCCAAGGCCGGCCACCACGTGAAACTCGTGTCAGCCACTAACGGCGACATCGGCCACTGGCAGATGGCCGGTGGACCGCTAGCGCTCCGGCGCAGAAGCGAAGTGATGGAGGTGGCGCGCCGCCTCGGTGTGACTACCGAGGTTCTCGACATTCACGATGGCGAGATTCTGCCTACTCTGGATAACAGGCGCATGATCACGCGCCTGATCCGCCAATGGAACGCAGATGTCGTGATCTCGAACCGGCCCAACGATTACCATCCCGACCATCGGTACACGTCGATTCTGGTGCAGGATTCGGCGTACATGGTGACGGTTCCCTTCTTCACGCCCGATGTGCCGCCGCTGAAGAAGAACCCGGTATTCCTCTACGCCCCCGACCGCTTTGAGAGGCCGAATCCGTTTCGGGCGGACGTCGCAGTCGCGATTGACGACGTGATGGAGCCGACGGTGGATGCGCTGCTGGTGATGGAGTCGCAGATTCAGGAAGGCGGCGCCAACGGCTATGCCGGGCTCTATCCGGACGACCCGGCGGGCAAGCAGCGGCGGCGCGCCGAGGTTCGGAAAGAGCTGATGGACCGCTATGCCGGATACGCCAACAAGTACCGCGATGCGCTGGTGAAGTTCTATGGCGAAGACCGGGGCCGGAGTGCCCGGTTCGCGCAAGCTTTCGAAGTCTGCGAGTATGGGCACCAGCCTTCACGGGAAGAATTGAAGAAGATCTTCCCGTTCTGAGCTATTACGGTTTCGCCGGCGTCACATCAACTACCGGAAGATCCCAGTGGGCGAGGAGTATCTCGAACCGGCGCTGCTCCTCGCGTTTGTAAGTCTCCTGATCGGGCCAGAGTTCCTTAATAAGCCGCTCCTCGTCCGGGTTCGCAGTGGTAGCGAGGGTTGAGTTCTTGAATCGAATGGTAACTCGGTAATCCCAGCGGGAGTCTTCCGTCATGTGGTTCGCGGGCTGCTCGATTTTGACCGATAACATGCGACCGCTAGCGACCATCTTCTGCAGCAGCGGATAATGATTTTTCAGGAAAAGCTGCAGAAACTCCTGTTGGTGTCCCCATTGCACTTTATAGTAGTACTCAACTGGGTAGGGTTGGTCCGCTGCCGCGTGCGAGGGCGACCCCTGCGCGAACGCCGCGTGGGCGGCCAGTAGCAAAACGAATACAGTTTTCATCGAGTTTCCTCCGATTGGCGGGATGGCGGGAACGGCCAAACCCGTTCCACCGTCCCGCTCAAAATCCAGCGTTTATCATCAGCGTTCAGAAAATTCATGTCGTCCCGGACTAGTGTAAGTGTCTTGACGTAGGTGGTGTGCGTTTCGCAGATCGGCCAGTCGGTAGCCCACATCAGCCGCTGCGGACCGAAGGTGTCATAGAGCCGCTTGATGTTTTCCTGCACGTCAGGATACGGGTACGGCTGCTTCGATAAAGACCAGGGATGCGAAATCTTGACAAACAATTTCGGGTAGCTCTTGAGCGCGATCAGGTTGTTCAGGAGGTCCATCCGCCCCGGCGGACAGTCGGCCATGTGGTCGATGACGATAGTGAGGTTCGGATATCGCGCCGCCAGTTTGTCGATATCCGGCATGCGTGTGATGGGCGCGAGAATCGTCATCGGCACACCCGACTCCTCGCAGCGTTTCCACAAAGGCGGCATGAGAGGGCCCGTAATCCAATCGCCTGAGGCGTCTCCGGCCGGGCTGAGCCGAACTCCCCGGAATCCCTGTTCGGTGAGCCTCGACAGGTGATCCGGTGACGCCGGGTCGAGCGGGTCCACCCGGCACACGCCTTGAAAATACTCGCCGTGCTGCTTCAACACATCGGCCAGGTACGAGTTGTCATAGCGGTAATGGATCACCTGGATGATGACGGTACGCGTGACGCCGTTCGCCTTCGTGAGGTCCAACAGCGTCTCCGGTGTGGCATCGCGATCGGGAACTCGCGCACCATTTGCGAACGGATACTTCGGGTCGTGCTTCCACACATGAACGTGCGGGTCGATGATACGGTAATCGAGAGCGTTGGCGACGGAACCTGCGGCGGCCATGACGAATGTCCTTCTCGACAGATCAGACATAGATGCGTTCCAGTTGATGGACGACGTATGCTCCGCAGCGCTCGTAACTCGCACGCGGGCCCTTGCGGGCGGTGTCGAGATCCACGCAGAGCCAGCCCTTAAACGCGATGGATTTCAGAACACGGTGGCAACCCGGGAGATCGATGTCGCCGTCGCCGAGGTCGAAGATTTGATCGAGGAACTTGCCATCAATGCGCTTTGCGTCCTTGTAGTCCACGAGCATGAGACGGTTCTTGTGACGTTCGAGTGACCGGACGGGGTCGATGTTGGCCAGGTACAGATGCGCGGTGTCGGGTGAGTAGTGGAATAGCGCAGGGTCAGTCAAGGCCATGCAGCGATCCACTTCGTCCTCGTTCTGCACCATCTGGTTCAGGTGGTTGTGCAGACCGGCCTTGAAACCCATTCCAGCGGCAACTTCGCCGATCTGGTTAAAACAATCGCACATCGATTTAAAAGCGGCTTCGCCGGCATTGGAACGGTTCGGCGAGAACACAACCAGATGGCTCGCGTCGAATTGCTTCAGGAATTCCATCGCACGTTTGGCGGCAGCGAGCACCTCAAACCTTCGCGCGGGGTCGTGCGTCGGACCGTTGAACGAGATGGTGATAATTTGCAGACCCCGTTTGGACAACTCCTGCCGGAGTTGCGGGATGGTGATCTCGTACTTCTCGAGAATCTGCGGAAACTGCGTCATCCGGATGCCGATGAATCCTGTATCGCGCATGACGTCCAGGATGTCCGTGAACGGCACCGGTGGAAACGAGTTCCAGAGGTTCGCGCCCAAAGCCCATTTGACGTTCTTGTTCGCAGGCAGGCGCGCTGCCGCCCGGCAGAGGGATGCGGCTAGCGCTGTCAGTGCTGTCCGGCGTGTTATGTCCATGCTGCTGCTTCCGGGATTTGTCCGATTGTAAGCCAAAACGGTACTCGGCGAAGGGCGGCCAGCCGGAAATGTCGCCAGCGCCTTACGATACTGGAATAAATGGCGCCAAAGTAGACCAGCGAGAACATCTCCCAGAATGGGTTTGGGGCTCAACAGTCGCTATAGTAAACGAATCGCGAGGAAAAACAGATGACACAGGAAGAAGCACGGTTAGAGCAGGCACAACTGAAGCGCGAGCACTGGCAGCGGTGGGGTCCCTACGTCAGCGAACGCGCTTGGGGAACGGTGCGGGAAGACTATTCGCCATACGGCACGGCGTGGGAGTACCTGCCGCACGATCATGCCAGATCTCAAGCCTTCCGGTGGAACGAAGATGGGATCGCCGGCATCTGCGATCGCCACCAGTTCATCTGTTTCGCCCTCGCGATGTGGAACGGCCGCGATCCGATTCTGAAGGAGCGGCTGTTTGGGTTGACCGGAAATCAAGGTAACCATGGCGAGGATGTGAAGGAGTGTTACTACTACCTGGACAACACGCCGACGCACTCCTACATGAAATTCCTCTATAAGTATCCGCAGGCCGAGTTTCCGTATACCTGGCTCGTTGAGGAGAACCGGCGGCGGGGCAAGCATGATCCGGAGTTCGAACTTATGGACACCGGGGTCTTCTCCGAGAATCGCTACTTCGACGTCGTGGTGGAATATGCGAAGGCGAGCACCGAAGACATTCTGGTCCGAGTTACGGTTACGAATCACGGTCCCGACGAAGCCGCCATCCATCTGCTGCCGACGGTGTGGTTTCGAAACACTTGGTCGTGGGGCAATGATTTGACGCCGCGCCCAGCGCTCCGGCGGGCCGGCGATTCCATCGAACTCGAGCACTACGCTCTCGGTACCCGCGTGCTGGAATTCGATAGCGACCCAGAGTTGCTGTTCACGGAAAACGAGACCAATATCGAGAGGCTCTATGGCGTTCCGAATCAATCGCCATATGTGAAGGACGGCATCAACAACTATGTTGTGGACGGTAAGCCGGGTACCGTGAATACTGAGCATTTTGGCACAAAAGCGGCTGCGCGGTATGTGCTGGATCTTGGTCCCGGCGAATCGCGAACGGTGCGGCTCCGTATGGCTCCGCCGCAGAGTCCGCACAATTTCGAGACGTTTGAGGACGTGTTCGATCAGCGCATCAGAGAAGCCGGCGAGTTCTATGACACGATCATTCCGCCGGAATTACCCGCCGATAGCCGGAATGTCATGCGCCAGGCATTTGCGGGCATGCTGTGGTCGAAGCAGTTCTACCACTATGTTATTCGCGACTGGCTCAATGGTGATCCAAAGCAACCGGCGCCGCCGCCGGAACGTCTTGAAGGCCGGAATCACGAATGGCCGTATCTCTACAATGCCGATGTGATCTCGATGCCCGATAAGTGGGAGTATCCGTGGTACGCCGCATGGGATCTGGCGTTTCATTGCGTTCCGCTGGCGCTGGTGGATTCAGAATTCGCAAAACAGCAGCTCGTGCTGATGACTCGCGAATGGTACATGCACCCCAACGGGCAACTCCCGGCCTACGAGTGGGCACTTGGCGACGTGAACCCGCCGGTGCATGCGTGGGCTGCCTGGCGAGTTTACAAGATCGAGAAGAAACGCAGCGGTAAGGGGGATCGCGAATTCCTGGAGCGGATTTTTCACAAACTTCTGCTGAATTTCACGTGGTGGGTAAATCGCAAAGATAGTGAAGGCCGGAACGTATTTCAGGGCGGGTTCCTAGGTCTGGATAATATCGGAGTTTTCGACCGGAGCGCGCCCCTGCCGACCGGGGGCCACATCGAGCAAGCCGACGGTACGGGTTGGATGGCGATGTACTGCCTCAACCTGCTTGCGATCGCGATGGAGCTTGCGAGCGAAGATCCAGCCTACGAAGATGTCGCCAGTAAGTTCTGGGAGCATTTTCTCTATATCGCACATGCGATCAATCACCTTGGCGGCGACGGCGATAGCATGTGGGACGACGACGACGGCTTCTTCTATGATGTGTTGCATGCGCCTGACGGCGATCGCGACCCCTTGAAGGTGCGCTCGATGGTCGGGCTTATTCCGCTCTTCGCGGTGGAGACTCTGGAGACCGCGATTTGTGACAAGCTCACAGGCTTCAATCGGCGGATGGAGTGGTTCCTCGAAAATCGCACTGACTTGACACAGAACGTCGCCTGCATGCGGACGCCGGGCCAGGGCGCACGGCGATTACTCTCTATTGTCGGCGAGGCGCAGCTTCGGCGTGTACTGAAGTTCATGCTCGACGAGAACGAATTCTTCTCCGACTACGGCATACGCGCGGTGTCGCGGATTCACCGCGAGCATCCCTATGTGCTGCGAGCTAACGGAGTGGAGTACCGGGTCGACTATGAACCCGGGGAATCTTCAACCGGGTTGTTCGGTGGTAACTCCAACTGGCGTGGGCCCATCTGGTTTCCAGTGAATTTCCTGCTGGTGGAGTCGCTGCAGAAGTTTCATTACTACCTGGGAGATAACTTCAAAGTCGAATGCCCGACGGGTTCCGGCCAGATGCTGACACTCTGGGAAGTAGCACAAGAAATCTCGCGACGTATGACTCGGATATTCCTGCAGGGCGAGGATGGGCGGCGGCCAGTGCACGGCAGCAATCGCTTGTATGCTGAAGATCCGAACTGGCGCGACCTGGTGCTCTTTTACGAGTATTTCCACGGCGACACTGGTGTGGGAATTGGCGCAAGTCATCAGACTGGGTGGACGGGGCTAGTCGCAAAGTTGTTACAGCAGAGCGGCGAACGCAAGACGGCATACGCCGATACCGATACACCGCAGATACAAGTAGTAGCAGGCGATTGAACGAACGCGTTGACTGGAGGACGTGTAACATGCGCGTGGTTTCAGAGGCAATCTGTCGCGATCTCGACGCTGCATCCGAACGCGAGTGGCTGGAAACGAATGGCCTGGGCGGATTCGCGTCGTCCACTATCACGGGTCTGAACACCCGCCGCTATCACGGTCTGCTGGTGGCTGCGACGAAGCCGCCAGTGGGCCGCAGCGTTTTGCTGTCTAAGTTCGAGGAGACGATCGTTATCGATGGGAAGCGGACCGATCTGTCGGCGAACCGGTACCCCGGCGTCATCCATCCCCAGGGTTACCTGCACCTCAAACAATTCCGGCAGGATCCGTTCCCGGTGTTCGTGTATCAGATCGACGGGGTTGAAATCGAAAAGTCGGTCTTCATGGTGCAGGGCGAGAACACCACGGTGATTCAATATCGCGTGAGTGGCGCTGCAGGACGGTCGTCCACGCTGGAACTGCGGCCGTTGATCGCCTTCCGCGACTATCACAGCACCGCGCACGAGAACGGCGCGCTCAATCCATCCATTGACATCAGCGATGGGCTGGTGAGTTGCGAACCGTACCAGGGCATGCCGAAACTGTTCCTCGCGCACACGCAAGGTACCGTGGAGCGCACGGGGGATTGGTATCGCAACTTCGAGTATGCGATCGAGCAGCGGCGCGGCCTCGACTATCACGAGGACCTGTTTAATCCGTTTGTCCTGCGATTGGCTCTGCGCGACGAACCTGCCGTCGTGATCGCCTCCACCGAACCCCACAACGCCGCTACGGTGAGCGAACTGCGCGCGTCCGAGACCGCACGCCACAGCGATTCCACCGGCGACCCGATCCTTCGCACCTTGCGGGAAGCGGCCAGCCAGTTCATCGTCCGCCGCGGCGACCAGAGCACGGTAATCGCGGGTTATCACTGGTTCAGCGACTGGGGACGCGACACGATGATCGCGCTCCCGGGACTTACACTCGCCACGGGTCAATTCGAAGCAGCGAAAGGAATCCTACTGGCTTTCGCACGCAGCGTCGATCGCGGTATGTTGCCGAATCGTTTCCCGGATGCCGGCGAGAGCCCCGAGTACAACACCGTTGACGCCACGCTGTGGTTCTTCGAAGCGGTTCGAGCTTACGCGGCCTACACGGGCAATTACGAATTTGTTCGCACGATGCTATACGGCGTGCTATCGGATATTATCGGCTGGCACGAGCGCGGGACGCGATATGGGATCCGCATGGATGAGGACGGGTTGCTGCTGGCCGGCGAACCGGGAGTCCAACTCACGTGGATGGACGCGAAAATCGGCGACTGGGTGGTGACGCCGCGGCACGGGAAGCCGGTGGAGATCCAGGCGCTGTGGCACAACGGGCTTCGGGTAATGGAAGATCTGGCCGCACGATTCGGTGACGACGCGGCGGCCGCCCACTATCGCGAGATCGCGAATCGGGCATCTCTGAATTTCGAGCGGCTGTTCTGGAATGAAGAAAGTGGCTATTTATACGACTGTATAAGTGGCGGTAATCGTGATGGGTCCATCCGACCTAACCAGATATTTGCCGTCAGTCTGTTCCACACGCTGCTTCCGCCCGATAAGGCGGCCCGAGTTGTTGAGGTAGTAGAGCACCACTTACTAACTCCGTACGGTCTGCGCAGCCTGTCTCCCTCTCATCCCGATTACCGCGGCCGCTACGAGGGAGATTCATGGAGCCGCGATAGCGCGTACCATCAAGGCACTGTGTGGCCTTGGCTCCTCGGTCCGTTCGTGACCGCGTATGTCAAGGTGCAGGGCCGCTCGCCGGAAGCTCTCCTGCAAGCTGCGGCGCTCCTGCAGCCGCTCTCGCAGTACCTCATCGAAGTGGGGCTGGGGCAGATTCCGGAGGTATTCGATGGGGATGCTCCGCAGCGGCCGGGCGGATGCATGGCGCAGGCGTGGAGTGTTGCGGAGATACTCCGCGTGTTGGTGGAAGATATCGGAAGCGGAATCCCGGCGGCGCGAACAGCCAGTGCCGCCTGACTTATCGCCTCGAGAGCACGCTCTCCACGCACGCGGCCGGTTGGCACGGAGCCACTGGGCGGTACCTAAATCGAATCTCCGGCGGTCTTACTACTACGTGACTGAAACTTACGGTCTCTGCATCAGGCCGGTGCATGCAAGGCGAGAAGGCTCCTAGGCGACTCTCCATGGCATGGCAGCAGTGGAACGTCTGCAGAAGCGATGCGTCCACGTACCAGCACCAGGACTGTGAATGGCGCCACACGGCTCAAATCGACTTGGTGCAGCCGCAGCATGGCGCCGGATGCTGACGCTGCCGAAGCCATGTCGTGGACAAACAATCCGCGACTTCGCGCGGCACGAAGCGGCACCGGGCTATCGGACTAGCAATCCAGTCCGGAGACCAACACCTCGCGACGGTCGCCGTCGATGGCTCGCAATCGCACTTCGATACGATCCTGAGGCATCAACTCCGGAAAGCGCTCACCCCATTCGATCAGGACCACGGCGTCCTTATCGAATATCTCATCGAGCCCGAGGCTCGCAACTTCGGCCGCTGTATCCAGACGGTATAAGTCGATGTGGTACACGCGACCATACTCGTGTATCAGCGTATAAGTCGGGCTCGACACATCGTCGGAGGTCGCCGCGCCAAGACCTTCGACGATTCCCTTGGCCAGCGTCGTCTTGCCCGCGCCCAGATTGCCGATCAGCAGAACCAGACAGCGCGCAGGTAACTCACGCGCCAGGGTGCGGCCTAGTGAGAGTGTCTCTTCTTCCGATGCGGTCTCAAACCGGCGCACACTCACGCATCGCCTCCGGCAGATACTTCAAGATATCCGTCGCGATGAACGGCTTTTCGCCCATTTGCATCGCCCCTAAGCGTCCGGCACGACCATGTAGCCACACTGCCGCGACGATTGCCTCGACGGCGCGATCGGGAAACTGCGCCATCATACCCGCAATCATCCCGGTCAGGATATCGCCCGTACCACCCGTCGCTAGCGCCGCCGACCCCGTCGGATTGATCCAGGCACGCCCATCCGGTACCGCGATAATGCTTCGATCCCCTTTGAGCACCAGCACCACATTTCGATCCGCTGCGAATCGTTGCGCCACCGCCAGACGGTCTCGCTGTACCTCGCCGGTCGAGATCCCGGCCAAACGGCCCATTTCACCCGGGTGCGGCGTCAGCACGCGCAAGGCGCCGCGAGCCCGAAACTCCGATCCGGCCAGTGCATTCAATCCATCCGCATCCACTATCAGCGGAATCTCAACCTCGTCGAAGACCCGCCGTACCAGTTCTACCGTCAGACGATACGTCCCTAGTCCCGGCCCGATGACCGCGACAGTTTTCTTCGCTAACTCGTCGCGAAGGGCGCTGAAAGCCATCGAGGTAATCGCGCCCTCTTCTGTCTCGACGAGCGGCAGCGTCATCAACTCGGGCGCATAGGCTGCAATCTGCGGGATCGCCGACTCGGCCGACGCCACGGTCACCAGACCCGCTCCCGCACGCAGGGCAGCCATACCAGTCATCGCTGCCGCGCCCGTCTTGCCTCGCCCACCCGCAATCGCGAGCACGTGCCCGTACAGGCCCTTGCTGGAATTCGGCGTACGCCTCGCGAATAACTCCGCAAATTCCTCGGGTCCCGATAAGTGCAGCTTCGCGCCCTCGAGTAACTCCGGCGGAGTTCCAATCACACCTACCGATAACTCGCCGCACCGCTCGTATTGCGGCCACATCACCTGGTCGGCCTTCGGCGCCACGAAGGTAACCGTGTAATCCGCCCGCACCGATGGCTCCGATGGCAAACCGGACGGGATATCCACCGCCACCACCTTCGCCATCGGAAACCCCGAATTAATCTCGCCGATCAACTCCGCGTAACGTCCGCTAGCTGAGCCTTTGATGCCCGTACCGAGCAGTGCATCCACTATTACCGTCGCCGCACGGGCCTCCACGGGAATGTCGTGCGATGCCTTGCCGCCCACCGCTTCGAACATACTCCAGTTAGCCGCCGCATCGCCCGAGAACTCCTCCGCACCCGCAGCGAGCACCACGTCTAACCGGGCCGGACGCAATCGTGTCAGTAACTGCCGGGCCACAACCAATCCGTCGCCACCGTTGTTCCCTTTTCCGCAAAATACGACGATGCGCTGCTGTCCCAGCGGTCCAAACTCGTGTTCGAGCAACTCCACCACGCGGTGTCCCGCATTCTCCATCAGCACGATTCCCGGGATGCCCGCCTCCATCGCGCGGCGGTCTACCTGGCGCATCTCGGCGACCGTCAGCACTTTCATCTCGCCTCCCCGGGATTCACCAGCCGTTCCACCTTTCGCAGATTATCGTGTTCGCCCATGACGATCAGATAATCGCCGGTCGACAGCATGGCATCAGCCGGAGGGTTGAACTCCATGGATCCGTCCACTCGTCGAATCGCGAGAATAATGACGCCTAACTCGCGCCGGACCTGCATCTGCGCGATGGTATGGTTCACGAACGCGCTGCCGCTCCCGATATGCACCTGCTCGATGCCGACGTCTGGCCCCATATCGTTGGTCGCAAATTCGATGAATTGCGAAACATGAGGCCGCAACAACGCGTGCGCCATGCGATGCCCGGTGATATTGTAGGGTGCGAACACGTGAGTTGCACCGGCGCGCCGCATCTTCTGTTCGGTCTCCAACTCCGCCACGCGTGAGCACAGTTGCAAATTTCCGTTTAACGTCTTGGCCGACAGCGTGACAAACAGGTTGTCGGCATCCGACGCGAGGGTCGCGATCAACCCCTTCGCACGATCGATGCCCACCTCGCGTAGCGTGTCGTCGCGGGTTGCATCGGCCAGCACCGCGAGCATGCCGCCCCGGATGGCACGAGTGACACGTTCCTCCTCATTGTCCACCACGACGAACGGCGCACCGGCGCGCAACAACTCCTCCGCCGCACCGCGGCCGACACGTCCAAAACCGCACACGATGTAATGATTCCGCAGCTTCTCGACCATGTTCTTGACCTTGCGCCTGCCGAAATACTGCGCCAACTCCAACTCGATGGCGCTCTGCGTCACCAGCCCGATTCCCAGGAACATCGTCGTGACGCCGAAAAGAATGAGAAACGAATTGAAAACTCGTCCTGCCGGGTGCAGGTCATGCACTTCCTTGTACCCGACCGTGGTCATCGTGGTGACCGTCATGTAGAAGGCATCGAACGGCGAATAACCTTCAATAACGACGAATCCTGTCGTGCCAAGCGCCAGCACCGCCAAAATCGCGGCAGCCAGAAAAACAAACCGGCGGACGAGGTGATCCATGCTACTGTCGCCGCGCGAGTAACAGTGTCAGATCATCCTGCAGTTCCGGCGATCCCGTCCACTGCTCCACCGCCTCAATCACCGACTGAATGATCTGCTCCTCGCCCCGGTGCGAGTTACGCATAACGAGTTCCACTAGGCGATCTTCTCCAAACATCTCGCCGTACTCGTTCTCCGGCTCCGACACCCCGTCCGTGAAACAGACCAGCAAATCCCCCGGCTTCAGATCCAGGCGGCTTTCGTCGTACTGCGCGAATGGAAACGCACCCACGACGGTCCCGTCCACGTTCAGCCGAGTGGCTACTCCATCGCGAATCAGCACTGGTGGCAGGTGGCCGGCATTCGTGTACATAAGAGTGCTGGTCGGCTCGTCGTACATCGCGAGATAGAACGTCGCGTACTTCTCCGGCGCTGTGTACGCGTACAGTTGCGAATTCAGGTGGCTCACCAACGTTGAGGTGGAAATGGCTGACACGTGCGAGCCATTGCCCGCCGCCGCCGCTGCCGCTTCCATTGAGCCGCGAAGCTCGGTTCGCAGCGCCGATTGTAGTGTCGCCATCAGCAGCGCTGCCGAGATCCCCTTGCCGGCCACATCACCCACAGCGATGGCTACCTTCGATTCGCGCACGCATTCGTAATCGAAATAGTCGCCCGACACCATTCGCGCGGGTTTGCAAACTGCCGTCAATCGCAGGGTCCGAATCTCGGGCACCTTCTTCGGATAGAGCTGATTCTGGACCTCGCGCGCGATCTCGATCTCCGACTGCAGGCGCTCCTTCTCTTTCGCCACTACCAGCAGTTCCTCGATCCGGCTCGTCATCTGATTGAACGAATTGCCGAGTTCTCCAAGCTGATGCGAGCCCGTCACCTCGATGCGATGGCTGAAGTCGCCGTGCATCACACGTTGCGTGCCCTCATACAGATGATGGACGGTATTGGTGATGGTGCGCGTCATGGTAATGCCGATCACCAGCGCCACCAGTTCGACAATGAGGAACGCAATCGCGAGCGCCAGCAGCACCACCGGCACTAACCCCTGAACCCCAGCCGTCATTCGAGAGAACAGGGCCGCGTACACAGCGGACGGTCTCGAGCGCACTAATAAGAGCGAATTCGTCTGGTGGCCGGAAGAGTCCCACATCTCAATGGAAACCGGCGACGGCCAACTGATTTCAACGTCCAGGCTATTCGCCTTTGGCGGCAATGGCTCGGTTGGAGGTGTCGAATCCTTTTGAACTTCGACGTACGAATCACCGATCTTGAGATGGCTCTTCCCAGCCGTCGACGGACGCACCAGAAGAAACTGCACCACCCCGAGATTTGGCACCATTTTCGACAAATACTCGCGCGATAGCGGCGCGATGACCGTGAAATCCCCCTCCGCCAACTTAGCGTGCGACCACGTGTAGAACTCGCCGTCCTTCTGCACCACTCCCGATGTGTCGCCCCAACCGTCGAGCGGAAGCGGAAACGTGCCATCGGTGGGATACCTCGTAACGCCTACCCCGGTGCGCAGAATCATCTGAATTCCGGGGAACTTGTCCTTGTAGAACAACTCCGCCATCCGGCGCATCACGTCCGGCCGGCCGGCGCGATCGCTCTCGAGCACTCGCTGCGAAACTTCCTGCAGCGACTGGACTCGGCGGTCGAGTTCACTGGTTACCAGGTACATCGCCACCTGGCTGGTGAGGGCGTATAGCGCGACGGACGCGAGTGTCAAAATCAGGATCACCGGCACCACGGCGATGAACAGATACGTCACGATCAACCGGTTGCGCAAACGCCAGATCGCGCGCCGTCCCCACACACGGATCAGCCGCACCACAATCCAGAAGCCGAAGATGAACAGCAGCAGTTGCGTGAGCGCCATCCATCCGCTGGCCGGGGCAATGAAGATCAGCAGGATGTACAGCAGCACCAGGACGCCGAAAATCCGGTCCACCCAGACGAGCCGTTTGAGAAAGCTCGCAATTTGAGGCGGGATGGGCATTTGTTCAGACCCTCGACTTGGCGATCGCGGGGGCGTCCTTCGTAGGCTCTAGAGGTTTTTCGGGCTCGAGATGATGAACCGTCAAACTCTCCTGCAACAGCCGCAACGCCGTTTCCGGATCATCGGCGAATTGAAAAAGTTCGAGATCGCTCTCGGCGATCATACCGTACTTCACCAGCGCATCGAAGTTCAATATCTCCTGCCAGTAGCTCTTGCCGTATAGCAGGATCGTAATTTTGCTCTCGAGCTTCTGCGTTTGCGCGAGTGTCAGAATTTCGGTGAGTTCGTCGAGCGTCCCGAATCCGCCGGGAAACACCACCAGCGCCTTCGCCAGATACGCAAACCAGAACTTGCGCATGAAGAAATAGTGGAACTCGAACGACAGTTCCGGCGTAATGAATGGATTCGGCAGTTGCTCAAACGGCAGTCCGATGTTCAGACCGATCGTCTTGCCGCCCGCGTCCTGAGCCCCTCGATTCGCCGCTTCCATAATTCCGGGACCGCCGCCGGTACAAATCACGAACCGGTGTGTCGGACACTCGATCGTCTTCGTCCACTCGGTGATCAGTCGAGCCAAAGTCCGAGCCTCACGATAGTAACGGCCCGTGATGCCCATCTCGTGAACGCGCGCCGATCCGAAAAACACGATGGTGTCCTGAATCTGCTCTTCGCGAAAATGCGACAGTGGCTCCAGATACTCCGAGATGATTCGCAGCGGCCGCGCATCCGGGCTATCGAGAAACTCCTCGTTTCGATAAGCCACTGGCCGGCGGCGCGTCATGGACAGCGCATCCACGAGTTCTCTGTGCAGGTGTTCGGGAGTCTTACTCATTCAGGGTTGGTACGGGATGCCGCTGCTTCCATCTCCTTCAGCCGCATTTCCAATTGTCTCATTCTCTTCAGCACTTCCGGCAGTTTCGGGAACGCGGTAACAGCGCGCAACCAATCGCGGCTGTCAAACGCCGGCGAGCCCGACATCACGGCCCCCGGCGCAATATCTCCGCCGATTCCGCTCTGCGCATAGACCACTGCCCCGTCGTGAATCGTCAGGTGTCCCGACACTCCCACCTGTCCCGCCAGCAGCACATTCTTCTCCAGCACCGAACTCCCCGCCAAGCCGGTTTGCGCACAGATGATGTTGTCCTCGCCCACCACGCAGGCGTGCCCGATCTGCACCAGGCTATCGATTCGCGCGCCCCGCTTCACCCGAGTCTCACCCACTGTCGCACGATCCACCGATGACAGCGACTGTATCTCAACGTCGTCCTCAATCACCGTCACGCCCGACTGCACGATTTTAAAATGCGTCCCGTCCGTGCGCTTCGCGAATCCGAATCCGTCGCCGCCGACCACCACCCCGTTCTGCAGCGTCACACGATTGCCGATCCTGCAAAACTCACGCACGGAAGCATGCGAGTGGGCCAGGAAATCGTCACCGATCTCGACGCCTTCATAGATCACCACGTGCGGATGCAGAACGGCATTGCGGCCGATTCGCACCCGCTCAGCGACGACGGCAAACGGCCCGATCGACGCGCCGTCGCCGATCTCCGCCGATTCCGCAATCGTCGCCAACCGATGAATGCCCGGCGCCGGTCGGGGCGGTTGATAAAAGAACGCCAGCGCTCGCGCGAAGTCGTAGTACGGATTCGTCGAAACGACGCTGCGAATCGGCAGATCGCGAATGGGTTCCGGCACCAGGATCGCCGCCGCCCGCGTGTGCTTCACCTTCGGCGCGTACTTGGCATTGGCCAGGAACGTCAATTCCGTTGGACCCGCGCGCTCCATGCCGGCGACGCCCGTAATGTCGACATCGTCGCCAACCAGCGTGCACCCGAGTTTCTGGACGATCTCGCTAAGCCGCATTCAACTTCGTGCCCGCATCAGCCCGAAGGAGAGACCTGTTGGATCGGCGAGAATCGCGATGTCATCTCCATCGGGGAGCGCCGTCGCCGGCACCAGAACAGTGGCGCTTAACGCTTCCGCGGTGGCCCAGATGCCTCCCTGAATGCCATCCGCCGTTCTCGTGACGATGGCGCGATAGCCCATTGCCGTCGCATCGCCCACATTCCAGCCGAACATCGACGAGTAAAACCGCTCGGTCTCTTCCGGGGCCTTCGATAGAATCTGAAACTGGATTACCGGATTCGCCATCTCGTTCCTCCTATTTCGCCTGATCCGCGGGCACCCACGCCAGACACACTAGCTTCACTGCGATATTCCCCTTCTTCGGCCTGACTTCAATGGAATCGAACTGCTCTGTCGCCGGATCGCTCTTCGCCTGCAGATCCGCGATCTCGTTCTGCAGGTCGGCATTCAACTCGTCAATCTGTTGCTGCACTGCCGCCACCGTTTCACCGGCGCGCTCCACGTCCTGATGTTCCTTGTAAGTCCGGGTAGCCGAGCGGGCAGCCGTGCCCATCCGGCTCATGTTCGCCGCCGAAATGGTCTTGCGCCCGAACAACGCACCCAGCAGCGACGTGCCGAAAGTAATCGCGGTGTTCATCGTCTGCGCGCGAGCCTGTTCCGCCTCCCGCTCCTGCGCCTGCTGCGCCCGCCGCAAACGATCGTTCAATGATGCGAACTTACTCGCGTACTTATTGCGAAGCGTATCGGTGCGCGCATCGCGATCCTCCCTCGCCGACTGTTGCAGACGGATTCGAAACTCGCGCTCCGCCTCGCCCGGGTTCGATACCATCCCGCTCGACGGACTCTTATACAGCGTCAACTTTGAGTTCTGAAATACCCAGGTTGCAAAATCCTTGCCCCACGCCGTGTAATTCTTCGCCTTCGCGCCCGCCGCCGGCACATCGCCGAACTGAGCCCCGTCCGCCGGGTCCGATTCCAGATCCGAAACGCTCCAGTCCATCAGGCGCGCATTGTCCCAATTCACCGGCACCGCTTCATCGGTGATCTCGACGATCGAGAGCACATCCTCCACCTGATCGATCTTCGTCTTCGTGTCGAGCATGTGGACCTGCGCCACCCCGAGCAGGCGCGGAACATATGTAAACGTCTTCTGTGCTCGATCGCGAACCGGCACGAACTGCTGCGGGATCTCAGACGGCAGCACCGGCCTCGCGCTCTTCACCACTTCCGGCGCCGCGGCCGGGGTAGCCGCCGGAGCGCTCGCGGCACTCTGTCCCAACTGCCGGATTTCGTTCTTGGTTAGCGGACCGCGAAGATACGACAACGTCCACCGGCTCTGAAACACCGCCGGCGCATTCTCGTGCACGTTGTTCATCAGGAATACGCGGCTACCGAGCCCGGCCAGAATCTTGTCGATCCGTGCGCGATCAAACTGGCCGCCCGCGCTCGCCGCCGCTCCCTCCAGGCCGTCCAGCAGCCGCGCCTTGTCACGCTCCGTCTGCAGTCGCCCGATGAACCACGTGCCCGTATTCGCAAGACCCTTGTAATCGAGATCCACCGGATTCTGCGTCGCCAGCACTACCCCGATCCCAAACGCCCGCGCCTGTTTCAACAGCGTCAGCAGCGGACCCTTCGACGGTGGATTTGCGACCGGCGGGAAGTAGCCGTAGATCTCGTCCATGTAGAACAGCGCGCGCAGACTCGTCGTGCCCGACTGCGTCCGCACCCATCCCAGCAATTGGTTCAGCAGCAGCGATACAAAGAACATCCGCTCAGCATCGCTAAGATGCGCGATCGAAAAAATCGCGACTCTCGGCTTGCCCTGCGGCGTGTATAGTATCTGGCCGATGTCCAGCGGATCGCCCTGCATCCACGATTCGAATCCTGGAGACGCCAGCAGGTTGTTCAACTGCATCGCCAGTCCGAACCGATCCTTCGACGGGAAGAATGAGTCGAGATCCAGCACGCCTACCTTGTTGAACCCGGGCGTCTGTATCTGCTGGATGATCGCCGCCAAATCCAGATTCTTGCCGTCACGCCAGTTCCGGTCGAGAATCGTGGACAGCAGGATGTGCTCGCGGCTTTGCACCGGATCGGCGTCGATTCCGGCCAGCGACAACAGACTGCTCGCCGTCGCCGCAATGCGGTCCCGCATCGCCTCCCGGTCGTCGATCACCGCTTCCGGCGGCGGCGCAAACGACTGCAGCACCGACACGCTGCGTCCCGCGCTGCTGGCCGGCGTGTACACGGCAAACTCCGCGGACTCCTTCAGCCGTCGAATGCGCTCGCCATCTTCGTCCCAATCGGCGAGTCCCTTACGCCACCGGTCCGCCTGATCCTGCGCGTACTGCTCGGGCGTCATCCCCTTGTTCCGCGCTTCGTCGGTGTTGATCCACGGCTGAAAATCGGAAGCTTTCAAATCGGGAAACGTCAGCATCAGGTTAGCAAGGTCGCCCTTGGGATCGACCAGGATCGACGGGATGCCGTCGATCGCCGCCTCCTCGATCAACCCGATACACAGGCCGGTCTTCCCGCTGCCGGTCATTCCGACGCAAACCGCATGCGTCACCAAGTCTTTCGAATCGTACAGCAGTAGCTCAGGTTGGCTGGTGCGCGCGTCGATGTCGTAGCGCCGGCCCAGGTAGAAGACGCCTAGTTTCTCGTAGTCCTGCATGGATCTCTATTATTCTGATCGAAAATTCGCCGCCGTGGTCAGGAGCACTTCGTCGGATGTGCGGCCACCCATTCGCGAATCAACTCTACACCTTCGCGATGTACTAGGTCGTGCCCGAGGCTGGGCATCTTCTTTTCCGGGTCGAGCGACTCCATCCGATGCACCATTTCCGGACCCTTGCACGCGTCCAGCCGGCCGCCGCGCGTCCCTTCTCGATGGCAGTGTACGCAGTTGACATCCAGGTAAGCCTCGGCGCGTTGGTCCAGCGAACCGGTGCGCGGGTCGTCCCAAACAGCCGCCCGAGGTATCGCCGCCGGCTCCGGAGCACCCTTCAGCAGACCGGCCTTCACCCATCGCGCCAACTGTCCATCCCGATTCAGATGGCGCGCCTTCAGACCCAGCGGCTGCCCGTCCACGTGACAAGCCGCGCACTGGTTCGTAGTCGGAATTTCGTAGTCGAACGTCTGCTCGTGCCCGTTCGCATCCACCCTCGTCACCCGTTGCGGGATGGCGGCCGTATCGAGTTCAGCCTCGGTCTGCTCTCGATTCCAAACGTACGGCAGCGCCGCCCACCCGGAGTTCCGCCGCACCAGCACGCGAGTCTCGATCATCCGTTCGGTGCCGTCTTTTCTCGGAAACGAGAATGTTTTGGTGAAGATGGTGCCCACCGGAAATTCGAATACATCGTTTGCCCGGTACGCCGCCGCCTGTCCGGGAGGCATCCACAACGTCCGCGATTTGTCGGCGTAATCGGAGAACAGGGTCGTATTCAGATCGTAGTGCACCACGCCGGCATTCAATTTCAGCGGCTTGGTGGCAGTGAACAACCGCCATTCTGACAACTTAGTAGGGTACGCACTATCGACGTGCGGATCCACGCCTGTGTCCCGATTACACGCGCCGATTCCGAGCGTCAACAAAATCACGAAACATCGGAGGTACTGCACTATTCTATTGTTACAAGATTGGGTTGTAATAGAAGAACAGTCCAGCCTGAAGCATGCCGTCCATCAAAACACCGGAAGAAGACCCGCGCTTCACCGATACCGATTATCTTGCGGCGATCGTGGAATCCTCCGATGACGCCATCCTAACTAACTAACGAGCACTGGGACCGGATCTTCGGGCTTTTCAAGCGCCTTCACGGTCGCGGTATTCCAGGCACCGGAATCGGCCTCGCCACATGCAAGCGGATCATCGAGCGACACGGCGGCCACATCTGGGTCGACTCCGTCCCCGGCGAAGGAACCGCGTTCTATTTCACGGTCGCGAGAGTCCCGGAGCGACCGGCGTAGCGGACAGCCCCGCGCCGTCTAACTCGTCCGTCCCGATGAGTCCGTCTTTGACTTTGAACACACCTGGAAACCGGGATTTCCACGGCTTATTCGCGGCCGGCACATACTCCCGCGCATTCGCTTCCACACCCGCGGCCCTCGGCGTGTGTGCGGCCAACCCGACCGAATGAATCAGCGATGCGCCCGGACACGTCAGATCCTGAACGCAAAGGAACATGCCGTGCTTCTGTGCCATCGCCGACATGAGCAACACCTGGCTTTGACCCTTGCAGGCCTTCAACGCAACGCCCGAGTATCCCATTTCCCTAGCCAATAACAACGACTCGATGTCGGTCAGCGACTCGTCGATCACCACCGGCTTGATCTTCGCTGCCCGATGCATCACGTTATCGCGATGCGCCGCCAGATCGCGCGCAGTGGGCTGTTCGATGTATTGAATCAGTTCCAGCGCGCCGGGCGCCCGCTCCGATAGCTTTCGCAGAAACTCGAGAAGATACTCCACATTGGGACAGCCCTCGTTGAAGTCGAGACAGTAGTACCAGCGCTGATTCTTCGTCTCGACCGCCGTCCGGTGAATGTGCGCTACCCGGTCCAAGTCGGTTTCGAGCGCTCCACCGTTCAGCTTGATCTTGAGATGCGTCAGACCGTTGTAGCGGATCCACCCCGGCAGAGTCTGCGGGAGACCATCGTTCAGTTTCTTCTTTACATCTCCCGCGGTAATCGGATCGCTCGCGCCGACGGAATGGTAGAGCGGGACTGTGGGCTGCGAATGCTCCAGGACATACCGGCTCAAGTATTCTCCCTTGAACGCCGGTCCCAGGTAATGCCCTAAGTCGTGAGGCATTAGATCACGCCCATAAGTGCGATAGCAGTTACGGCCGTGAAGCTTACCGAATGCATCGTGAATCGCGGCATCGAAAGGACTCGCAGTTACCAGCGTGCATAACTTCGGAATCGGCTCGGGTAACTTGGCGGAGATCTCGCGAGCGGCCAGCAGATACTCAGGTTCCAGCAGAGTATTGAGATCGATCGGGTGGCCTGTGGCGGTGCACGCCGCCGTCAAGTCGCGGATCCGGCCGGCGAGCGTCTTCATCACCCCGAGCGTCTGGTCGTAACTCAACTGCTTCGACGGCCAGGCCCACTGGTTGCCCATCGTCATCGATCCGAACCCGCGAGCCGAGCGCCCGTCGTGGCTCTCCACGCGGCAATCGACGTTCAGCAGCGTCACGCGGTCGACGGACCGTCCGCCAAATTGATACGGCGTGCGATAGAGGAAGTCTTCGTAACTGTGCCGGACTTCCACCACTCGAACGTCACTGGCAAGAACGCCTTTTGCGATCGCAGCGACACCGAGTCCAGCCAAAAAGTTCCGCCTTCCCATCGGTTTCATTGATTCCATGATACGGGAACTCTATCTTCGTAGGTGGTGTCTATCGAGACATGTTTGAGCAAACTTTCGTTGCGGACGCTGGGACGCAAAATCCGTGGACAGTAATCGCGGGACTTACTGGACAGTTATTCGCGCTTGGCCTCCTGATTCTGATGCCGCTCATGTATACGGACCGGATTCCGGTGTTCCGGTTCATCGACTTACAAATCTCACCGCCGTCAGGCAAGCCTCCAGCACCACCGCCTCACGAGACACCCCGCGTGGCTACCCAACCGGCGCAGGCCCAATCCCGGTTTGTCGACCCCAACAAACTGACTGCCTATACTCGAATCCCGCCCAAAGCTCTCAACCTTGTGGATCAGATCTCTGCGACTGCCGCCGCGGCCGAAAGTTCGTTCGTCCCCGGTGCGATTTACGATGCCAATGCTGTCCCAACCGGTATACCTTTCAGCATCGGGAAAGCGCTACCCCCGCCGCCCGAGCCCAAGTCTCAACCGGCGAAAGCCCCAGCAGTCCGGACTCCCGATCGCATTCGAATCGGCGGCCTCGTATTGTCCGCGAAGATCGTCAGGAAAGTAATTCCAATCTATCCGGCGATGGCAAGACAGCCCAGGGTATCCGGGACGGTTCAGTTACTCGGAGTTATCGGCAAGGACGGAACAGTCCAGCAGTTGCAAGTAATCTCGGGGCATCCACTCCTCGTAAGTGCCGCGGTGGAGGCAGTGAAACAGTGGCTGTACCGTCCGACTCTCCTGAACGGAGAACCAGTCGAGGTAGTCGCCCCCATTGATGTGAACTTTACTCTAGCCCAGTAAGCCGCCGTCGCCTCTCCGCCACCAGGATCAGTAAATATAAGAACAGAAACAGGCCCGCGGCAAGGGCAACCATGTACCATACGTGTATTTTGAGCCAGGCAAAGGAGTTCTGACCGAGTTGCGCGCCGAGGTACGCCAGCCCCATGTATCTCGGCACGCGGGCTACTAACATTACAGTAAGGAACGTGGACAGTGGAACCTGAAAGACTCCCGCGCAGATCACGAAAAACTTCAACGGCATCGGAATCGGGATTAAGGCCGGGATAAATACCGTGAGCAAGCCGTAGCGCTGAAACCAGTTCTCGAAGCGAGCGAATCGGGGACGGCCGCGATATTTCGTCAACATCGCCTCGCCGCCTCTGCGCGACAACCAGTACAGAATCGCCCCGCCGATCAATGACCCGGCGATCGCCAGAACCGCCATCAGGTAGGCGCGCCCCGGCATCTGGGCTGACAGGAACACCAGAAGCCAGTCGAGCCCGCCCGGCGACGGCACACCCGCTCCGTCCAGGATCGCGAAAAGAAAAACACCCGGCGGACCCCACGCGATCAGCGTATCCAGGATCCGCCTCATGCGCCGAGTTTCTCCAATAACCCGGCCTCATCCAATACCGTCACTCCCAGCGCTCGCGCCTTCTCCAATTTCGATCCCGCCTCTTCGCCCGCCACCACGAAGTCGGTCTTCTTGCTCACGGACCCCGTCACCTTTCCACCCGCCGCCTCAATCCGGGCCTTCGCCTCCTCGCGGGACAACGCCGGCAGCGTTCCCGTCAGCACGAAAGTGAGACCGTCCAGCGCTCCGCCGGGCTTGGCTTTTCGCTCATGACTGAACTCGAGTCCCGCCGCTCGCAGACGCTCCACCAACTCCCGGTTCCGCGGCTCCGCAAAGAACTGTGTGATGCTGTGCGCGACCTTCGGCCCCACTTCTTCGGCCCGCTGCAACTCGTCCAGATCCGCCGAGGCAATCACATCGAGACTCCCAAACGTATCCGCCAGAATCTGCGCCGTCCGCTCACCCACGAAAGGGATTCCGAGACCATTCAGCACTCGCGGTAACGGCCGCGCGTGCGATGCAGCAATGTTGTCGAGTATCTTCTGCGCCGACTTCTTCCCCATCCGCTCTAACTCGAGTAACTGATCGAGAGTAAGTCCATAAATATCCGCGATACTCTTCACCAGCCCCCGGTCGACTAACTGATCCACCAGGGCGTAACCCGTCCCATCGATGTCCATCACCCCGCGCGACGCAAAATGCAGCACCGATTCCTTCAGCCGCGCCGGACAGTTGGTATTGATACACCGGCTCGCGGCCTCACCCGGTTCCCGCACCACGTCGCCGCCGCAGACCGGACAGTGAGCCGGCAACATAAAAGGCCGCCGCTCCGCCCCTTCACCTACGACGCGGACCACCTTCGGGATCACATCGCCGCTGCGCTCAATCAGCACCGTATCGCCGATCTGAAGCCCCAGTCGCTCGATCTCGTCCTCGTTGTGCAGAGTCGCTCGCGACACGGTCACGCCGCTCACCACCACCGGCGCGAGATGCGCAACCGGGGTAAGCGCACCAGTCCGCCCCACCTGTACCTCGATATTGTCGACTACCGTCTCGGCCTGGCGCGCGGCGAACTTGAACGCGATGGCCCATCGCGGCGCCTTGGAGGTCCA
Source organism: Bryobacterales bacterium (assembly GCA_038322675.1). Classification (GTDB taxonomy): domain Bacteria; phylum Acidobacteriota; class Terriglobia; order Bryobacterales; family Bryobacteraceae; genus TMP-7. The sequence goes on from JBBQGE010000019.1 coordinate 27,967, forward strand.
GCCCAGTTTTCGCTGCTGCGCAATGGAATCCACCTTTGCAACCACACCGTCGATTTCGAAAGGCAGCGCATCCCGCTCCTGCTCCCATTCCGCGCAGAAAGCAAGTAAGTCGTCCACCGATTCACATAGACGCCTCCGCGGATTCACCTTGAATCCCATTCTCTGCAGCGCCGCCAGCGATTCCCAGTGAGAATCGAAATGGTAATCGCCGTTCACCAGCAGAAAGTAACTGTAGAAATCGAGTTTCCGCGACGCTGTCATAGCCGGATCCAGCGCCCGTAAGGCTCCGGCGGCCGCATTCCGCGGGTTCGCAAACCGCGGTTGATTCTCAAGGTCGCGATCCGCATTCAACTGCTCGAAAGAGCGGCGCGTCATGATCACCTCGCCGCGCGTCTCAAAACGATCGAGACCTTCGTCCTTGATCCGCAGCGGCAGTGACCGGATGGTCCGGGCATTTTCCGTAACGTCCTCACCCACCGTGCCATCGCCCCGCGTCAGCGCCTGCTGGAACTGGCCGCCCGCGTAGTGCGCGGCCATCGACAAGCCGTCCATCTTCAATTCTGCGACATAGCGATAGGGCTCGCCCCTCAGCAGATCCCGGACTCGGCGATCGAATTCACGGAGCTCCTGCTCGTTCAGCGCATTGTCCAGACTGAGCATCGGCGCGCTGTGCGGCACCTTCACGAAACCCTCGCGCGGACGGCCACCCACGCGCTGTGTGGGAGAATCAGAAGTGATCAGATCCGGGTGCTTCGCCTCCAGATCCTGCAAGCTCCGCATAAGGGAGTCGTACTCGGCATCTGTGATCTCGGGCCGATCGAGCACGTAGTACAGGTACTCGTGTTTGCGGAGTTTCTCGCGCAATTGCTCTATCTGCTGCTCGGCCGTTTTCGTCATGACTCGGTAATAATGTGAGTGAGGCTTGTATCGCTAGATACCAGAATACAGTCCTGATCTACAACCCCGTCGCGGGGAAACTCCGCGGCTCCGGGTTGCGGATCATAAATAGGGCCGTCGAAGAACTTGACCGACAGGGCATCAAAGCGCGAGTTGTGCCCACGCACGGACCCGGCACTGCTACCCAGATTGCCGAGCAGGCCGTCCGCGACGATGTGGATCTCGTGCTGGTGGCCGGTGGCGACGGCACCATCAACGAGGTGGCCAACGGGATGATGTACTCGCAAGTGCCGTTGGGCATCCTGCCGGCCGGAACTGCGAACGTACTCGCGGTAGAACTCGGGATGGGCACGAGGATTCGTGACGCCGTCCGTGCGATCCCGCAATGCGTGCCGGAGCGAATCTCCGTTGGGCGCGTGAAAACGAATCGGGGCTCGCGATTTTTCCTCCTGATGGCGGGCATCGGACTTGACGCGCACATCGTCTACAATCTGAATCCGGGCCTCAAGGCGTTTGCCGGGAAACTCGCGTATTGGATCGGCGGATTCGGCCGCCTCAGTGAGCCGGTCGGGGAGTTCGAGACAGTCGTCAACGGCCGCGTGCTGCGTTGCGGGTTTGTGCTGGCCAGTCGCGTAAAGAACTACGGCGGCGACCTCACCATTGCCCCCAACGCATCGCTGCTCGAGCACGATTTCCAGGTCGTGCTGTTCGAAGGCAGGAATCCTTTCCGGTATCTCTTCTACTTTCTCGGCGTACTTCTCCGCATTTTGCCAACACTGCGTGGTATCAACATCGAGCGAGCCACCACGCTGGAACTCCGCGCCCCCACCGACTCCCGCATTTACGTGCAAGTGGACGGCGAGTTCGCAGGCCACCTTCCGGCAGACGTGGAAATCGTCGAGAGTGCTTTGACACTGCTTCTGCCCGCCGACGCCCGCCAGCGGCTTGGGATCAAGGTGACCGAAGCGCTAATGCCCGCAGCAGGCGATTAGTTGCGAGTCTGAAATTCGATAGAATTCAACCGGAGCCCCTGATGCCTGCCTTCGCCTTTGATCACGCCGTACCTCTGCGCTGGCCTGCCGCGTGGCGAGACCCCGTCTTGCTCGACCTACTCAACGGCACTCCCATTAACTGCGTTCTCGACGCGCCGTCCGCCATTGCCGAAGCGGTCCGGACGCGCGGCCTTACCGCCCTGACCAAAGACGAAGCGGCACGATCCATCCACTTCCTGGCAGACCCGGTGTGGCCCAGCATCAAGGCGGCTCAGCACGCCGACAGCGCCGCTGCCGGACCGACCGGCGCTCCCTGGGTGGACGCCAATGGCTGGTCCATCCATCTTGCCCGCGCACTCCACCCGGGTAACCCCATCTGGGTGGAAGCCGTGCCGGAGAAGGGCACGGTGCAGAACGACAGCGCCTATCTTCTCGCCATCGCCGACTCGGCCGCCAATGGAGCGCGCTGGGTCGTGTCTCTCGACGATGCAACCGCCGGGGGAATCGCAGCCAAGGAGCCTCGCCCAGTTGAGCGCTGGCGCAAGATGACCTCCGCCATCGATTTCTTCGAGAAGCATCGCGACTGGTCCAACATGCCTGCCCGCGCCAATCTCGCCGTGCTCTCCAGTTTCACGGGCGACGACGAGTTCATGGCCAAAGAATTCCTCAACCTCGCCGCGCGCCGGTATCTCGCCTGCTTGCCAGTCTCGAAGCAACACGCAGCCTCGCTGACCGGGGCGCCGCCGTGCGTCATCTATCTCGACGAACAGCCGCCCACCGCCGAATGGAAGCATGTCCTCGACCAGCATGTGCAGCAAGGCGGCCTCCTGATCGCGTCATTGAAATCGGGCGTCGCGCAGTGGGGCGGTACTCCCGCTCCGAGCCCCGTCCCGGGTTACGAGGTCCGGACCGCGGGTAAAGGCCGCACCATCGTCCCTAAAACTGCGTGGCGGGATCCGTACATCGTCGCCCAGGAGGTCCGGATTTTGCTCGGGCGGCGCAACGACATTCTTCGCCTCTACAATACGGGCTCGATGGACGCCTATTACACGCGAACGCAGGATGGCAGCACCGGGGTGATCCATCTGGTGAATTACACGCGGCAACCGGCGTACATGCAGGTGAGCGCCGCACCGGCCGACGAGTACTCGGGCGCCTCGGTACTGTCGCTTGAGCGCCCTTCCGGCGATATGGCAAAGATCACGCCGCGCGCAGAGAGCTTCAATGAGATAGCCGTTCCGCCGTTCTCCGTTTATTCGGCCATCGAGTTACACCGGTAAAAGGAGGCTACCATGAATATAATGACACGTCGCGACTGGCTAGCTGTCTCCGCGGGCGCTTTGGCGTCCGGACTCACCGCTCGGGCTCAAACCGCCGCTCCCGCGAGTCCCGTTGCCGTCGCGCGCTGCAGCAGCTACGGGCAGGAGTTGACGCCAACCCTCGGCCGGATGTTCGACCAACTCGGCGGGCTCGCACGCATCGTCAATAACAAGACCGTCGCCATCAAGGTGAATCTCACCGGCGGTCCGGATCAAAGGCTCGGGCGCATCGCCAACGAGGACACCTATTGGACCCACCCCGCCGTGATCGGCGCAACCATTCATCTGATGGGTGCGGCCGGTGCTCGCCGGATTCGAATACTCGAAAGTCCCTGGGCCACCATAGAGCCGCTGGAAGAATTCATGCTGGCCGCGAACTGGGAGCCTCGCGATTTCACCAGTGCCGCGCCGAAGGTGGAGTTCGAGAATACCAACTATCTCGGCAGCGGGAAGAAATACGTGCGACTGTGGACCCCCAAGGGTGGGCACGTGTTCCGCGCGTTCGATCTCAACCACTCGTATCAGGATTGCGACGTCTTTTGCTCCATCGCAAAGCTGAAGGAGCACGCGACCGCGGGCGTTACGTTGACGATGAAGAACTGCTTCGGGATCACGCCATGCACCATTTACGGCGAGGGCGCGGGCGTCGATGAACCGGGACTGGTTCCGCGTGGCGGCCGTGGGCCGTTCCATTCCGGAAACCGGCAACCCTCGAAGAGCTCTCTTCCGGAGAACGATCCGAAATCCTCGCGTGAGGGCGGCTATCGAGTACCGCGGATCGTCGCCGACCTGGTGAACGCGCGTCCGATACACCTGGCCATCATCGACGGAATCAAAACCATCACCGCGGGTGAAGGCTGCTGGATTCCTGGCGTCAGAACCGCGGCTCCGGGTCTGCTGATCGCCGGAACCAACGCGGTGTGCACGGATGCTGTGGGAACCGCCCTCATGGGATTCGATCCGATGGGCGACCGCGGCCAGCCGCCTTTCGAAAAGTCGGACAGCACGCTGCGATTGGCCGAAGAACTCGGAGCGGGCACCCGCGATCTCAAGCGGATCGAGGTGGTGGGCGAGAAGATCGCGGATGTGCGTGTGCCGTTCCGCGAAATCAATCGGGTTCATCGAACCCAGGGCTGACCGCCCCGCTGGCTTGCTTACGCGCGCGTCTCAGAACCGACTTCAGAGTCACTCACGAGCGTAAGCGAGTGGTTACGCGGCCCTAACTAATCCCGAGGCCGGCCCTTCCGCACGCGCTTCATCAGGTGCTCCAGCCGGCCAGTCAGTGTTACCGACAAGTCCGCCGAGAAGTGCAGTTCCGGCACTCGGAATAATTGCAGACGGTGCCCGAGTTCCCGCTTCAGGAATTTGCGCGCATGCTCCAGCGCTGCGAGCGCCTGCTTGCGCGTTTCCTCTTCCGGCGGCATGCCGACGCGCACCTCCGCCCGCTTGAGGTCGGGGGAAAGTAACACCTCGGTCACCGTCAAACCGAACACGCGCGGGTCCGACATCTCGTACCCGATCAACTCGTCCAGCTCTTCTCTGATGGCTTCGGAAACTCGTTCTGCGCGATGGGGATCCATGGGACTTCAGGGGAGCCATTCGACGCCGGACCCAACCAGCATGGCGCCCAGAATCGAAGCCGCCTCCCGTTCCACTGCCTGCAGCACTTGCTCTGCACGGCTGTGATCGGACGAGACGGTCACTGCGGCGATTACCGACCGCTGCCAGAGGTCCTGGTAATCGATTTCGGCCACGGACACGTTGAATTTCGACCGCAGCCGGTCCTTCAAGCCTTTTACGACGTGCCGCTTGTCTTTGAGCGAATGCGCCTCACTGACCTGCAACTCCAGGGTCAGAACGCCGATCGACGGGGTCACCGTCCTATGCGATCAGCTCCGGCGCAACGCGCTCGGTGCCGAACGCCTCGATGATGTCGCCTTGCTTCAGGTCGTTATAATTCGCGATTCCGATACCGCACTCGAAGCCCTGCTTCACTTCGCTGGCATCGTTCTTGAACCGCTTGAGCGACTCGATCTTGCCGGTGAACACCACGACGTTGTCGCGCAACAGGCGAACCTGCCCGTCGCGCGGAATGGTGCCGTCGACTACCATGCACCCGGCGACAGTCCCAACCTTCGTGATACGGAACACTTCCCGAATCTCGGCGCGGCCCCGGTAGACTTCCTTGAACACCGGTTCCAGCATGCCGGTCATCGCGCGCTTGATCTCATCGACCAGGTCGTAAATGATCGTGTGCAAGCGGATGTCAACGTTTTCCTGCTCGGCCGTGGCCGTCGCATTCCGCTCCGGACGCACGTTGAAGCCGATCACGATGGCATCCGATGTCGATGCCAGCAGTACGTCACTCTCGTTGATGGCGCCGACTCCGGACCGTAGCACGCGGATCCGCACCTTGTCGTTCGACAGCTTCTGCAGCGTGTCGCTCAGCACCTCTGCCGAACCGCCAACGTCGGCCTTCAGGATGATGTTAAGTTCCTTGACTTCGCCTTCGCGTAACTGCTCGTGCAGTTTGTCGAGCGTCATACGGCTCGATTTTGCTAATGCAGCCTCGCGTGCCTTCGAATCGCGATACATCACGATCTGCTTGGCCTTGGCCGTATCGGTGACCACCTGGAACGTGTCGCCGACGTCGGGCAGCGAGTCGAGACCCAGAACCTCAACCGGCGTCGAGGGACCGGCATCCTTCACCGGCTGGCCGCGATCGTTGTACATCGCGCGGACCTTGCTGAAAACGGATCCGCAGATGAAGTAATCGCCGGTGTGGAGCGTGCCGTTGCTCACCAGAACCGTCGCGACCGGACCGCGGCCGCGATCGAGTTGGGCTTCGAGAACATTTCCCACCGCCGGACGGTCGGGATTGGCCTTGAGTTCCTGAACGTCGGCAACCAGAAGAATCATCTCGAGCAGCAGATCCAGGTTGGTCTTGGCCCTGGCGGACACGGGTACCATGATGGTGTCGCCGCCCCAATCCTCCGGGAGCAGACCGCGGTCGGAGAGTTGTTGCTTGATGCGATCGATCTGAGCACCGGGCTTGTCGATCTTGTTGATGGCGACGATAATCGGAACCTTCGCCACCTTGGCATGATCGATGGCTTCAATGGTCTGCGGCATGACGCCGTCTTCGGCGGCCACAACCAGAATGACGATATCCGTCACCTTGGCGCCGCGGGCACGCATGCGGGTGAACGCTTCATGACCCGGCGTATCGATGAACGTGATCTGACGATCGTTTTTCACCACCGTGTACGCGCCGATGTGCTGCGTGATTCCGCCGGCTTCCTTGTCGGCGACATGCGTCAGGCGAATGGCATCGAGGAGACTGGTTTTCCCATGGTCGACGTGGCCCATGATGGTCACGACGGGAGGCCGCGCCAGCAGGTCGGCTTCTACCTCTGCCAGCGCGATGTCCTGCGTCGACTCTTCCTCGTAGCTAATCTTGTTGATGGACGCGCCGAACTCGCGCGCCACCTGCTCGGCCAGTTTGGAATCGAGCGCCTGGTTGATGGTGGCGAAGACCTTCTTCTCCACCAGTTTCTTGATAACGAGATTGGCCTTCACGCCGAGCTTTTCGGACAGCTCTTTCACCGTGATGCCTTCAGAAATCGTGATCTCGCGATCGATGACGGGCAGCGCAGCCGGCTCGTGCCGCCGCGGACCCATCCGCATCTTACCTTCCTGCTCATCGCGCTCTCGGACTGCATGGCCCTTGCCGCGCGGACGGCGCTGATCCTGCACCGGACCCGGAGGCGGCAGCGGTGCCGTCGGATGCATCGGACGGCCGCGCAACTGGCGGCCACCAGGACCTGCCGGCGTCGGCATTCCCGGACCGCGCATGACGGGCTGACCCGGACGGATGGGGCCGCGATAAATCGGCTGGCCCGGCACCGGAGTCGACGGACGCCCCGGCATGGGGGTGCGTGGCGCGGGTTGGCCCGGCGCGGCCTTGGGCTGAGTCTGCGTGAGTTTTCGGACGAGATCGGGACGCGGTGGCACCACCGGGCGCGCGGCAGGCTGCCCCACCAGATTCGGGCGGGACGGCGGATGGCTGGCCAACTGCGACGGCTGGCGCGGAACTTGGGGGCGCAATGGCTGCTGGGGACGCGGAGCGCCGGGAGTGCTGGCTACAATCGGAGTGCCGGGCGAGGGTGGCACAATCGGAGTCCCCGGGGGCGGCGCGGGACGGCCGAGATCGCTCGGCAGCGGCGCTCGCGGACCCGACAGAATTTGACCAGGGCGCGGCATCGGCGGGGCCGGTCGCGCTGGAATCGACGTGCCTTGGCGCGGTGTTCCAGGCTGACTCCGCAACTGCGGCTGAACCGGCGGACGCTGCTGCGGCGGCGCAGGCTGCGATGGACGCGTGGGGCTCTCTGAGGACGCTGCCGGCGGCCATGCGGGAGGCGCGGACGGTCCCATCCGTTGACCCGCCAGAGGAGGCCGGATGGGCATGGCTCTGCTTCGCGACGGGGGCGGGGGCGGTGCCGGTGCTAGCACAGGCGTAGGCTCCGGCTCGGGTTCCGGCTCGGACACCAGGGCGGGTTCGCTCGGCTCTTCGTGTCTTTCAACGGCTTTGGCCGGGCGGGAAGGCTCGGCCTCGTGATGGTTTTCCTCGGCGTGGTCTTCGGATGCAGAGGCCGCACGTGGCTCTTCCGCGTCGAATCCGAAGTGCTTCCGGATCTTGTAAACGAGGTCGTCGTCGAGTGAGCTGGAGTGCGTCAATTTTTCTGTAATACCTAGTTCCGGGAGAGCTTCCAGGATCTCTTTTGATTTCACTTCGAGCTCCCTCGCCAGCTCATTGATTCGAATCTTCTTCATATGAGAGACTGCTTGCCGGATAAACCTCTGGCATACCGATCTGCGCAAAGTGCACTGTCGCCGATCAGGATATAGGCGCCCGCTGGGCGCAGGCTATGCCTTCTCGTAATCAGTCTTCAGACACTCCCTTGGTTCGCCCGCTGAAATTAGTTGACACGAAGGACGAGGTGCTGCTCTCGCGAACACTAAACCGACCGCGCTGTCTAATCTGCCTATCCGTGTCTATTATCCTAACAGATCAACTTCGTAGATCGTCACGACCGCCCTTACGGACGGTTCGCGTCGCTCTCCACTGATACTTCGCCCGGGTCGGCCGATTCGCCCTCGGGCAATGCCTGGAGCGTCGACGAGCCTTGCGCCAGACCCGAAATACCTGGGTCCTCCGCCTGGCCGGGCGGCAACAACTCGCCCTCGGCTACTTCGCGCTCCTGTTCCGAACGCACGAAGTCCGCTTCGCCTTCAGCCGTATTCCACGACTCCTGCACAACTTCCTCGCCCTGCGCGGGGACGGTCTCGAATTGGCCGTAGTAACTGTTCACCGCCGATCCGATCCGCTGAATCAACTCCGGATCGACACCGGCAATCGACTCCAATTCCTCCGGAGTCATCGACCCGAGTTTCTCCACCGTGCCCACTCCGCCCTGTACCAACCGCTCCAACTCCTCTTCGCTGAGCCCATGGTCCAAAAGTACCGACACCGGCGCTCCGGGTACCACCAGCGCAGCCATCTGCGACTCGACTTCCTGCCGTTTCTCCTCTTCGCTCTTGATGTCGATTTTCCAGCCGAGCAGCTTTGCCGCCAGCCGGACATTCTGGCCTTTCTTGCCGATCGCCAGCGACAACTGCGTGTCGTCGACGATTACTTCCATATGCCGGCCCAACGGATCGAGCACCGTGACACGCGAGATCTTTGCCGGACTCAGGGCGTGGGTCGCGAATCCTACTGGATCGTCGGAGTACTCAATAATATCGATTTTCTCACCGCGCAATTCGCGAATGATCGACTGCACGCGCATGCCCTTCATGCCGACGCAGGCACCTACGCTATCCACGTCGCGATCGCGGCTGGACACGGCAATCTTCGTCCGCTCACCGGCCTCACGTGCACAGGCCTTAATCACGACGGTGTTGTCGTAGATCTCGGGGACTTCCTGTTCAAACAGGCGCATCACCAGCTCAGGTGAACCGCGCGACACCATCACTCCCGCGTTCTTCCCGGCCTTCTCCACGCTCTTGATCACGCAGCGGACGCGGTCGCCGACACTGAAATTCTCCAGCCGCGACTGTTCCTTCTTCGGCAGGCGCGCCTCGGTCTTGCCGAGGTCGACCATGAGATCCTGCCCCTCGATGCGTTTCACGGTGCAGTTCACCAGTTCGCCGACGCGCCCCGAGTATTCCGAGTGGATGGTTTCGCGCTCGGCCTCGCGGACTTTCTGAAGAATCACCTGCTTCGCCGTCTGCGCGGAGATTCGCCCGAGGGCTTCGGTCGGTTTCGAAATACGGACCTCGGAATCGATTTCCGCGGCCGGGTCGATCTTCCGGGCCTCGTCGACTGTCATCTCGCGCCCAGGATCCTGTACGGTTTCGACGACTTTCCGAACTCCGTAAATCTGGATCGCTCCGGCCGCATCCAAGTCCGCGATGAGGTCTTCCGTGGTCCGGAAGTGCTTCCTCGCCGCCACCAGCATCGCGTCCTTCACGGCATCGAGCACGATTTGCGGATCGATACCTTTTTCCTTGCTAAGGATCTCGATGGACTGATAGATCGTTGCCACTTGCTCCCCTCTCCTTCAATCAGCTTCGGGAACTGTTTACCACTCGAATTTCAGATTTGCTTTTTCGACCTGGTCCAGGTCGAACTGGATGGTCCTGCCCGGCGCGGCCTCGAGGGTTACTTTCGTCCCCTCGAATGCGGCCAAGGTACCTTCCCATCGGCGCTGGTTCTCGACCGGTTCGCGTAGAGTGACCTTGATTTTCTGACCGGTGAAGCGCTCATAGTCGCGTGGTTTTGACAGCTTTCGTTCGACGCCGGGTGAACTGACTTCCAGCGTGTAACGCTCGCCCGGTATGACGTCCTCGATATCGAGGATGGTTCCCACGTTGTGCGAGATAGTTTCGCAGTCACCGTGTGTCACACCTTCGGGCTTGTCGATGAAAATGCGGAGCAAGCGTTGTTGGCCGCCGCCCAGCAATTGAACCTCGACGATCTCGATTCCTTCAGACGCGCCAACCCTCTCCGCGATTTCGCGGACCTTCTCGGCCACCGTGTGATTGGCGTTCGCGGGCATGACGTGCTTGGTAGTTCCTGACTAGCAATAAAAAAGTGGGCTTTCGCCCACTCTCCTTTATCGTCCTTCTCCATTCTAGCAGAGTCCAGGCTAACTATGAAGATTTTGCAATGCCTTTTTCGCCTCGGGCAGGGTTAGCGGAATGGTCGCCGCCAGACCGGCGAGCGTCTCGGAGGAGTGGCACCCGAACCGAATCGAAACCATCGAATGGCGGGTCGGGCAGAGGATGGGTTCAAGTTCCCGTCTGCTGGCTTTTCGGACGGAATCCAACTACATGCTTATACTCTTCGAGCGCGTTGTACACGATGGGACACATCCACGCGCGCCTGGCCATCGACGCCATACGGCCGGGCAGGGTACGTTGCCTCGCCAAGTGCGGGAAGTCGCGGCAGGGCTTCGGCCGCACGTCGTAAATCGTGCAGAGATTGCCGTCCAGGAACACGCATCCGTTCGGTTCGTTCACCAGGACGCGGCCGCCGGGCACATCGGGGTCGTCCGTGAGGTACAACTGCAGGACCTACTCGAACTCCATGTGCAGGTAGTCTGCAATGGCCGAGATTTCTTCCGGAGTGACGTTGACGACGGTCTGCCGGCAACAGTTGGCGCACGCGGTGCAGTCGATTTGCTGGGACACATCCTCGGCGAGAATTCGGAACGTCTCGTCGGAGTAATGATGCTTCCGCAGAAACCGGCGAAAAGCGAGATTCTCCCGGCCCTGCTCCTCGGTCCGCCGGCGGATCTCCGACAAATCGGTGACCACACCTTGCAGATTACTCCTACCGCGAATTTTCCGTCAACGAGCGCGGCCGGGCTGCCTTGCGCCTCTCCATTAACTCGCGCCAGGTGGTCACGATGAAGCCTTCGCGGTCGAGAAATTTGCGGAACTCCGGATCCACCATCGCGAGCATGTCGGCCTTGCGCAAATCTCCCGAATCCGAGATATGTGGAAACACCTCGGTGGGCGACGTGCAATGCATGATGACCATCGTGATGCCCGGCTTGAGTTGGAGCAGCGTTTTCTCGTACATGCCAGTCCGCCAGCGCTGCAATTCCGGCTCCGTGAGCCCCTTCGGAGGCTTCCAGCCATAACTCGTGTTGTGCAGATCGTCCAGAACGGGCAGTCCGGCGCGCCAGAGCCGCTCACCCAAGGCCTGCATCTGAGCGACCGCCGCCTCCGGGCTTTTCATGTCGGCCTGAATGTAAGTGTCGTGGCCTCCGGGAAGCATCACCGGAATCTGATGATCCATTCCGAGCCGGACATAGCGTTCCAGAAACTCGGGAGTGGCAAACAGCGTTCCCATGTGAGAGTCGATATGCGTGGGATGAAACCCCATGCGCTCGGCGCGCTCGAGTTGGGCTCGGATTTCGCGTTCCACCTCATCCGGAGTCGCGCGGCTTACCACGGCGGCGACCGAACTCCATAGCGCTCCCTCGTTATCGACGAGACCGGGCACGATGCTGACCCCGGCCAGCGGTCCCCACCGGTACTCCTTCCACTCCGAAGTGAGCGTCAGGTGCAACCCCGCGTCGGTATCGGGATGGGCTTTCAAATAGTGCACCATTTCCGGCACCCACGGGCACGGCATCATCACGCTGAGCGATCGCGCGACGCCGTCTTCCAATACGCGCTCGATGCCGGCGTTCGAATCGTAGGACATCCCTGCGTCGTCCATGTGCAGGATGAGTACGCGGTCCCCTTTCTTCCAGCCGAGACGTTCGGCGTAGGTGGGCGAGGTCTGGGCGAAACACGCGGAAATCAGCAGCAGGCTGGACAACAATCGCGGGATCATGTAAGCGATTATCTCGCGATCGTGAGGAACACGTTATCCGGACTCTGGTAGCTGCCGAGTTCCACCTTCACCGGCTGGTCGCCATCGGGTGTGCCGGCGGGAATTTCAATGGCGATCTGATACAGTCCCGCATTACCCTCGGTGAGCGCGCCGCCAAGGTATTTCGCGACCGTGCCCCCGATTCGGACCACTGGCGCAGTTACCAGCGTATTCGCAACGTTGACCACCTGGCCGGGCAGCACAGCGGGTGTGACGGGTCCGAATCCGGTGCCCCACAAAATGATCACGTCACCCGGTTTCGCGGCGATGGTGGTGGTTCCCGGGAACGTCCCGTTCTTTACGGCCCACGTGAAGTCGGCACGAGTCGCCACAGCGTACTTGTTCACCCACAGAAAGAATGCGGGCGAGTAGGGCTGTACCTGCGCCGTAGCGGTTGCGCTGGTCTGGCCGTTGTTGATGACCGTCACGGTAACCGGCCCGCTACCGGCGTCCGGAGCCTGCACGTTGATCTGCGATGGGCTGATGAACTCGACATACGCCGGCATTCCGTTGATGGTCACCGATGTGCCGTCGAGCGACGTCGGTAGTTTGCCATCCACGATCTCATCGCCGCGCCACAGCCGCGCGTTCTGCGCGAGGTCGGTGCCGGCGATGGTGACCCACGACCCCGCTGTGATGCCACTCTGAAAACTGGCGCCGTTCACCACTCCGGCCGCCGCGATGGCGGGTTGGGCACGGCGGTATACGCGGACGTAGTCCACCTGCATCATCTGCGGAAAGACCGTCGTGGCATCGGGATTCCCTGGCCATCCGCCGCCCACCGCCAGATTGAGGAGCATGTGGAACGGGTGATCGAAGACCCATCTCGCGCCGGCGGGAAGACTGCTGCTGGTGACCTTGTGGTACATGACGCCGTCGACGTACCACCGGATCTCCGTAGGCTCCCACTCGATGGCGAACACATGGAAATCGTCCGCGAGTCTGCCGGCCGGAAGCGAGTATTGCCCGGTGATTCCCGACGCGCCGGAGTATCCGGGACCATGCACGGTGCCGTGCACGATGGCGGGTTCCTTCCCGATATTCTCCATGATGTCGATCTCGCCGGACGTGGGCCAGCCGACGGTCAGGATGTCGTCGCCGAGCATCCAAAATGCCGGCCAGATGCCCTGCCCGTATGGCACCCGGATGCGCGCTTCGAAGCGCCCATACTTTTGCGAGAAGAGCCCGAGAGTCTTGAGTCGCGTGGAAGTATATTGACGGCCCTGGTACGTTTCCGCGATGGCCTTGATCACCAGCATGCCGTTCTCGATGTACACGTTCTCGGGCCGGGACGTGTAGAACTCGAGTTCGTTGTTCCCCCAACCGCTGCCCCCGAGATCGAATCCCCATTTCGACGTGTCGAGCGTCGGGGCGCTGAACTCATCCTGCCAGGTGAGAGTCCACCCATTCTGAGCCGGAGCCGCGACCGGCAACAACACAGCGGCCATCCACAACCCTGCAAGTTTCACGATGTTTCCTCTTCCAGTTTATCGAGCCGTTCGTCCGTTTCCGTCAGCAACTTGTCGGCGGTGTGCTTCGACACCACACCTTCGTTCGCCGACCGCTGAATCGCGCTCTTTTCGGCGGCTACCAGGCGCATTCGGGTGTTCAGCAATTCCGCGTTTCGAGCCTCCGGCTCTCGGGCCTCAATTTCAATCGATTCCTCACGCGCATGATTCATCCGCGATTCCAGTTCCTCGCACAGAGTATCGTAAACGGACCGGCGAACCAGGTGGGTCTGGCGCATCTGCTCCAGTTCACTGCGAGCGGCACCAATGGCAATGGCCTGCACGCGTACGCGGTCGAATTCATCCTCGTGTCCGGTGGCGACTCCGAATAGCCCCAACAGCGGCTTGATGGTCAAACCCTGCACCACGATCGAGAATGCCACCACTCCGAACGTCATCGTGAGAATGGTGTCGCGGCCTGGCAGCGACGGACTCAGGCTCAAGGCGAGTGCGATGGACACGCCGCCGTGTACCCCGCCCCAAACCGCCACATGCTGCCAGCCGGCCGGGATCTTTTCGCTCATAAGATTCGACAAGGGAACCAGGCTGTACACGGCGATAGCGCGGCCCAACAGTACCATTGCCAGTGCTACCAGCACTGCCTTCCAGTTCTGCAGCAAATCGACGATATGGACCTCGACGCCGATCAGCAGGAACACGAGCGAGTTCACCACGAAGGACAGGTAATCCCAAAATCCCCACAACGCGACGCGGGTCCGCGGGCTCATTCCGATCTCCGCTCCGAAGTTGCCCACCATCAGCCCCGCCGCCACTGTGGCAATAACACCTGAGACATGAAGTTGTTCGGCAAGCAGATACGAGCCGTAGGCCACGATTGTGGTCAGCGTGATCTCGATGCGGGCATCGTCCACCTGGGCGGTGATACGGCTGGCGGCGTATCCGATGACCAGTCCGAGCGCTGCGCCGCCGGCAGCGACGATGACAAACTGCCGGATCCCGTCGGCCACATTAATTCCGCCGCTTGCCACAGCCGCCAGAAGAATCTGGAATAACACGACGGCGGTCCCGTCGTTGAACAGGCTCTCGCCTTCCACCAGCACGGAGAGCCGCTTGGAGACGCCGAGATCTTTGAACAGCGCCAGCACGGAAATGGGATCAGTGGCGGAGATAAGGGCACCGAACACCAGCGCCGACATGAGCGGAATCCCAGACGCCCAGTGGACCGCGTACCCGGTGGTGAACATGGCGATGAGTACCCCGCCGACGGCCAGCAGCGAAATGGGCAGCAGATTGTGCCGCAGTTGGCGCAGATTCAGGTTGATTCCCGCCTCGAACAGCAGCGCCGGGAGAAAAAGAATGAACACCACTTCCGGCGTCAGCAGATGGGTGGAAGCCTGCCCTTCGCCCATCATGTTGGCGATCGGCACATGGAAGAAATCCATGCAGAACCCGCCGATTACCAGCGCCACGGTGTACGGCACCCGGAACCGGTTGGCGAGAATCGCGATGACGGAGGCAGCCATCAGCAGGGTCAGCAGAAACTCGATAATTTGTGCCGGCGACATTCTCCATCCAGGATAATCGCGCCGGATCCGATCTTGCGTCCTGATGTCTGCTATCCTTGGGTTGGAAGTTTCAATCCGCAACACCCCGCTCGTTTGTTTGGCCGGCCTCGCTGATTCGCCTTCCCTGATATCTCTGAATGACACAATTTTCCGATTTCTCTCTTTGTCCGGCGTTGAAGAATAATCTCGCCCGGCATGGCTTCAAACAGCCCACCCCCGTGCAGGCCGAGGCGATCCCGCCTGCGCTGGAAGGCCGCGACGTTCTGGCGACTGCCCAGACCGGCACCGGCAAGACCCTCGCTTTCGTGCTTCCTTTGTTGGAATCGCTCGCCACGGGCCGCGCGTCCCGCGATGTTCAGGTGCTGATTCTCAGCCCGACTCGCGAACTGGCGATGCAAATCCACGACACCTTCCGGTTGCTGGCCGAAGGTATGAATCTACAGGCCGCGGTAGTGGTGGGAGGGCTGAACGAGCGCACGCAATTGAATGCAGTGCGGCGCGGCGCGCAGGTGGTAATCGCGACGCCTGGCCGTCTCTGCGACTTCCTCGATCGCAAACTGGTGAAACTGGACACCGTCCGGACGCTGGTGGTGGATGAGGCAGACCGGATGCTCGATATGGGCTTCCTTCCCGCGCTCAAGCAGATTCTGGGCGAACTGCCCGCTGAGCGGCAGACCATGTTTTTCGCTGCGACCTTCGACCAGGCCGTCGCCCCGCTGGTGCGGACGTACCTGAAGGATCCAGCACGGGTGGCGATCGGCACCACGACCAAGCCTGTCGATCAAGTGGACCTGCGGTACTACGAAGTGGAGACCGACAGCAAACTGGGGTTGCTGCAATCGTTGATCGAGCAGGAAGCCGGCACGTTCCTCGTCTTCGCGAGAACCAAACGCGGCACCGAGAATCTGGCGAAGAAACTGGCCCTGGGTGGCATCAAGGCCGCGCGGCTTCATGGCGATCGCACTCAGAATCAGCGTAGCCAGGCGTTGCGTGGATTCCAGGACGGGTACTATCGCGTATTGGTCGCCACCGACGTAGCGGCTCGCGGCATTCACGTCGACGGAATCGCCCATGTCGTGAATTACGATCTGCCGGGAGCGCCGGAGGATTTCATTCACCGGGTTGGACGAACGGGACGCGCAGGCGCACGGGGCACGGCCTCGACCTTCGGCACCCGGTCGCAACGGGGCGAGGTCAGGCGGATGGAGAAAGCGCTGAAGGTGCAGTGGACGCGTCCGGCGCCTGCCCGCGCGCAGTTTGTGAGCTAGGCCAAAATTGCAGAAATAAGCGCAACCACTCCCTCACGGTCGTGGCTCTGAAGTCGCTTCAGAGCCGCGGGCGTAAGCAAGCGGATAACTACGATCCCGTTTACGCCAGAGCGAGATTCACGTTCTCGATCGCTTCGTCGATCTCGGCGGTGCTCTTGTACCCGACCGTCACGCTCTGGACTCCGTTCTTGAACGCGAATCGCATCGCGGCCTGGCGGTCTTCGCGAGTAGTGAAGGTACCCTCGCCGACCAGTTTCATGCTGATCACGCCCATGCCGTCGTGCCGCACCTGCTTCACGTGCTGGACCACCTCGGTCACATTGCCCAGACCCGCCGTGTTGTAGTCCTCGGCGTCCATCTTGGCGCCCTTTTGATTCATGCGGATCATCGCCACCTGGAGCCATTTGTTGCCGGGGAACTTGCGGAGCGCGGGGAGTCCGTGGACCGAAGCGCCGTAGCTGACCAGTGCGTCGTTGTGCTTGGCTTCCATGATGCCGTCCTGCCAGCGCGCGCTCTCGGTGGGCCACGTCGGCGTATGCTGCCAGTGCAGCAGCATGATGTCGAAATAGTCGGTCTGCGCGAGTTTGCGGAGTTCGTCAATCTTCTCCTGCGGATCCGTATCGCCGTGGGTGGTGATCTTCGACATCAGGCGGTAGCTGTCGCGCGGGATGCCTTTCAGAGCGATACCAAGGCGGCGGTGCATGTCGCCGTACGATTCGGCGGTTTCGAAGAAGCGGATGCCGTGGTCGTAGGCGTAGCGGACCTGGCGGGTGAGCTCGTCCTGCCCGAGTTCGCGCTGTATGCGCCCGCCATTGCTGCCGGTGCCAAACGCGAGGCGCGTGACCTTGACACCCGACTTGCCGAGTTTTACCCAATCCGTAGCGGTGGTTCGCGCGGCTTCAACCGGAAGAGCACCGGTCCCGATGAGTGCACCGGCGGCGAGTCCGGCCTTGAGAAAATCCCGTCTGGAACTATGAGCCATTCGTTCCCTCCAATGGGCCAAAGTTTAGCATGTTTGGCCGTAACCACGCGAGTAGCTGAGCCGCCTCAACAGTGTAATTCGCGATTCGTGATAGACTTCAGGCGCCACGGCGGTTGTCCCGCGCGCACTCATAAATTATTGAAAGGAATCAGATGGAACTAACCAGACGAGATGTTGGGCGACTCGCGCTCGCATCCCTGCCGCTCGGCCGCACCTTCGCTGGAACGATGATCAATTCAAAGTTCAACGGCGTTCAGATTGGCGCGATTACGTACAGCTTTAATCGCATCGCGAGCCCCGATCCGGAGGCCATCATCAAGGCGTACGTCGAGATCGGACTCGGTGAAGCGGAGTTGATGTCGAATCATTGCGAAGCGCTCGCCGGTGCTCCGCCCATGCCGATGTTCCGCTCGGGAGGTGGCGGGGGCCGTCCTCAAATCACCCCGGAAGCGAAGGCGGAACGGGATGCTGCCTTGGAGAAAATCGCCGAGTGGCGGAAGTCGACCGGGCTGTCCACCTGGAAAGGCGTTTCGAAGAAATTCAAGGATGCCGGAATCGACCTGGCGCTGCTGTGCTACAACATGCAGGACCGGATGAGCGACGACGACATCGAGTACGGCTTCACGATGGCGAAGGGCCTGGGCGTGAAGGGCATCACTACCAGCACCACCTTGACCATGGCCAAGCGGATCGCGCCGATAGCCGACAAGCACAAACTGCTGGTTGGCTACCATGGGCACGATGCGACGAACGACCCGAATCAGACGGCCACGCTTGAGAGCTACGACACGCTGATGGGGTACGGTAAATATAACGGCGTGAATCTGGACATCGGACATTTCACCGCCGCTGGATACGATGCCGTGGCGTTTATCGAGAAGCATCACGCGAAGATCACGAACCTGCATGTGAAGGATCGGAAGAAGAACCACGGCCCCAACGTGGCTGTTTGGGGCACGGGCGACACTCCGATTAAGGAAGTTCTACAACTGCTCGAGCAGAAGAAATACCCGATCCCGGCGAACCTGGAATTGGAGTACCCGATACCGGCCGGCTCGGACATCATTGCCGAGGCAAAGAAGTGCCTGGCGTATGTGAAGAGCTGTCTGGCTTAGTTCCAAGGAGAACGAATGGCAATTACGAGACGTTATTTTTTCTACGGCAGCCTGTTGGCCGGCGCGGTACCCTCCGCGGGATTCGGCAGCACCGGGTCGCTGAAAGTCGCTGGTTATAAATCGCCCAACGAGAAGCTGAATTTTGCCGCGATCGGCTCAGGCGGACAGGGCGCGAGTAACATTCGCGCCGCGGCGCCCACCGAGAATATCGTTGCACTGTGCGATGTGGACGACCGCCGGGCGGCGGAGACGTTCAAGGCGCATCCGAACGCCACCAAGTACAAAGACTTCCGCCAGATGCTGGATAAGGAAGGCAAGAACATCGACGCGGTGATTGTGGCGATTCCGGACCACATGCACGCAACTGCGACGATGTGGTGCATGGAGCGCGGCAAGCACGTGTACACGCAAAAGCCGCTGGTCCGCACCATTTGGGAAGCGCGGCAATTGCGCGCGGGCGCCGAAAAGTACAAAGTCGCGACCCAGATGGGGAATCAGGGTTACTCGAACGAAGGGACCAGGCAGGCCGCCGAAATCGTCTGGAATGGCGACATCGGCAAGGTCACCGAGGTGCATGCCTGGAGCGACCGTCCGCTTTGGCCGCAGGGTTTGACCGAGATCCCGCCGCCGGATCCGGTGCCGTCG
This sequence comes from Bryobacterales bacterium, assembly GCA_038322675.1. Lineage (GTDB taxonomy): Bacteria > Acidobacteriota > Terriglobia > Bryobacterales > Bryobacteraceae > TMP-7. The sequence goes on from JBBQGE010000019.1 coordinate 47,169, forward strand.
ACGCTCGATTGGGATCTGTGGCTGGGCGTCGCGTCGGACCGTCCCTTTACCGCCGGTGGCAAGACGGAACCGGACCGCTGGGGTGGCTATTTCTATCAGCCGTTCAACTGGCGCGGTTTTTACGACTTCGGCTGCGGCGCGCTGGGCGACATGGCGTGTCACATCCTCGGGGCACCCAACATGGCGCTGCACCTGTCGAAGCGCCGCGTGATCGGCGTCGAGTGCATCAAGAAAGAAGGCACCAGTTCCTTCATGTTCCCGAAGCAGTCGGTGATCCGGTACGACTTTGCGCCGTACGAAGACATGCCGGCACTGAAGGTGTTCTGGCATGACGGACTGAAGGAGAACCCGACGATTCCGGGTGTTCCGGAAGGCGAGTGGCTCGGCGATCCGCCCTCCGTGATGCGCGCCGCAGGTTCGGGTGGTCCGGGCGGTCCGGCAGGGCGTCGTCCGGGCGCGTTCGGAGGAAACGAACCCGGCGAGTTTGAGTTCCATTCTCCCGGCCGTGTGTATTCGGAGGCATATTTCGATACGCTCCGCGCACCCGATGCCAAGCTGCGGTTCCCGACGCCGGACGGCAGTGTGTTCATGGGCGACAAGGGCATCCTGACGACGGGCACCTACGGCGAGATGACGCGGCTGTTACCGATCTCGCGGATGAAGGACTACAAGATGCCTCCGCCGCTTCTGACGCGGTCGCCCGGGCACATGCGGGACTTCATCCGCGCGGCCAAGGGCGGCGATCCGGCCTGCTCGAACTTCGATGTCGCGGCGCCATTTGTCGAGTGGATGCTATTGGGCGTGATTGCTCTGCGTAATGAAGGGAAGTTGGAGTACGACCCCGACAAGATGCGGATCACGAACAATGCCGAAGCCAATAAGCTGTTGAAGCCCAATTTCCGCAAGGGTTGGGAGTTTCATACGGTGAAGTCGTAGGGCGCCCGACGCCCTCGCGTTTGCATGGGGCCGGTACTGACCGTCCGGCCCCATGGATCAACTGCCGTTTCTGGTAGATTGATGATCGTGACCTCCCCAAGTCCAGATGATCGGCCGTTTCCACACTACACAACGAAGCACCGCATAGTGTCGTGGCTCAGCCGGAACTTGTTCGACAACCTGACGTATACGGTCCGTCATGGTCTGCTCAAGGGCATGAAACGGAAGGGCGGCCTGGCATGGCTGCCTGAATCCATCGGCGGGTCGACGAGCACACCGGAGCAGACCTTTTGGATGAATCAGGACTTCAAAGGTTTGACGGTCTACGATGTCGGAGCCTTTCATGGCTTGCTGACGCTGTTCTTCGCGCGGCAGTGCAAGCAAGTGATCAGCTATGAGCCCAATAGCAGGAACCACGCACGGTTAACCGACAACCTTCGCCTGAATGGGATCACAAACGTCGTGGTTCGTAAGGTGGGCCTCGGCTCGAAACTGGAGATGGCCACGATGGTCGCGTCGCCGCTAATGCCGGGCGGCGCCAGCATCGAACGCGACATGGTCGCGAGTCTGCTGAATTCGAATCAGCCCGTGCTCTCGGAGCAGATTTCCATCGTGGCGCTGGACGACGACATGCGAGGGATGTCGCTGCCCGCACCGGACTTTGTGAAGATCGACACCGAGGGCCAGGAATTGGCCGCTCTTGCCGGCGCGCGGAACACCCTGTTGACTCACAGGCCGCGACTGTTTCTGGAGATGCATGGCGAGACCATGAACCTGAAGCTGAAGAATGTCGCGGCGATTGTGAGCTATTTGAACGAGCTTGGATATTGCGACATTCTACACGTGGAATCCGGCACCAGGATCGGTTCTGACAATTCTGGCGTTGCCGCCAAAGGTCATTTGTACTGCGAACCGTGACGTGCCGCCAACGGGAAAACGCAATTCATACCAACGCATCCGATTACCTCCGCTTGTGTATCGTCGCTGACGGGACTATCATCATCAGAAGCCAAGCCGCTTGAAAGGACGCTATGTGGATTCGTAAGTTTCAGCGCGACCGGAAGAAGGGTGTGGACTCTCCCGTCCCAACCCAGTTGGTTTCGAATGAAGAATTGATACCGCGCCGCCAGACGCCGCAGCAGAAGCAGGTAGAGCACCTCATCGGTGAGATGTCGGCCGAACGTGCGAAGAAACTGGGGATGGACCGGCGCGCATTTATGGCCAGTTCCATGGGGCTCGCCACGTGCTTTCTGGCGTCGAACAAAGTCTACGGCAACAACTGGGAAGTGGAAGACGCCGAGACCTACGAAGAAGACGCGATTGCCGAGAAGTACCCCAAGAGCGAGTACTTCATCATGGACGTGCAGTCGCACTTCACGAACGGATTCGCCATCGGGTTCCGAAACGCCGAGTTCGTCAAGAACATGGGGTTCAACCTGAAGGAAGACAAGGAGGCTTATAGTTTCCGCAACTACGTCAAGGAGATGTTCTTCGACAGCGACACCGACATGGTGGTGATCTCCGGCGTTCCGGGCCGTGAGAAACAGAAGGACGACAAGGGGAACGAACTCGAGGGCAAGGCGCGCGGCGGAGGAATTCTGCCGAGCTGGCTAATGTCGGAGGCCGGCCGCGAGATCAACGGCCTGGCAGGGTCCACTCGAGCAGTCTGGCAGGGAAATCTGGCGCCGAACCATTACTGGGACCGGACGAACAACAAGCCGGACAAAGACGCGCTGCTCGCGCAAATGGATCGCGAGTTGCATCTGTACGGAATTAAGAGTTGGAAGTGGTATTGCCATACCGACCCGGGTAACTCGGGCGGCGGATTCCAACTGGACGACGACAACGCGCAATGGTTCTATGACGAGAGCAAGAAGCGCGGGCTGAAGACGTTTAGCGTCCACAAGGGATTTTCGTATCAGTCGCGGACTCTGGGTCATCTGGCCAATCCGAAAGACGTCGAGAAGGCGGCGCTGCGGAATCCGGATCTCACGTTCATCATTTATCATTCGGCGCTGCAGCATGGTCCGAATGAGCCCGATTGGAAGAACGCGAATAACTGGGATCCCACCACCGGCGACTTCGCGTGGCATAACATTCTGATGGACATCAAGCGGCGGAACCCGCAGATGAAGAATGTGAACGTCGAGATCGGCAGCTTCTTCAATGTGCTGGCAATCGCCGATCCAGTTATGTGCCAGCATGGAATCGGCAAAAACATCAAGTACTACGGCGCCGATCATGTCATCTGGGGCACCGACTGCCTCTGGTGGGGATCGCCGCAATGGTGCATCGACGCTTTCAAGCGGTTTCAGATCAGCGACGAGCTGTGCGAGAAATTCGGATATAAGAAGCTGACCAAGGAAGATAAGGCTAAGATCTTCGGATTGAACGCAGCGCGGATTTACAATGTCGACGTGAAAGCCAAGCGGAATGCGCTGCCGGCCGATACCTTGTCGAAGTTGAAGGTGGCGTACCAGGACTTCGGCGGTACTCGCGAAAACGCGGCGTACGGGTGGGTTCGAGCCGACGACTAAATGGCCGTGTAAGTGACGGGACGGCGTTGACACGGGCAGCGCCGTCCGAGTGTAAGTCTTGCAGTCGACCATCGAACCCGGCCTTCGCCCGCAGTTCTGCTACATCGTGAAGCTGGTGGAGCCGGTTCAGTTTTGCTCGGTGATGCGCTTTGTCGACTATGGGATGGGATCGAGGAGACGACGAATTACGCCGGCCCCGGTTCAGCCGCCCTTAACTGCGCGATGATTCTCGCGGCTGCCTCCTTGCCGCGCTCCCCGATTTCCCCCGCCGGACCGGCACAGCTTGGACAACCGGCCTCGCAGGGACACGTCGCGATCAGTTCCGACGCGCCGTCCAACAGCCTGCGCGTCAACTTGAAGAGCGGCGCGCTCTGACCTATCCCGCCGGGGTAGTTGTCGTACAAGAACAGATTCGGTTCGTAGCTCTTCAGGCCCTGGGAGATGTTTTCGGTGAGCGCAACCCCAAGATCCCGTGGATCGCACATCAGCAGAAGCGACCCGATGGTGCGCAGCGCGTTTCCGAGTCCCACGAGTCCGTTCTGCTTCTCGGTGGGGGTCAGGTCCGGGAATCGGGCAAGGAACGCCTCCGGAAAGTGCAACCAGAACGACGTCGTGTGCATTTCCTGCTCCGGGATGGAGAGGTGACCGGAGCCGACATTCTCCTGCGTGTAGAACTTCACTTTCTTAAAGCCGACCACCTGTGTGTTGACCCGAACCTCGCCGTGCGCTGCTAACGCTGTCGCGACGGGAGTGGAATCGAAGGTCTCCAGTTCCTTCACCTGCGTGTAGTCGATCGCATCCGTGAAGTAGTCGCAGTCGACGTGGCGGACGTACGCTTTGCGCCCGTCGTAATCGAATCGCTCCACCTGGAATTGGCGGGACTCATGGAGGTAGATGGCCTTCTCGTGCAGGCTGGTGAGAGCCATGGGAAACGAGACTTCCGCGATCACGCGATGCTCGGCGGTGATGTCGATCACGATGAAGTTATCGCTGGTCACCGAGCGAAGGCTGACGGCGTCGGCGGGATACGTATCCGACGTCCAGTGCCACGCCGCTGCGGAATGGTGTACGAGTCCGAGCTCTTCGAGGAAGCGACACAATTCGGTTGTATCGTGGGGTCCGAACGTCTCGCCATCGCGCAGCGGCAGTTCGAAGGCGGCGCACTTCAGATGATTCAGCAGAATCTCGAGATTGTCGGCGTTGATGCTGGCGTGCTCGGGTGAACGGTCGAAGAAGTACTCGGGATGTTCGACGATGTACTGATCGAGCGGCGCGCTGGAGGCGACCATCACCGCGATCGAAGCCGTCTGGCGGCGTCCGGCACGGCCTGCGCGCTGCCACGTGGATGCGATAGTGCCTGGATAGCCGGCCATCACGACGGCGTCGAGGGATCCAATATCGATGCCGAGTTCCAGGGCGTTGGTCGCAACGATGGCGCGGATCTCACCGGCCCGCATCTTGCGCTCGATGTCGCGGCGCTCGCGGGGAAGATAGCCGCCACGATAGCCGCGCACGGAATCGGCCGGGATGGTGGATTGCTCACATGCTCTCTTGAGATAGGTAATCAGGAGTTCGGTGGCGAGGCGGTTATTCGCGAAGACCAGGGTCTGATGACCGCGCTCGATAAATTCACCGGCGATACGGCGAGCCTCCTGCAGATAGCTGCGTCGAATGCCGAGTTGGCGATTCACGACGGGCGGGTTGTAGAGCACCACGTACTTATCGCCCGCAGGCGCGCCGTTGCGATCGATCAGCTCAAACGGCATGCCCGTGAGCGCCTCGGCGAGTTCTTTCGGATTCGCGATGGTCGCCGAGGAGCAGATGAATTGGGGATTCGATCCGTAGAACTCGCAGATCCGCTTGAGACGGCGGATCAGATTGGCCAGGTGGCTGCCGTAGACGCCGCGATAGTAGTGCAGTTCATCGATGACGAAATAGCGGAGGTTTTCGAAAGCCTTCGCCCACTTGGTGTGATGGGGAAGGATGCCGCTGTGCAGCATGTCGGGATTGGTCAGTATCACCTGGGCGCGTTCGCGAATGGCCTTCCGGGCATCCTGCGGGGTGTCGCCGTCGTAGGTGTAAGCGCGAATGCCGGTGCCCATCGTGTCGACCAGCGCCTGGAACTCGGTGAGTTGATCCTCGGCGAGCGCCTTGGTGGGGAACAGGTACATCACGCGGGAACCGGGATCTTCCGTTAGCCGCTGCAGGACCGGCAGGTTGTAGCACAAGGTCTTGCCGCTGGCCGTGGGAGTGACCACGACGATGTTGCGGCCCTCCTGAACGGCCGTGAAGGCGTCGGCCTGGTGGGAGTAGAGCTGACGGATGCCGCGCTTATCGAGCGCCTCCCGCAGCGCCTCGGGGACGATGGCGGGGATTGGGACGTACTCGGGATCGCGGGCCGGAATGCGGTGAACCGCGCGGACGGGCGAATCGGGGTCTTCCATCCAGCGCTCGAAACGCGCGACTGCCCCTTCCAAGCCGGTGCGGCGGGCAATTATTTTTTCCTGCTGCGGTTCCGGGAAGCCGAGGCTAAGGTTGGTGGCCATGATTCGCCTTTTATTCTCCGTCAGCGATCCGAGAATCGCAATGGGGAATTTGACGGCGGCCCTAGGTAAGCTAAGCTACGCGAACCGGATTCCGACTTCTCCGGCGACCTGACGGATGTGCTCAGCGGCGCCGGCGTATTCCTCTGCCGTTTTCAGATGCTCCAGCATCAACGGAGCGTCGACTGGGAGTTTCGCCAACTCGCGTAGATACGTGCCGTAGTCGACCTTCCCCTTACCGGGCGCGACTTCCACGAAGTGGACGTTCATCTCGGGAATCCAGTCCAGATCCTTCGCGTGGCACGACGTGATCCAGCGGCCGAGTTTGGCGAAGCACTCCCGGATGAATGCGGTGTTCTCGTAGAATCGTTGCGGCGAGTTGATGCCGTTGCAGACGTCCATGTGGACTGCAAACGCTTTGCGGTCAACGGCTTGGATCAGATGGAGGTAGCTGTCGGGGCCGTCGGGAAGATTCCAGCCCATCATCTCGATGGTGAACTTGGTGCGGGTGGGTTTGATCTGGTCGATGATATAGCGGCAGTTTTCGACCGTGGCATCGAAGAACTGTTTCGATAGGTTCATCGGGTTCGGCCCGTACCAGACGGTCGGGTTGTACGATCCGGCGATATCGACGCAGCATCGCGCCGCTACGGCTTCGGCTACGGCGAGATGATCGACGACATACTGCCGGTTCTTGGTACGTTTATCGGGATCGGGGTCGAGCAGGTTCACCCAGGCGCCGACTTCGGCAATCACGACGTTTTCAGCGGCAAACGCCTGCTGGATCGCCTTCAGACGGTCAGTGTCGCCAGGTTTCGCCGCGGGACAGTAGGCAGCGCTGTATCCCAGGCGGCGATGCTCTCGGGCTAGTTCACGCGGGTCGTCCGACTTCAGGAAAATCGGGCCGCCAAAGCGAATGGGTTTCGACGATGCCGCCGCGCCCGCCATCGCGGGAACAGCGGCGATGGATGCGAGGAGCGCGCGCCGGCTGAATGGGTCCACGCCGAGATTCTATCGCCCTTTAGATCATGTTGGGGATCTTGATGATTTTCTTCTGGATCGCGTACTGCACCAATTGCGCCTTGTTGTGGATGTCGAGCTTCCGCATCAGGTTGAATTTGTGTGCTTCCACGGTCTTTACGCTGAGGTTCAACTCGCAGGCGATCTCTTTGACGGAGTTGCCCTCGGCGAGCATCTTCAGCACCTCGCGCTCGCGGGTGGTAAGCGTGGCGAATCGCGGCAGACGGTTGGCGCTCTTGATGCGCGACCGGAAGTCGTCCACCAGTTGCGACAGCATACGCGGGCTGAGATAACTGCCGCCACGGCAGATGTCGCGAACCGCGGCCACCAGTTGCGCCGAGGGGCTGTCCTTCAGCACGTATCCGCTGGCACCAACTTCCATGCCCTCCACCAGGTAGTCCTCATCGTCATACATCGTGAGGAAAAGAACCTTCGTTTCCGGCCGGTTCTTCTTAATCTGGCGCGTCGCCTCGAAGCTGCTTAGCCCCGGCATCCCGATATCCATCAGGACTACGTCGGGACGGCCTTCTGCCGCCTTCTCGACGGCTTCGCCGCCATTCGAAGCCTCGCCGATGACTTCCATGTCCAGTTCGGCCGAGATGAGTGTTCTGATTCCCTGGCGGAAGAGCGTGTGATCGTCCGCCAACATGATTCGAATTTTGGCCATATTCTGCCTGACCTCACTTTATGAACGAATGCCGGTTATCCAATCTCCGCGGCAGTTCGTTTCACCGCGTTTATGATCCCCGCCGAAGTACTGGACCGGCGAGCCGGCGGCCGCCGTTTCCCTTGCCTCGAGATCGGAAGATCGATCCAGATTTTTGTTCCGCGCTCCCGCTTACTGCCTTCCGGGAAGCTCTGAATCTGAAATTTGCCGCCCATCAGCGCCACGCGTTCCCGCATGCCGGAAAGCCCGAAGGAATCGCGCCGCGCAAAGGCCTCCTCCACCTGGAATCCAACTCCGTTGTCTTCCACCGTGAGCCTTACTCTTACATCGGACGAAACCACCGAAATGTTTACGATAGTCGCCGCCGAATGCTTCGCGATGTTGTTGCAGCACTCCTGCACTAACCGATAGACGATGATCTCTGTGTTCTGCGGCAGCGCGCCGAGTTTGGCCAGGTGCAGCCGGACACGGCACGGGTGTATGCGGCGGAAACGATTGAGCAATTGCCGCAGCGCCGCTCCGAGCCCCAGTTGTTCCAGCACGGCCGGACTGAGCGCCGCGATCAGCCGCCGCATTTCGAGAATCGTCCGCTCGGTGAGATCGCGCGTCTCCGCGAGTTTCTGCTTCCAGACGTTTTCCGTTTCCGGCAAACTCTGCTCGAGCATTTCGATCTGCAGCCGAACACACAGCAGCGACTGCCCGGTTTCGTCGTGCAATTCGCGGCTGATGCGACGGCGTTCCATTTCCTCGACGTGCAGCATATGCTCGGCCAACTGCCGGATCTGTTCTTCGCGCGCAGCCAGATCTTCCATCAGCCGAGCCTTCTCGGCCGCCATCATGCACCGCTCGGCCGTCGCTGCCAGCAACTCCTGCTCGCGCGGCAGCCACTCGTAGCTCTTCTGGAACCCGAGTTGCATTACGCCGACCATCACGCCATCGGCCACCAGCGGAACCGACCAGCACGATTCGAAGCGCTTGCACCAGGCGGGATCGAGGAAACAGTTCCCGGCGGTCGCGGAGGTCAGATACCGAGGCACCGATAGCTTCCGCTGGAGGGCTGCCGTCGCCGGGGGTACCGTCTTGGGTCTCCGGCAGAAGACGCCCGCTTTCCAGTCCCATGCGGCCGACGGACGGTCCAGCAGGAACAGATGCCCGGCGTCGGCGCCACACACCGGGACCATGGTCTCGATAAAGCGTTTGAGCAATTCCCCGAGGTTGTGCGACTCCAGTTCGGCCCGGAACAGTTCGTAAAACGCCTGCGTTTCTGCCTCCCGCACCTGGTAGTAGGCATTGTTCAAAGTCAGAATGACGCAGAAGTGAAGCTGCTCCCGAACCCACTGGAAATTCGGGTATTCACCCGGGAAGAGTTCGCGAACCTCCGGTGTCAGCAGTGAATCGTATTCCTGAAGAGCGGCCAGGATGGCGCTCGGCGGAAGGTTCATCTTGGCGAGACGCCGTCCGTGATATTCCACCTGCTCGATGAACTTCAACGGCGGCCGGTGCTGCGCCAGGATTCGAGCAGCCGCGCCCAAAGTAATAGACGCAAGCGCAAATCGTTGTTTCTTATCGTACTTCAGTGTCCGAAGCCGCGCCAGGAAGTGCCGCTCCAAGCGGTCGGACAGCGGCGTCAGCAGTTCGCTCAACCGCCGCAGGTGGACCTTCAACTGATCACTGAGCACATCTGCTGCATCAGCCAGTTCCGGAGATAATTCCGCAGTCTGCACTCTATTATGCATATCGGCTCCATAGGGGATTCACTTTAGAGGAAATTGCGACAATGGTACTTGCAGCCTACCAGTTGCCGGGTCCGCAGCCGCTACGCTATCCTAAAAGCTGGAATTTCTTCGAAGGATCAGGATTTTACGATTAGATGGCGAATACCATTTCTGCTATTAAGCGGATGCGTCAGACCGAGCGGAAGACGCTCGTAAACCGGATGCGCAAGTCCCGCCTCCGCCACCAGGTTCGCGCAATTCGCGCCCTTATCAACCACAAGGACCTGCCGGCTGCCGAAGCCGCTCTGCCTGCGACGTTCTCGCTAGTGGACCGCTCGGCCAAGTGGGGCATCATCAAAAAGAATACTGCGGCCCGTTATAAGAGCCGCATGGTGAAGCGAATCCGCACCCTCTCCGCAGCCGCCTAACCGGTCAGCGTCAGAATCAACTCTTCCATCACGATCCGATCGTCGGGCCGCGCATCCCGTAGCCCACGATCGGCCTCGAAGAGTCTTCGCAGGGCTGTCTCCAACTTCTCTTTGGGAAACGCCTGAAGCGTCTGCCGCACCTGCTCTGCGCGATCACGCCACATCCGGATGCCGATGCGCCCGAAGTGTGTCTGGATCTCGCCTGCGGTTCGAACTCCCGCCTCCCGAGCCACCAGCGCCAACCGGAACTGCGTTGCCAGGAAGTTGAGCGCCAGGGGCAGATACTCGCCTTCGCGCACCAGAGCATCCAGGATTTCGAGCGATCGCGACCGGTTCCCTGCCCCCAACGCCGACACTAGTTCGAAGATCGTGTTCTCGTGCGCGTTCGGCACCAGACTCACGATGTCCGCCGCGGTCACGGGCCGGTCCGCGCCCGCAAACAGACTCAGCTTCTCGATTTCCGATGCTATCCGCGAGCCATCGGCGCCCAAGGCATCCACCAGCAGCGCGATCTCGGCATTTCCGATCTGCAGGCCGCATTGGGACGACAGCTTATGTGCCAGCGCGGTGGCTGCTTCGGCATCCAGACGGCGGAACTCCACGGGATTCGGCACTGCCGAGTAGAACTTCTGCACGCGATCGATGCGGGCCTTGTCGTCGCCTTCAAAGTCGTAGCGGCTGCAATCGAACACGACAACCGTATCTTGAGTCGGCGCTTTGACGTACGCAGCCACCAGAGCCGGTCCGGTCTTGGCAGCTTTGCCGTCGTCCTCGTCGGAAACCACCGCGATGGCACGGCCTCTCGGTAGGGCACCCTCGGCGGCCGCGATCCAGATCAGCCGCCGGTTCGCAAATAAGGAAAGACTCCGCGCATCGTCGAGCGCCTCGGTCAGTTCGATTTCGTCCAGATCGTGATGGGTGAACCCCTGCTCGCGATCCTCCGCGGACTCGCCCAACACCGCCTTCGTCAAAGTGCGCCGGCACTGGTCGCGCATATAGAAATCGGGGCCGAGGAACAAATACACCGGCGCTGGACCCTGCTTCGATAGCTGCCGCAAAAACTGATCGGGACTCATGTCAGAAATTCTCGAGAATCGCGCTCACCACCGACCGTGCCACATCGCGCGACAGCCGGTCAATCGCGATCTCGCTCTCGTCAAAGAAGGCCTGCGCGTCGGCGCTGATCTCGTACTGCTCCTTCCAACTGAAGCCCTGGCGCGTGAAGAGCACTTTACCGGTGGCACGCTCGACGAGGCTGACTGTCATCACCACAACCACCTGCACGGTACTGGCGCGGCCCGTGCTCGGATCGAAGATTACCGGATAGGCGTAGTAGTTGACGACAGTACCGCGAACCACCGCATCGGCCTGAGTCGGATCGGTGACGATCTGATAACGGGTTCGCGCGATGAACTCGCGGGAAATCGCTTCGGGCAGACGGTCGGTGAGGCGGTACCGGATGGTCGCGTTGCCGAACGCTGGAATGGCGATGGTGTGAATGCTCTTCGGGACCAGATCGGCCTTGCCCGAAACATGATAGCCACATCCGGTCAACGCGACGGCGGCCAGGAGCCAGAATCTCACAGAAACTCCCGTAGCACTTCCACGGCACTCTCGGCGCAGGTCCGGATGTTGTCGGCCGCCAGCCAAAACCAATAGGCCCGCGGATTGTTCCGATCCTGACGAATGTCGCCGGCGCTGATGCCGCTCTGCCCCGCCGCCCCGACGTTAGTGGGCGGTTCCTCGTCGCCCGATCGCACTTCGATCTGCGTGGATACCAGTGCCTCGGCCAGCGCATCCGCACCAGGGCTGGATTCGAACTCCATCCACACCGAACAGCTATAGCCGTGGAACACCGGCGCCTGCACCAATCGGACCGAAGGCATCGGGGCGCGGCTCGAGATCAGCAGCAGAGTCGCGAGATGCCGCTCGATTCGGGCCTCGAACTCGTCCAGTTTCTCCGGCGCTTCGGTTCCGTAGGCCGGCAGCAGGTTGAACCCGATCTGCGCATCGAACACTTCCTTGGGGAGCGGCTTCAACGACAGCAGATTCACGGCCTGGCTCTGCAATTCGTGAAGGCCGCGCTGTCCACGCTCGCTGGCAGGTTCGAATACATGAACCACCGAGCGTTGAATCGGCCACCGGTCGGCGATGCGGCTGTAAAACAGGGCCAGCAGGAGCGCCGCCGGATGCGCTATCACGTGGATGCGTTGAGAACTCGTTCCATTAGAGGGTTCGAGCAGCGGCGCGCGCAGCCGCGAGTCGTGATTCTCTTCGAGGGCACCCGTCAAATCGACGAGGGGCAAGCCCGTGCCCGCGGTCAACTCCGCGGCCCGTAGACTCGACGCCGGCGTTCCCGCCAGAATCACGGCACGCGCGCCCTCGAAACTCGCGGCCGACACCGGCGTCAGCACAATCGGTTCCCCTTCGTCATCGCGGGCCAGTTTCGCGCTGTTCGCTTCGCCGGAGACGAGATCCACAGCGGGTTGCGGCTTCAGTTCCGCGAGCAATTCCATCAATTCGCGCGCGATCAGCGACTCGCCGCCGACAACCGCGAGACGGGGGACCTTGTTCACACTATCCAACTGGATGCTCCGATGGAGAATTCCTGCGCATATGGCGCCGCACGATGCCACCCGCCCGCAGCGCCACGCCGCTGGCAGCGTAGGTAGACGCCAGTCCAAGTAAGACCAGTTTCGGCGCCAGCCAAACCAGGTAGATGATGCAGCCCAGCACGATGATGGTGACCGGCGACCGTGGCCGCATCAGGTTAATGTCCTTGAAACTCGGATAGCGCCACATGCTGACCATCAGCAACGCGAGTGCCGCCACCAGGGCCAGCCACAAGAATGCGACAGGCCACCATTCCAGCGGGGCGCTATCGGCTGCGTACACCACCGCAGCCACCATGCCGGCTGCCGCCGGGATCGGCATACCGACGAAATACTTGCGGTCCGGACGGCCGGGGTTCTTCGGAATCGGATTGGTGGTCACGTTGAAGCGGGCCAGCCGGGCCGATCCGCAGAGCAGGAACAGGAAACAGAAGAAATAGCCGACGTTTTGAACAACGTGGAGGTCGAATGTTTCCGGCGGCTGCACGAAACGGATGCCCCAGGCGTATGCCAGCACGGCCGGCGCGATGCCGAATGTGATTACGTCGGCGAGCGAGTCCATCTCGCGCCCGAAATCGCTGACGGTGTTGGTTAGTCGCGCGATCCGGCCGTCCAGGCCATCCAGGACCACGGCGATTCCGATCATTTTGGCCGCCGAGGCGAAATGGGCGTTCGCGCCCAGACTACCGGAGACGGCCGCCATCGCGCCCTGAAACGCCTGCAAAATCGCAAGGAAGCCGAGGAAAATGTTCCCGGCAGTGAACAGCGTGGGCAGAATATACGCTGCACGGCGAGGGCGGTGGTCCGGCGATCGCGGATCAATCATCCGTTCACGAAGAGTCATCTTGAGCATTCGTTTCTAGGCCCGCCGCCGCGCGATCACGCTCGACCCAGCCTTGACGCGTTCACCGGGGCGCACCGCAATCTCCCATTCGGGTCCGAAGAAGACGTCGGTGCGGGATCCGAATTTGATGAGCCCGACCCTCTCGCCGCACCCGACCTTATCGCCTGGCTTCTTCCAGAACACGATCCGGCGCGCGATCAGTCCTGCGATCTGCTTGAACACGACGGTGGTGCCGTCGCCCTCCACCGTTACCGTATTCTGCTCATTCTGGGCGCTGGCTTCTTCGCAGCTGGCCACCAGGAACAGTCCCGGCTGATACCGCACTTCCTTGATCTCGCCGGCGATCGGCGACCGGTTGACGTGTACGTCGAAGATATTCAGAAAGATACTGATGCGTGTCGATTCCGGCGATTGCGGAACCACCGCCACCACTTTTCCGTCCGCGGGCGATACCGCGATTCCTCCGGCAGGGGCTTCGCGCTCCGGGTCGCGGAAGAAGTAAAAACAGAACGCGGCAAGAATGTAGCAGGGGATTCCCCACGGCCAACTGAGCAAATAGCTCATCAGCGCTCCCACCGCGAGCAATGCACCGCCGTAATAGAATCCGTAAATTACCATTCGCTAGTCACATTTTCTCACGTGTGGGCGCCTCTGCTACCAACTTCGCCATCAAGGCCGCGCGATCCTCCATTCGATCCACCAAAATACTTTCATTCACGGCGTGTGCGCCTTCGCCCACAGCACCCAGCCCATCTAGCGTAGGCACGCCGAGCGCCGCCGTGAAATTTCCATCCGATCCCCCGCCCACCGCGGTCTCTTCCACGTCCGTTCCCAGCATCTTCGCCAGCTTTCTCGCATGCGCGAACAGCCTTCCGATGGCCGGCGTGCGCTCCAACGGAGGACGGTTCAGGCCGCCCGTTACCTCGATGGTGCAGCGGCGGTCGATGGGCTTGAGCGATCGGAATTTTTTCTCCATTCCCGCGGCGTCCTTGAGGCGGGAGATCCGCATGTCAATATCGGCCCAGGCCTCGGCTGCCACCACGTTGGTCCGCGTGCCCCCGGAAATGACACCGGGGTTGACGGTGATCCCGCGCTCCAGGTTGGTGAACCTGGCGATCCGGCCGATTTGGTTCGCCAACTCGACGATCGCGCTTGCACCGCTCGCGAAATCGAGTCCCGAGTGGGATGCGCGGCCGTGGACAATTACGCGATAATCGCCGACGCCCTTGCGCGCCGTCTTGAGCTTTCCGTCCAGGCCCATCGCCGGCTCCAGCACCAGCACGAACCGGCTCTTCCGCGCGGCTTCTTCGGTGAACTTGCGGGATGAATCGCTGCCCACCTCCTCGTCCGCGTTGATCTGCAGCACCACCTCATCCCGTATGGCGGTATCCGACTCGCGCAACGCCCGCATCGCATACAGGAACAGCACCAGGCCCGCCTTCATGTCGAAGATCCCCGGACCCCACAGGCGTCCGTCTTCGTGGCGAAAGGGCATGGTCGCGAGAGTCCCCACCGGCCACACCGTATCGGAATGCCCGAGAGCGAGAATCTGCCCCGTTTTCCCGCGTCCAGGCAATTTGAACTGGCAGCGCACGTGTTTGCCGAAGGTACCGCCGAGCAGCGTGCGGATCTTCCCGAGATCCCCCACCTCTTCGGCGAACAACTGGTTGAATCGCGCGTTGGCTGCCGCATCGCCGCTCGGGGTCTCGCACTCGACGAATCGCCGCAGGGTCGCGATCATGCCGTCCTGTTGGGAATGTAAGTAACGAAGGAGAGGATCCATCGCTTGTTATAATAGCGGGACTAAATGATCTTGCTCGACATTGACGCGATTCGGGAGATTCTCCCGCATCGTTACCCCTTCCTGTTGGTCGACGCGATTACCGAATTGGAGCCGGAACGGATTGTCGGCATCAAGAACGTTACCGTGAACGAACCATTCATGCCGGGCCACTTCCCCGATTTCCCGGTGATGCCCGGCGTCTTGATAGTCGAGGCCATGGCACAGGTTGGCGGTATCCTGGTGCTCAAATCCGTGGAAGACCGGCGCAAGAAACTCGTGTTGCTGGCGTCAGTCGAAGAGGCGAAGTTCCGCCGCCCGGTGCGCCCCGGCGATCAGTTGCGGATCGAGATGAAAATGGGCAAGCGCAAAGCCACGGTCGCGAAGATGTTCGGGACTGCGACAGTGAACGGCGTCGTGGTGGCCGAGGCAAGGCTCATGTGCAAACTCGCCGACCGCGAAGAGAACGTGGCCCCCGTCGCCTGATATGGCGATTCATGCCAGCGCCGTCGTACACCCGGACGCTCGCATCGCCGAATCCGCTGAAATCGGACCGTTCTGCATTATCGGGGAAGATGTCGAAATCGGCGAACGCACGCATCTGATGGGAAATGTTTTCGTGGAGGGACCTGTCTCCATTGGCGACGACAACATTTTCTACCCGTATTCGACCGTCGGCGTGGCGCCGCAGGATCTGAAGTACCACGGCGAACGATCGGAGACTCGGATCGGCCATCGCAATCGCATCCGCGAATTCGTCACCATCCATCGGGGCACCGAGGGCGGCGGCATGGTGACATCCATCGCAGATGACAACCTGCTGATGGCTTACGTTCATGTCGCTCACGACACCTCGATCGGGAGCCACACGGTGCTGGCGAACGGAGTCACCTGCGGCGGGCATGTGGTCATCGGCGATTGGGCGGTGATCGGCGCCTTCACGGGCTTGCATCAGTTCTGCCGTGTGGGGCAGCACGCCATGATCGGCGGATACTCGGTGATTACGCAGGACGTTCTGCCGTTTTCCACCACCGTCAGCGAACGTAGCGTGAAAATCTTCGGCGCGAACGCGACCGGACTCGAGCGCCGCGGATATTCGAACGACTCCATTGATGCCCTCCACAAAACATTCCGCCTGCTGACCCGCTCCGGGCTGAACACAACGCAGGCGCTCGAGCGTATCCGGTCCGATGTGCCTGCGACCGCCGAAGTGGAACACCTGCTCGAGTTCATCGCCCAGTCGCAGCGTGGATTCGTGAAGTGATGCCGCGATACGGACTGCTCGCTGGAAACGGGCGCTTTCCGATTCTCGCGCTGGAAGCTGCGCGCCAACTCGGGTACGAGATCGTCGCGATCGGGATCAAGGAGGAAGCTCCGGCCGAAATTGAATCGCTGGCGGCGAAGACGTATTGGGTTTCACTCGGCGAGTTGAGCCGTCTCATCGAGATCTGCAAGAGCGAAGGCATCGGGGAGTTAATGATGTGCGGCCAGGTGAAGCACGTCAGCATATTCTCGTCGATCCGGCCCGATTGGCGCCTGTTCAAGCTGCTCACCTCGCTCAAGCAGAGAAATACGGATGCGCTGATCGGCGGAGTGGTGCAGGTGTTGGAGGAGGAAGGCATCCGACTGGCGGACTCGACCATGCTGCTGAAGCCGCTGCTCGCCGGTCCTGGCGTCCTGACCAGGCGGAAGCCCTCTAGCGACGAGACCCGGGATGTCGAGTACGGCCGCCGCATCGCCAACGCGATTGCTGGATTCGATGTCGGGCAGAGCGTCGCGATTGCCGAGCGTGCGTGCCTCGCAGTGGAAGCGATGGAGGGAACGGACGCGATGCTTCGCCGCGCCGCATCGCTCGCAAACGGCCGGCCGCTGCGGCTCGTCAAGGTTTCGAAACGCCGCAAGCACATGCTCTTCGACGTGCCGGTGATCGGTCCGCAGACCATCCGGGTGATGGAGGAGACCGGCGCGACGGCCCTCGCGGTGGATGCGGGGCGAACGCTGGTGCTGGATCGCGCCGAAGTTCTCGAACTGGCGAATGCGGCGGGAATCGCGATGGCCGGTTACGCTCCGGAGGAATGAGAATCCCGCCCGTTAGCGATCTGACGTCGTCAATTCCCGATGGATGGCGAACTTCACCAGGCCGGCCACATCGTGGATGTCCAACTTCCGCATGAGGCTGGCGCGGTAGGTGTCGATGGTCTTCGGGCTGAGCTCGAGACGGGCGGCGATCTCCTTGGCCCGCACTCCTTCGATTAGCAGCGAAAAGACCTGGTGTTCACGGCCACTCAGCCCATCGAGGGGATCCTGCTGCTCCGGGAGCGCGTTGTAGTCCCGGTCCATCTCGACGAGAGGACTGACGTACACCGCTCCGGCCAGACTCTGCTCGATTGCGTTATGAAGGTGGTCGACGGGGCCGGACTTCAGCACGTACCCGCTGGCGCCGGCCCGCAACGATTCAATCGCGGTTTTGCGATCGCGGCGAGTGGACAAAACCACGAACTTTGTCGGGCTGCCGGCATCCCGAAGCCGGCGCACCACTTCGAGTGTGTAGATCTCGGCGAGGTTCAAATCGAGGACGGCGGCATCGGGACTGAACTTCTCAATCAGATTCAGGGCAGCGGCCCCGTCCCCGCACTGGGCAACCACAATGCCGCCGGGAATACACTCGCACAGACGCGCAAGACCTTCTCGGACCAGCGTCAGTTCATCGCCGATAAGCATGCGAACGGGACAGGAGAACATAAGCAACTAGGTAGTTGCAAATGGCCGCCGGTGTTCTCTAGAAAACAGACAACAAAGCCCGCTACGCATCCCGCGAGGGTTGGAGCGGGCTTGAAAATTCGATCCGGGGATCAGGCGAAGCTGCGAACAGCGGCGGCCTCGTCGTCGTGGACCTCGAAAACGGTATACAACTTCGTGATCTGCAGCAGATCCTTTACGCGCTTGGTGAGCCCAAGCAGTTTCAGCTGCCCGCCATGATTGGTCACGGTGGTGAATCCGGACACGAGTTCGCCGATACCGGAGCTATCGATGTAGCTCACCTCGCTGAGATTCAGCAACAGCTTCTGATTGCCTTTCGAAGCGAGGTCCTTGATGGTATCGCGAAAGGTGCTGGCACCCTCGCCCAACGTTATTCTTCCGACTGCGTCGATCACCGTCACATCTCCCACTTGCCGGGTTGAAAGCTTCACACTCACGGGTAGTACCTCCTTAGAAACTCTTGATTGCGTACTGCTAGCTGGCTTTCGCCAGGTACTTCATCATTCTCACTTCAGTGCCCTTCGGCTCGACGCGATGGATCTGGAAGTCGTCCATGAACGCCTGAATCAGCAGCAAACCTCGGCCGGATTGCCGCAGCAAATTTTCTTCGGCCAGCGGGTCCGGTAGGGACTGGAGATCGAACCCCTCGCCTTCATCGCGGATTACCACGGTCATCCGGTCGTCACCCTTCAGAATCGAAAAGTGCACCCTCTTGCGGGCGTTATACCGGTTCCCATGGACCACCGCGTTCACCATGCACTCACGGACCGCCATGCCAATCTTGTGCAGATCCTCTTCCTCGAACCCAAGCTCTTCGGCTACCCGGAGCGTTTCCGTCTCCGCGGTATCGACGCTGTCCAGAGTGGAATCCAACACTGTGTCCACACTGCGGATTTCGCCGCTTCCCTGTTCTGGCATAGTTTGAACGCGGCCGTCGTGTGGCCAACTCGAATCGTTACCTTAAAATACTAACACTCCGAAAGTCAATTCGCCGCACGGGGGCCGGAGTGAAGAGCCCCAAGACGCAAAAAAGCGGCAGTCCCGGCGCGCCCGGTCAACTGCCGCTTCCGCTGCGGAGGGATCCGCTCAGAATTCGACGCGAAGGTTGAACTGAATCACGCGGCTGAGCCCACGTTGTGTGTCCACTTGGCCGAATTTCGAACTAGTGGGGTCGGTGTTCGGCCCGGCGAAGTTCGTGTGGTTGAAGGCATTCAGAAGATCGACCGAGAAACGCGCGTTGAACTGGCGCTCCGGCTTTATGGGGAACACGCGTTCGACTTTGAGATCCCAGTTGGTGATGCCATCCTCGCGAATGGAATCCAGAAGCGTCGGGAACATGCGGACCTGATATGAACCAGGCTGGCAAGCCGAGCGTCCTTCGAAGCCGGTGAAGCCCGAGGGAACGCCGCACGCTCCGGCGGTCCGGTACGCGATGGACGAATCGAACCATTGATGGAGATCGCTGGAGTGCACTTGATCGTGTTTCAGAAGGTCGGCGATGTTGTTGATGTCGCCGTAGAAGAACCGGTTGCCGGAGATGGTGGTGCCGCTGTTGCCGGTGCCGCTCCAGGTGGTCGCCGGGCCGTTCTGATACTGGAATACCCAACCGCCATTCCAGTTGCCGACCAGGTACGCGAGGAAGCCCGACTTGAGCCACTGCCGGTTCTTGCCGAACGGCATTTCGTAAGTACCGGACCACGCGATGCGATGCGGCCGGATGTTGTTGTTGATCTGTTCGCTCGGCGTCGTATCGAATTCGTTAGCGAGGAAGTTGGACACGTAGCTGGACGCCCACGTGTACATGAACATCGTCTGGAGACCGCGAGTGAAACGGCGCTCCATCAACAGCGAGAGATCGTGATAGGTCATCGACCCCCGCTTGTCGTCGAAGTTGTCACCCGGGCGGATGCCCAGCGTGGTGCCCATGAACCCGTACGGCCGGAGGAGTTGATTGAGCCGGATGGTGGACCCGGTGAAGAGACTCTGTGTAGTCAGGTATTGATAGATGGTCGGGTTCGACTGCTGCACCGAAGTCAGGTTCTTGACGTTATACGGATTCGGAATATTCGTATTCATCAAGTTGTCCTTGGCCGTGTCGCGAACCGTGCCGGTGGCCCAGTATTGCGACGGTAGAGCATCCACCCGGTACATCATCGGCAAGTACGCGTAGGCACCGTTGTAGGCAACATCGATCATCAGGTTGCGCGCGAGTTCGCGCTGAACGCCGAGCCGCCACCGGTGCTGCAGGGCCGGCTTATAGTTCCAATCGAGCGAATAGTTGCTCGAATTCCAGTTTCTCCCGGCTTGGGGGATGTATCCGAGCGCGTTCTGCAACGGAACGTCGAATCGCGTGCCGCTGGACCGAACGGGGAATGGATTGTTGACGATCTGGGTACCGAGGTTGGCAGCCGCTCCCACTCCGCAGCAGAACGTCAGTCCGTTGTCGTTACTGATGGTGGTGCTGGTGGGGAGACTGTAGCCCGTCGTCGCCGGCTGGCTGTTGTTGACGTTATAAGTGTCGGCATACATGCCCCAGCCCGCGCGAATGACGGTCTTGTCGTTGAGGCTGTATACGATTCCGAGTTTCGGCAGAAACCAGTTGGCGCCCTTGGTGAGCGTGTTGTAGCCGTCGGTGCCGAGGTAGCGCGTGCCGCCGAGGACGCTGAACTGGCTGGCCGGTAGTTCGGGTCTCGGATTGGCGGCGTAGGCGGATTGGACGGCGTCAGTGAAGGGCAGTTTCAGGTCGGGGAAGAACGATGCGACCAGTGCGCGGTTGTACCGTTCCGTGCTGCCGTTCTCCCGCTCATATCGTAAGCCGAGGCTCAGGCGCAGTTTGGTGGTGACGCGCCAGTCCTCCTGGAAGAAGAAAGCGCGGCGCGGTGTGCGGTAGTAGGCCGAATCGTTGGAATCGACATACTGGCCGGTGGGCAGACCCAGCAGAAAGCTGGCCCAATCGAGACCGTGGTTGGAGGATATGGTATCGTTGTCAGCCCGCCTCACGTAGTTGTTCCGGAACGTGAAATAGCCCGAGGCATATCCGGGTCCCGCGGCCGCGAAGTCCATGCGGCGCTCCTCCCAACCGTACTTCCAACTATGACTCCCGTGAATGGTGGTCATGGTCGCGTGCAACGAGTAAGTGGTGGCCTTGGCGCCGATTACCGGATAGCCGCTGCCATTGACGTCGGTGATGTTGTTGAAATCGAGGCGAGGCAACTCGGTGTAAGCTCCGGCTTTCTGATCCATATAACCAGGAAGCCCGATGTCGGAAGGTTGGAAACTGGTAACCACAGAGTTATAGGAGCCCTCTTCGAATCGTGAAATGCCCGCGCCGACATCCAGAATGTTAGTGCCGCTGATGGTATACAGCCATCCGACCGCTCCGCCCTTGTTGATGCGGGTGAGTCCATTACTATGGAGCCCGCGTGCCGTCTCATAGGTCCAGTCGTACTCGTCGGCGAGACGATGGTTGTATTGCCACCGGACGTTGATCCGGTGCTTCTCGCCGAGAACGTAATCGTAGCGGTTCACGAACGAGTTGAAATTCTCGTTCTTCGGCATCGCGGAAGCAAGATAATTGTTGATGCCGTCGGCGGTGACGAGTCCGGGCACATTGTTCGGGTTCGGGTACAGTTTGACCACGGCGTTGTACATCGGATTCGTGATCAAGCTCTTCGGGATCATGTTGCCGGCAAACGGAGTCCGGGTGACGGTACCATTGACCAGCGTCGCGCTGCGCGGATCATAAACGGTGTATAGGTTCGCGCCGCTGGGCACAGTCAGCAACTGCGAGAAGTCGCCTTGGCGCTCGGCCAAAGTAGGGACGGTGATGTTGACGGAACTCGTAGTTTCAGCCTTGGCCTGTTTGATGCCGTTCCAACTGAAGGTCCAGAACAATTTGTCGCGGCCATTGAATACTTTTGGAATCCAGACCGGGCCGGAGACGGTGAAACCGTAGTTATTGGACCGTCCGGAGGCCTGTTTGGGCGTATCCGGACCGATCTGTCCGTTCGCCACCTGGTTTTCCCACAAAAGCCGTGTGAAGTGCGGCGTCGCGTTCCAGCGCTGCTGCCAGTGCTGATCAAACAACGACCCATGGTACTGGTTGGTGCCCGAGCGGCTGACGACGTTGATGGTCGCTCCCGACGTAAAGCCCTGGCTGGCGTCGAAATTCGATGTTTCGAGCTTGAACTCGGTGATGGAGTCCGCCGGCGGAACGAAACCGACTCGCCGGCCAGTGCCCGTGACGGTGACGCCGTCCATCGAGTACTCATTCTGGCCAACGCCGCCGGCCGTGTTGAACGACGAGGTGCCGCCGTTATCAAACGGGCGGCGATACTCGGGTTGACCGGTCCACTGCATCCCGGGCGCGAGGGCGGAGAGCGCGAAGGGATTAAGATCCGAGAAGGGCAGATTGACCAGTTGGCGCTGGTCGAGCACGCGGCCGCCGCTCGCCGAAGTGGTCTCCAACAGAGGAGCTTCGGCGGTGACTTCGACCGTTTCAGCTAACGCACCGACTTCGAGCGAAATCGAGATATCAAGCCTGGATCCTACGTTTAGAGAAAGTCCGGCGCGCCGGACTTTCTTGAAGCCGTTCGCTTCCACGACCACCGTGTAACTCGATGGGTCGAGGAAATTCGCCTCGTAGTAGCCAGTGTCATTCGTCGTGAGCCGGCGACTTTCATTGGTAAGAGTGTTGGTGACGGTCACTTGTGCGCCGGGCACGACGGCCCCGGACGTGTCAGTGATCCGGCCACTAATGGAACCGCGGGCCTCCTGAGCCCACGAAATAGCAGAAAAGAGCGCAGCTACGCTTATGATCGCAATTATTCGGCGACCCATATTCCCCCCCAAGCAGACAGAATTTTCCCCCAACAAGCTGCTTAGCGGGACAACAATATCTCAGTACTTAAGACAAGTCAAGGGGGAGCGGGGGTATCTTTTGGGGCCGGTGCTGGACGAGGTGTGAGCTATTTCGAAAGCATGTCAACAACGGCAACTTGAGCGTTCTCGGAGGCCAGATTGGCCGCGGTTCGGCCAGCCTTATTCTTGAGAGAGCGATCGGCGCCCTTGTCCAGCAGAAGGCGCACGAGTTCGACGCGCCCCCACGACGCGGCGTTGTGGAGCGGAGTCGCTCCGGCTTCGGTGTCCCGCGCGTTGACATCGGCTCCGTGCGCGATCAAGACCTGTGCCACCTCAAGGCTCCCGGCGAGCGCCGCGTCGTGGAGCGGCGTGGAACCCATCGCATTGCGGGCATTTACGTCGGCACCTTTGGCAATCAGAATCTCAGCGATTTCCCGGCGATTTTTCAGTGCGGCATCGTGCAGAAGCGTAGCGCCATTGAAGCGCTGCTCGTTCACGTCCTGGACGCGCTTGAGGAGCAGTTGAACCACATCGGTCTGGCCGCGCATCACCGCCTCGTGAAGGGCGTTCGGACCGGACTCGCCCCCCGCCTTCGCGCCTCGATCCAGCAGTATCTCGGCCACCTTCGATTGCTGATGGTGCAGCGCGCAGTCGAGCGGAGTCCAACCGCCTGCGTCGCGCGCGTTGACGTCGGCACCCGCGGCGATCAGGACCTTCACCGTGTCCTCATGACCCTTGATCGACGCTTCGTGCAACGGCGTGTAGCCGCCGTCGGCGTTCTTGTCATTCACTTTGGCGCCGTGCGAGAGCAACAGTGAAACCATGCCGGTGTGGCCGCGCCAGGCCGCCTCATCCAGAGCCGAAGCCCCCGCGGCGTCTCGCGCATTCACGTCCGCTCCGCGGGCGAGCAGAAATTCCGCGATCGCAACGTAGCCGTGATTAGCCGCGATTTGTAGCGGACTCGCACCGTTGCCGGATGTCGCTTTCAAGTCGGCACCATGCTCCACCAGGAGTTTCAGCACGTCCAAGTGGTTCGTGATGATGGCGTAGTGGAGTGGGGTGGATCCGGCTTCGGCATGACGAGCGTTCACGTCGGCGCCGTGCGCGATCAGCATCGCGGCCGCTTCCGTGTCGCCAGCCCATGCCGCGTCGTGCAACGGCGTGCCTCCCAGAGGATCGCGATCGTTGACTGGGGCTCCCTGATCGAGTAACTGCCGTACGGCCGCATAGTCGTGCGCGCGGACTGCTTTGTGCAGATCGGCACCGGGGTCGGCGAACGCGAGCAGCAACAGCGCAACGGCAATCATGATTCACTTCCGGTTCAGCAGCGGATCGAGGTCCTTGATCAGTGCAGGCCCTTCCAGCATTTCATGATTACTGGACGAATGGCCATAGTCGCGGACAATCATGCCTTGTGGATTCACGACGAACAGATGGGGCGTATCGAAGTGGAACGGCTTGGACGGACTCGCCTGGAAATAGGAGGCCGCCATCTGGCCCTGATCGAAGACGATGGGAACGGTGACGCCCGTCTCTTTGCGGTACTTCGCCACGGTGTCCATGTCCTCGGGAGGCGCGATAACAACGGTCAAAATACCTACCCGGCCGGGATATTTCTGCTTGATGGATTCGAGTGTTTTCGACAGCGCCTTGCAATGCGGACAATCGGTCTGAATGAATTCGAGAAGCAGCCACTTACCCCGGAAGTCCTGCAGGTCGAAACGCTTGAAAGATGAATCGGGTAGCGAGAAACCCGGAGCGCGGGTGTTCGAGAGTTCATTAGCCCCGAAGCACACGAATGCGAGCAGCAGGGCCGGGAGGATGCGCATGCTTTGAGGATAACGGGAGCGCTATGGCCGGCGGTACCGTTCGCCGTTGACGCGGCGGTCGCGTTCACGCAGCGTCAAGCCGACCGGATTGCCGAGAATGCTCGCCGCCGGGGCGACGCGTCCGGTGACGCTGACAGTATCGCCGACGCGCGGCGGTGTTCCATTGGAAATGACAGTGATGACACCGGTTCCGTCGTCGAGGCGATAACCTCCCGCGATGATCGCGTTCACTCTTCCGGTTACACGGCCGTTCAAGTTCACCTCGCGATTCTGATAGCGGTAGGGATTGCTCATGATCCTGCCGACGCTGGTGCGGGCTGCGCAGGCCGAAAGCGCGATAATTGCGGCAATGAGCGGAAGTAACACGCGATATCTCACGACTAAGTGGACGGATGGCGTAGGTGTGGGTTTCCGCCACTTGCATTAAAACGGAGTCATGCTCTCAGCATTCTCGTGCGAGCCAGGCCAGGGTGGAAACGTTAGGCACTAGTCCTTTTCGCGACTCAGCGTCATTTCCATGGTCTTGCGCGGCGGTTGAGACCCGAGAGTGACCTCCGTAAACTCGACCCACTGGCCGGCGTCGTTGAGATTCATCACATTTCGCACAAGAATCGATTCGCCTTGTAAAGGTAGAAGGGCTCGACGAACGGAAGAACGCAGTTGAAATCTATGTGCCGATGGCGCAGAATCCGTGGTTCTGGTCCGCTCTCGCGGTGCGGACGAGCACGGATCCCCTCTCTATGACAAAAACTGTCAAGGCGGCTATTGCGAAGGTGAACCCCGATGTACCGGCAACCGGCATCCGGACCATGGAGGAGATCGAATCCGAGTCCATCGCACGCCCCCGGTTCCGGGCCCGGCTGGTTACGGCGTTCGCCGGGATCTCTGTCTTGCTCGCCGCTGTCGGCATTTTTGGAGTGCTGGCATTTTCAGTTGTGCAACGTAGACGCGAGTTCGGGATCCGGATGGCGCTCGGCGCGCGTACCAGCGACGTGTTCCGCCTCGTACTCGGGAGCGGACTTCGGATCACGGCGATGGGGATGGCGATCGGAATCGCAGCGTCAGCAGCGTTGGTGCGGCTTCTCAACTCGTTCTTGTTCGGCGTAAAACCGTTTGACACGACGACGTTTCTCACGGGCCCAATCCTGTTGGGAGCCATTGCTCTCGTGGCCTGTGTGCTGCCGGGAATCCGGGCGGCACACGTCGATCCCGCTTCGGCCCTACGGCAGGAGTAATCAGCGTCCGAGGCGGGGCGGGGATGCGCGAACGGCGCGCTCAAACGCCCAACCGCGGATATGATTAATCTGCTCCTTCATGGTTCTGGAGAGCGGAACGATTTTGACGGCGGCACTTATTAAGTCTTGCTGGGTAACGGCGCGGTCCTCGAGCCGCGCGCGAGTAAGTGCGGAGATGACACACTGCTCAATCTCCGCGCCGCTCCATCCCGCGGTGAACTGAGTTATCTGGTCGAGACCGAACTTGGAGGGGTCGACTCCACGCCGGCTGAGATGAATCCGGAAAATCTCGACTTGTTCGTCGGTCTGCGGCAAATCGACGAAGAAGACCTCGTCGAAGCGTCCTTTGCGGATCATCTCGGCCGGAAGCAGATCGATCCGATTCGCAGTTGCGGCCACGAACAAGCCCCGCGCCTTCTCCTGCATCCAGGTAAGGAAAAACGCGAAAATCCTGCCCTGCTCCCCACCGGCCTCGGTGCTGGTGATGCCCATCTCGATCTCGTCGAACCAGAGGACGGCCGGCGCCATTTCTTCCATTCTGTGGCACGCCTCAACAAACGCACCTTCGGCTTTTCCGTGACGGCCGGAAAAGATCTCGATCATATCGATGCGATAGAGCGGAAGTTGAAACTGGGAAGCGATCGCCTTTACCGCGAGGCTCTTTCCGCACCCCGGAATTCCCATGATGAGGACGCCTTTCGGCATGATTTCGGCATCGAGGCTCTCGCGCATGTGGAACAGTTTGCGGCGTTCGAAGAGCCAGTTCTTCAGACCATCGAGTCCACCGACATCGTCAAGGGTCCTGCCGTCGGAGATGAAGTCGATAACTCCGCCATGGTGCACCAGGGCCCGCTTTTCCTCGAGCAGGAATGGGACCGAGTCGAGTCCGAGAGTCGGACGCGAAGCCAAAGCGCGACGAATCGCGTGACGTGATTCGTCCAATGTAAGCCCTTGCAGTGCCTGGGCGCACCGAAGCAGCACCGCCTCGTCCGTTTCGCCGGTTTCGTCGCGGAGAAAAGTCTGTAACTCGACTAGATCTGGCGGCGGTAACTCCACTACCATCACGGCTCGCTCAAGTTCGTCCGGGACGGACTTTACCGGCGATGTCATGACAACAAACTGACGGCGTTCAATGCAGCTCTCGTAGCAATCGCGAAGGCGCCGGCGGATTTCGCCCGATTCGCGCAGCGGCTCGTGGAGGTCCTTCAGGTGGAAGATGGCCGGATGCGCGTGAGTGGCGATGAAATCCAGGGCACCGCGCGCGGTCTGCGTCCCAACTTCGGCAGGCTTTTCACCCTGCCGCATGCCTTCCGTGATGCTCCAGGTCCAAACCGGCAGCGCGGCTCCTTGCGCATGCAGCAGGCGCGAGACCCGGCGTTCTTCAGAAGTATGAACGTAGGTAAGCGGCCGTCCCGATTCGAAGACTTCGCGAATCAGGCCCGATGCACGGCTTTCGATGGACTCAGGCATGAATCTCCATTTTCGCCTGAGCCCGGCGCCCTTTGCTGAATTATTCCATGCGCAGCGCTTCGGAAGCCTCAATCCGCGTCGCCCGACGCGCGGGTATGTAGGCCGCTAGCGAGGCCGCCAGCAGCAGCAATACCGCAACGGCCGAGTAAGTCAGCGGATCCACCGGACTTACTTCAAACAGTAACGACTTCATCAATCGGGTTACGCTGAATGCAACCGCCATTCCCAACGCAACGCCGATTCCCGTCAGCATTAACCCGTGCCGGACAAACATCGCCTGCACGGCCGACGGTTCCGCGCCTAGCGCCACACGGATGCCGATCTCGCGCGTCCGCTGCGATACCGAGTACGCGATGACGCCGTAGATTCCCACGATTCCCAAGAGCAACGCCATGCCAGACGCAATCGCCAGCATCACCAGCGTGAACGAAGTCCGCGCCATCGAGCGGCGATACGTCTCCTCCACCGTGCGGATTTCCGCCAGCGGCATATCCGGATTCACCGACCACACGGCCCGTTCCAACTCCTTCACGAATGCCGCCGAACCCGCACGATCCGAGCGGATCACCAGCGCCGGACCGCGTTCCAGACGCGAGTCGAATTGCCAGAAGTGCCGCAGCAGGAACGGCCAATAGACGACGGTCGGCGCCTTCTTGTCGACGCCGTCGTCCCGCTCATCGCTTACCACGCCGACGATCTCACGCCACATGGATGTCGGACTCTCCTTGATCCGTTTGCCGATGGCCTTTGCCGGGTCGTGCCATAGCTCGCGTGCCAAATTCTCGGAGACCAGAACATGCGTGCTCTCACTGTAGATGTCCTGCCACGTCAGATCGCGTCCGATCAGAAGCGGACGTCCCATCGCCTTGAAATAGCCTGGGCTGATGAACTTGAACCGGCGCAGCGGAGGAATCTTGCCTTCGTCGAAAGGATGGTCTTCGGCGCCGATCGGATCGTTATCGGTGTAACCATCCATGGTCACCGAGTTAGTAAGTGCAACGGCCGTAACACCGGGAATCTCCGAGACTTTCCGCATGATCTCCTGATGCATGCGCGCTGCGCGTACGTCGTCCGGTACTTGGGCCGAGGGAATCGATACGCGTACCGTCTGTATGTGCGCCGGATCGGTAAATCCGGGACTTATCTGCTGCAACGCCATCAAAGTCCGCAGCATGAGTCCGGAACTGATGAGCAGAACAAGAGCGAGAGCCACCTGAACGACGACCAGGGAGTTCCGTGCGTGGTGCCGTTGACGGCCATCGCTCGCGTTACGGCCGCCCTCCCGCAGCGACATTGCGGGTCCTGCGCCCGCGTATTTGTACACCGGGATGAGCCCGAACAAAACACCCGCCAGCAGGGAGATTGCGATGGTGAAAAACAGCACGGGCCCGTTGAGTTGTATCTCGTTAATTCGCGGCAGTCCGGAAGGTGCCAACCACACCAGCAACTGCAATGCGGCGTAGGCAAGACACGCGCCCAACACGCCCCCGATGACCCCTAACGTGACGCTCTCACCCAATAACTCGCGCGCCAGGCGCATCCGGCTGGCACCCAGAGCGGAGCGAATGGCGAACTCCTGCTGACGCGCTTCGGCACGCACCAGCATCAGGTTCGCGACATTCGCGCACGCTATCAGCAACACGATTCCAACCGTCGCCATGAGGATCCACAGCGTGTTGCCCACACTCCCGATTACTTCCTGCTTCATCGACCTGAGGTTCGGCCCGAAGTGAGCGGATTCGAACATCTGCAGACTCACGCCCGGCGCCGGCGGGAACTTGTGCATCATGATCGGGATCATGCGCGCGACATCCATACTCGCCGTGGCCAGCGTTTCGCCCGGTTTGAGTCTGGCTACTGCCTCATAGCTGAAATTGCCGATAAATACTTTGCTCCGATCGAGCTGAAACGGAAGAATCAGTCCCGCCCGGCGGTTCATGAACTGAAAGCCGGCCGGCATCACTCCAATGATTTCGTGCGCCTCGCCGTCGATCATCAGTCGCTTTCCTAGCGCCGACGTGCTAGCTCCGAATCGCCGCTGCCAGTAGCCGTACGTGAGCATAGCGGTCTTAGGACTGCCGGGCTGATCGTCCTTGCGCGAGAACCAACGACCCACAACCGGGTTCACCCGCAATAACGGCAGCGTGCCATCTGTCACGAAGAGCGCCTGCACCTGTTCCGGTTCCGCGAGTCCCGTCACCGTCACTGAATCGTTCCGATAAAGCCCGATATCCTCGAACGTCCGGCCCTCCTCGCGATAGGTGAAGTAGGTGGCGGGCGAAGCGTTGATCTCCGGCAGATTGATGCCGGGTGCCGTCTGCCAGACTGCGACCAGGCGGTCCGACTCCGGATACGGCAGCGGCTTCAAAAGCACGCCGTTAATGATGCTGGAGATGGCGGTGTTCGCACCGATCCCGACTGCGAGCGTAATCAGCGTGATGATGGTGAACATCGGAGCGCGGGCGAGGCGGCGCGCAATGTGGCGTAGCGGCGTAACTGTGGGCATCAGATCCTCTGAAGGTGTTTACGTTGCAGATAGCGGTGGAGTTCGCAGAGATTTTGCGAACAATCTACGGGAATCGAACCAGATACTCCACCCGTTCCGCGCCCACTGCCTGAACTTGGCGGGCGATTGCGCGAAATCGCAGGAGTTGACTCGCCTGTACCAGCGCCGCCGATTCTTCAGCGGTCAGTGGCTTACGGTACTCGTCGCAGCGCGTGCGGTAGGAGTAATCGACGTATTCAGGATCTCGAGCCAGTTCCATCAATGCAGTCCAGAAGGAACGGCGCTGGAAGAATCGCTTCGCCGATGCCGTCTCTTTCCGTAGCTCCAGGACGTGCCGGCCCGCGACCAATCTCGCGGCAACACAACACTCGGGGCGGAATGGACGTCTCGGGTCGGGATCGGGAAACAGATCCAGAACCTGAGCTAACGCGACCGGTTCCGGCACGAACGGCTCCCATCGGAATCGCGACGCGCCTTGCACAACGGCGCCGCGCGAAAGGATTTCAGCCACCCGCTCCGCGTCCTTACCGGTGGTACCCACGACAACTTCAACCAGATCGCGAAGCGGCATCGTTTGGGAAATTACCGGCGTTATCGTGATGGCTCCCGCTGCCTCCGAGCTGATCCTGACTTGAATCTGCGCGGGGAGCGGCACGTTACTTGACGACGGTCTTGCCTACCGCCAGGTTGTCGTACTCGTCTGCCAGCCGGACGGCGATCGTATACTCTCCAGCCGCGGGACGCTGTACGTTCAAGCGGTACTCGAGTTCGGGCGCATCCGACAATCGCGTGACCGGCTGCACTACGGTCCACTCGCTGCCATTCACCGAGTATTCCGCGTGATCGATCACGCTCAACGCGTCTTTCGCGCGCCAGACGACCTCGATGTTATTTCCATTTACGGTTGCAGTTAGGCCGGTGATCTGCGGAGGCGAGTTGTCGATGGTGAACGGATCGCTCACAATCTCACTGGTCAGCGCCTCCGCGGGCGGATTTGAAGGCCGGTCTGTCGCGACCACTCGAACTTGATATTCGCCGTCCGGAAACGCGCTGGAATCCCAGCTATACTGCCTATCGCGCAACTCGTCCTTCAGTAACTTCCAGGCCGTCTCGCCGGTGCCGCGAATCTCGACGCGATACTGCATCGTGTCGTCATTCTGATCCTGAGCAGCCCAGCGAACTCCTACCATACCCTTCGAGTACTGCATCGTCTGCGAGCTGGAAATCTGAATCGACGGCGTGCTGGTCTTCTTCTTTCCAGTCAGCGGTGGAAGTGTGATGCTCTGCGGGGAGTTAGTAATTGGCGTGGAAACCGAAATGGTAGCACCTGTGAACTTGTAATTGGCCGGAGTAACTTCGATATCGCTTAGCTCGGGCGCAAGATTTTTGGCCATATAAGCGATATCCACCTCGCGCAAATCCGGCGATTTGCCGGACGCACTGGCGGTTAAGGTCGCCCGGTACTGCAAAAATCTCGCCGCAGGAGCCGCAATCCGGCCGCCGTCTCCGTTCAACGGCACCGGCGACCATGCGCTCCAATTCTTCTGCGGATGATTCAGATTGCCGCTGCGAGCGGCAAAACTCACGGTGCCTGAGTTAGCCGAGCCCGAGTAGCTCAGCCGGCCCCAGTACGAAAATGCCTCCGCATCGAGAGGCTCGCTGTCGTAACTCCCGCTATTTTCAATCTGCGGTCCGATCCGGTACAACTTGCCGATATTTCCAGTCACGACATCCACTTCGCCATTCGGACCGGTTGCGAACCCAGTCACCTGAGTGGGCGCCAGATTGACCAGCATCGTGTACTCGATCTCCGACTCGATGCGGTATATGTTTCCTTTGTTCCCGGTGCCTACCAGCGGACGCCCCTGCGCGTCGATCGCAATCGTGTAGGCGATATCATTCGCATTGGTCCAGATCTTGCGCGGCGATCCGTCCGGCCCGATCCGGTACACATCGGATCCACCCGCCACCGATGTTGCATTGGCCGCAACGCTTGGCGGTGGCGTTGAGAGCGCGCGTATCTGAACGGCGACCGCAGTCGGGGTCCCGCTACTCGTGGGCACGGGCGACGGCACTGGCGCGGGGCCCGGAGTTGGTGGCTGAAAGCCTGGCAGGCCCGTTGGCTTGTTCCCAACCGCGGTCGCGTAGATGCTGCCGTCCGGGGCGACAGCAACGGACGTGATCTCACGCTTCGGCGATTGGTACAACACGAACCCTTCACCGGCCGACGTGATGCGCATGATCAGACCGCCGGGTTCCGTGCCGACTATCAGATTCCCTGCATTATCGATAGCCATCGATCTCGCATGTGTCTCTTCGGTCTGGAAGAAGATGACGCCTTTGCCGTCGGGAGTTACTTTATGGATATCGCCGTGATCGCCCGTCGCGATATATAAATCGCCGGTCTTTGAAAACGCCATTGCCCAGATGTACTTTGCGTGCGGATCGTAAAAGATCTCCGGCTTACCCTGATTGATCCGGTATACCTTCCCGTCGGGAGCCGTTGCCGCATAGACGCGATCCTTGCCGTCGATGGCAATGGCATGAATCTCCAGGCCGTCCAACTCGGCCAGGACTTTCGACTTACCGTTGCGGTCTATCTCGAACAACTTCGCGGTCGAGCCAGTAGGACCCCCACCGCCGGCATACAGGTTCCCCTTGGAATCCCGCGCTACCGTCCACAAATAAGGCGTCGACGAATCGAGCAACTCTGTCACTACCGGCGCCAGAAACAATCGTCCGTCGCTGCGCAGAGATAACTTGTTCAGATTGCCGCTCTCGAATTCCGGCATTTCGTTCTGCTGCCAGAATTTCGTCTCCACAGCCTTCAACGGCAGGATAGCCGTAGTCGTCATCGCGGCCGCGAGCAAAAGGGCGCGCCGAGCCCGTCCAGAAATGGTTGGCATCAAATATCTACTTTACTGTGATCCGTAGCGAGTAACTCCCGTTGATCACCTGATCGAACGGAATCGCCATCTGCTCTACTGCGCTCTCCGACGAACTCATCATTGAGCGGCTCGCCGACCGGCCCGTCTGCATCACGTTCAAAACGGATGCCGGCAAACTCGGAAGGGTTTTGTCATCCGAATAAATGGTAGGCCGAGGCTCCACCAGCGACACATACAACCGGTTGTTGGTCCGCTCCTGGTTGATCAATGAGACCGTTTGCGGGATATCCATGAACTGATTCGACCTGGCCGCGCTCTGCATGCGGTTCAGCGTATCGGCATCGCTCAACAGGATGCGATGAGTGCCTTTCGCGAGTCCGGCCGGCAGCTTAATCGTAAATTCCCGCTCGATGCGCTCCCCGCGATAGGGCTGCAGGAACACCTTCACTGGCAGTGCCGCGCCCGCTTCCACTTCACTATTGGGGACCCACGCATTCTCGATCGTCGCAGTGCGCCGCTCCGGCAGAAGGTCCACTGTCGCATCCACGCGCTTCAGTCGCGGAGTCTCAACCGAGTTCAGGAACAGGCGGTTGAACTTATCGCCCCACCATGCCGCCAGCACCATTGGAGCCGGAACCGGCATCTCGCTCGGCGCCATCATGGTAGTCAACGAGAGATTCGGCTGGCTGTCCAACTCTATCTGGCCGCTCAGGCGATAGGTGGCTTCATCCGCATAATCGTTGAGGCCCTCGATGGAATTGAACAAGGTCACCATCATTAGATAAGGCGTCCACTTCTGGTGCACGAACACATTGAAGTGCAGAGTCTTCTCTTTAAGAATTTTGTCGTCGCCGGCGTACGACCGGACTTTCAAACTCACCGGAATCATGTCCGCGGTGGCGCCTAACTCGCCCATGATGCCGCTATGCCGGTCCTGCTTCAGCGCGCCGACAATCTCCGTCGCATTCCCAAATTTGTTCGGTTGATACTGACTGGACAGCACCATCAGAATCTCGCCCTTGCTCATGGGCATGTCCACCGGGCCGAGATTGAAGAACGGATGGCCGAAGGCTAGCACGCGCTTTCCGTCGTTGTAAGTCACGGTGCCGAGTCCGGTGACGCTCATGTCGCCCGATACCAGCACACCCGCCACCGAGTCGCCCGGTTGCAGCGAGTGTTGCCAGCCCGCCGACGGTTTCGCGGAATCCAGAGCGCTGCTGGCGCCACCCTGCACGGCAGTCATTCCCAGTTGGCGGAACAACGGCCCAAACTCCTGCAGCGTCTCCTGGTGGAAGCCTGAGAAGGTGAGCGGCGTCTCGATCGGCACCATCGTCGAATTGTCAGGCGTAAAAGGGTTCGCGGCGCCCGCGGCAACCACCTGCGCCAGCATTCCTCCAGGTACGTCCACCGAAGCTCGCGATGGAGCCGTTCCCGGCACTTTCGCATTCGCGGGCGTCGATTTGTCGAAATCCTTGATTTCCAGCATCAGCTCGATGGGCGTGATGCCGCAAATCGCATCCGGTGAAAACACGCTCAAACGCAACGCCACCGCTCCCACCAGTTTTCCATCGATATAGACGGGGCTGCCGCTCATTCCGCCCGCGACGTTCGTGCGGATCGCTTTCCCGCCCATTTTGCCGATGATGATGTCCTGCTTCGGGCCCCAGGCATTCTTCAACACTCCAACGATCTCGATCGGCACCGGTTCGGGTTCGGTACCCGCGAACACAGTCCACGCCGTGGCCTGCATTCCGGGCTTCAGATCGGCCTCGTGGAAGATCTCCACTTTGCCGGCATGAGGCCGTGGCATCTCGGCTGCAATCAAAGGGATACACACGTAAGCTGCGAGGGCCAAAAATGAGCTGAACGGATTTTTCATGAACTGCATTACCTCAGACACGAAAGGCGTCACCGGGCTGGCGGCGGGGTGCCGTTTAACTCCATTATCCACCACCAGCCCCGAATGCGCGAATCCGGCTCGGCCGCGCACTGTCAGGGCCAAGCGTTCAGAGTCGCTGAAATGAAACAGCCGGAAAAGCATCTTACCAATCGTCAAGCACTGACGCGGAAAGTTCTTTCGTTTCTAAAAGGAGAAACTCACGGTGAGAAAACTACATTTTACGGCCGCTGCGCTGGTTGTGTTGGCCGGCACACTGCCAGCATTGGCCCAAACCGGAACAACGACCGGCTGTACCACCGCTCCCACGTCCATCACGGCGTTGAACCTGGAACGCACCCTGGCGTTTCCCAACGGATTTTTCAGCAGCAACGTCCCCAGCCTGCCCCCAGCCGTAGTCGTGGCGGTCGCGAGCGGCGCGCTGGAAGTTCGCGACCAGCTTACCTATAACCCTTCGACGAAGATACTCACGGTTCAAGGCTTTACGGCGCAGCCCGCGTCGCCGAAGCCGACTCCCCCGAATAGCATCGGCAACAGCTCGATCTTGACCCTGTACCGGGTGCAAGTCGAGAACGTCGCGTTCTCTTGTCAACCGGTGGCCAGCGTGCTGATGACCGGCCGCATCATCGACAACTTCCCGCTCACGCCCTATGGCGATCTCATCGGGGCGCCGATAGCCATCGGCTTCGGCTACACCACGAGCCAGGCCAATAGCGCTCCGCAGGTAAATAACCTGACGATTCTTGTGCCCGGCGTCGCGGGGCTTTTCTCCGGTTCTGCATCCGGCACCCTGACGTTCCCGGCGCTGCCGGTGAATCCGCCGGGTACTACCGGCACCACACCGACTATCGTATTCAGCCCCGGCGCTACGCAGGAGACGGCCCAGAGACAGCTTTATCTGGATGCGTCTAAATCGACCGATCCGAATGGCCTCCAACTGACTTACCAGTGGCGCCAGGTCAACAGTAACATCTCAGCCGGGCTTTCGAATGGAAGTACGGCCACACCGCTCGTGACTTTAAACGGCGGCAAGGGCGATTACATCTTCGAGGTAACGGTAACCAACAGTAAGGGGGTGAGTGCGACCGCACAAACCACCATACGTTATTACGGTCAGTGACCCCGCCCGGATTGGCCCCACGTCTTCGGGCGTGGGGCCCCCTTAGGGGCGAGTGAAATGGTGGGCGGTGAGGGTCACGATCCCCCGGCCTTCTGGGTGTAAACCAGACGCTCTAACCAACTGAGCTAACCGCCCGTCTTCCCCAGTCTAGCAATTCACGATTCTCGACGAGAGCCGCCGGCATCGCTCAGCACTACCCACTCCAGAAGGAGTCCGCATCCGTCCCGTGCATGCCACGTTCGAAGACCTGATCGGGCAGAACCTCGCCGCTGGACTCGCCCGCGAACTGCGAACCCACGCCGAGACTGCGAAGCGAGCGGCGCTCGAGCTTAGTTAGCTCCACCGCGTCACTGGACACCATCCAGCCCCTGCGGCAGATCCAAGCCCTCGCCGGCGCGCTAGCCCGGACTCCCGCGTTCCTCTCCACGATCGGCGGCCAACGCGATCCGAGGATCCCGTCAGTGCACCTCAATCGCGAAATCCAGCGAACGGTGTCAGCGTGGCAATCTGAAGGGCGCGCGGTCCGATTCAGACCCGCCCCCGGCACGGGTCGAGTGCGGATGCACCCGCGCGAGATTCGCGACCTGCTGACGAGCATCGCGCCGGGTTGGGATCCAATCGAGATCGAGACTGGCCGCGAAGGCAGCACCGCCACCCTCACACTGACCGGTCGAATCAACGCCGGCTCGGATCTGGAACTTGCCGCCGCGGTTGCGCTGATCACGCAGGCAGGGGGCTCCATCGAAGTGGAGAAGCGTTTTGACGCCGGAGTGACGTTTCGAATTACGCTGCCTTCAGACTCCGCGGTCGCCCGGCGCTCTGCCGCCCCGCCATCTGGCACTTCTACTCGAACCCGACGACAAGGTTCGCTTAACGATTCGAAGCCAATTTGAGGAAGACGGGTGGCGCGTTGTCGAGGCCCCCGACGCCGACGAAGCTATCGTGATCGCCCGAATTCACCCGGATCCGTTCCAGTTGTTCATCGCTTCGCGCGATTTCCGGGCGGCGCTTGACAGTTGCCGGCATTTTCAGCCATCGATGCATGAACTGCTGCGAGAGCCCGCAGAAACCGCCGCCGAATTATTGCGGCGATGCCGGGAGATTTTCTTCAATAAGGCTTAACATAGATAAGTGGTGGAAAATAAGTGCCGCATCCTAGTCGTGGATGATGACCCGGCGATACGCCGTGTTATTCGAGCGATGTTGAGGGACACTTACGCGGTC
Source organism: Bryobacterales bacterium (assembly GCA_038322675.1). Lineage (GTDB taxonomy): Bacteria > Acidobacteriota > Terriglobia > Bryobacterales > Bryobacteraceae > TMP-7. Next base: position 84,040 of record JBBQGE010000019.1, read on the forward strand.
GAAGAAGCGGAGGATGGCCGGGCCGCATTAAACGAATTGGCAAAGGGTCCTTTCAGCGTAGTAATTACGGATTTGGTGATGCCCGACATTGAGGGTATCGAACTTCTGCGGGAGATCCGGCGTCTATACCCGTCGACCAAGACTATCGCCATGTCCGGCGCGCTACAGAATGCGGTTTATCTCACGGTGGCCAGCCGGATCGGGGCTCATGCTACCCTGGCGAAGCCGTTCGACGTTGATACACTCCGGGCTGTCCTACGCCAGTTGGAGGTCTGAGATGGAAACACCTGCCAGCTTCGTTAAATATGACGACGAGACATCCGTCGTCTATGCTCTCGATAACACGCTGAGCATTTGCTGGACAAATCCCGCATGGGATCAGTTCGCGATTCAAAACGGTGCGCCGGAGCTTGCCGGAGGGCGCGCGATCGGTACGCGCATAATTGACGTGATCGCCGAACCTCTCCGGCCGTTTTATTGCGACGTCCTTAACTCGACTCTCCGCAAAGGTATGATTTGGGAGCACCGGTACCAGTGCTCCTCGCCCGATCTGTTCCGCGAATTCCACATGCGCGTGTTTCCGGCGGATGGCGGCCTGGTGGTGGTCAATTCCTGCGCCGTGGAGCATACCATCGGTGAATCCGGTGAGCTACCAGGCACCGATTACATGGGTCCAGCAGGACTCGTCCGCATGTGTGCCCATTGCCGCCGGACAGAGCATCCGGGGCTGAAACGATGGGACTGGGTCAGAGGCTACATCGCTTCGACGCCCGCCCGCTGCAGTCATGGGTTGTGCCCGTCCTGCGTCGCGTATTACTACCCGACTGCTTAGCGTATGACGTGCTGAAAGTAGACACCGAGCCAGACGGTGAAGATCGCGTTGCCGATGATGGCATGCTCCAGCCATGTTAGAAAGAGCGAACGAGTCTGTCTGTAGGTACACGCAAACAGCCCGCCCACAAAGCTGAATACCACCGCGATCCAGTTGTGAAACACGATGTGGCCGAACCCGAAGAACGATGAGCAGTGCCAACTGAGACTCCAGAGTGCGACCATCAAAGCCGGTAACGCTTCAATCGCAACGGCGCGGCACGCCACCATCCATACGGACTGCCCGATCGGATGGCGCGAAAACAGCCATCGCGGATCGAAACCGGGATCGCGGAACAGCGTGATCAGCACGGCCGCGGCGCAGGCGATCAGGACGATGACCGGCTGGTTGGAAACTATGCGGGCCGCCAGTAATAGTCGGATAGCAAAGAACAGAACAGCGAATTCAGCGGCCAGAAAGAGTCTGAGCGGTTCGGGAGCCAGCGCGCGGCGGACATAGATTACGATGCAGCGGTGTCATTTCGTTTCAGCTAACCATCAGAAGGACAACTTCGCGCCGGGTTGGATGATGCGCGGCGGGGCCGATGCGACAAACACACCGGGCGTGCTCGCGAGATTCGTCACTGGACCCTGATAGTTAACGCGATTTAGCGCGTTCATCGATTCCGCGCGCAGTTGCAGACGGCATCGATCCGTGATGTGAAAGGTCCGGAACACGGACAGATCGAAACTTTGGAATCCGCCGCCGCGCACAATGTTGCGCCCAGCGTTGCCGAACGTGCCGGGCGCGGGCGCACGGAACGCAGCGGGATTGAAGGCGAATCCGGCCGGCACGTTATTGTTGGGATCGCCGATTACATCTGGACGGTTGAAACTCTCGTTTCGATACGGATCGAAGGTGCTGAGATAGGGGGTGAACGGCTGACCCGATTGAGCCGTGACAATGCCATTGACAGTCCAGCCTCGAACCATCGGAAGCGGGTAATCAAATGAGGCGGTGAAGCGATGGGTGATATCGAAACTCGACGGTCCGCGCTGGCGCGACAGGTCATACGAGTCGAGAACTGTCTCGGAGGGGTCGGACGAATCGAAGTCGCTCGCGTTATCGATCGATTTCGAGTAAGTATATGACGAGATCAGGTTCAAGCCGGAACTGAATCGCCGTTGTAGTTTCAATTGACCGCTGTGGTAGATGGACGACGCGATGTTCGCGCTCTGCGTGATGCTGTCGTACCCCGGGTACGGACGGGGCGCGTTTACCGATTCTTCAATGGGCACCTGGTTGATGTTTCGATACATCGGAAGTTTGACACCGCGCGTCGCAACGTAAGCGATCTCTGCGAGCCAGTGCTGCCCGAACCGGTGCTGCACGCTAAACGCGAACTGCATCGTGTACGGATTCCGGAACGAACCGATCGCGCCCAGGCTGTTCGACGGTTGTGCCAGCGCTCGAAGATCGAGAAGAGTAGTGGACGGTGCCGTCGTGGTGGAGAAGGGTGTCGGAGACCGCGTGAAAGCAGCAGCCGAGAACGGCGGGTTGTTCTCCACCAGTTGTACGGAGTTGGCTTGCAGCAGCGTTTCGTAGAGTATCGCGAAACCGCCGCGCAGGATGGTGCTGCCCGATCCATTCACGTCGTAGGAGAAGCCCGCACGCGGCCCGAAGTTGTTGCGATCGGGCGGGTAAAGTCCACCCCATCCCGGTTGTCCTTCGACCAGCAATCCAGTGCTGGGAATGAAGTTGGACAGCTTGTGGTTCACCTCGGTCCAAGGCGCGCTGTACTCATAACGGATCCCGAGGTTCAGAGTCAGGTTGCGTGTCGCCCGCCAACTATCCTCCGCAAACAATGCGGCCGCCCACTGGCGGTAACCTCGGCCGAACTGGCCCACCGTGATCGACGCCTGATATGGCAGACCGAGCAGAAAATCGGCCAGCACACGCGCTCGCTCGTTACCCGGCAGTGCGGGAATGATGCCGTTTTGCGAGCCGTCGAAGTACACGGTGCCGCGCTGGTCATAAGCGCCTCTGGTGTTGTAGTGCAACCGAGACACCTCGGCGCCGAACTTCAGGCTATGAGCGCCACGAAGGTAGCTGAACGAATCGGAGCCAACGACGGTCAGTTCGTTCTGATCGCGATTGAACCACGGTTGCCCTCC
>JBBQGE010000020.1:0-83180 GCA_038322675.1 Bryobacterales bacterium
GCACTCGCATCCCTGCGTTGCCTGCCTCCGCTTCACCAACCGGGTTTCAGTATGCGGTACGTTGGTCTTGCCGGTCGAGAACTCTTCAGCGAACGGCGAACTGTGTCTTAACTGGTTGTCTCAGCCCAGGGGGCAGGTCCAATCAGCGCCTTCTGGCCAGCGTATCTGACGTGGAAGTGCGGCGGATCGTGATCGGCGTAATACATCTGCACGACAATACCGAAGAAACGGCTAATCTCGGGCAAGCAGGGCTGTCTCCTCAACATTACACTAAATGGCCTGTCTCGGAGAGTTGGGGTCGCGTATTGGTAATCTTTCCGGCGAGTGCGAGTTCTCGGTGGGCCGCCGCTTTGGACGGGGCTGTCAACAAACGAAGGGTTGTCGATCGTTAGAACCTGAGGTTGAAGCGGGATTTCTGGGCGGCCAGGGCGCCCACTCAAACGTTCGTTGTCGCGGAGCACTTCAAACATGTCCGCCGGCTGTGTTGTATTCCGGCGGGCACCCGTCGACATAGTACACAAAGACGACGACGCCCGTGCGCACGCACTGTCTATTCCCGAGTCGAATGCATGCTGAAACACTCTCTCCGGAGACGCCAAGGTGCTCCGTCCGGCGACTGTGTTGTCTTCAAACCGCGATCGGGAGCACCGTTCTGGGGCCTCGACCGCGCGATGCAGTTCGGCATCGATCGTGCTTTGACCTTGGTCAATCAACGTTTCCAAAATGATGGACACGTGCTCCGGCACAAGGTGGGCGATCCTGCGAGTCGCTTCAAATGTTCGCCACGTGGCGTCGTTTCGGAGACCTGGGTCCGGTGGCAACCGTTCGGCGGCCGGAAGTCCTCAAGCCTGGCGAAGGACTGCCATGGCCACAGTCGTCTGGCAGAACACAAAAGTTCGAAATGTGTCCATGCCGAGGAGCCACCTTCCAAAACCGTAACTTCCGCGCGCTAATTTCGTTGACGCCATCAACTGTGAGCGGTTGCGAGAACCAGCGCCGGCCTGCGCTTCATCTGACTACGATCGGAGACAGAAATTAATGACGACGACGACGCCGTTCACGATTTCTCAGTCATTATGGGATATTTTCAGCCACCAGTGCTACTGCTGATCCAGCTTCACACCGACGGTGCGATCACTGCCGCAGCCGGCGACGGTCTCAATCGGCGCACCTGGGTATCTGGCTCCGCGTTGGAGACCAGAGGTTTCTTATCGCCACGTTCCTGTGTGCCTTCGATCAGAACCGGGCACTATCCGGGATCGCCAAGGTCCGGGCCAACGTCCAGTTAAGCGAAGACGGTAAAACTGTGAAGGGTACGCAGGAGAGATAGCCGGTGCGGCGCGGGCATCCTCAATGCGCCGCGCCCTTTTTGCCATCCATCGGCCAGCGCTAGGCGCGTGCCGGTGGATCGATGCCGGCTTCGGATCCTGACGCACCATATCGACACCTTCGTCTGGGAGATAGCCCTCCTACCTCGATTAGCCGGATCATTATGGGATACTCTTGCCAAAGGAGTTATGGTTCAACATCCCAGGGTTAGTGTAATTATCGCCACCTACAATTGGAGCAGCGTCCTGCGTTTGGCCATCGAGTCTGTGCTGCTCCAGACGTACCCGGATTTCGAACTTCTGGTGGTCGGCGACGCCTGCACGGATGACTCGGAGGAGGTGGTTTCAGCCTTCAGTGATCCTCGCGTTTCCTGGACGAATCTGCCTGCGAACTCCGGTAGCCAGCACGGGCCGAATAACTATGGCATTCAGTCCTCACGCGGAGAGTACATTGCCTATCTCGGTACGGATGATCTCTGGTACCGGACGCATCTGGAGTCTCTCATCCGAACTATGGATCGAACCCAGGCTGACATGGCAGGCGGTGTCGCGATCCTGTATGGTCCGCCGGATTCGGGAGTGCGGGGTGTGACCGGCATCTTCGAAGGGGGACAGTTCGGAAAACGCGATTTTATGGTGCCCTCCTCGGTCATGCACACACGCCGCCTGATCGATCAGATTGGGCTGTGGCGCGACCCCAGAGACATGGCGTTACTGCCCGATTGTGAATTCGAGAAAAGAGCGTTTGAGGCCGGCGCCCGAATCGAATCGACCGGTGAAGTTAGCGTCTTTAAGTTCAATGCAGCGTGGCGCAGAAACTCCTACCTTTCCAGAAAAGACGAGGAACAGCAGGTGATGATGGCGAAGATTCGAAGTGGGGAGGACTTCAGGCAAGCGGAGTTGGTGGAGGTGGTGCGCGCGTCTCTGGAAGGCCGTTCGGTCCGTATCAAGGCGCCGGTTGAGAGTACTGTTTCGGCTGGTGAACTGACGCGCTACAACCGCCGCTTCAAAGGCTTCACCCGAGCGGGAGATACGACGGACCTGAAACCTCTGGAATGCGCTACACGATTCGGTCTTGAGGAACAACTCGGCGGCTTCGAATGGTACGGCGTGGAAACGGATGGTTCGCGAACATTCCGCTGGAGCGGTCCATCCAGATTCTCAACGGTGGAGCTTCCGGTCTCCTGCGCTGACCCGGTTCTCGTCAGAGCCTGTGTGATCTTCCACTATCAGAAAGATCTATCGCGGGACGTGGACCTCATGGTGAATGGAACGCTTATCCCGCACGCCGTGACTTCCGGGGCCGCGGGCGATACTGTTCTGGAAGCAGTTGTCCCGAACACGATCACCGAGTTACACGCGGGGCGGCCGTTTAGCGTTTCATTCCGTGTGAAGAGAACCCGCAGGCCGTCCGATATTGGCGACATCGCGGATGAGCGCTGGCTCGGCCTCGCGGTTAGCTGGGTGGAACTGATTCCCCAGCGTCATGGCCACTGATAGGGGATGATCGCGCGGGCGGCGTCGGAATTCCACAACAGCTCCCAACGATCGGGGCCTTCATGATCATAAAGCCGGCTGGGCATGCTGACGATCACAGCCTCTTCTTCACCGACGTTTTTCCAGCCGTGGTAGACACCTGGGGGAATGACGATCAGTCCCTGATTTCGCGCACCGAGGAAGAACTCATTCACGCATCCGAATGTCGGTGATTGACGCCGGCCGTCATAGCAGACGATACAGAGTGAGCCGGCCGCCGCGAATAAGCGGTCGACGGTGAACCTGTGGATTCCCCACGCCCTGATCCTGTGCGGAAATGTAACCGTCAAGTTCACCTGAACAATGGGGGCTTCCGACATGCCCCAGTCGGTTCGAAAAGCTTCGGTCAAGTGGCCGTGCTGGTGAGAAACGGAACGGGCCGGGCGAAACCGGACGCCGTCTATCGGGCTGAGCCGTGGAAGCCCCTCCGCCGTGGTTTGGGATTTCACAGAGGTGGCCGATTCAAATCCTTCGACTACCTCGAGCGTTGCCGGCTCCTCCGTGAATGGCACAAGACGGTGGTTCTTCATGGTTCGATCCCCAGCGCCGACATGATACCAGACTGTGGGTTCGGCTACTGCGGGAGGAGGAAATGGAGGGAATGGAGGCCGCCGCGCGATGGGCGCCGGCGGCCTTTGGGAGTTACTTCTTCGGCATGATGACCGAGTCGATGACGTGGATCACGCCATTCGAACACACGATGTCGGTCTTAATCACCTTGGCTTTGTCGATCATGACGTTGCCGTTCTTCACCGTGATGGTGGCGTCGGCGCCTTCCACGGTCTTGACCTTCATTGGCTTTACGTCAGCAGCCATCACTTTGCCGGAAATGACATGGTAGGTGAGAATCTGCTTCAGCTTGTCCGGATTGGCGAGAAGTTTTTCGACGGTGCCGTGCGGCAGTTTCGCGAACGCCTCATCGGTTGGGGCGAACACGGTGAAGGGGCCGTCGCTCTTCAGTGTGTCGACGAGTCCGGCGGCCTTCACGGCGGTTACTAGAGTGGTAAAGTTACCCGCGGCGATGGCGGTATCGACAATGTCCTTCTCCTGGGCTTTGCCGCTAAAAACAGCGAACGAGCACAGCAGTAATGCTGCAGTGAAAATCGAGCGTTTCATGGGTCTCCTAGAGGTTCGAATCGGATATGTGACGCGCGTCTGCATATGGGATGTAGCGATCGGAAACGCTGCTGTATTTGCTGGGAAAGCGGCTTTGGTGCGAATGAACGTATTCGATGGTTCGTTGACTGGCACTCAAATCGTTACATTTGTACCTGCCAGATGATATGCTCAGCGCTGTGAAGGCTCTTCTTCTTAGCGACTACAAGAAACTTGAAATGGTGGACGTTCCGCGGCCCGAGCCGAAACCGAATGAGCTACTCATCCGGGTTCAGGCGTGCGGCATTTGCGGCAGCGACGTTCACGGATTCGATGGAAGCACGGGGCGGCGAATCCCGCCGGTGATCATGGGACACGAGGCCGCGGGTATCGTTGCGGCGGCGGGGTCCGACGTCCGGGGATTCAACGAAGGCGATCGCGTCACCTTCGATTCGATGATCTCGTGCGGCGCCTGCGAGTTTTGCCGGAGCGGCTCCGCGAACCTGTGCGACAGCCGGCAGGTGCTGGGCGTGTCGTGTACCGAATTCCGCCGCGACGGAGCTTTCGCCGAGTATGTGGTGGTGCCGCAGCACATCGCGGTACGGCTGCCGGACGGGGTGGGTTTTGAACAAGCGGCGATGGTGGAACCCGTTTCGGTGGCGGTGCACGCGGTCCATATCACGCCGGTGCAGTTGGGCGATACGGCGTTGGTGGCCGGGGTAGGGATGATCGGGCTGTTGTGCTTGCAGGCGCTGCGGCTCGCCGGGTGCAGCCGGATTTTCGCGGTAGACCTGGACGATGCGCGGCTCGATCTGGCGCGGCAATTGGGTGCCGATGAGACCTTCAACGCGCGGCACACGGATGTGCGGCAGGAGATTTTGGATCGCACGGGCGGTCGCGGCGTGGATGTGGCGCTGGAGGCGGTGGGCGCGACGGATCCCATTGCGACGGCGGTGGGCTGTCTGCGCAAGGGAGGGACGCTAACGCTGGTGGGCAACTACTCGCCGAAGATAGAACTGCCTCTGCAGGCGGTGGTGACACGCCAGTTGCGTCTGCAGGGATCGTGCGCTTCGAACAACGATTATCCGGTGTGCCTGGCGCTGATGTCGCGCGGGTCGATTCGTGTGGATCCGATGATTTCCGCCCGTGCTCCGTTGGACGAGGGTGCGCGGTGGTTCGAGCGGCTGTATGCGCACGAGCCGAATCTGATGAAGGTGATCCTGCAGCCGTAGTGGGCTGATGTTTCGTGTCCGGTGGCCAATTCGGCTTCCTCTCATCGGGCCACGGATGAACACGGATGCACACGGATCGGCGGACTGACCCCTTCAAGTAAGGCACGAGGGTGAGCAACTCGCTCACCGGCTGGAACTCATCGGGACTATAAGGAGATGTTCCTCCTGGCATCTAAACGACCCGTTCGATGAGCGTGGCGTTGGCGAGGCCGCCGCCTTCGCACATGGTCTGCAATCCGTAGCGGCCGCCGCTGCGGTCGAGCTCGTGCACCAGAGTCGTCATGAGGCGGGCGCCACTGGCTCCGAGCGGATGTCCCAGCGCTACCGCGCCGCCGTTCACGTTGACTTTGCCGAGATCGGCACCCAGTTCTTTCTGCCAGGCCAGGACGACGCTGGCGAAAGCTTCGTTGATTTCGATGCGGTGGATATCGCCGAGGTTCAGGTGCGCGCGTTCGAGGAGTTTGCGGGTGGCCGGGATGGGGGCCGACAGCATCAGGACGGGATCGGCGCCGGCGAGGGCGAATCCCGCGAACCGGGCGAGGGGCTTGTGGCCGAGCCGTTCGGCGGTATCACGGTCCATGATCAGGACCGCGGCGGCTCCGTCGCTGATTTGCGACGAGTTGCCGGCGGTGACTTTGCCGTCCGGTTTGAAGGCAGGCTTCAGCGATGCCATCTTTTCGAGCGTCGTGCCGGCGCGGATTCCCTCATCCTTGCCGATGCCGGGGATGGGGACGAATTCGCGGCAGAAGAGCCCGGCCTCGGTGGCTCGCGCGGCGCGCTGATGGCTCTCGAAGCTGAAGCGATCGAGAGCGTCGCGGCTGATGTCCCACTGGTCGGCCAGCATCTCGGCACTGATGCCCTGATTGAACTGCGCGTCGTGGTAGCGGGCCATCATGCGCGGTCCAAATGGCCGCCCCGGACCGTTCGCGACCGATGACCCCAGCGGCACTCGTGTCATGCATTCGACGCCGCATGCGATCACGATGTCGTAACTGCCGGCCATGACGCCTTGGGCCGCGAAGTGGATGGCCTGCTGGCTGGATCCGCACTGGCGGTCGACGGTGGTGCCGGGGACCGATTCGGGGAATCCGGCCGCGAGCACGGCGTTGCGCGTCACGTTGACGGCCTGTTCGCCAACCTGCATCACGCAGCCGCCGATGACGTCGTCGATGGTGGCGGGGTCGAGGTGATTGCGCTCGGCGAGTCCTTTGATGGTGTGGGCGAGGAGGTCGACGGGGTGCCAGTCTTTGAGCATGCCGTCGCGGCGCCCGATGGGCGTGCGGAGGGCGTCGACGATAACGGCGTCACGAATGGGGGTTGTCATATTCTTCCTGAATGAGTTCGAGTTCGGCAAGGGCTTCGAGGTCGCGAGGGCGTCCGGCGGCTCGTTTGGCTTGGATGAGTTGCGGGAGCGAAAGGCAAACGCAGCGGGTTCCGAACAGTTCGATTTCGACAGCTTGGTGTACGAGATCGGTGTAGGTGCCTCCGCCGGGAATTTCACCTAGCAGGTCGATCGGACCGAGCGTCGTCGTTAGTGTGAAATTGAGGCCGTTCTGCAGCGTCATTCGATCAAGGAAGAAGGGCAACCCGGGTGCGGCCCCGCGAAGATACGGGCTGAAGGGCGCAAGGGCGGCGGCGAGGCGTTCGAGATTCGCCGAGGAACGTTCGTAAACGATATCGAGATCCTGGGTGAGACGTGCGGATCCGTGGGCGATAGCCGCCGCACCACCGACGACGATAAACGCCACGCCGTGCCGCGTTAGTGCAACCAGCAGGGTGTCGAATGCGGTCATGGCTCGCGTTTCCGTGCCTTGCGCCCGGCGCACCGTAATTCGTCGGCGAATTGGGCAAGCGCCATGGCGTTGCGGAACCGCTCCTCGACCGTCAGCTTCAGATTCTCGCGAATCAGCGTGCGGTCGATGTCCTTCTTGTACACTTCGACGACTTCATCAAGGCTGGAGCGCGGGGGCATCATGGCTCGATTCTAATATGATCAATGGTTATGCAGAAGAATGCCATCCTTCATTCAATCATCGAGATCGGTGTGGTGCCGATTGTCCGCACCTCGACGGCGGAATCGGCGATCAAGGCCGTCGAGGCGATTTACCGCGGCGGTATCCGCGCCGCCGAGATCACGATGACGGTGCCGGGCGCGCTCAAGGCACTCGAGAAAATCGCGGATCAGTTCGGGGATCGAATCGTGCTAGGTGCGGGCACGGTTCTGGATCCGGAGACCGCGCGAGCGTGCATGCTAGCCGGAGCAGAATTTTTCGTAACTCCGAGTTTGAAAATCGCGACTATCGAGATGGTGAAGCGATATTCGAAAGTAATTCTGCCGGGTGCGCTGACTCCGACCGAGATCCTGACGGCGTGGGAGGCCGGTGCGGATGCCGTGAAGGTGTTCCCATGCGGCAACATGGGCGGGCCGAAATACATCAAGGCGTTGAAGGGTCCGTTTCCGCAGATTGAGATGGTGCCGACAGGCGGCGTGAATCTGGAGACCACGGCCGATTTCCTGAGGGCGGGCGCGTGCGCGGTGGCGGTCGGCAGTGACCTCGTGGATGCCAAGAGTATTCAGGACGGGAATTACGCGATCTTCGAACAACGCGCGCGGCAGTATCTGGACAAAGTATGCGAGGCGCGAACCGGAACCGTTACAGCGCCGGCGTGACTCGCTATAATAAGCCGCACCATGATTCGCTCCGTTGCGACCATCACCCTGGCGGCTTTCGGATTCGCCGCCACCTTGCGCGGACAGGACGCCGTGCCACCCGCGCACTGGCATCACGTTCACATCAATGCGACCGACCCGAAGGCGTCGATCGATTTCTACACCGCGAAGTTCAACTGCGAAAAGGGGCGGTATCTCGGCAAGTCGGACGCGGTGTGGACGCAGAAGTCGTGGCTGCTGTTCGAAAAGACCGGGAAGGCACCGGGCTCGGAAATCGTTTCGCCGATCTGGCATATCGGATGGGGTGCGGAAGACATGAAGGCGACCTACGAGAAGCAGGTTGCCTCCGGCACGAAATTCCAGACACCGCTGACCGATATCAGCGCTCTCGCGGGGCGGCCGGCGGGCGGATTTTTCTACGCGTATGTCGACGGTCCGGACCATGAGTTGATCGAGTTGAACACATCGAATCACCATCACTTCGGGCATCTGCATTTGTTGAGTCTGGATCCGGTGGCGGCGGGCGAGTGGTATCAGAAGCACTTGGGGCTATCGCTGCGGGGCAAGCAGACACAGAAGCGGCTTTATGAGGGGTTTCCGGTGGCACCGGCGGCCTTTCTACAGGCCGATAACGTGAGCATCATCATCTATCCGGTGGAGTACGCGCGCGTGCAGTGGCCGGACTTGTGGAAGACGCGGACCGATTTCGAGTCGACCCGTGGCCGCGCGATCGACCACATTGCGTTTAGCGTGGACGATCTGGGCGCGACGATGGCGCGGTTGCGACAGGAGGGCGTGAAGGTGCTGGAGTCGGCGGCAAAGTCGGCGATGATCGAGGGTCCCGATCATATCGCGATCGAGTTAGTAGAAGGACAGGCGGAGAGACAATGAAACTCATGGGGAAGAACGCGGTAGTGAGCGGCGGCGCGTCGGGGCTGGGCGCGGCGTGCGTGCGAATGATTATCGAGAACGGCGGGAGCGCGGCGATTCTGGATGTGAACGAATCGGCCGGCAGGAAGCTGGCCGATGAGGTTGGCGCGCGGTTTTTCAAAGCCGATGTCTCGGACGAGGACGCAGTGAAGGCGGCGATCGAGAGCGAGCGTCCGGTGCACATCGCGATCAACTGCGCGGGCATCGGACCGGCGCAGCGGACCGTGGGCAAGGATGGTCCGGCGAAGCTGGATTGGTTCACGTCGGTGATTCGGGTGAACCTGATCGGCACGTTCAATGTCGCGCGGCTGGCGGCGTGGGCCATGTCTTCGAATGAGCCGGATGAGGAAGGTGAGCGGGGCGTGATCATCAACACGGCTTCGGTGGCGGCGTTCGACGGGCAGATCGGGCAGGTGGCGTATTCGGCGTCGAAGGGCGGCATTGTGGGACTGACGCTGCCGATGGCTCGCGATCTGTCGCGGCTGGGAATCCGGGTGGTGACGATCGCACCGGGGATCTTCGATACTCCGCTGCTCGGTGCGATGCCGGATGAGGTGCGGGCGAGTCTCGGCGCGTCGGTTCCCTTCCCTCCGCGGTTAGGCCGGCCGCCCGAGTATGCGCAACTGGCGCGGCACATCATCGAGAATACGATGCTGAACGGCGAAGTGATTCGCCTGGACGGCGCGTTGCGGATGGCTCCGAAATGATGCGGTTTGCGCTGGTGTTGTGGGCGGCTGCGGCGGCGGCGCAGACGGTTCCGGAATTCGTGCATGGCGACGAGTGCCTGTTCTGCCATCGCAACGATATCGGCCCGGGGTGGCAGAAGAATCCGCACGGGCTGACGGTGCGGCAGCGCGAGGATGCTCCGGAGTTGATGGCGGCGCTGAAGCCCGAACCGAAGCTCAAGAAGGTGGAGCCCGAAGTGACGCACACGCTCGGGAGCCGGACGCACATTCGGTATCTCAAGCAGGCGGGCTATGGGAAGTTCGATCTTCTTTCAGCGCAGCGATCCGGCGGGGTGTGGGTGGGGCTCGACGATGCGCATTGGGAATCGGGGAAATTCGAGAAGCAGTGCGCCGGGTGCCATACGACGGGCGTGGACGCGAAGACCCGGACGTACACGGCGATCGGGCACGACTGTTACGTCTGTCACGGGGTCGTCGATCTGGAGCATACCAACGACACGTCGAAAATCTTCCTGTCGAAGAAGCGTCGCAAGGATGTGAAGGCGATTACGTGGACTTGTGCGGCGTGTCATCTGCGCGGAGGCAAAGCACGGTCGACGGGGTTGCCGTATGCGAATACGTACGTCGCGGGCACCGACTTATTTCAGGATTACGAAGCGGATTTTGCTAAGGCGGACGATCTGGAGTTGAATGCAGGAGACCGGCACGTGTGGGCGAATGTGCGGGACGTGATGCAGAACGGGTCGGAGGTGACCTGTCTGAGTTGCCACCGGGTTCATGAGAATTCGACGGACAAGCACCGGCGAGTGTTGACCTCGGCGATTTGCCAGGAGTGCCACAACGCCGAGGGGCCGAAGAAGGTGGTCAAGAAGTATGTGGTGCGGAGCGCGGTTTGCGAGTATTGAGGCGGACGCCGGATTACCGGGCGCCGGCTAGAGCGGGTCTTACGCGATTGCGATAGCGGATGGCCTCGTGAAGCACTTCGCGGAACTCGTCAATTTCGATATCGCGTTCCGAACACGCGAGTAATAGAGTTCCTTCATCGGTAAAGTTACCGTCCCACTCCGTCACCTGTTCGTCGGTCCAATCGCGCCGGTACTGCTGGAACTTATCGTCGGGGATACGATCGAAGTGGGCGCGAAGATTCACGTCAGTTTCATCGTGGGGAGCATTCCAGGGCTCCTGCTCGAAATTCCAGATAGGTTGTTCCATGGCTCAGTCCTTAGCCTCTACAGTTACCACATTCGCTTGAAGGCGGCGCATGCCCCGGATCCAACGATCGTAGTCGGCGGCCTTGCGGCGAAAATATTCGGCAACTTCCGGGTGCGGGAGGATGAGGAAACGCTCGTCGGCCATGCCCTGGACGGCGGCGTCGGCCACCTGTTCGGGACTGACGGAGGAATCGGCAAGAAAGCGGGCGGTGCCGGAGTCGGAGCCGAGCAACATGTTGGTGCGCACACCCTGCGGACAGATGGCCGAGACTCGAATTCCACGATCGCCATAGGTGATGGAAAGCCATTCAGCGAATGCAAGGGCCGCGTGCTTGGTGACGGAATAAGTGGCGGATCCGATCTGCGAGAGCAGACCCGCGGCCGATACGGTTTGCAGCAGATAGCCTTCGCCGCGTTCGAGCATGCCGGGCAGCACCGCGCGCGCCGCGTAAACGTGGGCCATCACGTTGACTCCGAGCATGCGGGCCCATCCGGCATCCGGGGTCTCCTCGCCGCCTTCCATAATGATCCCGGCATTTGAGCAAAATACTCCGATGGGACCGAGTTGCCGAGTGACGGCGTCGGCGAGCTGAAACATTTCGTTCTCGGATTGTACGTCGGTGCGAAACGGCAGGGCGCCGGTGGCCGCCGCGGCATCGGCGAGTGCCTGCTGGTCGATATCGGCGATGGCAACCTTCGCGTTTTCCTGCCGGAACCGGGCGGCGAGAGCCCTTCCGATGCCGTTGGCTCCGCCCGTAATCACCACGACTTTTCCGGCGACGTGCATGTACACGAAGATACTCCTTTTTACTTGAGAATATCCAGAGAGTTCGCTGTCATACTTCTACCTGGAGCAGAATAATTACGGCTGGATTTCTCCTGGACAGCGTCACCAAACGCTGTTAGCATAGATCTACAATAATATTTTGTTGGCGGGTATATTACCCGGTATGTCCTTAGGCTTCGGTATGGGATCTGCACTGAGTCACAACGAGCGTGAGGCGCTCTCTCGCTTTCTCTCCAGGGTCATCCTGGACGTTGAAAAAGTATCATCGCTGTTCGAATCCCGCGGGGCAGACGCGTCCCTGACTCGCGCGGCGCAGGCAAATCTGGAGCAGACGCTTCAGGACCTGAGTCTGGCGGAAGCCGAGGAATTGCCGCTGTGCGTTCCGGAGTTCTCCAACTAACTGCTTCGACAGTTCGCCGCCAGAGCTACAATAGTTCGCTTGACCGCGCACAAATTGACCGCCGCCGAACTTCGGGCCCTGCTCCCGAAAATGGCATTCAACGAACTACTGGGTATCCGACTTAGCCGATTGCACAAAGATGGCGTGACCATCGTTTGTTCGGTCCGTGACGATTTGCGGAACGGGGCTGGATTTCTGCACGGCGGGGTCACGGCGACGCTGGCGGACGCCTGCGCGGGCATTGCTCTCACCCGTCATTTCGGTGGAAAACGGCCGATTACCACGGTGGAACTGAAGGTAAACTACTTCCGCCCCGTGGCGGCCGGAAAAGTATTCGCACGGGCGCACCTGATCCGGATAGGCTCCACTCTCTGCGTTGCTCGAACCGATCTTAAGGACGAGGAACGCAACCTGATCGCCACCGGACTGGTGACTTACATGCTACTGGGCGATCGGAGTTAGCCGATCTCCAACCGGTCCATGGCTAGAAATTCCCGAATGTGAGGGTGATCGGATTTCTCCAGATCCTCTGTCTTGCCGAAGAAAATTGCCTTTCCTTCGTACAGAAAGACCACCTTGTCGGCTACTTTCCGCATCAGGTCAAGGTCGTGGGTGACGACGACGGCAGTCAGTTTCAGTTGATTCTTAAGGCGCACCATCAGGTTGCCGAGGTGATCTCCCATGATGGGGTCGACCATGGTGGTGGGCTCGTCGTAGAGGACACATTCCGGTTGTGCGGCCAGGGCGCGAGCGATGGCGACGGCACGTTTAAAGCCGGTGGATAAGTCGGCGGGATACACGTCCCGGTACTCGGAAAGGTCGACGAGTTTTAGCAGTCCATTCACGACCTCTTCTTTGTTTTCCTCGTTATAGTCCTCCCGCAATTCCAAGCTGAAAAGTATGTTTTCGCCGACGGTGAGGGAGTCGAAAAGAGCTCCGGACTGAAACACCATCGTCACTTTCTTACGGATCCGGCCCAGTTCGGCCTCGGTCATGTGGGTGATATCGGTATAGGAAACGATAACTTGCCCCTCGTCGGCTTTGAGGAAGCCCATGATGTGTCCGAGGCTGACGGATTTGCCGACGCCGCTGCGTCCGATGATGGCAAGCGTTTCGCCGGCGTCAACGTAGAAGCTGATATCGACTAAAATGGGGCGATCGAACGTCTTATACACGTGCCGAAATTCTATGTAGTGCGGGAACTCCTCATTCATGGGGCGCCCAATCCTCTGGAGTGTTGATATTGCGGAACATATTGTGGTCGATGCCGGCGAGGGAAAGCGGCGCCAGCGAGGCGATGGCAGTCCTCATCTTCAGTGTCCCGCGACGGAGCGCATCCTGCAGGATGGGCAGTGCCGCGCGATGATAGACGGCGCAGAGTGGCTCGGGTCCGGTTGGGCCGAGTGGGAGGATGCACCGGCAGTCCGGCGGAGCGTCGATGGCCGCCTCGATCAGCGCGCGCAGGGCGGGGACGCCGAGCGCGGGCATGTCACAGGCGATGATCAGGTTCCAGGTGGAGGCAGTGTCGGCGAGGGCTGTCACGATGCCGCCGAGAGGTCCGGAGTGTGGTTTGAGATCGGGAATCACGCGGAATCCGAGATGGCGGTAGCGGGCGGGATCGGCGACGACGGTAACGAAATCAGCCACTTGGCGGACCTGATGGACGGCGTGTTCGAGCAGGGTGATTCCGCCGGCAGTGAGCAGGGCCTTGTCGGTCCCCATACGGCGGCTGGCCCCTCCCGCAAGTACATACCCTCCCGTTTCGGCCGTTCCAAGGTCGTGCCGATGCCCAAAATGGGCCGACTGCATGAGAAGATGATAACATCGGCGAGAATTGTAGGGCTTTTCAGCAACAACATAATGGTGTATATTTGTTTTTTGCTATTGTGGGGCATTATGACCTCGCCAGTTGGACAGGCGGCCCCCACGACGCATCGCATTCATACGGTTGTAAAAGTGGACCGGCGCACCGGGCGTTTGATTCGAACGGTGGTGGTAAATCGTGATGCGATGCCGGCGAAACAGAAGGTCGCTGCACCGCCGGCGGAAGTGAGGGAACTGGTGGACCAGACGGCCAGGGCGTACGACGTGGATCCGCTACTGGTGCACTCGGTGATTCAAGTGGAGAGCAACTACGATCCGTTCGCGATCTCGAACAAGGGCGCCGAGGGTCTGATGCAGTTGATTCCGGCGACGGCCCGGCGGTTTGGTGTGAAGAACACCTTCGATCCGAAGGAGAATATTGACGCCGGTGTCCGGTACCTGAAGTATTTGCAGGGATTATTCGGAAACGACCGTCTAGCGCTTGCCGCTTATAACGCCGGCGAAGGGGCGGTGGCCCGGTACGGTGAAATTCCGCCGTACCCGGAAACGCGCGAATACGTCTCAAAGGTTGGCAGGAAGTACGATAAGGCAAAAGAGGCCGCGGGAAAGCAGACGGCGGCTGAAGCCGTGCCCGTGAAACTAGTGGAAGAGCATCCGCCCCTTGAACAGTATCAGGACGAGCAGGGCCGGTTGTGCTTGCGTACGAGGTAGACAATGGCTGAGGCCGGACGGTGGTCTCGTAAAATCGCGATGGCGGCGCTAGTATTCGCGACAGGCGCGATGGCTGCCCCAGCGGCGAAACGTGTGCGGCATGTGCCGGTGGACGTTCCGGCGGCCGTCGATTTCGGTCGCGTCACCGACGTTCGATTCTGGTTCCTGGCCGACGCAACACGTGTTGCCATCGAGGTCAGCGACGATTTCGAGTTCCATTCCGACCGTCTGGAGAATCCGAGCCGCATCTTCTTCGATATCGTGGGAGTGAAGCCCGCGAAGCGGCCCAAGGGAGTCGAAATCATCCCGGTCAGCGGTCCCTTGGTGAAGCAGATCCGGGTGGCGGAGACCCAACCGGGAACGACGAGAGTGGTTCTGGACCTGAGTGCGGCCGCGGAATTCGAATCCTCGAAGTTGTCGAATCCCAACCGGCTGATGATCGAGGTCCGGCCGGCGGACCGGACGCACTTGAATCCAATTGCGACGGCGGCTGGAGTGACTCCGCCGGTTCAGCGCTTGAGTCCACTGGAACGCCGTTTCGAGCCCCCGGTGCGGGTGGAGCCTCCGCCGATCACGATGGCGCGGTTGCGGATTCCGAAGGTAGATCTTCCGGCATTGCCATCGAGCGAAGTAGTCGATCGGGCAGCGCGTTCGGCATTGGACCGGCCGATGGCCCCAGCGCCGGCGTCGGATTTACCCGTTCGCACGAAGTCGAATCGCGCACTGGTTGAACGCAGCGACGATCCCGCTCCGGCCCTGGCTGCGCGGCGCAATGCGTCGGGCGACCAGTCGCTGACGCGGGTGCTCGGGCTGAAACTTGGCAGAGTCGTGCTCGATCCGGGGCATGGCGGCCACGATAGCGGAACCCACGGGCCCACCGGATTGCAGGAAAAGGACCTGGTGCTCGACGTGGCCAAGCGCCTGGGCGCCTTGATCGAAGCCCGGCTTGGCAGCGAAGTGGTGTACACGCGCACCGATGACACTTTCATCCCACTGGAGGAGCGGACACGGATTGCGAACCGCCACAAGGCCGACCTGTTCCTGTCGATTCACGCGAATTCGTCTCCCGCCAGGAGCGCCTCGGGCATCGAGACCTACTATCTGAACTTCACGACATCCAAGGCGTCGCTGGATCTGGCGGCGCGCGAGAATGCCGCCTCGGAGCGCTCGATTTACGACTTGCGCGACCTGGTACAGAAGATCGCGCTGAAGGACAAACTGGACGAGTCGCGGGAGTTTGCCGCGAGGGTGCAGGAGTCGTTATCGAGTTTGTCGGCTCGGACGAACCGGGCATCGAAGGACCGCGGGGTGAAGAAGGCCCCCTTCGTGGTGCTGATCGGGGCGTCGATGCCGTCGATTCTGGCGGAGATCGGGTTTGTCAGCAATTCGCACGATGAAGCGCTAATGAAGAAGCCGGAGTACCGGCAGCGAATAGCAGAGGCGCTGTACAAGGGAATCGCGCAGTACGCCGCGACGCTGAGCCACTTTCAGGTAGCGCGGAAAGATACAGAGTAGAGACGGCCGAACACCGTTTTTGACGTGCGCGGCTCAGTGCAATCAGCGACTTACGGAGGTTACCGCAAATGAAGCCTGAGCCGTAACGCGGATGCCGCGAAGACGAAGCTCGGTCAGCAAGGCGCGCTCGTAGACCTTCTCAAGAAATCCGGCGCCCAGGGTGTTGGAGACCTCAAACACAGCGCCGAGCACGCGCTCGGTCAGCGAATCGATTCGCGTTCATCGGTGTTCATTCAGCGGCCCAATACGCTTGTGTCGCTCCATGCCAACCTCTCTCAGAACTATTATGAGCCGCCGATTAACGCCGATCGCACCGAACCGCAGGCTAGACCGCGACGGACTGGCCTGCGTACACGACTCGGTCCCGGCCCTCCCGCTTGGCGCGATAGAGAGCTTCATCGGCGGTGCGGATCATCAATACTCCCGGCGTCCGGATTCCCGGCATAGCGCTGGTGGCCCCGAAACTGGCGGTGAGGCGGAACGGCGTTTCGCCAATCCGCATTTCATCCTGAGAGAGTTCACGCCGGAGACGTTCGGCCTGACCGAACGTGCAAGCCTCATCGCAGCCGGGCAGCACGATCAGGAACTCCTCGCCGCCGTAGCGACCGATGGCATCGTAGGGCCGGATGGACGATTGCATACGCCGCACGGCTTCGCGTAGTACGGCATCGCCGGCGCAATGCCCGTAGTTGTCGTTGACGTTCTTGAACTTGTCGAGATCGGCGAGCAGGAGCCCAAGCGGCCGCTCCTCTCGTTCGCTGCGCGCGAGTTCGCGTTCGAGAATCTCGAGAATCGACGAACGGTTCCAGATGCGGGTGAGCGAGTCCTTTGTGGCCTGTTCGCGAAGGGCCTCCTGAGCCGCCAGCAGTTGGGCCTGCAAGTCGATGATTCGAATGCCCGAACGGAGGCGAACCTTCAACTCGTGGCGGTCGAATGGCTTGGTGAGGTAGTCGTCGGCGCCGGCTTCCATGCCTTCGATGAGGTCTTCCTTCAGGCTCTTGGAGGTCAACAGGAGGATGTAGATGTACTGCTCACGGGACCGCTTGCGAACCAAGTGACACACCTCAGGGCCGGTGAGACCGGGCATGACCCAATCGAGGATGGCCATGCTCGGACAACCGTCTTTTTGCAGTTCATTCCATGCCTCGATCCCATCCGAGGCAACGACAACATCGTACCCCCAACTACGGAGGGTCGCATCTAAGAGATGCCGGGACACGATACTGTCATCCGCGATGAGAATCTTCATCCTGTTCAGTTCGGCCCGGGTTGGGGCACGGACGGGCTCCAAAGAACATATCGGCAACCGGAGTCATTAACCTTAGATGCAATTGTAAGCTGGTTCCGCGTCAGAAACGGGCTGGAGAAAACTGCCGCCGCAGTCCCAGTACGGATCTTGAGGTGAAGGTGAAGAAAAGGGCTAGGTTTTACCAGCAAAGTTGAATTAAGATAAAAGAGTATCATACCCAAACCTCAGAAAGCGTGAGCAATGATCTATTCCCGGTCGGCCGAGTATGCGATTCGCGCGTTTGTATTCCTGGCGCAGGTGCCAGAGGGCAAATACGCGATGGTGAAGCAGATTGCGGAGGAGTCGGACATTCCGTCGCACTTCCTGGCGAAGATCCTGCAGCAGTTGGCACGCCAGGGCTTTCTGCGCTCGAGCAAGGGCCCGACGGGCGGATTCTGTCTCCGTTACCCCGCCGACGAGATTACACTCCTCCAGATCGTGGAGTCGATCGACGGTTTGGCGGACTATCAGCGGTGCATTGGGGGCATGACGGAGTGCAACGACCAGATGCGCTGCGGCATGCACGATAGCTGGAAGGCGCTTCGTTCGCGTATCATAGAGTACTTGGAGGGCACGACGGTGGAAGATCTGTCGAAATCCCTGGACCTGAAGCGGCGTCAACTGGATAAGCAGAAAAAACGCCGCGTGGTCGAGAAAACAGCTGTTACGCGGCGCAGTTAACTTCGAGAGGAGAATGCATGCAAAATGGGGTTCTGGTCCCGATGGTCGTCGAGCAGACGTCCCGAGGGGAACGCGCGTTTGATATCTACTCGCGGTTGCTCAAAGAGAACATCATCTTCCTGGGCACCCCGATCGATGACCAGGTGGCCAATCTGGTGATGGCGCAGATGCTGTTTCTGTCGGCTGAGGACCCGGAAAAGGACATCTCGCTGTACATCAATTCGCCGGGCGGTTCGATTACCGCCGGACTGGCGATTCTGGACACTATGAACCTGGTGGAGCCGGACATCGTGACGTACTGCATCGGCCAGGCGGCATCGATGGCGGCGGTCCTGCTGGCGTGTGGAACCAAAGGCAAGCGGTATACGCTTCCACACTCACGGGTGCTGATTCACCAGCCCTCGATGAGCGGACTTGCCGGACAAGCGACCGACATTGACATCTACGCGCGAGAGATTCTGCGGATGCGGCAGACGTTGAACGAAATCCTCGCGAACGCGACCGGCCAGACCACCGAGCGCATATCCCGTGACGTCGATCGCGACTACATCATGGAAGCCGAGCAGGCCCTCCATTACGGGATGGTGGACCGCATCATCTCGAGCCGCGAAATCTCTCCCGTGCCGCCCCGCTAAAGCAGTTCAGGGCGCGGCCGTGCGCGTCGCGCTCTTGTACCCCCTTCGAAACACTCTTCCGGCCCCGTGTGTCTCAGTAACGGAGAACATTTTCGGGAGGTTTTGATATGCCGAGAGGAGCCAGTCCGAAACGCGAACGCGAATACGAGGAACTAAAGCATGAGTTCAAACAATCGGGCCGCTACCAGGGCCGCGAAGAAGAAGTCGCGTCTCGCATCGTAAACAAGCAGCGCGCCGGGTACGGTGAGACGAAGGGCGAGGAGGCGAAGGACCGCAGGGGTGAATCGCCGGACCGCAATCTACCCATCGACAACTATCAGCATCTGACGGTGGCGCAAGTGTCGAAGAAGCTCGGCGATCTATCGAAGGGCGATCTCAAGAAGATCAGGAAGTACGAGGAGAAACACAAGGACCGCAAGGGTATTTTATCCGCGATCGACAAGAAGCTGGCGGCCTAAGGGCACGGGCGACTTCCATATAATGGGATCGCCTTGTCTACCACTAAAGAATTCCAATCATTGACGGCTCTCATCACCGGTTCGAGCAACGGGATTGGGGCCGAAGCTGCCGTGAAGTTCGCCGAGCGCGGCGCGCGGGTCCTGATCCACTACAACAATGCGCGCGCTCAGGCGGAACAAGTGCTCGAACGCGTCCGCGCCGCCGGTTCGGACGGAGAGATTGTCCAGGCCGATTTGAGCAGCAACGAGGGCGTCCACACGCTGACCGGCTGGCTGCACACCCGCCCCGCCGATATCCTCGTGAACAACGCCGGTTCGCTGATCGAGCGGGCGCGCTTCCTCGATTTCACCGAAGATCTGTGGGATCGAGTATTCATGCTCAACTTCACCAGCGCCATGCGGATCACGCAGGCGGTGCTGCCAGGAATGGTCGAGAAGAAGCGCGGCTATGTGATCAACATCTCGTCGGTTGCGGCGCGCAACGGCGGTGGGCTCGGAGCTATCGCCTACTCGAGTTCAAAGGCTGCGTTGAGCGGGATGACCAAGGGCGTGGCGAAGGAGTTCGCTCCCATGGGAATCCGAGTGAACGGCGTGTCACCAGGGACCATCGATACCAACTACCACAAGACCTTCTCGACGGAACAGATGCTGGACGGGGTGCGCAAAGCGACGCCCTTGGGACGGCTCGGAACGCCGGAGGAGATAGCGGAAGTGATCGTGTTTCTGTGCTCGGAGGGGGCTCGATTCATCCAGGGTCAGATGATCGAAGCAAACGGCGGATTCCTGCTGGTATGAGAAGTTAGGGGCGGCCCGGAAGCCGCCCCTTTTACTAACAGGCTAGAACATGATCTTCGCACCGAGCTGCATTTGGCGATTGCCGCCTGCACCGGTGATGTAACCGAAGGTCTTGTTGCCGATGCCCGTATCCGGGTTGTTCCACTGCGGCGTATTCACCACACTGAAGGCTTCGCCGCGGACTTCCAACTGCATCCTCTCGGTCACCTTAAACTGCTTGAAGATGGAGCCGTCGACGTTCCAGAAGCCCGGTCCGCTGATCACGTTGGGGCTGAGGTTGCCGAACTGCAGGTTGCCAGGCTGCGAGAAGCAGTTGGACGTAACCGTCGCGCTGCAGACGGCCGGGCTGAACCACGAAGCGTCACGACCGTTGCCCTTTGTGACATCGATCGGACCGGTATGGTTCAGGGTATTGCTGTTGCCGGGCGCGCGCAGAACCGACGAGTTCCCGCCGAAGTTCAGCGGCGAACCGCTGGCAATGGTGAGAACTCCGTTAACCTGCCAGCCGCCGAGGACGTATGCCGCGGGGCCGGACTTCAGCCACGCTCGGCCGTGTCCGAACGGAAGCTCGTATAGGTAGCTCTGAACGAAGTTATACTTCCGGTCGAAATCCAGGCGGCGCCAGTTGCGTTCCTGATTGATGTAGAACGTCAAACCGGCGTCCTCGGATTGGTAGCCGAGTGCCTTGCTCCAGGTAAACGAGGTAGTGATGGCGAGCCCGTTCGAGTAACGCTTGTCCAGTTTGACCTGAAGCGCGTTATAGCTGGAGCTATAGCCCGCATACCGCAGGTTGGTGGTGGCCTTGCGCTTGAAGGCCTGGTACAGCGGTTGACCCGCGACATCGGCACCCAGCGTGGTGGACGCATTCAGGTTGTAGTTCGCCGGTTGATCGACACCGTGGTTGCCTACATACGCCACATCCAGTGCGAAGTTCGAGGGCAAAGCCTGCTGAACGGCGAGGTTCCACGACTCAACATACGGCTCGCGGAAATTGGTATTGATCACTTCGTAAGTCTGGTTGAGATCTGCGTTAGTGATGATACCGTTGGTCGGGATATTGGCCGGCGTCGGAGCCGGGAATCCCAAAGCGAACGTGGCCACCTGGCCGCTGCCTAACAAAGCCGGGCCGTAGCTGTTATTCGGCAGATATGAGTTGTTCTGTTTCACCGGGAAGTTATACGCGTAGGTGTTGTCCGGGAAGGGCGAATAGCTGATTCCGAATCCGCCGCGGAACACCGTCTTCTCGGTCATGCGGTATGCGATGCCGATACGAGGAGCAAAGTCCTTGTATTTGGTAGCGCGGCCGAGGTCCAGCGGATTGCCGCCCACACCGGCGATGATCAGACTGTTCGTCTTCGGATCGTACTGCGAGAAGCCGCCGTCATGCGCCGGCTTGGCTGGGGGATAGAACTCCCACCGGAGGCCGTAGTCGAGGGTCAGCTTCGGAGTTATGATCCACTTGTCCTGAACGAACATATAGAACTCCCAAGCGCGATAGGCCGGGAAGATGATGGGCAAGTCGCGGCCGACTTCGCCCGGCAGATCCAGAAGGAAACTGGCAAAGTTGTTGCCGAAGCTCGTCGCCGCGCCGGGGATGGAAGTCTGCGCGGTATTAAAGATGTAGCGGCCGCGGGGACTATAGGTCTGGGTCTGAAGTAAGTCGTCGCGAATGCGGCGAAGTTCAGCACCCCACTTGAAGGTGTGGTTGCCCTTCAGCTTGGTCCACGTGTTGACGAGATCGATGTTCGTCTCCGCACGGACCCACGGCAAACTGGCCGAGTAGCCGATGAGCGGGTCGGAGTATCCGCCGATACCGATGCCGACCTGTCCGCTGGTGAAGTCGCTAACGTTGACGCCAGGGATTCCAAGCGTCTGTGCGTCGTTTTTTCCATAATCGATCTGCCGGGCGTCGTTACGGTAGCGGTTGACGCCGGCGCGAGCTTCCATGATGAGAGTTCCGGAGAAGATGCGGTCGTAGTTAATAGCGCCGTTATGAGTCACCTGCGTACCGGTCGCTTCAAATCCACCGCCGTGCGGTCCACCCGCGTCGCCGAACGACGACTGATCCACGGTGGTCGGCTTGAAGTAGCTGTACCGAACCGAGATGCGATTGTTCTCGTTCCAGTTCCAATCGCCCTTGGCATCCAGTTGCCCGCTGTCGCGCGTGAAGGGAATCAAACTGAAGTAGTTGTTGTTGAGTCCCGCCAGGTTGGGCAGCGGAATCAGCGAAAGGATCTTCTGAGAGATCGGGTTGATCCGGCTGGACGGGATGATGTTGCCGGCGAACGGCGTGCGTCCTGTTCCATCGGGGTTGCCGGTCAGGGGATCGTAGACGACGCTGGTGGACGCAGTGAGATTGCCGCCTCGCTCGTCGGCGGTCGGCAAGGTGTAGCGGTCCACGGCGTAGCGCCGGTCCATAACGCGGAGATAATCGCCGAAGAAGAACAGCTTGTTTTTGATGATCGGACCACCGAATTGGCCGCCCACGTAGTTATACACGAAGTGCGACCGGACGGGATCGTAAAACGCACGGGCCGACAGGGCGCTGACGCGGTTGAACCAGTAGGCCTGGCCGTGGAAGTCGTTGGTGCCGGACTTCAGGATGACGTTCGTGACGGCGCCGGTGGCGCGGCCCAGCGACGCTTCAAAGTTGCTGGTGCTGATGTCGAGGGTGGACAACGCTTCTAGCGGAGGGATATAGACAGTGAGGAGTCCCGTACGCTCGTTGTTGTCGACACCTTCGAACTGGACGTTGTTGGCCAGCCTCGATTGCCCGTTGACCTGGGTGGACAGCGAATTTTGAGGATTAAAGAATTCCGAGTGCGGACGGAACGCTTTCGTCGTGCCGGGTACGAGGTTGAGCAGGACCTGGAAGTTGCGTCCGCCGGGAGTCAGGACGGGAAGGTCCTCCAGTTGCTTGGTTTCGACCTTGCGGCCGGTATCGGCACGTTCGGTCTGCAGTTGCGGCGCTTCGGCCGTCACGTTGACGGTCTCCTGAACGTTTCCGGGTTGGAGCGTCAGGTCGACGCGGAGCGCACTGTTGACCAGGACATCGACGTTCGCGCGGGTAACCCGTTTGAAGCCGGTTTGTTCAACGCTGACGGAGTAGACTCCAGGCGCCAAATCCGGGAACGTATAGTTTCCACTCTCGTTCGTGGTGGCCGTGCGGCTCCCGCCAGTGTTGGTTGCGGTAATGGTTACGCGCGCGTTGGGAACGGATGCACCGGTCGGGTCGGTAATGGTACCTAGCAAGGTGCCATTCACAGCCTGCCCGAACATCGTGGCGGCGGTTATCAGAAGCAGCGCACACAATGCGACTGCCAGTTTCTTGA
Source organism: Bryobacterales bacterium (assembly GCA_038322675.1). Classification (GTDB taxonomy): domain Bacteria; phylum Acidobacteriota; class Terriglobia; order Bryobacterales; family Bryobacteraceae; genus TMP-7. The sequence goes on from JBBQGE010000020.1 coordinate 23,116, forward strand.
ACCTGTTCATTGGACCCCTTTCTCTACCTAGAGCGGCCATGGATTCGGCCGACCTGGACCTAAATCTCGAATTGCGAGTATTATACCCGATTGTGAGGGTGAAATGTCACGCACGAGCGGCAACCCACCGGCGGATGCGGCGGTTGACGGGTTCCTCGAAGCGTTCGCACACGACGGCCGAGACCAGGATCACGAGTCCGATGTAGGCTGTAGCCGATACACCAACGGGGAGGCGCAGACCTGCGACGAACCAGCGCTTGAACCACCACAGCAGAGGAATGTGCAGGATGTACATCGAGTAACTGGCGCGTCCGAGGAAGACAGCGGCGCGGGTGGACAGAGCGCGGGCGGGCAGTCCGCCTCCCGCCGCGAGTCCGATGAGGAGTAGCGCATTCAGGGGACGCAGCAGCATCCCCGGCTGGATGGGTCCGGGTACCAGGCGCGGCAGGGCGATGAGCGCCGTCGCAGCGAGTCCGGACGGGACGTACAGCCAGATGCCTTGCCGGGCGAATACCGAACGGCGGTCGCAGAGTGCCTGATAGATTTGGGCGGCTGCGATTCCCAATAGGAAGTCGGAAAGATGATAGGCCGGCTTCCACCAGTACGGTACCGAGAATCGGGCCAGCACCAGCGGGAGCGCCAGCGACGCAACGACCGCCGCAGTTGTGCGCCAGCGACCGCGGGGGCCGAACAGAGTTACGGCAAGCGGGAAGCAGAGATAGAAGAAGAGTTCGCACGACAGCGACCAGGCGGGTGTGTTCCAGAACACACCGGGATTGCCGGTCCACCCTTGTAATACGAGTCCGTAGCCCGCTAACTCGCCGGTTTTTGTGAGAGCCGAAGCGGGCGAAAAGCAGTAGGACACGATGAACGGCGAGACGATCAGCAGACTCAGCAGATAGGTCGGGTAGACGCGCGCGAGGCGTCCGGCGCCATATCGAATCAGCGCGGGGCGATTCCAGGCGGTAGCGCGATAACTTCGTGCCAGCACGAATCCGGACAGCACGAAAAACGTGCCTACCGCGAGATAGCCGCTGCGGATGAAGACGAACAGAGGCGCCGAAAGCGACTCAGCCCAAGGACCCAGCAGCATGTTGTGGCCAGTCAGGTGATGCAGAATCACCCAAATCGCGAGAAAGAAGCGGAGTCCGGTAAGCGCAGGCAGAAGTACGCGGGGCTGCGCGGGCGCCGCGGCAGGCGCGGGAATCTGAATAGCTGTCGAGATGCTCCTATCGTAGCGCAAGGCGATGGATACAACGAGGTCTGGATATAATAACCACCGGATGGCGACCACACTCGATCAGTATCGCGAAGCAAAGAACAGTTACCTGAAGTTGAGAAATCAGGCCAAGAAGGAACTCCTGGCGCGGTTCCACGAAGTGGCCGCGGAATTACTGCAACTACAGCGCGAGTTGCAGGAGGACTTTGGCGAGAAGGTAGCGATGCCGAAGCCCGGCAAATCCAAGAAGCCGGCGAAGAAGGCCCCCGCCGCTCCGGCACCAGCCCCGGAACCAGCGGCACCGCCTTCCCCGAAAGCCGTGGCGCTTCAGAAACAGATAGCAGCGCAGCGTAAGAAACTCGCCGAGGCCCAGGCCGCCGGCAAACCCACCAAGACCATCGACGATCGCATCTACGAACTCGAGGACGCGCTGAATCTGCTCGAACAAAAATGATTCCGAGCCGCGACCGTAAGCGGAGCGGTTAGAACATCCGTTCCTGCCGCTTCAGCGTTCCGAACGCTCCGATGTTGGCTACCACGAAGGCCACCCGGAACTGGTTCTCGTTCCGGGTGCCGAAGCTGAAACGGCGGTACTGCACGCTGAACCCGCAGCAATCGGTGTTATAGGTGATCTGCGTGGACGCGTATTGCAGGATTTTGACGCGGTAGTCGTAGAATGCGCTAACTCCCGTGTTCCACCCGCGCCGGTTCTCATTGCCGAGCCCGGCGAGGAACCGGAACTGATTCTGACTGGGCGACAGGACAGGATCGTTGCGGACCTGGCTGTGGCCGACCGAGACCCAGTAACTGTCCTGGCGCCAGTCGGCACTGAGCGAGCTATTTACGATGTGGCCGCGGAGCGGATCGTAATCGGTCCGCCATTCCACGCCAATTTTGTAGGTATATCGCAACGCGCTGACAATCGGCGAGTAACTTCGTAGCTGGTCCGCAAATGCGTAGCCGGTAATATCGGCGGTACTCAGCACGACGTTGCGCTGTCCCGGCACGATGGCGCCGCCGAAAGTCGGGTCGAAATAGCGCTTCTGCAATAACTGCCAGCTCAGCACTTCACTCACCCGGCCGTCCTTGGTTCGCGTATACAGCCGATTGGTAAGAGATAGCTCGAGTTCGCGCGTATTGGCGTATAAATCGGTAGTGTCGAAGCGGATGATCTTATTGAAGTCGTCGACGCCGCTGATATCCCGGAAAGTCGCGCGGGGCTCGATGACATGCTTCAACTTGTCGGCCTTCAGCCACTTGGGTGCCTGAAACACCCGGCTCAAGGACGGAAACAGGAGATCGGCGGTCACTTCGCGTCCGGTGCGCCAGAGGTTCGCGCCGGATGCCCGGTTATCCCCATAGCTGGACCCGTAGTGCGTCGCGCGGGCCGAGAACGTCGGCACCAGCGAAAACCCTTTCCAGTGGAATGCCGTCGAGACGCGGGGCGCGACGTCGACTCGATCGACGAACTCCCGGGTGGTAAACAGCGGTTCCTGCCGCCGGAGTAGCGCTGCCGATGAATCGAACGATACCCATACCGGCAATACGCGATGGCTCACCTGGCGCTCGCGGCTCATGAACTGGAACTCGGGCAACTTGCGCGTGATCACTTTGTAGGTGGTCTGCGGAGCGGCGCCGTCCGGCGCGCGGAACTGGAACACTTCATCGCGATCGAACACGATATTTGTGCCGAAAGACGACCAGTGCTTCGTCAGAAACCCAACCGAACGGGACTCCGCGAAAATCGCCTCATGGAACGACTCGGTGAAATTCTGCCGAAATTCGAAAGAGCTGAGGTAATTGAACTCGCCCCGCGCGGTCCACCCGTGACCCAGTTCGCTCCGGCCGGAGAAATCCACCAGAAATCCGCCCTGCTTAACGAGGTTATCGCCGATTTGCACGCCCCGGTCATTGACTCCATAGACCACCACGCCGAAGTCGGTGCGGGCGTTCGGCTTGCCCCGGAAGTCGACGTGGTGGGCGAACCCGCGCTCGGTGAAGTACTGATTCCGGTAAGTCACATCATAACTCCGGTTGATGGCCCAGTAATAACCCATCCCGATCATCTTGCCGCGTCGCGAGCTGTTGCCGATATTCGGAGTAAGGAAACCGCTTTTTCGCGGATTTTTCTTGAGCGACTTATATAATGCGGGTGCGTACAGCAGGGGCACTCGGCGGAGCCAGAACACCGACCGGTACGAGACGGCGCGGTCGAGCGGAATCACGTCGAACATGGGGCCCTTCAGAATCCACCATGGATTGGGCATCTTGCAGTCGGTGATAAACCCGTCGTAGAGGATGTATTGATTCTGCTTGCGCTCGGCCCACTTACCCTGGAAGTAGAACGGATTGCTGGTGGTAAGCACTCCGGGCCGGGCGTCGATCTTGGCCGGCGATGTCCCGCTCACGTCGAAGAATTTGCCGGTCTTTTCTTCGAGATTGTATTCGACGCGCGAGGCCTGGAGTTTCTCGCCGGTGTCGAACTGTTCGAACCGGACATGGCCGCGGGCGACGGCCTCGCCGGTCTCCCGGTTGTAATCGATCTCGTCGGCCTGCAGCAGTATGTCCGACGTTTCCACTTCGGCGCGGCCGCGCAAGTGATACTTTTGGCCCTCCGCCTCCTGCCGGTCGGCCACCACGCGAATGTCGTTGGGTCCCGGTGCATTCGGACGAATTTTCTTCAACTGGCGGGCCGGCGCAGGAGCCGACGGCGGCGCGGTTGAGATTAATCCGGGGAGAAAATCAGGCCGGACCTGCCCCTTCAAAAGGTAACTGGAGCACGCCACGACTATGAAACATAGCTTCGCGAACGCAGAAAGTTCGTGACAAAACACTACGATTATGTTACCTACATTGGAGGGGGATACCTCGGCCGGAAGATGAGGTGTCTTCAATTGAGAACCGTAACACGAGTTGGATCCGGCCCGCAAGCCCGGGCCTTTGAGGCGAGATGAGCCGATGAATTGCCGTTACTGCCGCGCATGGAACCACGAGGAAGAACACCGCTGCACACGGTGTGGCCGACGATTGCACTTGGCGAACGCCCGCCCGGCGCTCGACACCTATCCCATCCAAACCGCGACTGCTCCGGAACTGCTGGGCCTCGCGCGATCGCTGGCTGAAGACGCAGGTCCGGTACCCGAGCCCGAGCCGCAACCGGTGCGGGTGTCCTATCAGCGGCCGCTGTTTCGCGAGATGCAGCAGGTGATGACGATCCCGGTGCTGCGCCCCAGTGAACCGGTGGTCCCAGCGCGTCCGCAGCGTCATCGGAGGACGTCGCGGAGAGTCGACGCGGCTCAGCAGGCATTCGAACTGCACGAACCACGCGTGCGAACCTCGCTCGAGGCTGTGATTTATTCGGATGCTCCCGTGGCATCGCCGGTGCATCGGATGCTCGCGGCCGCGCTCGACATGAGCATGGTGGTGATTGCGCTCGGGATGTTTCTGATCACCTTCCAGATCGCCGGCGGCCAGGTGGTGCTCAACAAAGAGACCGTGCCGCTGTTCCTCGGCATCGCCGTCGTTTTCGGATTTTTCTATCACGTGCTGTTCTGCCTCGGGAACAGCGACACACCCGGCATGCGCTGGACCCAATTGCAGTTGCTCAACTTCGACGGCAGGCTGCCCGATCGCGATCAACGCAGCTTACGCCTGGCGGCGAACTGCCTCAGTTTGCTGGCCGCGGGTCTTGGTTTGCTATGGTCGCTGGTAGATGAAGAGAAGCTGGCGTGGCACGACCATATGTCGCGGACGTTCCCCAGCCCGCGCCGTAGCCGAATTCTGTAGCTGGGTCAGTCCTTGACCTCGAAGCCGTCGACCCGGTCCGGCAGCGTCCATACGATCGCTGCCGCGATCAAAGGGATGATGGCAAACCCGAAGAATACCGGTACGTACGAGTAATGGTCGACCACCCAGCCGGTAATCAGGCTGAACACCATCCCGCCAAAGCCCGCTCCCATGCTCGCCAAACCCCAAACCGATCCCACCGCGTTCTTCGGAAACACATCGGCGGGCATCGACAGCATGTTGGCCAGCGCTCCTGTGTACCCCATCGTGGCCAGCGAGATCAGGCCGATCGATAGGTAGACGTTGGGAGTCAGCACGGCGGGAATGGCCGAAGTCATGAGCAGCGCGAATCCCCAAACGCACATTTTTTTCGATTTCTGCGGCTGTACGCCAACGCGTAATAGCGCCTCCGCCGCCCATCCGCCGAACAGATTTCCGGCGCCCGCTGTCACAAACGGGATCCACGCCCAGCGCCCGATGGAGGCCAGATCGAACCCGCGCGCGCTTCGCAGATATTGCGGAAACCAGAAGATATAGAAATACCAGACGGGATCGCTGAAGATCTTCGAGACGGTGAAACTCCACACCCAGCGGGTCCGCAGCAGCCGCCACGCCGGAGCGGGTCTCGCCGCGACCTCCCGTTGAACTTGTGCGGGGGTGTAGTAGATGGCGAACCAAGCCGCCAGCCAGAGCAGTCCCGTGACGCCGACCAGGTAGAACGACGCCTGCCAGCCCCAGTGGATCACGATCCACGCGACCACGGGTGCGGATAGGATGGCACCCACCGACGATCCGCTATTGAAGATACCCGACGCGAGCGCACGTTCGCTGACGGGGAACCATTCTGCGACCACCTTAATCCCCGCGGGCCAGTTCCCTGCCTCGCCGATTCCCAGCAAGAACCGGAAAACTCCAAGGCTGATGGCGCCGCGAGAGAACGCGTGCAGGATGGCGGCGATACTCCACCACGCCATGCAGGCGGCGTAACCGAGCCGGGTGCCCAGACGGTCGATTAGCGGGCCGGAGATCCCGTTGGAAATCGTATAAGCCAGCATGAATGCCGAGACCACGCGCGAGTAATCGGTATTGGTCATGTGAAACTGTTCGCGCAGGAATGGGCCGACGACGGACAGTGTCTGTCGGTCGAGGTAATTCACGACCGTAGCGAGAAAGACCAGGGAGATCATGACCCAGCGCGTTCGGGAGGGATAGGGGGCGGCGGCCGGAGTCATTGGGCGCTGGTGACCATTGGTTGAGTATATGCACTGGCCGGGGGTCTTTGTTAGGTGGGTCTCATAGGACTTTCTCTTGATTCGTACTAAAGCTTCTGAATTGGATGCCGATCAGATAAGCGTGACCGGAATATTGGGACATGCGGCCGGCCATTTCATCTTGCCTGAGAGAACATTACGCTACCCCGGCGGGAGTTCGGAAACGGCGAACGCGGGGGAAGGAAGAACATGAACAAGAAACAAACACGCGAGCGGGCTGTGCCGGCTGTTTCAGATCAACGACGGCGGCCAGCGAAAGCGGGACGTGCAATCCCGCGGAGTGTCGCGGAGTTGGATCGACTGGTTTGTGCGATTGAAGAAGGGCGTTTGAGCGAGCGGCTCCGTCCGGACGCAATCGAGGACGATCAAAACGGGATCGCAGTGGCCGTCAACAGGATTCTTGACGTTCTGACCACACCGGTGGCAGCAGCCACGGACGCGGTTGCGAAATTGAGCAACGGTGTAATTCCGCAGAAAATCACGGGCGCATATGCGGGGGGTTTGAGTACGCTCACCACCGGCGTAAACGCTTGCATCGACCAGTTGAGCGGGTTGCTGACTGAACTGACGAAGATGTCGGATGAGCACAACCGCGGCGAAATCGATGCAATGGTCCCGCTGGAGCGGTTCGAAGGCGCATACCGCGACATGGCGCGCGGCGTGAACGACATGGTGGCCGGCCATATCGCGGTGAAACGGAAGGCGATGGCCTGTGTCGATGAGTTTGCGAAGGGAAATTACGACGCAGCGCTGGAGCAATTCCCAGGTAAAAAGGCGTTCATCAACGACACCATTGAACGCTTGCGCGCAAATGTGCAGAGGTTTATCGAAGAGATGAACCGGATGTCGGACGAGCACACCAAGGGCGAAATCGACGTGATGATTCCGGTCGACCGCTTCGAAGGGTCGTACCGCACGATGGCGCGGGGCGTGAACGACATGGTGTCCGGACATATCGCCGTGAAGAAAAAGGCGATGGCGTGCGTGGACGAGTTCTCCAAGGGCAACTTCGATGCGACGCTCGAGCAGTTTCCCGGCAAGAAGGCGTTCATCAACGACACCATCGAGCGGCTGCGGGCGAATGTGAAGCGGTTTATCGAGGAGATGAACCGGATGTCGGACGAGCATATCAAGGGCGACATCGACGTGGCGATTCCGATCGAGCGGTTCGAGGGTGCCTTCCGGCTGATGGCGCGCGGCGTCAACGACATGGTGGGCGGTCACATATTAGTGAAGAAGAAGGCGATGGCTTGTGTGGCCGAGTTCGGGCGCGGTAATTTCGAGGCGCCTCTGGAGCGGTTCCCCGGTAAGAAGGCGTTCATCAACGAAACCATCGAATCGGTACGGGAGAACCTGAAGAGTCTCATCGCGGACATGGACGCTCTGGCGCGAGCGGCCCGCGACGGGAAACTCGCAACCAGGGCGGACGCAGCCCGGCACGGCGGCGACTTCCGGCGCATTGTCGACGGCGTGAACCAGACTCTGGACGCAGTGATCGGACCGTTGAATGTGGCGGCCGAGTATGTCGATCGGATCTCCAAAGGTGATGTCCCGTCGAAAATCACCGAGAACTATAACGGGGATTTCAACACGATCAAACAGAACCTGAACGTGCTGATCGATGCAATGGAGAACATTACCAAAGCTGCCGAGACGGTCGCGCACGGCGACCTGACGGTGCAGATTCGCGAGCGGTCCGGCCAGGACAAACTCATGCAGGCGCTCGCCGCGATGGTGGCCAGTTTGACCAAGGTCGTGCTGGATATCAAGACCGTCGCCGGCGAAGTCGCCAACGGTAGCCAGTCGATGAGTTCTGCCAGCAGCGAGTTGTCGCAGGGGGCCAACACTCAGGCCGCGTCGGCCGAAGAGGCATCGTCGTCGATGGAGCAGATGGTCTCCAACATTAAGCAGAACGCCGACAACGCATCTCAGACGGAGAAGATCGCCATCCGGTCGGCCGAGGATGCCAAGGAGGGCGGACGCTCGGTGGCCGACGCCGTCGTGGCGATGAAGGAAATCGCCAGTAAGATCTCGATTATCGAGGAGATCGCGCGGCAGACCAACATGCTGGCGCTGAACGCGGCCATTGAAGCCGCCCGCGCCGGAGAACACGGGAAGGGATTCGCGGTGGTGGCGGCCGAAGTCCGGAAGCTGGCGGAACGAAGCCAGAAGGCTGCGGGAGAGATCAATCAGCTCTCGGCGTCCACGGTCAAGGTGGCGGAAAAAGCCGGCGACATGCTGGAGAAACTCGTCCCGAACATTCAGAAGACGGCCGAGCTGGTGAAAGAGATCAGTGCCGCCAGCAACGAGCAGAATACGGGAGCCGAGCAGATCAACGCCGCTCTTCAACAGCTACAAGTTGTGATTCAGCAGAATGCGTCGGCCGCCGAAGAGATGGCCTCCACCAGCGAGGAACTGTCGGGCCAGGCAGACGGGCTGATTACAACCATCGACTTCTTTGAAATCGGCGAAACCGACCATCGAGTCGCGGTTGCAAAGACCGGCGGCACCGACCGGATCGCACCGAAACCGGCGGCGAAACACGATTCGAAGGCAAATGGCTTTCGGAACGGTGCTACGCCGGTTGCAGCAGGCAAGAAGAACGGCAAAACCAACGGATACGCGTTCAATCTGGCCGCTCATCCGGACAAACTCGACGAGGACTTCGAAAAGTACTGAGGTAGGGACACCGGCCTGCCCGTCCTGAGACTGCGGGCCGGTCCTTCCAGGAGCTTATACGATGAGTGTCGAAACAATTGTAGAAACCAGGCAGTACCTCACATTCAAACTGGACAACGAGGTCTTCGCGCTGGACGTCGCCACCGTTCGCGAGGTGTTGGACTTCACCAACGTGACCAAGATCCCGAGGACTCCGGAGTTTATGCGCGGGGTCATCAATCTACGTGGTAGCGTGGTGCCCGTCATCGATCTGCGGCTGGCGTTCGGAATGTCGGCGACCGAGAAGACGGTCAACACCTGCATCATCGTGATGGAGGTCCGGCTGGACGGCGAGACGGCAATCGTCGGCGCGTTAGCCGACTCGGTGGAGGAGGTAATCGACCTTGAGCCGGAACAGATTGAAGCGGCCCCGAGGCTCGGGACTTCGATCAAGACTGACTTCATCCGCGGTATGGGGAAGCGGGAATCGAATTTCCTGATGATCCTCGATATCGACCGGGTTTTCTCAGCTGACCACTTGAGCGATCTCCGCGCTGTTGTTCCCGCGGCCGCCTGAGCCGGGTGGGAATACGACGGTAATGACCGAGACTGACCAAATCTCCGACCGCGACCTCCGCCGGTTGACGGATCTCATCGGATCCCAATGCGGAATGATGATGGCGCCGGCCAAGCGCATCATGCTGGAAACCCGGCTCAGGAAGCGCGTCCGGACTCTCGGCCTAAAATCGTTCGCCGCCTATTGCGATTACATCCATACGGCCGAAGGCCGCTCGCAGGAGTGGCCGAATTTGATCGATGCCGTGACTACGCATAAAACGGACTTCTTCCGCGAGCCTGCTCACTTCGACTTTCTCATGGAGCAGGCTCTACCGGAACTGTCGCGAAGCCGCGGAATCGGGACACGGCGTCCTTTACTGGTTTGGAGTGCGGCCTGTTCCACGGGCGAGGAACCCTACACGCTGGCGATGGTGGTGAGCAAGTACGCCGAGTCGCGCGGGCCGGACCGGTACCATTTCCGCATTGAGGCTACCGACATTTCCGGGGCCGTGATCGAGACAGCGCAAACCGCGGTGTATCCGGCCGCGGCCGTGGAACCCGTGCCGCGCGAACTGTGCCGGAAACATGTGCTGCAGAGCCGCGACCGGAGCCGCGGCATGGTGCGAATGTCGCCGGAGATTCGTTCACGGGTTCGCTTCCGGCAGTTGAACCTGATGGACAGCGACTACGGATTCGGCGAACTCTTCGACGTGGTGTTTTGCCGGAACGTCATGATCTATTTCGAACGGGAAGCGCAACAGAAGGTGTTGAACCGGATCAGCCTCAACCTGCAGCAAGGAGGGTATTTGCTCATGGGCCACTCGGAATCGCTGAACGGGCTGAATCTGCCGCTGGTTCAAGTAGCTCCTACCGTGTACCGGAGGCTCAATGGCTGACTGCTTTCTCCAACCGGGTGAGCTGTTCACGGCCCAGGGTCCGGCGCGTGTGAAGACGGTAGTCGGATCATGCCTGGCCATCATGGTCCGGGTACCACGTCTGGGATTGACCGCCATCGCGCACTGCATTCTGCCGCGGGCAGGCGCTCGCCTGGACGCAATATCCCGCGAGGAGGCGCTGCGGTACGTCGACACGACCATGGACTTAATCCTGCGAAGTTTCGCGAGGCGCGGCGTCGCAACCGCCGATCTGGAAATCAAGCTGTTTGGAGGCGCCGACGGACTCGGGTTACCCGACTCCGGCGGAGCCTATCGCGTTGGAGCCCGCAATATCGAATCCGTACAAGCGCTGCTGGCAGCACGTGGACTTACGGTGGCGGCTAGCGGTCTGGGAGGCAGGCGTGGCCGCGCAATCGAGTTCGATACTGGAACCGGCGATGTCTTCATCAGAAAGCTGCCCGCTCCAGCGGCCTGGGAGAGGCCATGAAGCCCATACGCGTTCTCATCGTCGACGATTCGGCTATCGTGCGGCGGACGTTGTCCGATGTGCTCCAGTCCGATCCCGAGATAGAGGTCATGGCGACGGCCGCCGATCCGTTCGCCGCAGCCGCCCGGATGCGGGATGAACTGCCGGACGTCATGGTTCTGGATGTCGAGATGCCGCGGATGGACGGACTCACATTTCTGCATACGATCATGTCGCAGCGTCCGCTACCCGTGGTCATCTGTTCGACGCTCTCGGCGAAGGGATCGGAGACTGCCATACGGGCGCTCGACTATGGGGCGGTCGACATCGTGGAGAAGCCGCGGGTAGGGACCGAAGAGTTCCTCCGCGAGTCGCGGGAACGGCTCTGTCAGGCCGTGAAATCGGCGAGTACGGCACGTTTGCGCGTGATGCGGCCGGTGGAACCGGCACACACGGCCGACGCGGTACTAGCGCAAGCCTCCCCGAGGGCGCTGGTGCAAACGACCGAGAAGGTGGTGCTAATCGGCGCATCCACCGGAGGCACAGAGGCGCTTCGGGCGTTCCTCACGAAAATGCCGGCCGACGCGCCGGGCATGGCCATTGTCCAGCATATGCCCGAGAAGTTCACCACTGCGTTTGCGCAACGGCTGGACGGGCTGTGTGCTATTTCGGTGAAAGAGGCTGAAACTGGTGACCCGGTGCTCAGAGGCCGGGCATTACTTGCTCCCGGCAATCGCCATCTCCTTCTGAAGCGCAGCGGGGCGCGGTATTTCGTCGAGGTTCTGGATGGACCGCTAGTGTGCCGGCACCGCCCCTCGGTAGACGTCCTGTTCCGCTCTGGAGCGAGGTACGCGGGACGCAACGCCGTCGGAGTGCTGATGACGGGCATGGGCAATGACGGCGCGCGGGGATTGCTGGAACTGAAGGAGGCTGGGGCCTTGACGATTGCGCAGGACGAAGCCACCTGCGTTGTTTTTGGAATGCCGAACGAGGCGATCAAGTTGGGCGCGGCGAACCGCGTGCTCCCACTGGATGCGATCGCGAGCGGGGTCCTGGGCGCGTGCTGACAACCGGGGAATTCGAATGAACGACTACCGCGAGACATACATCGAAGAAGCTTCCGAACTACTGCGGGAATTGGAGGCGGCGCTGCTCGAACTGGAAGAGCGGCCCGCCGACTCCGAATTGGTCGGCCGCGTCTTCCGCGCCCTGCACACCATTAAAGGGTCCGGAGCAATGTTCGGGTTTGACGCGGTGTCCTCGTTCACCCACGAGTTGGAGACCATGTTCGACGGAGTCCGGGAAGGCCGCAACCAGGTCACCGCAGGTCTGATTGGCGTCACGCTCGAGGCTCGCGATCACATACAGGAGTTACTTCGGGCTGGGAGCGTTCTATCGCCTGACGTGCTTGCCGCGTCGGATCGCATCCTGGAACGACTCGCGAAGGTGTCCGTGGAAAGCGGCCCATCGGTGTCCACCGATTCGCTGCCGAGGACCTACAGCATCCACTTCGATCCCCATCCCGATCTCTTTCTGAGCGGATCCAATCCCGTACCTTTGCTCCGCGAGTTGGCGCAGTTGGGCGACTGCAGCATGGTGGGTCACCTGGACCGGATTCCCGAGCTTCGCGACCTCGATCCGGAAAAATGCTACATCTACTGGGATGCCATTTTGACCACGGCGGCGGACGAGAATGCGATTCGCGACATCTTCATCTTCGTCGAGGACCGTGCGCGGCTCGATGTAGCGTGTGTCTGTCGGGACATCCCGGCCGAACGGCGCAGAATTGGAGAGATCCTGGTCGATCGCGGCCATGTCCCGGCAGATGAAGCTGAAAGGTGTCTCGGGCAACGGCCGCTCGCCGGCGAGATGCTGGTGCAGGCGGGACTCGTGACGCCGGACCGCATTCAGGCGGCGATCCTGGAACAGCAGCACCTGGATGGGGTCCGCGACAAGCGCGACAAGGCCGAGGCGGCAACATCGCTGCGTGTGCCGGTCGCGAAACTCGACAGTCTCGTCAACGTCGTCGGCGAACTCGTAACCGTCCAAGCACGCTTAACCAGTTACGCGCTCGCATCCGGCGACGCCGAAATTAATTTCATCTCCGAGGAGGTGGAGCGTTTGTCCGAACTCCTCCGCGAGAGCACGATGAGCGTCCGCATGCTTCCGATCGGTGAGACATTCGGCCGCTTCCGCCGCCTGGTGCGGGACCTCGCTGGAGATCTGAATAAGAAAGTTGAACTGATCACCGAAGGCAACGACACGGAACTCGATAAGACTGTGATCGAACAGTTGAACGATCCGCTCGTGCACATCATCCGGAACGCCGTGGGTCACGGAATTGAGCCGTCCGATCAGCGGCTCGCGAAAAAGAAGCCGGACACCGGACGCATTCACCTGTCGGCCTGTCATAGCGGAGCCTTTGTGCTGATCCGCATCAGCGACGATGGCGCCGGCATGAATCGGGAAGCGATTCGGGCCCGTGCCGTGGAACGGAAGATGATTCCGCCTGACGCCGTCCTGAGCGATCAAGAGACCTTTGCGCTGACGCTGGCGCCGGGTTTTTCAACCTCCGAACGGGTTACTGCTATCTCCGGCAGGGGCGTCGGAATGGACGTCGTGCAACGCAGTCTGGATGCACTACACGGAACGGTGTCCATCGCGAGCACGCCGGGCCAGGGGACGGTGGTCACACTCAAAATCCCTCTGACGCTGGCAATTATCGATGGGCTACTGGTCGAGGCCGATGAGTCTTTTTTCGTCGTGCCCCTGGCGAATATTTCGGAATGCATCGAACTCGAGGGCCGTGCGCAGTCGCGAAAACATGACTCGCTGGTCAGCGTCCACGGCGATCTGGTCCCCTACATCGCTCTGCGCGACCGTTTCTCGCTTCCGGGCCGAGCACCGGCGATTGAGCAGGTGATTGTGGCGGACACACAGCACGGGAGGTACGGACTGGTGGTGGACCGCGTCATCGGCGACCACCACACAGTGATCAAGAAACTCGGCAGCTTCTACCGGAATGTGGAAGAACTCTCCGGGGCCACGATCCTCGGCGACGGCACCTTGGCTCTCATTCTTGACGTGGACAAGATCGCGGCGGGCGCGCTCCGCGAAGCGCACGCGCAGCAAATGGCGGGGCGGTAAGCCCGCAAGCTACCGTGAGGCGGCAACGCGACGAGCCCTGTCCGGCAACGGCACCGGATCGTGGCGGGCGCGCTCCAGGAAGCCCACGCGCAGCAGCTGGCACGGCGATAAGCCCGCAAGCTACCGTGAAACGCCACCGGGCAGCAGTACCCGCGACAGGACCGGCAACGGCACCCAATCGTGGCGGTGGCGCTCCAGAAAGCGCACGCCCAGCAGTTGGCGCGCCGGTCAACCCGCAAGCTACCGTGAGACGCGACCGGGCAGCAGTACCCGCGACAGGACCCGGCGAGCGCACTCCACGAAACCCACGCGCCGCAGATGGTGGGGCGGCAGGCCCGCAACCGGCTGCGCGGCGGCACGGACACGGCCCTCGACGTCGACAAGATCGCGGCGGGGCAATAGCCCGCAACCTACCGTGAAGCTCCACCGGCCCGGTGGTCGAACGCGACCGTCCTCGCGAACTTCAGACGTGGGTCGCTGACCAACTCCTGTAGCGCCGCATCCGGAACCCGAGCATCACTCTCGATTACCGCGATCGCCTCCAGCGGTTCACCCGGGCGGAGAGGTTCGTCCCGGCGGCCCAGCGAGAAGTTCGCGATATTGACGCCGTGCTTCCCCATCACCGTTCCGATGTACCCGATGACGCCGGGCAAATCCTGATTCTTCATGAAGGTCAGGTGCCCGTCGAGCGGCGCTTCACACGCGATGCCGTCGATGCGGATCAGGCGCGGCCGGCCCAGGATGAGAGCGCCTTCCACCGACGAGACGCCGTGGTCGGTCTCCAACTCGATCCGGACGGAATCCATGTGAACAGGCCGCGCTTCATGCGACTCGCCGATGGTGAGTCCGCGATCGGCCGCAATCTTCATCGCGTTCACAATATTCGCGCGGCCCGCGAGCGAACGCGACAGAACGCCCGCAATACCCGCGTTCCGAATCAGGTTCGTATTGCTCTCCGCGATGTGTCCGGAGTAAATCAGGCGGATCCCGCGCGGATTCCCGGATGCGATGTGCGTCGCGAAGTTGCCGAGGCGTTGCGCAAGATCGATGTACGGACCCACCTCGCGGTATTCATCGGCACTCATGGCCGGCACATTGACGGCGTTGAGCGCGACCCCGTGCTGCAGGTACTCCACCAGTTGCTCCGCGATTCGCACTCCCACAATCTCCTGCGCTTCCTCGGTGGATCCGCCGATATGCGGCGTGGCGATCAATTGCGGCAGCGCGAGCAGCGGTTCGCTCTCGCCCGGCGGTTCCGTCTGAAACACATCGAGTGCGGCAGCCGCGACCTTGCCAGATTCGATGGCACGCGTCAGCGCGGCGCCGTCGATCAGTTCGCCGCGAGCGCAATTGACGATGCGAACGCCGCGCTTCATCTTCCCGAACGCGTTGTCGTTCAGCATCCCGTGCGTCTCCTGCGTCAGCGCGACGTGCAGGGTGATGAAGTCGGCGATGGCATACAGCGTGTCGAGATCGACGAGTTCGACCCCGAGGTCGGCCGCGGTTCGCGAATTGACGTACGGGTCGGATGCGGCGATGCGCATCTCGAACGGGCGCGCGCGCTTCACCACCTCGCGGCCGATGCTGCCGAGTCCCACGATGCCGAGGATCTTGCCGCGAAGTTCATTGCCCAGGAATTTCTTCTTTTCCCACTTGCCGCTCTTGGTCGAGTTACTGGCTTGCGGAATGGATCGCGCCATTGCCAGCATAAGTGCGAGTGTGTGTTCAGCCACCGACACCGCGTTTCCGCCCGGCGTGTTCATCACCATCACACCGGCCTCGGTGGCGGCGTCCAGATCGACGTTGTCCACTCCGACCCCGGCCCGGCCGATCACGCGCAGTTTCGGCGCCCGCGCCAGAACCTCCGCGTTCACCTTCACCGCGCTTCTCACCAGCAATGCGTCGGCATCGGCGAGATGCTCTGAATACTCCTTCGGATTTGAAACGATGACATTCCAACCGGCTTGCGACTTCAGCAGTTCAATGCCGGCCGCCGCAAGCGGTTCAGCAACAAGTATGTTCATAAACTCCCAGTCAGGTGAGCAGACACAACGCAGGCGTGACGCTGCCACGCCGGCGCAAGGCGACGAATCGGATCAGACTGTGACGGCTTCCTTGGCGAGTGCGATTTCGGCGTAGACGTTCTGTACGGCGGCGACGCCGGTACCGAACTTCACCGGATGGCCGTTCGCGGCGAGGATGATCTCGAGTTCCGCGATGACGCTGAACAGATCCGCAAAATCGAAGTAACCCAGGTGCGCGATGCGGAAGATTTGTCCTTTCATCGAGCCCTGGCCGTTGGCGATGATGGCGCCGAAGCGGTTGCGGAATTCCTTCACGATGACGCTCGAGTCCATGCCCTTGGGAGCGCGGACGGCGGTGACCGATGCCGCGGGAGAATCGGGCGAGAACAGTTCGAGGCCCAGTGCAGTTACAGCGGCGCGAGTGGCCCGCGCCAGTTGCTGCGCGTTGTCGATCAGCTTGTCCATGCCGAGGGTCTTGATGTACTTCAGCGACTCGGCCAGCGCGAGCAGGAGAGAGGTGTTGGGCGTCCAACTGGATTCGCCGGTGGCCGCGTTCTTGCGTTCCTTCTTGAGATTGAAGTAGAAGCGCGGTAGCTTCGAGGTCTCGGCGAAGGCCCAGGCTTTGTCGCTGAGCGTGATGAAAGCAAGCCCCGGCGGAATCATGAACGCCTTCTGCGATCCGCCGATCACCACATCGAGTCCCCAACCATCGATGTCCAGAGTCTGCGTGCCCATACCGGTGATCGCGTCGATCACAAAGATCGCATCCGTCTTCCGGACGGCGGCGGCCATGGTTTGAATGTCGTGAGATGCGCCGGTGGACGTTTCCGATGCCTGTATGAACACGCCCCGCACGTCGGGGTTTTCCAAAAGCGCTTTTTCGACCCGGTCGGGCGTTACCACTTGCCCGTATTCGGCCGATAACACCACCGCATCCAATCCGTACGCCTTGGTGATTTCCACCCAACGCTCGCCGAACTTACCAGCCGAGCAGACGATGACTTTGTCGCCCGCCGAGAAAAGATTCTGCACCGACGCTTCCATCGCTCCGGTTCCGGAGGCGACGAGTGTCAGAACATCTTGGGAGGTGCCGAGCACTTCTTTGAGATCCGCGAGAACAGCGCGATAAAGATTGCGAAAGTCTTCGGTGCGGTGATGAATATCCGACCCCATCATGGCGTGCAGAGCCTTGGGATACAGGGGAGTCGGACCAGGGGTCAACAACCGTTGTTTCTTGATATGCATGGACTATCTCTAATTCCTTTAGAATAGCAGAGGCCATGACTCTCCTCGATCGAATTCAAAAAGACATGGTGGACGCCATGAAGAGTAAGCAAGTGGCTCGTTTGAGTGCTCTGCGCATGATGAAGTCCGCCCTCAAGAAACACGAAATCGACAGCATGAAACCGTTAGACGAAGCGACGGAAATGCAGGTGTTGAACACACTGTTGAAGCAGCGCCGCGATTCCATCGAGATGTTTCGAAAGGGTGGCCGCGAGGAGTTGGCGCAAAAGGAAGAAGCCGAAGTGGTGCTGATTGAGAGCTATTTGCCGGCGGCTCCCACCGATGCGGAAGTAGACGCGGCGGTAGATGCGGCCATCGCGGAGACGGGGGCGAGTTCGGCCAAGCAGATGGGGCTGGTGATGAAGGCCGCGCAGGCGAAGCTGGCAGGCAAGCGTGTAGATGGGAAGCAGTTGAGTGAGAAGGTGAAGGCGAAGCTCGCCTAATCGGATGAAGAACGTCGCCATCTTCGGAGCAGGGGGAGCCATCGGGCATTCGCTGGCCGCCGAACTCGACCGCCGCGGCATGCAGTACCGCACCGTTGGGCGTCATCGTGAACAACTCGCCGCCGAGTTTCCGAAATCCGATGCGGTGGCGGCGGACCTCGCGAATCCGGAGGCCGCCGAGTGGGCGGCAAGCGGAGTCGACACTATCTTCTACACCGTCGGCGTGCCGTATCCGCGGTTCGCGATGCATCCGGTGCTCGCGCGAAATGCGGTGAACGCAGCGGCGAAGGCCGGAGTCGCACGATTCGTGCTGGTGAGCAGCGTGTACAGCTACGGACGTCCGCAAACGCCGCGCGTCGCCGAATCGCACCCGCGGAAACCGGGCACGAAGAAGGGCGAATTTCGCCGGCAGCAGGAAGACGTCGTGATGGAGGCTCACCGCGAAGGCCGGATTCAGGGGACCGTGGTGCATCTGCGACTTCTACGGCCCGCACGCGGACCTGAGTCTGGCGCAGACTCTGTTCGAATCGGCGCGCAAAGGGCAGACTGCGAACTGGCTCGGCAATCCCGGCCTGCCGCACGAGTTCATCTATGTGCCGGATGCCGGGCCGGTGCTGCTGGATCTCACCGCGCGGGACGATGCGTTCGGCAAGCGATGGAACCTCGGCGGCGCGGGCACCATCACCGGTCGCGAGTTCATCACGCGAATCCACGAAGCCGCGGGGCGTCAGCCGAAGTTCCGTGCTGTGTCGAGGACGATGCTCCGGGTGCTCGACCTCTTCAATCCGATGATGCGGGAACTGGTGGAGCTTTCGTATCTCGCCGAGACGCCGGTGATCCTCGACGACACAAAACTCGAGCAGCTTCTTGGATGCCTCCGCAAGACCCCATACGAAACGGGCATCCGTAACACGTTATGATATTTTCGCACCCATGAGCGATCCACAGGTTACCCAACCACGCCACCGGCCCTACGTTCCCGAGAACATGAAGATGTCCGAGTTCACCGTGCGAGCGGTGCTGCTGGGGCTTGTGATGACCGTCGTGTTAGGCGCTGCGAATGCGTATCTCGGGCTTCGCGCGGGCATGACGATTGCGGCCACCTATCCGGCCGCAGTCATCGGAATGGCGTTCCTGCGATTGATGAAGGGATCGATCCTCGAAGAGAACATGGCGAGGACCGTGGGCTCGATTGGCGAGTCGGTAGCAGCGGGAGCGGTATTCACGCTTCCCGCTTTTGTGATGGCGGGAATATGGCCCGGACTCACTGGCGATAAATACTGGCAGTCCGTCGCACTGATGGTGATCGGCGGGACTCTCGGGATTTTGTTCGTGACACTGCTGCGGCGGGTCATGGTGGAGGATCCGGAACTACCGTTTCCGGAATCGGTGGCTGCATCGGAGATTCACAAGGCCGGACAGCAGGGCGCCCGGGCTGCCAAGATTCTGTTCGCGAACATGGGCTTTGGCGGGCTGCTGTACCTGCTAGGCGCGATCAACGTGTTCAACCCCAGCAAGATATTCAACATTGCCATCGGGCCGCTCGGCAAGAAACTGCTGCTGCGAACGAGTACGAATCCGAATATTGCCACCACGATGACGGGCGGCGCCACCATCTTTTCCGCCCCCGACGTCAGTCCTGCTTATCTCGGAGTCGGCTACATCATTGGTCCGCGGCTGGCGGCACTGAACTTCGCGGGGGGAGTGCTGGCCTGGGGCTTGTTGGTCCCACTACTCACCTTCACCGTAGGTCCATACTTGCAGGCGGGAATGCCGGCCGGCAGCACAACTTCGTGGGCACAGCTCGCGGGCGCCATCTACTTTTCGATCGTGCGACCAATTGCGGTCGGCGGGATGCTGGTGGGAGCCTCCTACACGTTGTTCAAGATGCGCAAACAGCTTGCCGTGGGGATGGCCCGCGCCGTTTCCGATTTGAAGAAATCCGCCGCAGGGCACGAGGTGGCAAATCGTACGGAGCGCGACCTGAGTTCGAAAATTGTCTTTGCGGGAGTCGGCGTGGTGGTACTGGCTATGATCGCACTGTACTACTTCTTCATCGCGGGCGCGGGAAATCTGTCGGTCACGACGATCGTTGTGGGTGCGGTGGTAGCGGCGTTAGTGATGACGGTGCTCGGCTTCTTCTTTGCGGCTGTTTCGGGAAACCTCGTGGGGATGATTGGCTCGTCGAACAACCCGGTATCGGGGCTGACCCTGTGCACGCTTGTAGTTGCCGCGCTGCTGATGGTGTCGCTGGGAGTTTCGGGCGCTGGGGGCATCGCAGCCGTGCTCGGCGTGGCGGCGGTGGTGTGCGTTTCGTCAGCGGTGGCCGGTGAGATGCTCCAGGATCTCAAGGTAGGACACATCCTGGGCGGCACTCCGGTTCGCATGCAGGTGGGCGACCTGATGGGCGTCGTCGTGGCCTCCCTGGTTCTGTTCTTCCCGCTGGCGATTCTCGACAAGGCCTATCACTTCGGTAGTTCGGCTCTGCCGGCACCGCAGGCTGGGCTCATGGCCATGCTGTCGAAAGGCATCGTGGGCGGAGATATGGCCTGGCCGCTGGTGATTGTCGGCATTCTGATGGGTTTCGCATTGATCATGGTGCAAGTGAAGAGCCCCATGCTTTTCTCGGTGGGAATGTACTTGCCGCTGGGAACGACGTTCGCTATCTTCGTTGGTGGCCTTATCCGATGGGTGACCGACGAACTGCGCGACCGGCGCGGCCTCAACGACGCGCAGAAGGCGCGCGTGGACAACGCGGGCGTGTTGACAGCATCTGGTCTGATCGCGGGTGAAGCTCTGTGCGGGCTTGTGATTGCCGCCCTGGTGGGTACCGGTCACGATGTGACGCTGGTAACGTGGTCGGCGCCCTTCATTGCGGCACTGGTCGCGCTTGCCGTCCTGGCGATTGTCATGATCCGGGTTCCGCTGGCGAATGCCGGGCGTCCAGAGGATCCGGCGCCCCCGACCGCGATCATGTAAGCGCGTACGCGTGTTATCATGAAGGCTCTAAAGGAGTCTCCGAAGTACCTCATTTGAAGGCACTTACATCACATGCCACAAAGCCCTAACGTTGCTGCGCTAATCGATCACACGATCCTCAAGCCCGAAGCGACCGAAGAGGATGTCCGCCGCGTTTGCGCCGAGGCTCGAGAACACGGTTTCGCCAGCGTCTGCGTGAATCCGTACTGGATCCCGCTGGTGGCGCGCGAGCTTCAAGGGTCTGACGTGAAGGTTTGCAGCGTTGCCGGATTCCCGTTGGGCGCGAATGCAACGCGCATCAAGGTGGCGGAGGCCGAAGCCGCCATCGCGGACGGCGCGCAGGAGATCGACATGGTGATCAACGTCGGCGAGTTATGTGGAGGCCACGACGATGCCGTGCTCGAGGACATTCGGGCGGTGGTGGAAGCAAGTCACCGAGCAGGCGCGATTGTGAAGGTGATCATCGAGACCTCCTTGCTGGACGACAACCTGAAGGTCACGGCTTGCTCACTCGCCAAGTCGGCGGGCGCGGATTTCGTCAAGACTTCCACCGGTTTTTCGAGCGGAGGCGCCACCGTTCACGACATCGCGCTGATGCGGGATGTGGTAGGACCTTCGATGGGCGTAAAAGCATCAGGCGGGATTCGCACGCTGGACGATCTACTAGCAATGGCGGCGGCGGGCGCAACCCGTATCGGCGCCAGTGCCGGCGTTAAAATCCTCGAGGCGGCAAAGGCCTGAACGAGATGTCGCCACCAGAGCCGAGGCGCAACTCGGTCCGCTTTCGCGAGCGTGCGGAACTGCTCGATTTCCTGCTGAATGTCGCCGATGTCACGGCGGAGACGCTCGACCTAGACCGGCTGCTCGCGAGTGTTGCGAACATCGTGAAAGAGGTAATTCCGAGCGATCTGTTCGCGATCCTGCTGTACAGCGAGAAGGCACACGGGCTGAAGATCCGTTATTCCATCGGCCATCGCGACGAAGTAGTGCGCAGTCTGGTGATCCCGCTTGGTGAAGGAATCACCGGGGCCGCCGCGGCGACGCGCAGTCCCGTGATGGTGGAGGATGTACGCACCGACCCGCGGTACATCAGCGCGCTCGATGCGGTACGGTCGGAACTCGCCGTGCCGATGATCGCGCGGGGGAAACTTGTCGGCGTCATCGATGCCCAGTGCACGCGCGTGCGTGCCTACACCGAGCATGATCGCGCCCTGCTGCGTCTGCTGGCGAGCCGCGTCGCGGTGTCGATCGACAATGCGCGGCTGTACCGGCGTGTCGAGCGGCAGAATCGCACGTTGCGAGTGCTGGCACATTTGTCGCAGGAGTTCAGTTCGATTCTCGATCTCGACGAGTTGCTGCGCAAGATTACGAAAACCGTCCGCGCGCTGATCAACTACGACGCGTTCAGCATCATGCTGGTGGACCCGGAGCGAAAGCTGCTGCGGCACCGGTTCAGTGAACGGTACGACAAGCGCGTGGATCTGGACAATGTCCCGCTGGGCAAGGGCATCACCGGCGCGGCGGCGGAAGCGCGCGAGCCGATTCGCGTGAACGACACGTTAGCGGATCCTCGCTACATTGCCTCGCACCCGGAGATTCGATCGGAGGTTGCGGTGCCGCTGGTGGTGCAGGATCGCGTCGTCGGCGTGCTGGATGTGGAGAGCGAACGCATCGGCTACTTCACCGATGAGCACGTACGGATGCTCTCGCTGCTGGCGCCGCAGATCGCGAGTTCCGTGGAGAATGCGCGGCTGTATGAGGAACTGAACCAGCGCGAGCAGCGCATGGAGCAGGATCTGAAGGCCGCTCGAAAGCTGCAGAGCGTGCTGCTGCCGCGGCAGGCGCCGGAGATTCGAGGGCTCGAGATCGCGATACGGGGACGTGCGGCTCGCGAGATCACGGGCGATGTCTACGACTTCTTCGAGCAAGGGAACGAGTCGTCGGTGCTGGCCTTTGGCGACGTGAGCGGCAAAGGTGCGGCGGCGGCTTTGTATGGCGCGCTGGTAAGCGGCCTGCTGCGAATCCTGGCGCCGCGGCGGCGCGGTCCGGCGGCGCTGCTGAAATCGCTGAATGAGGCGCTGCTCGAGCGCAAGGTCGACGCGCAGTACGCAACGTTGTTGGTGCTGTTGTGGGAGCCGTCGAGCCGCAAGTTCACGATGGCCAACGCGGGCGCCGAACCACCGTTGGTCTGCCGTGGCGGGTCCATCATGAAGCCTCGCGTTGAGGGTGTTCCGATCGGCTTGCTCGACGAGCGCGATTACGACGAGGTGGTATTCCAGGCCGAGTCCGGCGACCTGCTGCTGTTCTATTCCGATGGCGTCGAAGATCAGTTGAATCCGGCGGGCGAAGAGTTTGGACGCGGGCGCCTGGTGCGCGCGCTGAAGCGCGATTGCATAATGCGTCCGAAGGACTTGGTGGCATCGATCTTCGGCGAGCTCGACTCCTACATGGAGGGCGCGCCGATCACCGACGACCAGAGCATTATCGCCGTGAGGTTGGATTGACGGATTTCGAGTACCGGCACGACCGGCTGTTCTGCGAAGATGTAGCGCTGGAAGATATTGCGCGCGACGCAGGGACGCCCTGCTATGTCTACTCGTCGCGCACGATTCTCGAACGATTCGCTGCGTACGACGAGGCGTTCGGAGGCATCCCGCATACCGTCTGCTACGCCGTGAAAGCCAACTCCAATCTTGCCCTGCTGAAGTTGCTGGCCGACGCGGGATGCGGATTCGATATCGTTTCGGGCGGCGAACTATTTCGCGTGCTGAAAGCGGGCGGCGACCCTCGCAAGGTCGTGTTCTCCGGCGTCGGCAAAGGGACCGGCGAAATCGAGTACGCGCTGGATCAGAACATTTTCAGCTTCAATTGTGAGTCCGAGCCGGAGTTGGAGTTGATCGATTCCATAGCTGGCCGCCGTGGTGTGTTTGCGCGCATTGCGATTCGCGTGAATCCCGACGTGGATGCCGTCACGCATCCGTACATATCCACGGGCTTGCGCGAGCACAAATTCGGCATCGACATCTCCGAAGTGGAAGATGTTTATGCGCGAGCGATGTCGCTCCGGAATCTCTCGCTCGAGAGCGTGAGCTGTCACATCGGCTCGCAGTTGATGGACACGCGGCCTCTGCTGGAGGCGATCGGGAAGATGCTCGCGCTGGTGGACCGTCTTCGTAGCCGCGGACTTCCGATTGCGCATATCGATCTGGGCGGCGGACTCGGCGTTCCCTACCGGTGCGGCGAACAGCGTCCCGGGATTCACGAGTTCATCCGCGAGTTGCGGAGTATGCTGGCCGGGCGCGGACTGCACGCGATGGTGGAACCGGGCCGCTCCATCGTGGGCGAGGCCGGAGTCCTGCTGACTCGAGTGTTGTATCGCAAGCGAAACGCGAACAAGGAATTCGTGATCGTGGATGCCGCAATGAACGATCTGATTCGTCCGGCGCTGTACCAGTCGCATCACGAGATTGTGCCGCTGCTGCGCGAGGAGCGTGAATTGATCCGCGCGGATGTGGTGGGGCCGGTGTGCGAGACCGGCGATTTTCTTGCGCGCGATCGCGACATGCCGGATCTGCATGCAGGCGATCTGCTTGCGATATGCACCGCCGGCGCATACGGCTTCGTTCAGGCGTCGAACTACAACTCGCGCCCGCGCCCAGCGGAGGTGCTGGTGGAAGGAACGGGCTGGAGGATCATCCGCCGGCGCGAGAGCTACGAGGATCTCGTCCAGCCCGAGTTAGGGACTTAGGGGCGCGATTGCGCCGGGTACCGGATTACCGTGAAATTCCGGAGTATCACCGCGTCGGCCGATGCCGTCGCGAGCTGACCGGAAAAGTTGATCACCAGTTCGGAAGCCAGACTGTCCGATGCAGTTCCGATGCCCACCGTCAGCGCGCCTGTCGAATTCCAACTCTGCACCGACCACTGCGCGCCGTTCGCATAGACACCCGCATCGATGCGAGCCGCAATCGCGGAGTCGCCCGTTACGCCGTTGCGCGACAGCATCGTCGTGGCTCCCCACGCAGCCTGCAGCGTGTAGCCTGACGCAGTCCCCTGGTGCACGGCTTCGAATCGGAGTTCGAGACGATCGCCGGTCTGCAGCAGGTTCGCGGGAATGCGGCACGTGCCGAGACTCGTCAGCGTCGTCGTGTTCGTCGACGTGCCGGCGCTGCTGCAAATTACCTGCGGCGTGGCCATCGACGATAACGGATTCGTTGGATCGGCGTACCGGTAGGACGCCTGAATCAGGTCGCCCGACTGAGGCACGCTCGCAACCAGGAAGTGAACCGTATTGCCGGTGAGCGTGTAATCCGAGTTCTGCTTCATGAGAATACCGTTGCGATAGAACGCGACACTCGCAGCAGGGCTCGGCGGATAATTCAACGTGAAATTCGTGTTCGTGCCATTGACGAGTCCGGCCGGGGTTTCGCTATCGACGAAGCCGGCATACGCTCCCGCACCACCACCGCCGCTGCCGCACGGTCCGGAGGTGCCGTCGACGTGGACGCAATCGCCGAGATTGCCTTGCGCCGCGTCGAGTTGTCCGGCGGAGTTGATGACGGCAGTCCTCGAAATGTCGAAGGACACACCGCGCATCGGCCGCGCTGTCAGTTCGGTGGCAAGTCCCGCAACGTCGGAGATTTGCATCTGTGCCAATACCGGGGGCGGCCCGACCACTACACCGCTGCCAACTCGCACATCGCGCAGACGGATAGGTGTGCTGCTGGGCAGAACGGCCCACGTCTCGGTGAACTGATAGCGTCCCTGACTCGCATAGTTGACCGAGTAACTCGACCCGGCGGACGCGTTCGTCGTCGGAATCAGCTGAACTTTCAGGACGCCGTTCACCACGTTCACGGTGACGGCCTGCGTCGGAATCACCGAATCGTCACCGGCCTGAAAGTTCTCCCAGGTGATGGTGAGGGTCCCGTTGAATCGCGATCCGTCGGCCTTGTACAGGATGTCTTGAATGGTCGTGAGCGCCGGTGCGGCCGACACCACACCTCCCATCGCGATCATCGTCGCAACAGCGCGCCACCAGGTTCGAAAAGCACTCATTTGAAATGTCCACTCCCGACCTGAGAGTAGCTTGCGCCTCCGTACAACCGAGGGAGTCCAAAATCGCTGGCGTCGTCCGTAATCAATTGATCCGAATAGTCAAACTGGCCGCGGAAAAAATATTCGAAAAGTTGTGAATGGCCTCGCGGGGCAATGCGAAAAAGCGCTGTGATACAGTTGAGGGCAATCAGAGTTCGAGGTATGAATATGCAATCGATCACCCGCCGCCAAGCCATGGCCACGATGGCCGGAGCCGCCCTGCTGCGCGCTGCCGGAACGGAATGGATCAGTCTGTTCGATGGCTCCACCATGAAGGGCTGGAAAGCCAGCGAGAACGCTTCATCGTGGAGCGTCAAGGATAGTTGCCTGACGGCCGCCGGACCACGGTCGCACTTGTTCTATACGGGCCCGGTGCAGGATGCGAAGTTCCGCAATTTCGAACTCGAAACGGAACTGCGCACGCGGCCGGGAACGAACTCGGGCGTGTACTTCGGCACCACGTATCAGGAGTCGGGCTGGCCGAACCAGGGCTTCGAGGTGCAGGTGAACAATACGCACCACGGCGAGGGCAGCTACGAGGAGCACAAGAAGACAGGATCGCTATACGGAGTTCGGAACCAGTACAAATCGCTGGTGCGGGACGACGAGTGGTTCCGCATGAACATTCTGGTACGCGGCAAGAACGTTCAGGTGCGCGTCAACGACACGCTCGTGGTCGACTTCAACGAGCCTACACCGCCGATTATCGCGCCCGATGGCCGCGGTCGATTTGTTCAAACGGGAACGTTCGCGCTGCAGGGACACGATGCGGGATCGCACGCGATGTTCCGCTCCGTCCGCGTGCGTCCGCTTCCGGATTCGGCCAGCGCGCCCGGCGCGGTGCCTTCGGCCAACGACGAGATTGCGCGCGAACTGCAGTTGTTGGGTGCGGCGAATTATTTCGTCGTCGACTATCACACGCATCTGAAAGCCGGCTTGACTCTGGATCAGTTACTGGCGCGGTCGCGCGAGACGGGCATCTTCTGCGGGATCGGCGTGAATTGCGGCAAGAGTTTTCCGGTGAAGGACGGCGCCAGCGCACGGCAGTTCGTGGACGGTCTGAAAGGCGCGCCGGCATTCACGGCGATGCAGGCCGAAGGACGCGAATGGACGGAAATGTTCGATCGCGAGACCGTCGCGCTGTTCGACTACGTCTTCACCGACTCGATGACGTGGACCGACGATCGCGGGCGGCGGATGCGGTTGTGGATGCCACAGGAGGTCGGCGAGATTCCGGATGCGCAGGCGTTCATGGACATGCTGGTGAATCGCGCGGTGGGAATCCTGGAGCGCGAACCCGTGGATATTTACGCGAATCCCACGTTTCTGCCCGAAGCGATCGTGAAGGAGTACGAAGCCCTGTGGACCGATGATCGCATTCGCAAAGTGGTGATGGCGGCGAAGAAGGGCGGCGTGGCCATCGAGTTGAATAACCGCTACCGTCTGCCGGGCGCGCGCTTCGTGAAGATGGCCAAGGCTGAGGGATTGAAGTTCAGCTTCGGCACCAACAACACGGGGCCGCAGGATTTGGGCCGCTGCGAATACGGCCTGGAGATGGTGAAGGCGGCGCAGTTGAAGTGGCAGGATTTCTTTACGCCGAAGCCGGTAGGCGAGAGGGCGATCGACCGCAAGCCTCTGCGCGGGTGATCACTCGCCACTGGCGACGCGCCATTGCGTGTCTGGTTCGTCCGATTCGGGTGAGTCGACGCCGCGGAGTTTGCGCTCCAGCACTCGCGTGCGTGTTAGTCCCTGATCCACGGTATTGCTCGCTTCCTGCAGTTTCTTTTGCACTCGGGCGAGGACGTCGGCGTACTTGCTGAATTCGGTACGCACCTGGCCCAATACGCGCCACACTTCGCTCGACTGCTTCTGAATCGCGAGGGTCTGAAAGCCCATCTGCAGGCTGTTCAGCAGCGCCGCCAGTGTTGTGGGACCGGCCACTGCGATGCGCGACTCGCGCTGCAGGGATTCAACCAGCCCGGGGCGCCGCAGAACCTCGGCGTAGAGGCTTTCTGTCGGCAGGTAGAGGATCGCGAAATCGGTGGTGGCGGGCGGCTGCACATACTTCGACGCGATATCGCGCGCGCACGCTTTCAGACGCATCTCGAGTTGGCGGGCGCACAACTCGACAGCGGCTGCATCGGATCGCTCGCTCGCTTCCACCAGCCGCAGATAATCCTCCTGCGGGAATTTCGCGTCGATAGGAAGCCAAACAGAACCGCCCGGTTCTGTTCCGGGCATCCGGATGGCGAATTCGACACGCTCCGAAGTGCCGGCGGTCGCTACGTTGCGCGCGAACTGATCGGGAGCCAGCATCTGCTCGAGTATTGCGCCGAGTTGGATCTCGCCCCAGGCGCCGCGCGCGCGCACGTCGCTGAATACGCGCTTCAGGTCGCCGACACCCGTGGCCAGCGTCTGCATTTCACCGAGCCCGCGGTATACCTGCTCCAGGCGGTCGCTGACCAGCCGAAACGATTCGCCCAGACGTTTTTCCAGCGTGCCCTGCAATTGCTCGTCGACGGTGCGGCGCATCACCTCGAGGCGTTGCTCCGTGCTCTTGCGTGTCGCTTCGAGTTCGGTGCGGATGGTAGCGCCCAACGACTCCAGATATCGCTGCAACTCCTGACGGTTCGTGGCCATCTCGGCGCGCACGGACCGGTCGATCCGCTCCATGCCGCGGTCGAGCGCTTCCACACGTCCCGCAATCGGGGCGAGATCCACCACAGGAGGCTCGGGACGCCGCAGCAACGCTACCGCCATGACGATGACGGCCACCACCAGCGCGCAAACAAGGACGAGCAGAAATGTTTCCACTGTCTCTATTTGACCGGATCGACGCGCCGAGCGCAACCGCCGCGTTTTTTATAAACTCAAGACGCGATGATGCACCGTCTACTTTTCGTCTTCCTTCTTTCGCTGCTGTGCACGGCCATGGCGCAAGAGCGCCGTCCTTTCGACCCCGCGCACATGGACACCATTCTCTACGGCGCGGCGTACTACCCCGAGTACATGCCAACCGACCGCCTCGACAAAGATGTCGAACTGATGCAGAAAGCCGGCATCAACCTCGTTCGGGTTGGCGAATCGACGTGGAGTTCGTGGGAGCCTCGGGACGGCCACTTCGAATTCGACTGGATGCAGCGCGTGCTCGATCGACTGCATCAGGCCGGCATTCGGGTGATTCTGGGAACACCCACTTACTCGATCCCCACGTGGCTGTTCAAGAAATATCCCGAGATCGCAGTGACGCACAATACCACTGCGCCGCCCCTGCAGGATCCATACTCGCCCGCGTATCCATCGTCGGAGCCGCCCGGATACTATGGCTCGCGGCAGAACTACGACTTCCTGAATCCGCACTTTCGCGAGTATGCGGAGCGAATCATCCGGCAGGTGGTTGGGCATTTCGCGAATCATCCCGCGGTGATTGGATATCAGATTGATAACGAGACCTTCCCGACCGGCGCTGTGACCCCTTACACCACGAAGGCGTTTGTCGAGCGACTGAAGGAGAAATTCGGCACGCCCGACCGCATCAACAAGATCTGGGGACTCGTGTACTGGGGCCAGTTAGTGGATTCCTGGGAAGATCTGCCGCCGCGAAACGGCATTCTGAATCCCGGTTACAAACTGGAGTGGGAGAATTTCCAGCACGACATTATTACCGACTATCTGGCCTGGCAGGCGAAAATCGTAAATGAGTACAAGCGGCCCGGCCAGTTCATCACCCACGATTTCAGCGGCGGAGTGCATACGAACATCGACCAATGGGCGATTGCGAAGCACCTGGACATCGTCGCGGAGAATCCGTACTTCCAGACGCAGAAGCAGTTGAACGCCCGCAGCATCTGGATGTCCGGCGACCTGGGGCGTTCGCTCAAGAACACGAACTATCTGGTGACCGAGACCAATGCGCAGACCATCGGATGGGATTCGCGTACGCAGTATCCGCAATATCCGGGACAACTCCGCCAGGTTGTCTACGCGCACCTGGCAGCGGGAGCGAATGCGGTGGAATACTGGCACTGGTCGTCGTTGCACTATGGCCAGGAGACCTACTGGAGAGGCATTCTGTCGCACGATCTGCAGCCGAATCGAGCGTATGCCGAGGTCAGCCGGGTGGCAGGCGAGTTGAAGAAGATCGGCAAGGAGTTAGTCAATCTCCGCAAAGATAACAAGATTGCCATATTATTCAGCGCTGATTCCGCCAATGCCATTAGCTATATGCCGTTCGGGGATCACGCGAATTACATGTCGGTGTTGGGCCAGATGTACGACGCTCTCTACGATCTGAACGTGGAGCCGAACTTCGTCCAGGCCGGCAGCCCGGAGCTCGCGCGATACCAGTTACTATTGGTGCCGCCGCTGTACAGCGCTTCGGATGCCGAGTTACAAGAGATCTCCGATTATGTGAAAGCTGGAGGCCACGTCGTGATGGCTTTCAAGAGCGGCTTCACGAATCAGTATTCGACGGTTCGCGACGAGATGGCTCCGGGGCCGCTCCGGGAGGCCGCTGGATTCCACTACCAGGAGTTCACGAATCTGCCGGCGCCGGAAGCGCTGAGTCCGGACCCGTTTGGAGTGGGCACCGCGAACAAGGGGTCCGTTTGGGAGGAGTTTCTGATTCCGGATGCGGCCCAGGTGCTGGCGTCGTTCACGGACAAGTACTGGCACTTCCCAGCAATTACGCGAAACAATTACGGCAAAGGCACGCTCACGTACGAGGCTACCGTGGTGACCGATGAACTGCAGCGGGCGATCGTTCGCGATGCGGTGAAACGCGCGGGACTCACCAGTCCCGATGAAAATCTCCCGGAACCTGTGCGTGTGCGCCACGGGCGTAATTCGGCGAACCGCCAACTGCACTACTACTTCAATTTCTCGTCCGATCCACAGTCGTTCACTTATCCGTATGGTGCGGGATCCGATCTCCTGACGGGTGCGGGAGCGAGTCGTGGTCAGACGATGAAACTCGGCGGTTGGGATGTGTTGATTATTGCGGAGCGCTAGCCGGCGCGGCCGCGGCGCCGGCTAGATCCGCCGAGATGAAGCGGTAAATCGCCTCGAGCAACGCTGCGCGCGGATAGCGCGTCTTATCCATTCCGAGACGCACCGCCGAATCGGCGGACTTGTCGAATGGAAGAGCAACAGCGAAGTGATCCGCGCGGGCGATGCCGAGGAACTTCGAATCGGGGACGATCGCGTCGTCCCGTAGTAACTGGCCGTCCTGAATGGACGTAAAGGCTTTCAGAAGATTCCAAGTCTGCAGTAATGCCTTCGATGTGTTAGTGGCGTCGCTCTTAGTAACAATCGAGTAAGACGGAACCGGCGGGTGAGGATAACTCGCCAGGAATGCCTGGCGCGCGGATCGCCGCAGACTCTTGAAGCCGCTGGCGAGGTCGCCTTTGCAACCTTTCATGTTGTACTGCCGGATCCATTTGTCGGCGATGTCCGGCAGCAGATCGGCAATCGGCGAACCACCCACCGCTCCCGCGACGCTGATGAACGCCGCCACGTGCTGCGCCGCTCCGTCCTCCTTGGCCAACGCGACCTGAACGTCGGGCGCGCCTTTGCTGTATCCAAGGACGATGAACTTCCGCGGATCCGATTTCGACTGCGCCTTCAAATAATCGCCGATCATGCGGCCGTTGTCCTCGCTCGAATCGTTGGGAACCTGCAGCAAATCGACATCGACATTGAAGCGTTCCTTCAGCGACTTCGTGCCTTCCTGGTAAGCCGGGGTGTCCGAAAGACACGAACTCATGATTCCGGGCACAATCAGCATGCGATAGCGCGTCGGCACGGCGCCGAGTTTGACATCGGTTTTGCCGCCGCCATCGATGTACGTGTCGCAGTCGCCCCACTCGCCTTGGTCGGGATTCTCCTGCTTCAATACGGAGCAGAACAGATCGGCGAAAGTGCTCGCGGCGACCGAGTTATCCGGCTGCAGATAAATGATCAGCGTACGCCCATCGGAATGGAATGCTTCGCCGTGGGCGGTCTTCGCCTCTTCCACTGCTTTCGCAGCGCGGAGATAGTCGAGTTTCGCGACGAGGCCGGTCTGTTGCAATGACTGCCCGATATACTCGCGTTCCGAGTCCGTATCGGGATCGATCTTGTGCGTCAGATTGCCGTTGCGCTGATCGCGATCGAAGCCGATATCGTGCGTGCCGGCGCCTGCCCACACAGTTTGGCCGTCCACCGTGAACGGCGCTTTCCACAACCGGAAATGATGCCGCGACGCGATGACGCGCACGGGATCGCCTTGCGCGTAACCGTAGTCCTGCGTGCGGCCGAACAGCGTCAACTCGCTCATCGGCATCGTCACGTAAGCCTCCTTGGAGAGGCTCCCGAGCAGTCCGCGCAGGAGTGCGTCTTTCTTGGTCTTGTCCACCGTCACCCAACCGGCCGCGCGAAACGCACTCTCAACGCGGTTCTGCGTGCCGACGATGACGAAGTTCACGCGATCGCCCTGGGTGCCTTCGGCATCCTCCACGCGAACCGGAATCTGATTGAGCAACGCCTCGGTGAACACCGGCAGTTGCACCTTCTCCAGGCTGACCTGCGCAGGACCCGCGACGCGTTCCACCGACACTTGATAACTCCCGGTTGGATGGTCGCTCGCTGACTGATTCACACCGATGAACAGGCGTCCCGCGACCACCGATTTGCGCTCGCTGCGCGGTCCAATGAGAAACGGACGAGCCGCGGGACTGTCGGTAACTCGTCCGATGAGAGCGCCGCGCCCCGCCTCATTATTGGGCAACTGGCGGATCAGATCCATCCAGCCGCGCTGCAAGCCTTCGGGGCCGCACGGCTTCGCGCCGATGTACTGCAGGGAACCGGTGGCGTTGATCTTCATCGTATCGTCCGGCTTGAGATCGATGCCGGTATCGGTCCAGATGCTGGCACCGGATATCTCAAACTGTTTCGATTGGGCAAATGCGGCGGTAGCAATTGCGGAAAGGAAGACTAACTGGCGAACGATAGACATAGCTTTAGTTCGAAATAGCATCGGTGATGAGTTGTTCCACCTCGGTCCAGACCACTGGATCGAGTTCCATTTTCGCGTGACTGCCGCCGAGTTTGCGCCGAGCCCATGAAGCGCTGGAATCGGCGGGCGGCTGGAATAGGTACGTGAGCCGGAAGTTCCCGAGAATGCGAGTTCGGGAGGGATCGGCGGCGCGAATTACCCGCTGTCCCTGAATCGTCAGAAGATCGTGCTGGTAGAAATTGGCGGCAGCCCGGACGTTGGCGGGAATGACGCTGTCATGCGTACCCACACTGTCAACTTGCACTGTGAGCAGCACGGCAATCCCGAGCCGCTCCAGATCGCGCGCCGTTTTCACGACCGCCGCTCCTCCCCAACTCTGGCCGTACAGGATCACACGCGCGGTGCGTCGCTCCGCATCGTCGATGCGGCGGTCGCCATTCGTGTCGAGGGCGCGGAGGATTGCCGCGAGAGCCGTTCGCCGGCGATGATTACTGGCCGTGTCGGCGTAGACATGCGAAATCGCGCGTAAGTCAAGCGCGACCTTGCGCACGCCGCGATGGTCGTCGTCCCACTGCTCGAAGCCGCCGAGAAATCCGACCACCATTGTGCTGCCGGCGGGCAACGGCCGCGGTGCAGTAAAATCCGAGAGCCGCTGCGCCGGGCTCACGGACATACACACTGCGAGCCCGATTACGAAGTGCGCCGCTGTTCTGGCTCGAATCATCGCTAGTGTTATTAATTGTAGAGTCTCCGCCATCCATCGCGAAAGGGAGTTGACATTTGTTCGACTTGAAGCAGCATCCGCATCGCCGGTTTAATCCGCTCACAGGGGAATGGGTCCTGGTATCGCCGCACCGCACGCAGCGGCCGTGGCAGGGCCAGATCGAACGACTTCCCGCCGACAAGCGGCCCGCATACGATCCCGAGTGTTACCTGTGCCCCGGCAATCCGCGCGCGGGCGGAGTCCGCAACCCGGAGTATCAAACAACATTTGTGTTCAACAATGATTTTGCCGCCTTGCGGAAGGATGCGCCGCTGGGACGGTTTGAGGAGGGCGGACTGCTGCTGGCCGAATCCGAACGAGGCGTGTGCCGCGTGGTGTGCTTCAATCCGCGTCATGACCTGACGCTGGCCAGGATGACGGAGGAGCAGATCGCACCGGTGGTTGAGGCGTGGACCGAACAGTTTGCGGAACTCGCCGCCGATCCCAACATCGGTTACGTGCAGATTTTCGAGAATCGCGGCGAGATGATGGGCGCCAGCAATCCCCACCCGCACTGCCAGATCTGGGCGTCGTCCTCGCTGCCGGATCAGCCGGCGAAGGAACTGGCGTCGCAGCGTGCCTACCGCGAGCGAACCGGGCGCTGCCTTCTGTGTGATTACGTCGAGTTGGAGATTCGCGATTCCGAGCGAATCGTGTTTGCAGACGACCAACTCGTGGTGCTGGTTCCGTTCTGGGCGGTGTGGCCTTTCGAGGTAATGATCGTGACCCGGCGCCACGTCGCGGACCTGCGCGGATTTGATTCGGCGGAGCGGCGGTCGCTCGCATCGGCGCTACGGCGCATCGGAATTCGCTACGACAATCTGTTTGAGACGTCGTTCCCTTATACGATGGGCTTCCATCAACAGCCGTCGAATGGCGCCGCTCATCCCGAGTGGCATTTCCACGCGCATTACTATCCGCCGCTGCTGCGGTCGGCGACGGTGCGGAAGTTCATGGTCGGATTCGAAATGCTTGGGACTCCGCAGCGCGATATCACGGCCGAGTCCGCGGCGCAGCGATTGCGCGAATCGCCGGAGCGGCATTACTCGGAGTAGCGCTAGCTGCTACCAGGTCTTGAAGCCGACCCGGTCAAGGCCGCTTAAAAAGGCGGCTGCGGGCGGATTGCCCGCCCCACATTTTGTGAGCGAGCGTAACCGCTTCCTCATGAGCTCTAACTCGACTCGTCGCGCTCGCGCTTTCGTTCCGCAATCTCGGCCATTCGTTCCGCGATCCGCTTCTCCAGCCCGCGATCGGTTGGCTCGTAGAATCGCGCATCCTTCAGGCTGTCCGGCAAACAGGTCATGTCCGAAATCGCGTCGCGGAACTTATGCGCGTGCTGATAGCCGGTGGAGTATCCCCACTCCTTCATCGCGCGAGTCGGCGCGTTGCGCAGATGCATCGGGACGGGCTCGGCCGTGGTGGTTTGGATCGTCGACATTACCTGATTCAGCGCCTGGTACGCGGCGTCCGATTTGGGAGCGATGGCCAGATAAATTGCAAGCTGCGCCAATGCCTGATCGCCCTCGGGCTCACCGAGAAAATGAACTGCCTGCTGTACCGCCATCGCCTGTTCCAGCGCGCGCGGATCAGCCATTCCGATATCTTCCACCGCCATCCGCACCATGCGCCGCGCGATGTACATCCGGTCCTCGCCGCCCGCCATCATACGACCCAACCAGTACAGCGCCGCATCCACATCGCTCGACCGGATCGACTTGTGCAGCGCCGAGACGAGATTGAAATGCTCTTCGCCCGACTTGTCGTAAACCAGCGTCTTGCGTTGAAGCGCGTCCTCGAGTGCCTGCGTCGATAACTGGCCATCCGTCGACGCCGCGGCGACTAACTCCAGGATATTATACGCCGAGCGGGCATCGCCATTGGCATAAATCGCGATGGTCTCCAGCAGATCGTCGCTCGCTTCAAGATGACGCGATCCCAATCCGCGAACCGGATCCTCCAGCGCGCGCCGCAGCAGCACGACCACTTCGGCGACGGTCAGCGAGCGCAGCGCGTACACCCTCGAGCGCGACAACAGCGCCGATACGACTTCGAACGATGGGTTCTCCGTAGTGGCGCCGATCAGGATAATGTCGCCGCGCTCGACGTACGGCAGGAACGCATCCTGCTGCGCTTTGTTGAAGCGATGAATTTCGTCGACAAAGATCAGTGTGCGGCGGCCCATGCGGCGGGCCTTTTCGGAATCGGCCATCACCAGTTTGATTTCCTTGATGCCGCTCAATACCGCGCTGAAGGGTACGAAATCGCAGCGCGTCAGCCTCGCGATCAAATGCGCGAGAGTGGTCTTGCCCACTCCCGGCGGTCCCCACAGAATCATCGACGTGAGCTGATCGCGATCGATCTGCATGCGCATCGGTTTCCCGGCTCCGAGGATGTGCTCCTGCCCGACGAATTCGTCGAGCGTTTGCGGGCGCATGCGTTCCGCCAAC
This sequence comes from Bryobacterales bacterium, assembly GCA_038322675.1. Classification (GTDB taxonomy): domain Bacteria; phylum Acidobacteriota; class Terriglobia; order Bryobacterales; family Bryobacteraceae; genus TMP-7. The sequence continues at coordinate 59,148 of JBBQGE010000020.1, forward strand.
GGACGAGTCGGGTCGGGGCCAGGCGGTGGGAGCGAATCGAACAGACTCACGAGGTCATCCTCTGGCGCTGCGCCTCATACAGCAGAACGCCCGCGGCCACGGCTGCATTCAGCGATTCCACGCCGCGGGTGGGCACACGAATCGGAGTGGCGACGGAGGCTAGCGCTGCGCACACGCCGTGTCCTTCGCTGCCCATGACGATCGCGCCAGGCCGCCGCAGGTCGACATCGTGCACGGCGGCCGCATTCGAAGCCATGGCGGCAAACAATGCCAATCCGCGCTTGCGGGCCGCGCTCACGAAAGCGTCCGCGTCCAGCGAGTGCACAAACGGAATTCGGAACAGCGATCCGGCCGCTGCCCGCAGACTCTTCGGATTGAATGGACTCACGGTGCCCTTCAGAAACACCACTCCCGTCGCACCGAAGGCTTCCGCCGCGCGTACGATTGCGCCTGCGTTGCCGGGTTCCTGAATACCGTCCAGCACCACGGCCAGCGCATCGGATGGCAGGACGCTGTCCAGCGTCCACTCCGGCACGCGCACCAGCGAGATCACTCCCTGGCTGTTTTCGGTAGTGGAGATTTCGAGAAAAACAGCATGGGCGAGGTATTCCACCGGGAGTCGCGACTCCCAGGATGCGGCAGCATTGCGCGCCGATTCATCCACGAGAACAACGCGAAACTCGCAGCGGCTTCGCACGGCTTCTTCCAACAGGTGCAAGCCTTCGGCGACCGCGAAACCGTCCTCAGTAGGAGTGCCTCGCGAGATGGCTCGCCGCACGGATTTTAGCAGCGGATTCTTCGGACTCGTGAGCACTGATACAGTAGTCTCTTGCAGGCCCAGAATAGCGCATGAAACGATTTGTGTGGGCCGGATTGGTGTTAGGCGCTGTCCTACTCGGCTGGCTCACGCTAATAGCCCAGCAGATCAAGCTGCAATCCACCATCGACGACGTCCGTCCGGCGGACGTAATCATCGTGCTGGGTGCGGCGGAGTATCGGGGCCGCCCCTCTCCAGTCCTCGAAGCCCGGTTGAATCACGCGCTCTTCCTGTATCTGCAGGGGATGGCGCCGCTGATCCTCACGACGGGGGGCGCCGGCGGCGATCCAGTGTACACGGAGAGCGAAGTCGGGCGGACGTATCTCAGCCGCCGCGGCGTACCTTCGGAATCGATTCTGGTGGAGGCCGAAGGCGAGAGCACCGCGCATAGCACGGCCGCTGCCGCTGAAATGATGCGCCGGCGCGGCTTGCATAGCTGCATTGTGGTCAGCGATGGGTATCACATCTATCGCGTGAAAAAGATGCTGGAATTCCGCGGTTTGGAAGTGTACGGCTCACCGCGTCCATCGGTTCCGAAGAGCGGGCTCCAGCAACAGGTTCTCTACTTCCGGCAGGCTGTCGCTTTTACGTTGTGGGTAGTGGGCGTAAATATCTGATCAGGCCGGCAACGTGAAGATGAATTTCGCGCCTTGACCGGCCGACGACTCCACCCAGATAGTGCCGCCATGCTTCTCGACAATCCGCTTGCAGATGGCGAGCCCCAGTCCGGTGCCTGGATACTCGTGCCCGTGGAGCCGCTTGAAAAGTCCGAACACGCGCTCGTGATATTCGGGCGCTATGCCGATTCCGTTGTCGGTGACGCCGATCTGGACCATGCCATCCGGCCGTTCCTCCCCGCATATTCGAATCACCGGCTGATCGCCGCCGCGGTATTTTATGGCGTTGCTGAGCACATTCTGAAATAGCTGAATCAACTCCGTCCGGTCACCACACACCACAGGGAGATTATCGAATTCGATCAGCGCATCGGCTTCGGTCATCGCCTGCTGAAGATTCATCATGGCCCATTGCACCACCGGCCCAAGCGGCACCTGCTGAAACGGGGGCGGATCCTGGTTCACCACCCGCGAGTAACTGAGAAGATCGCGAATCATCCGGTCCATGCGCGACGCCGATCCCGCAATGTAGGTGAGGAATTGTACGCCCTCTTCATCGAAGATATTCTTGTAGCGCCCCGCGAGTAGTTGCGTGTACGTGTTGATAGCGCGCAGCGGCTCCTGCAGGTCGTGACTGGTGACGTACGCGAACTGTTGCAAGTCGGCATTCGAGCGCTCCAGGGCTTCGCGCAGCCGCGCTAATTTCGCTTCCGCTTCTTTGCGCTCGTTGATCACCGTGCCCAACAGTAGAGATCCGGCGAAACCGCCCTCGTCGTCGAGCATCGGAGTACTAGAGATATCCAGCCACATGGGAACGCCATCCTTGCGGCGGACACGCATTTCATACCGTTCCTGCACGCCCGCCCTGCGCCGCTCGAATTTCGATTTGGCCGCCCCTCTGTCCTCACCGAAAACAACTTCGAATACCGACCGTCCAACGATATCGCCCAACTCATAACCCGTCATTTTCGACACTGCGGGATTCGCAAATTGAACTCGAGCTTCCGCATCCAGGATGCAGATGATTTCCGCCGCGGTCTCTACGATTCGCCGGTACCGGCGTTCGGCCTGGATGGATTCCAGATCGCTTCGCTTGCGAGCCGTGATGTCCTGCAGGATGCCCCGAAGCTTGTCGCCGGCGGGGGCTCCGTGGCCGAAAATCCACCGTTCCGTGCCATTCACCTGAATTCGAAACTCGATGCGATAGTCGCCGCCAGACTCGTGGAAGTCACGCCATTGTTCGCGCATCCGCTGCAGATCGGCGGGATGAATGCGGTCTGTCAGCACGACCGGATCAAGAGCACCCGCGGGGGCTCCTAACATCGATTCAGCATCGCCGTCGAGCCGGACCACACGTGCATTCCTGTCCCATTCCCAGGCGACTATGTGGGCGGCGGATAAGGCGGATCGCAACCATTCGCTCTCGGTGAGTGATCCGGTTGGACCCCGGTCCGGTACCCCTAACATGTTGAATGTTACTATTCTACGCCATGAGAAGCTGCCTCGAATGGCTACAACGTATCATTTAATTGAAACATGCCTACACTCGACACGATTCGTAACCGTCAACTCGACATAGCCATCATCGGAGGAGGAATCATCGGTGCCGGCTGCGCGCGAGATGCCGCTTTACGCGGGATGTCGGTAGCGCTGTTTGAAAAAAGCGACTACGGTGGAGCGACCACCGCCGGATCCACGCGCCTGATACACGGGGGACTCCGTTATCTGGAGATGTTCGACTTCGGACTGGTACGTATGGACCTGCGTGAGCGGGAGACGCTGCTGCGGATAGCTCCACACCTTGTGAAACCGCTCGAGTTCCTGATTCCGTTCTATGACCGGAGCATTTTTCATCGATGGAAAATGCATGCGGGAATGATTCTGTACGACCTGCTGAGTTATGACAAGAGTCTTCCGAAATATCGGACTTTGAGTGCTGCCGAGGTTCAGCAAGCGGAGCCCACGCTGCGGCGCAACGGATTGCAGGGCGGCGTCACGTATTACGACGCGCAGGTGCTGTCGCCCGAACGGATGGCGGTGGAGAACATTGTGGACGCCTGCCGCCACGGCGCGGAAGCGTTCAACTATGTTGAGGCGATCGAGGGGCTGTCGGATTCCCGTGCGGTTACCGGCGTTCGGGTTCGCGATGTGGAGAGTGGCGAGGAAGCCGAGGTCCGGGCCCGGGTGGTGGTGAATGCATCCGGCCCCTGGTTCAACCGTGTGAGTGAAGCGATTCCCGCGCCGCAGCAGGGAGCAGTTCGAACCACCAAGGGCGCCCACTACGCATGCGCGCCGTTGACTTCACGCGCGGTGGTCCTCTTCTCGAAGTTTGACGGACGGTTGTTCTTCGTGATTCCGCTGGGAAATCTCGGATGGGTGAGCACAACCGATACTGACTATTCGGGCGATCCCGCCGAGGTGCGTGCGAACGCTGCAGACCTGAAGTATCTGCTGGAGTCGACCGCTGAGTTCATTCCACAAGCCGAACAGTCGCCGATCTACTGGACGAATGCAGGAGTGCGGGCGCTGGTGATGCAGAAGGGGCGTGAGTCGGATGTGTCGAGATCGCACCGCATCGAGCGATCGCCAGGGTTAGTGTCGATTCTCGGCGGCAAGATCACGGGATTCCGCGCGATTGCGGAAGAGGCGATCGATGCAGCCGCAATAGAATTGGGCGCATCCGGCAAGTGCATCACCGCCGAGCGAAACCTGCCGGGAGCCGAGCGTGCCGGGCAGCCGTTTGATCTCGACGAAGCGGTTCGGCGGGCCGTGGATGAAGAGCAATGCCGGCATGTCGCCGACTTTATCTTTCGCCGTTCGACTCTGGGCCTCGAGGCAGATCAAGGGATGACGCAATGCGGTCGCATCGGCGGCATAATGGCGGAACGGCTCGGTTGGACTGCGGCATATACAAGCAGCGAGAAACTCGCGTACCAGACGCAAGTTCTGGGGACTCGTGAGCCGGTACGGAATCTGCAGACGTCTTCGTCGAAGAAGCTGTAAGAAGTACCGCAAAACGTGCAGCCCTGACGCGCAAGCATCACGCTTTAATAGCTTTCGACGGTTGGCATCCGGCGTGCACGAATGCCATCGTGGTTACACACGAGAAACCAGCGGAAGAGCAGATCGACGTGCGCCCGTTCGTGCAGCGGCACCCGTGGACTGTCGCCTTACTGCTGACCTTGTTTGTAGCCGCTGTTGTACCAGCTGCCATAGCGTACGCGCGCTACTATCGATTGGTCAGTCGTACGCTGAACCGGGGAGCCTTCTCGAACACATCAAACATTTTTTCGGCTCCGCGTGTGTTGACCACAGGTGAGGAAATCTCGCTGGATTCGATCGTGACAGGGCTGGAGCGGGCCGGGTATACGCAGTCCCCCGCGAATCCGAAGGGTTGGTTCCGGACGGCGAAGAGCACGTTGGAAGTGCACCCAGGGTCGCAATCGTATTTCGCCGTCGACCCCGTGATCGTGGATTTCTCGAAGGGTACCATCGCGAGTATGCACACGCCGGCGACCCTCGAGAAGGTGGAGCGCTATCAACTCGAGCCCGAACTGATCGCCAACATCGCCGATAAGGATCGCGAAAAGCGCCGCCTGGTTCGGTACAACGAAATTCCGCCGGTACTGGTTCAGGCGGTGATCTCGGCGGAGGATAAGCGGTTCTTCAAACATCTTGGCATCGATCCGTTCCGCCTGGCGAAAGCGGCTTACGTGGATCTGAAGTATAACCGGAAGGAACAGGGCGCTTCCACCATCACGATGCAGCTTGCACGTTCCTTCTGGCTGGACAAAAAGAAGCGGTTCCGGCGGAAATTTAGCGAGTTGATGTTCACGATGGTGTTGGAGAAGCGGCTCACCAAGGAGCAGATTTTCGAGAATTATGCCAACCAGGTGTACTTGGGACGGAACGAGAGCTTCAGTGTGCAGGGCTTCGGAGAGGCGTCGCGTGCGTATTTCGGCAAGAGAATTTCGGACCTTACCCTTCCCGAAGCGGCGCTGCTGGCAGGGCTGATCCAGCGTCCCAGCTACTTCAACCCCAAGCGCTTTCCTGAACGCGCCAAGCACCGGCGGGATGTCGTGTTGCGGCTGATGAAGGAGAACGGTTACATCACAGCGTCGCAGTTGGCCGATGCTGTCAAACAGCCGATTCGTCTGGTCCCGCCAAGGGTGGAAACCAGCAGCGATGCTCCTTACTTCATAGCGCTGTTGAATGACGAACTGCAAAATTGCCTCGGCGATGAACAGGAATCCAGAGGTGCACTGAATGTGTACTCGACTTTGGATCCCGATCTGCAACGCGCCGCCACGGAAGCCATCGATTCCGCAATGCCGGCAGTGGACGCCTACGTGAAGCGCCGCAAGATTGCGAAAGACGGAGTGCTGCCTCAAGTCGCATTGATCGCCATCGATCCGCATACCGGGGAGGTGAAAGCACTGATCGGAGGTCGCGATTACAAAGAAAGCCAGCTCAATCACGCTCTGGCGATGCGGCAGCCGGGATCGGTCTTCAAGCCATTCGTATACGCAGCCGCGCTCACTTCCGGCGTTCAGGACGGCGGCACAGTCTATACTCCAGCCAGCACGGTCGTCGACGAGCCCACAACCATTCAGTTCGGAAACCAGATCTATCAGCCGTCGAATTTTGAACATACTTTTTACGGCCGAGTGACACTTCGCCGCGCGCTGGCAAAATCGATGAACCTGGCGACGGTCAAGCTTGCCGGCGACATAGGGTACGATCGGGTTGTTCGAATGGCACGGAGGTGCGGGTTGAATGACCAGATACAGCCGACACCCTCTGTCGCGCTTGGAGCTTATGAGACCACGCCGCTCGAGATAGCGGGCGCCTACACGGTGTTCGCAAATCGCGGTGAGTATGTGAAGCCGACGTTTCTCTCGCGCGTCTCGAACGAGGGCCAGACGCTACTGAGCGGCAGTCCCGATCGCCATCGCGCATTGGATCCGCGGGTCGCGTTCCTGATGCAGGACATGCTGGAGGAAGTGATGCGCAGCGGTACGGCAGCAGGCGTGCGGTCGCACGGCTTCAAACTCCAGGCGGCGGGCAAGACCGGGACGACGCGCGATGGCTGGTTCGCCGGCTACACGCCGGATCTGCTGTGCGTGGTGTGGGTTGGCTTCGATGACAATCGCGAACTGGATCTGGAAGGAGCAAAGTCGGCGCTGCCGGTATGGGCGGAGTTCATGAAGCGGGCTGCGAAAATTCATCCAACTGCTCGCCGTTTCGATCCCCCGCCGCCGGGAGTGATCTCGGTCAACATCGATCCTTGGAGCGGCTCGCTGACGGGTCCCGGCTGCGACTCGCGCCAGCAGTATTTCATCGACGGCACGCAACCGCACACGCAATGCACGCCGCCACCGCCGCCCGATCCGATGATGGACATGCAGCCAACGTGGCTGCCGACCTCGGCGGGCGCGGCAGCGCAGATCCTGATTCCCTCAGGCGCTCGCTCGCAGTAAGGCACAATTTCGCTTCACATCGAAGCGGCACTCCGGTAAAATAGAGCAAGTCAGCGGCCCTGGACGTCCGCTCTTCCGACTCGGCAAAAATGGATTCTCATCAGACTAAGGCCTCGCGATATCTGTGTCTCGCCATTTCCATTGTTCTGCTGAACGGCTTATTACCCGCATGGGCGACTCTGGAAATAGTGAGACTGGAACGTGGCCGCGTCCGGACTTTCGCCCGTGCCGGAGGGAGATCCGCAATCGCATGCCGCGCCGTCGCGCAGGAGCATGCGCCACAGTTCACGGATCTACCAATTTCCCTTCCCAGCGAACCCGGGATCGCGCCACACCGCGATACTTATCATACCCGAAGGCCGCCGAGCATTTCATAGCTCTCCTTTTTCAGCCGAACCGTACTCACTCTAATTTGTTGGGACGGCCGGCGTATACCCACATTTCGAGAAATTACAATAATTCAGGAGAAATTCCATGGAACGCTTAGTCCGAGGTGTGTCTCAATTTCAGCGGGAGGTTTTCCCGGCGCGAAAGCACTTATTCCAGATGCTCGCAGACCGGCAGAATCCGCAGGCGCTGTTCGTCACCTGCGCGGATTCGAGAGTGGTTCCGCAGCTCATTACTCAAAGCGATCCCGGAGATCTCTTTCTATGCCGCAACGCGGGCAATATGGTGCCGCCTTATGGCGAAATGACGGGCGGTGTTTCGGCGACCATCGAGTACGCCGTCGCGGCTCTGGAAGTGAAGTACCTGGTGGTGTGCGGCCATTCCGATTGCGGCGCCATGCACGGTGTCATCACGCCCGCCAAAGTCGCTCACATGCCGGCCGTCGCTCAGTGGCTTCGGCATGGCGAACTCGCGCGGCGAGTAGTGGAGGAGAATTATCCGCAGCTTGAAGGCGCGGCAAAGTTGGAAGCCATCACAAAGGAAAACGTGATAGCGCAGATCGATCACCTCCGCACGCACCCCTCGGTCGCGGCGCGATGCGCGGCCGGCAAACTGGAGTTGCATGGCTGGTTTTATCGCATTGAGACCGGCGGAGTAGAGGCATACGATACAGGGCGCGCCCAGTTCGTCCAATTGGACGGAATCGCACCACCGGGAATCACCCGGATTCATTCGGTGCCGGAGGAGCCTGCATGACACAGTGGAGAGAAACGCTACCAAACCAAAGGATCTGCTCGCGTCGGTAGTTGTCTTCCTGGTGGCGCTGCCGTTGTGCCCAGGTTTCGCATCTCGCGATTCGTCCGTCATCCACTCCGGAACAATGCCGCACGGATTTACACCTGGAAGGCTCAGCGACCATACCTGCCTCGACCTTTTCTCGAATTGGGCGAAGCAACAGGAGCTGACGGGAGGTTCTCTCGAGGTGGCATGGGACCGGCTGCGTCACCGTTACGACCGGCCTGTTGCACTCGGAGCATTCCGGCGTGCAACTCAGCAGTATCCTGGTCCTCCAATTGCAGCTCATGAGGTGTGAAATCGAAGTCATACCTATTGTTCGCCGTGCTGAGTTATTCGTTTCTATGTTTTACGGGTATCCCGGCAGCCGCGGCTCAGCACCAGTCTCATGCAAAAGGTACCGCTGATCGAGTAAAGACCGGTAACCGTGAGTTCAGCCCGGCCGCCGTCAACAATGCTCAATTCGAGACGGTCGGGCCGGACTCCGGTGGTCCTGCGACACTAAAAGCACAGATCTTGCTGGATCGCGCCCATTTCTCACCGGGTCAGATCGACGGCACGTACGGGAGTAACACCAAGGTAGCCATAACCAGCTATCAATTGGCCCACGACCTGGACGCATCCGGAACCGTCGACCAAAAGACCTGGGACTCGCTAACCCAGGACACGTCAGACGTACTCATACCCTACACGACCACTCAGGACGATGTCGCAGGTCCGTTCCACTCGACGCCGGAAACCACGGAGGAGCAGGCAAAACTAGACGCCCTGACCTACCAGTCCGCCAATGAGCAACTCGGCGAGAAGTTTCATATTTCGCCGGACTTATTGCAGAAGCTCAATTCTGGCGCCGACCTGACGAAAGCCGGCCAGCAGTTGATGGTCCCGAACGTCCGCGACAATGCGCCGCGGGGCGAAGTGGATCACGTCGTGGTGACCAAGAGCAATACGAACGTCCTGGCGGTAGACAAGTCCGGAAAAGTCGTGGCGGCGTACCCGGCAACTATCGGAAGCGAGCACGATCCGCTTCCGATAGGTAACTGGAAAATCACAGTCATCCAACAGGATCCGATTTTTTACTATCATCCGGAACTCTTTTGGAACTCCGAGCCATCCGACAGCAAGGCAAAAATCGCGCCCGGCCCCAATAACCCAGTGGGTGTGGTGTGGATCGGCCTGACAAAGGAGCATTACGGAATTCACGGCACTGCCGAGCCGGAGTTGATCGGGCACTCACAATCGCATGGCTGCATCCGGCTTACTAACTGGGACGCCGAAGAACTCTCGCACCTGGTTAAGCTCCACATGGCAGTCATCCTGAAGGAGTAGCGCATCGTGCAACGACTAACATGGTTTATTGCCGGATGTGTGGCCGGCGCTTTAGGCCTCTACATCTTCCTGTGGGAGGGCGGCGTGCTGACGCCGTACCTGCAGCGACTTCGCACGCAGCACGCGGTGCGGGTGGCGCTACCTGCACTACCGCCCGACGAACAAGCGCGGCCTTTGACACCCGGCAATCCGTCGAATCCGGAACCCGAACTGCCCTCGGGCGAGGGAGTGATCCTGCCGATTCCCGGCATCACCATCGCCGATTTGCATGACACATTCAACGACGACCGAAGCGGCGGCCGTCTGCATGAAGCAATCGACATCATGGCGGATCGCGACACGCCGGTCCGGGCAATGGTTAACGGACGCATCGAGCGCCTGTTCCTGAGCAAACCAGGCGGTAACACGATTTATCAGTTCGATGAACAGCGGGAGTTCTGTTACTACTATGCCCACCTGGATCACTATGCAAATGGCATTCGCGAGGGCCTCGAAGTAGCGCGCGGGACGATCATAGGTTATGTTGGAAATACTGGCGATGCCGCTTCGGGTCCACCACACCTGCATTTAGCAATTTTCCGGTTAGGTCCAAAGAAGGAATGGTGGAAGGGAACTGCTATGAATCCCTACCCGGTGCTATTGAACGTGATTCAGCGGCTGCAACCGCCGGTACAGTAAAGACGGAGGCATGGATGGCGCGAGATCCGGTTTGTGACATGGAAGTCTCGGAAAATGAAGCAGTGGCATCCTCGTATTACGCAGGGGATCGCTATTATTTCTGCTCTGAAGACTGTAAGAAGCGCTTCGATCAGGACCCGGAGCGATACGTCTCGCGCCGCGATTCCAGCCAGAGGTAACTAACGCGATTCGGATAAATCGAAGGTGGCCCCATCGACGTCGTGGAGACGGACGGTCAATTTCGCCCGCTTCTCCAGCTCCGCTTCCGGAATGGGGAAAGTTGCCGCCACCATGCGGTCCATCGACTCGCCCGGAGCGACTTTATCGCGCATGATGAGGGTCTGGTTGTATTTCGGCCCCAGCACCTTGTAATAATCCATCACGCGATCGATATCCGTTCGCGCGATGGTATCGCCCGTGATTTCCTTTCCGTCCGGACCTTTGACGGTCACGTCCGCACCCTGAGTCACAAACAGCAGGTCCGACCGGTTTGTGACGCGAAAGTCGATCACCGCGATCGAGTTCTTCTCGTCGGTAGCAAGGGTACGCACCTTCAGCACTTTGCCTTCGAGCGTTAGATGCGATCCGCGCGTGGAGTAGAGCGTGACGGATAGGATGGCGGCGATAATCAGCACGCCGATGCCAACGAAAATCGCTGTTTGCTTGGTGATCATGAGAGCCGGGCGTGGAACGCGGGATCGACGATTTTCAGGATCGCCTCCATCGACTCGTGCGACTTCTGCACCTGCGTCTCGCCGAAGATGTGAGTCTCCAGGCCGATCTGATCCTCGAAGCCGTCCTTTGCCAGTGTCTCGAAGATCGGCGCCCAGTCGAGGTGCTGCGGATAGTCGAGCACGCTGCGCCCTTTGATCTGGGCATTATGAACCCGCCGCTTAGGCAGCATCGCGTAGCCATCGAGCACCGGCGTTTCCTTCATATCCGCGCCGTTCATCACATCCCAATTGATGCCGATTGCTTTGGACGGTACCAGTTTCAACAGAGCCGCCACCTCCGAGCACTTGGCGACGTTGCACGACGTCTCGTTCTCCACCAGCAGTTTCACGCCTTCGTGCTCCGCCACCTTCGCAAACGCGTTCAGGATTTCGGCTACTCGCGGATACACCGACTCAGGCTCCGCCACGCGGGAAAACGTGAACACCCGCACGTGGGAGCAACCCAGAATCTGAGCCGACCGGATGCACTTCCGCAGATCCTCGCCCCGCTGGTCGAATCGCGCCTGCTCGCGCGCCTGGCGCTTTTCCTTTGCCTCTGGAGTCTCCGCGTTCCGCCGGACCGGCGCGGTCCCCGGCAGTCCGAACTTCAGCAGATTCGTATTGAGGAACGATATCTTGATGCCGCCATCGGCGAACTGTCTGGCGGCCTGCCGGAGTTCGGGCTCTTCCATGAAGAAGTAGTTCTGTCCCTTCCGGCCCGGCACGTCGCGCAGTTCCAGCCACTTCAGGCCGTACTGATGCGCAAAGGCGATGGCGTCCTCGGGCGACCGCGCGATTTCATCGCTGATCGCGCTGATCTGCGAGTGATCGATGCGATTCCGGCCCCACAAAGCGGGAGCCGCCACGGCCCCTATCAGAATTTCACGGCGAGTCAGATAGTTCAACTCAATCCCCCAGAAGTTTGCCGTAGGCTTTCCAGTTGCCCACGTTATCACACACGGCCTTGATTCCCGCCGTGATCGGAATCCCGAGCAGCAAGCCGATTCCGCCCCACAGCGTGCCCCAGAACATCAGCGCAATGGTTACGGCCAGCGGATTCAAATGCACCCGCGATCCTACAATCTTGGGGTACAGAAGATTTAACGCCAGCAGATGGAACATAGTTACCACGAGTGCGATCACAATGTACATGGTCGGTTGCGTATAGACGCCGAGCGCCGCCATCACGGGCGGGATCACCGCCAGCGGCACGCCCACATACGGTACCAGGCTCAGAAATCCACTGATGGGCCCGATCAGCAGCGCGTATGGCAACCGCATCATGACGAAGAAGATTGCGCTCGCGATGCCGATCAGCACACCGAGAATGAAATTGCCCAGCACATACGCGCGCGCCATTTCCGCGACGCCTTCCCAACTACGACCCGCCACTTGCCGGTCGGACGCGTTGAACAAATACAGAAAACTCCGCCTCAGGTGATCGCGCCAGCTCAACATGAAATACACCAGAAACGGCACGAACGACGCCATGAGCAGAACATTGTAGAAAGAGCTGACGTAGTTGTAGGCGTAGGTGATCAGGGGCGTCGGTTCGGGGCGAATGCGGACTTCCTGTATCGCAGGTGGCTCCGTCTCACCCTCGGTCCCGCGCCGCGCGTTCCGCCGCGATTTCGAATTGGCCGGCGTGGGTTCCGGCTGGGTCTCGCGGTACCGCTTTGGCACCATCAACTGAATGGTGCTCTTCTCCACTTGGTCCACCTTCGCGGCGGCGTCATCGACGATCTGCGAAATGCGCTGGCTATAGGCCGGAAGATCGTCGAGCAGGGCAGAGGCCTCGGTATAGAGACCCAGTCCGAGCAGATAAATCAGCAGCAGCGCAGCGCTACAAACGACGAAACTGGCCAGAGCGCGCGGCATGCGCATTCGCATGAACAGACGCACCGCGGGATCCAGGATGAAGGCGAGGATCACCGCGATTACCAGCGTGATGAGAAGCACGCGGCCGAGATACAGCAGGGCAATCACTACGCCGACCGCGATCAACGTCAGCGCGGGATTCCCCTGTTTGTGCGAAGGAGGGCTTTGCGCGAGTACAGACACAACAATATTTAGCGCACGCGGGTCCGCCAGTCGTGCGCCGCCAGTCCAGATTCCAGTGTAGCGTGGCGCACCCGCCGGATCGCGCAGAATTGTTCAGGGCAAAGCCTAAAGATGTATCTGACATCGGTCGATCAAAAATTGGATGCGACCACTTCGTGGCCTGATTATCTGTGAAGACGCGGCGCTGCGGGAACGCATTGCCGAACTGCTCACCGAGACCGGGCAGGTGGAACAGTCGCTAGTCCTGTCCCACTATCCTGGCCAGGCGGAGGCAGGCCGGCAACTGCGGATCGCCCGTCCGGATGTGGTCCTGGTCGTTATTGAGCGGTTGAACGCGGTTATCGAATTCCTGCGAGAAATGGAGTTCACCTGCCCAACCGCCGCCGTCGTCGGCATCAGCCGCCTGCAGGACCCTCGCGCCTTGACGGAACTGATGCGGATCGGCGTGCGAGACCATATCGCCGCTCCCATCAACCGCCAGCGATTTCAGGACGCGATTCAGCGAGTGGTATACCAGTTCTCGGAAGCAGCCCATCGCGTACTGACGGAGCCGCTGGTGAGCTTCGTTCCGGTCCGCGGCGGATCCGGAACCTCGACACTCGCCTGCAACATCAGCCACGCGATGGCGGCGCGTCCGGGATCCCGCGTCTTGTTGGCCGATCTCGACGTCTCGGCCGGACTCTCGCGGTTTCTGTTCCGCATGACGCCTTCGTGTTCTTTGGGCGAGCTACTGGCAAGCGGACAGACCATCGACCGCCACACGCTGTCGCGATGCATCGTCACGGCCGGCAATCTCCATGTCGTCTGCGGCGGACCAGCGAATCCCCGGCAGCCATTCACCGCCTATCAGATGCGAAGCCTGCTGGAGTTGATCGGTTCCGGCTATTCGGCGCTCTGCATAGACTTGACCGGGAGTATGGAAACCTACGCGCTCGAACTGATGCGCCGTTCGCGGCGGATCCTGCTGGTCTGCACATCCGAGGTCCCCTCCATCGAACTTGCCCGCGAGAAACTCCGATTTCTCGAAACGCTGGACCTCCGGTCACGGGCCAGCATACTCCTGACGCTCTGCCCCGAGTCCGGCCAGGCGAACCACCAACAGCTCCAGAAGTACCTCGGAGTCCCGGTACAGGCCACCTTCGACTTTGGCGAACGGCGAGTCCGTCAGTCCCTGAGCGAAGGATCGCTCATCGAACCGAAAACAACACTGGGCCGGCAGATCGCGCAATTTGCCTCCGAGTTATCCTCGCAGCTCGCCGCCGGTGCATCGCAACCCTGCTGATACACTGAAGTGGTGATTCACCGGTACCTGCTGCACAACGATCAGATACGCGATTCCGCTGGCCAGATGCTGATTCCGGGCCAACTCGGGTTGCTCTCCGGCTGGGGTGTGTTCAGCACGATTCGCGTCGTGAATTCGGTCCTGTTTGCATTCGAACGGCACTGGGATCGCATGACGCACGACGCCAAACTGATGCACGTGCCCTTCCCCACCGACCCCGCAGCCCTTGAGTCGGCATTGCTGCGTTTGGTAGATGCCAACCAGACACCCAACTGCACAATGCGCGTTGTGGTGGTCCGCAACCGCGGCGGATTCTGGGAGGGACCGGGAGTCAGCCGCCCGTACGATCTCATCGCACTCACCGCGGACACTAACGATTGGAGCCGCGCCGTAGGCCTCGGAGTCGTCGCCAACGGCAGGCACGCGGCCTCGCCGTTTGCCGGCACGAAGATACTGTCGTGGGCCGCGAACCTCACCTGGTACGAGCAGGCGCATATGGATGGGTTCGACGAGGTGGTGCTGCTAAACGAACGCGGCGAGGTGTCGGAGTGTACGTCCGCGAATATCTTCGCCGCATTCGGCAACCAGGTCGCCACTCCGCCACTCGCTTCGGGGTGTCTGCCCGGCATCACGCGCCATGTTCTGCTGCACGACTGCCCCATCGCCGGCTACTCCGTCGAGGAACACATGCTGACCCTGGCGGATCTGTCGCGCGCCGACCAGGTCTTCATTACGTCGACCACCCGCGGCCTGCTGTGCGTCGAGCATATCGAAGGAATCGTTGTGAATAATCGCGGCAATGCCCGGCAGGTTCTGGATCGCGCGTTCTGCGACTATCTGGATCGCTATGTCGCCGACGTGCGGAATCGCCGCGCTGCTGCGTGAACCGCCAGCCCGGCTCCACCGCCCGCGCTTATCACGAGGCCACCAAGCACACCGCCGATTCGCTGCGCCGGTCCACGCACTATCTGGACTGGGCCAACATGCCCGATCCGTTCCGCCACTACGAAGGCTCCCCGGTCCTCGACCTGGCCGCCGGGCCGCCAGCGCCAAATGGAATTCCGCCCGCCGGCGGGGCGGATCTTCTGTCGCAGATGTTCTTCTATTCGGCCGCGATCAGCGCATCCAAACTGGTTCCCTCGGCGGGCTATCGATATGCGCTTCGTGTGAACCCGTCGTCCGGGAATCTGCATCCCACGGAATTCCACTTCTTCACGCAGGATTTGCGAGGCTGGCCGGCGGGCCTGTACCACTACCGGGCGTCGTCGCACATGGCCGGCCAGCGCGCCACCGGTGGATTCGAATGCGCGCCGGTCACGATTCTGCTGACCAGCATTGCGTGGCGCGAAGAGTGGAAGTACCGCGACCGCGCGTATCGATACTGCTTGCACGATGCCGGTCACGCATGGCAGTCAGTGGCGCTGGCTGCGGCGGCGATGGGGCTGAACGCGTTCGCGCGAGGCCGGTTTGATGACGCCGAACTGGCGCGCACTTGCCGGCTGAATGCTGACGAATGGCCGATGCTCCTGATCGACCTGTCGGGGATCGCCGCCGCCCCATCGACATCGCCACCCGTTTATCACACCGGCGAGCCGAACCGGCTTTCGGAGGAAGTCGTGGCGTACCCGCGAATCGAGCGAGTGCATGCGGCAACCTCGGTGGTCGAACCGGTGGGCGCGGCAGATCCGGCGGCGCCGGGCTCCGGCGGAATCCATCTACCCGCGCCGGAACCGCACGCGATCCCTTTCGCCGAGGCAGTGCGCAACCGGCGATCCGCGCTCGATTTCATCGGCGGCGTTGATTCGATTTCCCTGGCCCAGCTTTCGGCTTTGCTGTCGGCGGCCACGAAGCCGTTCCGCGCGGATTTCGCCGGCACACCGTTCGTCCAACTCTATCTGTATGTGCACCGGGTTGCGGATCTGGCGCCTGGAGTATACCGGTACTGGCCATCCGGCGGCGAACTCGAAGTGGTCCACCTCGGCGATCAGCGTGTCATGGCCGCCGCGCTCAGCTTACGGCAGGATCTCGCCGGCAATGCCTGCGTCGCGTTCTCGATGATCGCCGACCTGGACCGGGCACTCCAGATCCACGGCGACCGCGGGTACCGCTACGTGCACTTCGAAGCCGGCGCCATCGGGCAGCGGCTCTATGTCGCCGCTGAATCGCTCGGACTACGGGCCACCGGAATCGGCGCCTTCTTCGACGACGAAGTAACCCGCTATCTCGGTGTGCCGCCGTCGAGGCAGGTGGTGTATCACTTCGCGGTTGGCTATCCGGTGTTCGACAATCGGGTAGATGCGGGATGAGGCTCGGTATTCTGGTCGCCGGCGATAACCACTTCATCGTGCGAGGCCCGAAGCCCGACCACGCCACCGCGCTCGAACTCGCCCGGCACTGGTCTCTCATCCGCATCGGTAGCAGTACCCCGCCCCACCTGGCCGCCTGGACCATCAGCACCAGCGAGTTCCGCGAGAATCTCGAGTGGGCCATCGCCGTCCCGGGATCCGGCACGATGTCCCCAGCCGTCGAACAACTGCTTGGGGAGTTAGGGCAACGTGGGATCGCGATTGAATGCGGCTAGTGAACCGCGGACTGCGCCGCGGATTTTCTTCGATCGGCATCCGGCTTGGCCACACTCTTGTAAGTCGCGCCTGTCTTGATTCGCATTTTGTCCTGATACATCTGGCGATCGGCGCACGCGAGCAACTGATCGGCGCTGGTCCCGTCATCCGGGAACACTGCACACCCAAAGCTCGCATCCAGCAGACCTCGTCCGCAGATTTCGTTGCCCGCCTCGCGAATCGCAGCACGCAGATCCGGAATGCGCTCCATCAGCGCCTGGTGCCCCAATCCCGAACACACCAGCACGAACTCATCGCCGCCCATACGCCCGACGTAGTCGTACTCGCGGCACCGCGATTTCAGGGCCTGCGCTGCTGCGCGTAGCAAGCGGTTGCCCGTCAAGTGGCCTTGCGTGTCGTTGATGTGCTTGAACCCGTTCAGATCGCAAACCAGAATCCCGAGCGGCGCCGCCAGATACCGGCTCAACTCCACTTCGCGGTCCAGGTGAACGAAAAGCGAGTGTGCATTGGGCAGACCCGTCAGATAATCGGTTGTCGCCGAATCCTCCGCCCGCTTGAACGTCAGACCGTTCTCCACCGCCAGCGACAGTTTGGGCGCAATCGCGTTCAGCAATCGCAGATGATCCCCTCCGTAGCAGGCGCGCCGGGAGCTGTATAACGACAGCGCTCCCACCACTCCGTGCCGGCCCGCCAGCGGCACCGAGATCATACACGCGAACGCCTCCATCCCAGGGCCCTCGCGCGATGGGTCGCAGTTCACAGCCGCCTTGCCGGTGGCCGCCACTCTCCCGCTAATGCCCGATCCCAGGGCCATCGAACGCCCGTGACACGGACCGGCATCCTTCCCATGCACGAATTGGGCCTTCAGTTCGTCACCTGAAACCAGAAACAGCGCCATCGTCTCGTATGGCACTAACGAGTTCAACCCCCGGCTCAACACTGCGTAGGTCTCTCGCATTCCCAGCGACGATCCCAATTCGTGCGACAAATCGAACAGCTTCTGCACTTCTTCGCGAGCGGCACCGATACTGCGAATGAAGGGAAGCGGAGGCGGTTCAACTTGCGAAACGCGTGGTGCCTCCGAAGTCGCGGTCTCCCATCCGCCGGTCAGCGGCTTTAGCGGATCCGCCTGAATCTCCCGCGCCATGCTCTCTAATTCGCGATACCGCCGCTGCAGTGCCTGAACCACTCGCGGATCGAAATCCCTTCCAGCACGGGCCGCCACCTCCGCCATGGCTCCGTCCACCGGCAGTGCACGGCGATACTGGCGGTCCGACGCGAGGGCGTCCAGGCAGTCCACAGCCGCCAGTATGCGCGCACCAATCGGGATCTCGTCGCCTTTGAGTCCATCGGGATACCCCGTGCCATCCCACTTCTCGTGATGTGCTCGAACGATCGGACACACCGGGTAAGGGAAAAGCGCACGCTCCAGAATCTCCGCCCCGACCACAGGGTGGATCTTCATCTTTTCGAACTCTTCGGGAGTGAGTTTGCCGGGCTTCGAAACAATGTGCTCCGGCACGGCCAGTTTCCCGATGTCGTGCAGGACTGCCGCCGCGCGCAGCGCCAACCGATCATCCTCGCCGATCCCCAAATCTTTCGCGATCTCCGCCGCGTAGACCTGAACCCGCTTCAAATGATCGTGCGTGGTGTGATCCTTGGCCTCAATCGCCAGAGCCAGCGTCTCAATAGTCCGCAGGTGCAAGGACGACACCCGGTCGGCATGCGACCGCTGACGGTCCAGCCGCCGTGTATACAACTCGTACGAGACGTAGACCAGGTAAATCATCGGCATGAGAAACGCCGCTGCGTACCAGTGCACAAACGGGTAAATGAAGCTGTAGAGCCCGGTGACCATGCCGGCGATCAGGTGGTACGGAAACGACCACAGATACAGCGCCTCAAACAGACGTCGACGGTCGTAGCCGTCGGTCATGAATCCGGCAATGGCTCCCGGCAGATGATAGGCGACGAACGCACCCATCACCGCCATCACCAACCGGACTGGCGGCTCCAGCCCCAGCGTCCGCAGAACGTCGGACCGGTACATTAGTTGCGACACCAGGGCTGCCGCCAACGTTCCGATCAACGCGGTGAGCGTCTCCACGGCCCGTTCGGTGGTCATCCGCCGAAACGCCGACTGTACGATCACAGCGCAACCGCCGATCAGGACTGTCTGGCGGAGATCGAGTTCCACCAACGCGATGATGACGAACAAGAACGCCATCGAGTTCGCGCCCGGCACATCCGCCCCACGGACCTTCAGACTCGCCGCGAACAGCGCGATCGCAAAATAGCAGGCATGGCGCGCGCCTTCGTCGGTTGCCCAGTGGTCTTGCGGCGCGAACCATGCCGTGGACGCCAGAATGGTAAAGGTCAGAACGGCAAGCGTCGCATGGATGAGGCGCGAAGTAGACACAATTACCGCTAGAGGGGTATGCAGGCGAGACTCCAAAATCGCTGTCTTTCTTTTCAATCACTTACCATGCCGACCCGGACAGAGTGTTCCAATTCGGGACAAAATGTCGCACGGTTCCGCCCGTCGGTTCCATTGCGGCACTCGTCGGTGCACGGCGTCATTCATCCGGTCTCCGATTGCGCTCGAACCATCTCATCCGTCACGCTAGTCAGGAACCATGAGCGAATCAGCGATTGAGGTTCGGGGACTCCGCAAATCCTACGATGCGTTCGAGGCCGTTCGCGGCATCGATTTCGAAGTGGGCCAGGGAGAGGTCTTCGGACTGCTCGGTCCCAACGGTGCCGGCAAGACCACCACCGTCGAGATTCTCGAGGGACTCCGCCCGCGCACCCAGGGCCATGTCTCCGTCCTTGGATACGACCCCGGCGTCCAGGTGAACGATCTGAAGCAGCGGATCGGCGTCTGTCTGCAGGCGACGAACCTTCCCGAAAAGATCACGGTCCGCGAAGCTCTCGCCCTGTTCTCGGCCTTCTACAAACGCACGATCGATCGCGATCAGCTTCTGAAACGGCTCCAGCTCTGGGAGAAGCGCAACGTCTACTACACGACTCTGTCCGGCGGACAGAAGCAGCGGGTCGCGTTGGCCCTCGCGCTTCTCAACGATCCCCAACTCCTGTTTCTCGACGAACCGACCACCGGCCTCGACCCCCAGGTCCGCCTCGAAATCCATAGCCTCATCCAGGAATTGAAGGACGCCAAACGCACCATCGTGCTCACCACACACTACATCGAAGAAGCCGAGCGCCTGTGCGACCGCGTCGCCATCATCGACGAAGGCAAGATCATCGCGATGGGCACCCCTCGGGAAATCCAGGCGCAGACCATCGGGCAATCGAGAGTGGAGGTCACGGCCAGCGCGCCGCTGCCGGAAGATGGTCTGCCTTCGTTCACATCCGTCGCCCAACCGGTTTTCTCCACCGATCGCACCGGAATCGTCCTCGGCTCCCCGCATCCCGGCCGCACGCTGGTGGAAGTGATCAAGTGGATCGATCATGCCGGACTTGAAGTCACCGACGTTCACCTGAAACGCCCGACTCTCGAGGACGTATTCATCGAACTTACTGGAAAGAAGTTGAGGGACTGACATGAACAGCTATCTCGCACTAATTCAAACCTATCTGCGCCTTACCATTCGCGACCGTGCCGCGCTGTTCTTCAGCTACTTCATGCCGCTGATCTTCTTCTTCATATTCAGCCAGATGATGCATGCCGAGCGCGGCACGGCCATGCTGGTGGTGAACATGGTGCTGACTCTCGGCATCCTGGGAACCGGCCTGTTCGGCGCGGGCATGCGCGCCACCGTCGATCGCGAAACCAATATCCTCCGCCGCTTCAAGGTGGCTCCCATCAGCCCGGCCCCGATGCTGGTGGCGTCGATGGTGGTCGGTCTGTTCAACTTCATCCCGATTTATCTGCTGGTGCTGGTGCTGGCCAATCGTCTGTACGGCATGCCGATGCCGTCCAACATGATTTCGCTCACGCTGTTCGTCATGGCCGGCGTGCTGGCATTCCGCGCCATCGGACTGATGATTGCGGCCGTCGCTAACTCGACCCAGGAAGCCCAGATCCTGATTCAGAGCCTCTACATGCCGATGCTGTTCCTCAGCGGCGCCACCATCCCCGTCACCATCATGCCGGAGTGGGTGCAGACGGTCGCGCAGTACCTTCCCGCCACGCATCTGTTCGTCGGAATGCAATCGATACTCGGCGGCGGCGAACCGCTATCTCACAACCTGGCCGCGCTCGGTGCTCTGGTGCTCACGGTTTTGGTCAGTTTCTTCGTTGGGGTCAAACTCTTTCGTTGGGAGAAGGGCGAGAAGTTATCGAACGCCTCTAAGTTATGGGTGGTCGCCGTACTCGCGCCGTTCGTCCTGATGGGCATGTACCAGACCCGGACCAAGGACAACATCGTCAAGAACCGGGTCTTCGATCGCGAACTCAGCCGTCGAGTTACCTACTTAGTGAGGAACGTCCGCATCTTCACGGGCGACGGCACCGTCATCGAGAACGGCGGCGTGCTGGTGCGCGAGGGGCATATCGCCGAGATCTGCACGGGCGACCCACCGTCGGCGAAGGACCTGAAGGCGACTGAAATCGAGGGTGCGGGCAAAACCCTCCTGCCCGGACTCATCGATGTTCACGTGCACCTCGGCGCCCCTGGCGGATTTTATGCAAAACCGGAAGATTACCGCGCAGCCTCCGGCTTTCGCCGCCCGCTAGAAGCGTACCTGTACAGCGGTGTGACAGCCGTGAAGAGCGCGGGCGACGCCACTGGCATGGCTCTGGACGAACGCAATAATATCCGCAACGGTACCGATCTCGGTGCGGAGTTATTCATATCCGGTCCGCTGTTCACCGCCGAGGGCGGCCACGGCACCGAATACCTCAAGATGGATTTCATCAAGAACATGCCCGAGAGCGCGCGCAAGGCCATGCTGGAGGATTTCGTTCGCACTCCGAAGACTCCGCAGGAGGCCGCCGATCAGGTGGCGGCGCTCGCCGGGCGTGGTGTCGATGCCATCAAAGCCGTGATGGAGGCAGGGACTCCCGGCATGCTCTTCAATCGCATGGATGCGTCCATCCTCAACGCGATCGTGACGGCCGCGCACCAGCATCATCTGCCGGCCTCCGTGCACACAGGCGACATTCAGGATGTTACCGACGTCATCGCCGCGGGTGCCGATTCGGTGGAGCATGGTTCGGCGCGGCAAGCTATTCCCGCCGGCGTCTTCCGTCGCATGAAGGAGCGCGGTATCGCCTACGATCCGACCGTGGTTGTCTACGAAGACATGATGGATCTTGGATTGGGCAAGACCGATCCTCTCGACCGCTCGCTGGTGCAACAGGTGGGTCCGCCGAAACTCATCGCCGACACGAAGAAGTACATGCAATCACCCGCTGCAGCCAAGATACGTGAAAGTTTCGAAGGTAGTCACTTCAACCTCGACTTGGCAAATCAGAATCTGCTGGTGGCCTACCAGCAAGGGGTAACTCTGGTCACCGGGACCGACTCGGGCAACCCGCTCACCATCCACGGCCCCGCCATCCATCGCGAACTGCAGTTATGGGTGCAGGCCGGCATTCCGCCCGCCGCGGCACTGCAGGCCGCTACGTGGAATGCTGCGAAACTGCTGCACGCCTCCGATCGAATCGGGCTGATTCACAAGGGTTACGAGGCCAGTTTCATCCTGGTGGATGGGAATCCGCTGAAGGATATCAATGCTACTGAGCGCCTCTCCAGCGTGTTCTTCAAAGGCGAACACATTCGCCGTCAGGATCTGTTCGACGACGAGAGGTAGCCGGCATCCGCATATGTTCTCGGTGCGCATCCACCACTGCCCGTTCCCGGCCCCTCGTGACGCCGCCACCGACTCGTGCTACGAGGCTACGATTGAAAAGAGGGTAAAGGAACTATGGCAACTCTCGACTGGTCTCAATGTCCCGCCGTGGAGAGCATGCCCGGCAAGGTCAGCGGCGCGTGGGTTCTCAAGGGAACCCGGATGCCGGTGTCCGCTATCTTTGAAAACATTGAAGCGGGCGCGAATATCGACGACATCATGGAATGGTTCGACGGGCTTGACCGCGAGCAGGTGAAAGCCGTGATTGAGTTCGCCGCCCGCAGCCTTGACAGGCCGCCGGTTCTCGCCCCGTAAATGCGGATTCTGTTCGATCGGGCAACGCCCGTTCAACTCCGCCTGTTTCTGGCAGGCCATGCGGTCAGGACCGCCGCGCAGGAGGGATGGGCCGGCTGCGCAATGGTGAATTGCTCATCGCCGCCGAAGAAGCTGGTTTCGACGTCCTTCTAACGACCGATAAGAACATTCGCTATCAGCAGAACCTCACTGGCCGCAAGATTGCCGTCATTCTGATAGGCAGGCAGCAATGGCCTCAATTGCGCCCGCATGCCCACCTTGTCGCCGCAGCCGTGAACGCGGCCACACCAGGCAGCTATATCGAAGTAGAAATTTCTTTCAGATGAGCCTTCCTTGCACCGCCAACCGCTTGCCTTTTTCGCCCGCTACAACTTCTATTGTCCGCAAAGGATCGCCATACTGGTATCGTGCTCACCCTTGCTGACATATACCGGAAATTCGGCGAAGTCCCGGAGGGGCTGCGATGAACCGAGCCAACCCGCTCCACTGCTCTTTCGATAGTGGCACCCGATGTTCCAGAGTGTTTTGTTTGTCTAGCAAGGAACTGTCGCTCGTCACCGAAGGCACTCTCAAGTTCGCAGAAAAGGCTTTCGATTCCAGTATCCAGTTTGCCGTCTTCGTCGTACACCGTATAAATGTCGTTTTGAACCTCGCTATCCCTGACTCCGACTACCTTGCCCTTGCCGGGGAAACGATCAAATCGCCAGATACCTGTGTCGTGTGGGGTCGAAAACTGGGAAGGCCTTGAAATGGCTTTCCGCGACCGTGTGCATTCGCCGCGTTCGATTGGGAGGCATGAAAGTATTATTATCAGACTCGACATGTGCCACGGGGCGGGTACGGTACGGGATGATACGGACAATCCGGCACAAGGGGCTGAAACGGCTGTTTGAACAAGACGACCCGCGCGGCGTAAACCCGGAACACGCTGAGCTGCAGCACATTCCAGCGACCCTTCACGCCACCCCCACCGTTGCCCATATGGATATGCCAGGGTTTCGGTTACACCCGCTCAAGCTCATCTTCTACACCACTCCGGTGGAAGCTGTTCATTCCCGGCGGGTTGCAAGTTTGAAAACGGCCTAGTGACACGCTTTTTCTCCGCCCGAGCCGAACTGAGGATGCGTTCAGCATGGGCGTAGCGCCGGTGGCAGGGCGAC